>NZ_AVQI01000059.1 GCF_000468115.1 Treponema socranskii subsp. socranskii VPI DR56BR1116 = ATCC 35536
AATTCCCGCAAAAATAATTCCGCGCGTATCGATCATTCCCAGCCGAATGTCGCAGGCGGCTTATTCGTCGCGTCGTAGTAGACCGCATCGACAAAGGGGAGGGCGGCAATTTTTTGTACGATGCGCTCAAGTACATCCTGCGGCAAGTGCGCAAAGCGCGCGGTCATCACGTCTTCGCTGCATACCGGACGCAGCACGAAGCTTGCGCGGTCGGGCGAGGACGCATAGGGCAAGTCGATCGTCAAATGCTGGAACACTTTATCGTACCATCCCGATTCGTAAAGCGCTTCGAGTGCGATGTCGTCCGCTTCGCGAAGCCGGTCGAGCCGCTTTTTATCGCAATAGCCTTTTTGCAGCGAAAGCTTTACGCCCGGCTTTCGGTAGAGGCGGATGAGCGTGCGGTTTATAAAAGAAGCCTTATTCGTGATGTGGGACGATGCCGCTTCGAGCGCATCCCAATCTTCGGGTGTGCGGTAAAAACCGTCTGCAAGCGTTTCGAATGAAAGCACTGCCGGAAAGCGGTAGGTGCGGAAATCTCCCTGCACGCCGACCGAACGCACCGGAAGGGCATATCGCTCCGTTAGGGTTTGTGAAAGCGGAATGCGCATCGCCTCTATTTCTTTTTCAGCGTTTTTAAAATCACTTTTGTCTTTTTCGCTCATCGTACCGTCCGAACACAATACGTTGATCGAAAGGCCGGGGCCGGGGAAGGGATGGCGGCGGATGAGGGAAGGGGCGAGACCGAGCTTTTTTCCGATGTTCCGCACTTCGTCTTTGTAAAGATTTTTCAGCGGTTCGATTATCAAGCCCTTTTCGATGAGCGATTGAATTCCTTCGACGCGGTTATGGTGCGTTTTGATGACGTTTGAATTTTTCGTCCCGCCCGATTCGATGATGTCGGGATAGAGCGTACCTTGCGCGAGCATCCATGATTCCCCGTCCAAGTGCCTTTCGGCGACGATGGCGTCTCGAACGGCGATAAAGGTTTCTCCGACCGCAACGCGTTTTTTTTGCGGATCGACAAGGCCGCTCACGGCTTTCAAAAAACGCTCACTCGCGTCTTCGACGATAAAATTGGTAAAGCCCGCCGCACGGTAGTGTTCGGCGACGGCTTTGCTTTCGCCTTTACGCATAAAGCCGTTATCGATATGCAGTCCAAGCACGCGATCCTGTCCGAGCGCTTTATTTAAAAGCGCAAAGGTGACGCTGCTGTCGACGCCTCCGCTTAAAAAAAGCAGCACGTTTTTATCTTCTGCTTCGCGTTGTATGTCGCCTATGATCATTTCCAAAACCGCTTTTTCATCCCAATTTTTTTCCATGCCGCAAAATCGAGCAAAGTTTTCGAACACTGCGTTTCCGCACGGCGTGTCGGCAACTTCGCAGTGAAACTGCAGACTGAAGCGCTTTTTTGCAAGGTTTTGCAAAGCTGCGTATTTACAGTTTTCCGTGCTGCCCGTTTTTTCAAATCCGTCCGCGATCTTCGTCACTTCATCCTGATGGCTCATCCATACTTGCATAGGAGAAGCGATACCGGAAAAAAGCGGGGACGCGGTGTGTGGATCGATCGTAAGATGCGCTATACCGAATTCTCCCGCCTCTCCTTTTTCCACTTTTCCGCCGTAATGCTGCGCCATGAGCTGGTGTCCGTAGCAGAGCCCCAAAATCGGAATGTCGGAATCCAAAATCGATTTGTTGAAGACGGGGACATTCGCGTCGTACACCGAAGCGGGGCCTCCGCTTAAAACGATCCCCTTTGCCCCTTCGATTTCCGAAAGAGAAGCGGAGGGGAGGGCGATTTCGGAATAATAACCGAGAGCGCGGAAACGCTTTGCGATCAAGTGCGCGTATTGACTTCCGAAATCGAGAACGATGATTTTTGAGAGCGGCATAGTGTTTCCTGTCTATAAAAAATAGTGTTTAAAATACGGCATTGCAAAAATATCGATTTTTCAAAAATGCGCCGACCGTTCGCTTATTATATCACAGTATCGCTTTTTTGTGCGCGCTCGCGTACACGCATTGTGAGAGCATTAGGACGGCATTTTTATGTTTTTGGAGAGTGCTTGACAAATACTAATAGTGTTGATAATATTATTAAAAATAACTTGTACTATCGTATCGGATGCAAGCTTTTAGGTATTTTAAAAGTTATCTCTAAAAACTGCAGTTTTTAGAGGTGCCCTGATGTTTTACGGGATGTTTTTATGCAGAGTGTTCGAAAGAAAACTAAGACCAAAATTATGAGTTTCAGCATTACCAGTACCGTATTTGATGAAGTGGATGCTTATTGTAAAGAGCGCGGTTGTTCGCGCAGTTGGTTTATTAATAAGGCTGTCAGCAGCTTTATGAAAGACTGTTTGGAAAATAAGGCGGATTATGATGTCGCCATTGCCGCTTTGGAAAGATTTAAAAAGAGTAATGGAAAGACATATACAAGTGATGAACTCCGGAAGGAATTCGGATTGTGAGAGTTGTATATTCGGGAGATGCGAGAAAGCAGTTAAAAAAATTAGATAACTCGGTCAAGGTAAGAATTCTTGACTATATGGACGAGGTTTCGAAACTCGATGATCCGAGAGCCAGAGGCAAGGCTTTAGTCGGAAATTATATCGGCTTATGGCGCTATCGTGTTGGAGATTACAGAATCCTTTGTGATATAAAAAATGATGAGCTTTGTATTCTCGTTGTAGACGTCGGGCATAGGCGCGACGTCTATGAATACAAGTAATATGCTTGAACCTTTTAGAAAAAAAACTTACGTACACATATCTTCCGTCCGGCAATAAAAAAAACGCCCCGCGGGAGGCGGGACGTTTCAAAACGACGGTAGGCGCGCCTGCGATTTTACGCGGGGGCGCATAAGAGCCGTTTAATTTCCGGTGAACTGGCCGACCAGTTCGGGGAAATCGAAACTCTTTTCGACAAAGTAGCGGAGGTCGAAATCCTCATGCGTGACGATAACCAAAATCGTCGCGTGGACGGCGAGGTATTCGGAAATTGCCTGCATGACTTTGAGGCGCGTTTCGAAATCGATGTGCGCGAAGGGTTCGTCGAGCAGGAGGATATCCGGCTTTGCAGTGAGCGCACGTGCGATATCCATGCGCTTCATCTCTCCGGACGACAGCTGCTGCGGCCGCTCGTCGAGGTTTGCGCTCGTAAGGCCGACCTTTTCGAGGTTCTTTTCGAGCTCTTCGATCGTGCCGCCTTCGCTTGACGCGGAAATCTGTTTAAACGAATCGCGGATGCTCAAATCGGGGAAAAACGAAAAGCGCGAATCCTGCTGTACGACCGTCATACGGCGGCGGAACGGCTTAAATGCTTTCGGATCTCTTCCCGTTTCTTTCGGCTTTAAGGCGACCAAATCGGAACCTTCCATGAGGATCTGTCCTTTGGTACTGTCGAGCAGGCGAAGGATCGCCTTAATCGTCGTAGACTTTCCGCAGCCTGAAGGGCCGGTGAGTCCGTACACGGTCGAACGTTCGAATTTGAGGTTCAATCCCTTAAATGCGGTAAAGGTGCGCTCTCCGAAGATACCGCGCTTAAAATACGTTTGCGACACGTTTTTCAATTCGATCGCAGTTCCCGACGCGCCTTTTTTCGCATCGGGCTTTTCGTAGCCTTCCATTTCGGGAAGCTCTTTCATCTGTTCGATGATGCCGTCTTTGAGCATAAACGCTTTGTCGAGCGTGAGCCGTTTGATAAAGTCAAGATCGTGACTGACCATGAGGAAGGTTTTATCTTTCGGGCCGAGTATTTCGTTGTTCAAAAACGTGACGAAGTGCTTTCGGAGATTGCGGTCGAGGTTTACGGTCGGCTCGTCCAACAGGATGAGATTTCCTTTCCGCGACAAAAGAATCATGAGCGTGATGCGCTGCATTTCACCGCCCGAAATCTCGTCGGGATAGAGGCGCGCAAACGCTTCAAAATCGAGTGAAAAATATTTTGTGAGCCGCTCGACGATAACCGGCCGTTGTCCCGGAGCGAGCAGGGCAAGGTTTTGATCGAGGGTTAAAGCGGGGTTCATAACTTGGGCGGTTTCCGCCGGTATGAACATGAGTCCCGACTGTGCGATCTGAGACCATTCGCCGAAGCCGAGCTTGTGGTTGAAGTACGCGGGAATCCCGTTCACTTTCATGGCCCCTTCGAAGGTAAAAATCTTCGTAGAGAGAATTCCGGCGACGGATTTCAAAAACACCGATTTACCGGTACCCGTCGGTCCCATGATGACGGCGGAAGCATGCGATTCAAGCGAAAAGCTGCAGTTTTTGAGGAGCACGCGCTCACCGAGACGGATCGAAAAATTATCAAGCGAAATAGGTGTCATGCGTTTCCTCCCTCTTTTTCGTTCAGCACGATCAAAAAGGCGACGCTGATCGCGATGAGTATGGCGGACGGAATCCAAAGGAGGATCGGGTCGCCTCCTTCAAATAGCGCGTCTCGGTGCGCGGCGATGAGTGCGCCCGGACTCAAGTGAGCAGGGGTGCCGTAACTGCCGAAACCGAGCTGAATGATAAAACCGAACGAACAGTCGAGGACGAGCGTTTTCAGCAAAATGCCCGCCGCAACGCGGCGGAATGTACTGCGCATCAAGTCGGTCGTCATCAAAATGGCGAGAATGCGCATCTTCGGAAATCCGTACGAGCGGAACGACAAGCTGTATTTTCGGTTGTACAGATCGATGAGCGGGATCGCGATGCTGCGAACCGCTTCCGGCAGCGTCGTCACCGTTGCCGCGAGCACGAATACGATGAGCGACATCATCGTCGATGCCGCACTCGTATGGCGTGCGAGGTAGCCCGATACCGGAGCGTAGCAAAAGAGCGCTACGAGGATCGCCGGAATCGATTCCACCGCATTGAGGATATTTGCGAAACTTCGCCCGACGTGCATATTCAATACGCTTATGTAGCCGAGTATAAAGCTCAGCAACATCGCGAAAAGCACAGTCGCCGCAAGCGTAATCGACAGCTCTTTAAACGACGAAACGAGCGACGTAAAATAACCGGAGTCGACGATCCTTTGCGGTGCGAAACCTGCAAAATACGACGGCGAAAGCCACGAAAGTGCGAGAGGCGATATCAAAACGACGATGCACAGTATTTTAAGAACATTAAATAGCTTTTTCATACCACCTCGGATAAATCAGGAATAGAATGGTCTTTACCAAAAATGCTACGACCGCGTTGACGCACAAAAGGATAAACACCGACGCTACGAGCAAATCGGTGTTCGTAGCAAGCAACGCATCGAGCAGCGTACTGCCGAGTCCGGGAAATGAAAATACGATTTCCGCGATCGTAACTCCTCCGATGATCGCCGGCACTTTACCCGCAAGGTAAGGGATAAAGCGCGGCAGACTCGAAGAAAAAAGATAGCCCGAATAGGTTTCCGGCAGCGGAAAAAATCGTCCCAAATTACGGCCGAGCGTTGAAAACACGACCGCGTGAGTCGAATTGACCTGTCTGAGCATATCGGCTTTGAGAAAGTTCGTCGCATCCCACGAAAGCCCTCCGAGCACAACGGTGATAAGCGCGATGATGATAAACGGGGCGTCGCTTCCGAACGCATTCGCCAGCACCCAAAAGCCGACGAACAGCGGCACCGCAGCGAGAACGGACGTGACCAAGCCCAAAAATCCTCCGAAGCGTTCGGCTCCGGCGGATTCGTGGTGCTCGGACATATACTGTCCCGTTACGGTGTACGCGGAAGAGGCAAGGGCGATGACGGTCAAAATAAAGAGCGCGAGCAGCGTCAGCGGTAAAGTGACGGCCGCTCCCGATGCGATAATCTGACCTGAGCTGAAACCGGGATGTGCAATGGAAAAATCTTCCGATCCCGAAATAAGCAGCAAAAACGACCGTGCCGCTTCGGCATAGCTTTCAAGCGGCGCGCCGATCGAAAGCAGATAAAATGCCGAAAGCACGAGTGTTCCCGCCACGGCAAATACGATGCCGTGGATGATGAATTCTCGGATCAAAAAGCGTAGAAAACGCATAGCACTCCCTATTTAATTTTCCAATTTTCGGCTGAAAGGAACGGATTGTCCGTAGCGATCGCAACGTTGTCTAAACCGCGGGAGTATACGTCTTTTTCCAGCGAGCACAAGTACAGCGCAGGCGAAAGTTCGCAGAGGCGCTTGTCTATCTGAAGCGTCAGATCGATCCAGTTTGCGGTAACGATCTCTTTTTCCCACGCGTCAAACAGACTATTCAATTTGCTGTCCGCGATTCCGGTGACGTTTTTCGAACCGTTCGAGCGGTACCAGTCGCCCAAGCTCGAATAGAGGTTATCAAAGCCTTCGCAGTACATGAGCGCGAGTTCGAATGATTTTTCGGTATGTACCATGCGATCGAAAACTCTGTCGCCGGTGCGCTTGGCTTCAACGTTCAAGCCGATTTCGGCAAGCTGTTTGACGATGCCGCTCGCCATTTTGGCACCGAATTCGCCCATAGAGTCGGGGTAGAGGAGGATCGCGTTTTGGCCTGAAACGCCGCCGGAAGAAGCGAGGCTCTTTGCTTTGTTAAGGTCGTAAGCAAGGAATGTCGGCATCGGCTTGTCGACGTATTCGGGAATATTCGCCGAAAAGAGGTTCGACGGGAAGGGACCGTAGTTTAAGATGACGCCCGATTTTTGATCGGTGATCGACGGAATAAGCACTTCGCGGTCGAGCGCCATTGCCATAGCCTGGCGTCCGTCGGCGTTCGGGAAGAGTTTCGTATTGATCGCGACTTCGTAGAACGCGTACGGGATGTACGAATTGATATCGACGTTCGGAATCTTCGCGACTTCGGCTCTGTCCATCGGGTTCGTTTCGAGGATGACATTGACGCGGCCTTTGCGCATTTCGTTCATGCGGATAATCGGGTCGATGACGCGCTTCATGACGAGGCTCGACGTCTGCGGCTTCGATTTAAAATAGGTACCGTTCGCATCGAAGGTAACCCATTTGCCGATTTCCCACGTCGCAAGTTTAAAGGGACCCGTTCCGACAGGTTCGGTTGCGAATTTACGTTCGTTTTCGCCCGCACGCATATTGACTTGCATATTCTGTCCGTTATATTTCGACGGAACGATTTTAAACGTGAGCACGGGATATGCGCGGAATTCCGGTATCGGATTGATGAATTCGACCTTTACCGTTCTGTCGTTTTCGGCGGTAACGCTTTTAATAAACGACATAAGATAGTCGCGCTTCGGAGAATTGTTCGCTTCGTCCGTATACGCGGCAAACGAATAGACGACGTCGTCCGAAGTGACGGGATTGCCGTCATGCCATTTTACGTCGTTGAGGGTAACCGTATACGTTTTTTTGTCTGCGGGATTTTGCACGATGCTTTCGGCAAGCGCGAGATCCGAGTAAAGCGAACCGCTGGTTTTATCGACTTCAAAGTTGACCAAACCGTCGAACAAGAGTTCGGCAGCGTTCAAGCCCGACGTATTTTGCTCAAGTACGGGGTTCAAAGAATCCGGCAGCGTCGACACGGCGATGACCGCGCCTTTCGGCTGAGCTCTCCACACGATAAACGCGCCCGCCGATATCAGTACGATAAGCGCGATGATAATAACGGCAATAATGCCTTTTTTGTTGATCTTCATTAACGCATCCTCACAATGAATGAACTGTAGACGACGACTTCGCCTTCATAGTCGGGCGTTTTGCCCTTTTGTATTTCAAAGAAATATTTGTTGCTCGTCAACTGTCCGCCTGCGTTGAGAACCGGCCATGAGTTTCCGATTTTTGCGTTGCGGTTGACGAGGTCTTTCATATTGTTTTTTTCGATGAGCCGGCCGCTCTTCGTGTTTTCCGCAAAGACACGGACGGTACGGTTATCCTTCAGCGTGACGACGAGGTCGTTCATCTGTCCGCGCGGAATGGAAACCATGCCCCACCAGTATTCGTTGCCTTTTGCGTTTTTCGCGCTGAACTTCGCCGGGCGGCTCCTTTTGCTTTCAGCCGTCGAGCGCGGATCGGGATTGAACAGACCGATCATGAGCGGGAAGACGACTTTGCCGCGGCTTGCAATTTCCTGCGCGGTGCGGATTTCGGCGTTGACTTGAGCGATCTTCGATTCGAGATCTTTTTTCTGCGCGTTTATATCGTCGATAATATCCTGGCCGATATCGTTCGGATATTTTGCCGCAAATGCGAGCAAATCCTGGTACGTTGCGTCGATATTCGTTTGAATCGACTGATAGTGGGCGAGAATCGCTTCGAGCGGCATCTTGCCGTTTTCGCCTGCGTTTTCGGGTGTGCGTGCGAATTCTTCGTCGATGTGCGTTTTATATTCGTATGCGCGTGCGCGGATGGCAGAAGCGCGTTCGATCGCCAAATCCTGACGCGTCTTTTTAAACGCGCGGATATTTGCGGAAACGCCTGCGGTTTTTGCGACGCCTGCATTGTTTGCCGCAGAATCGATTTCTTTTTCGGCACTTGCATAAGAGGCGAGTACGGAATCGTAGGCTGCGATTTTTTCTTCAAAATCCGGAGTTGAGCGGACTTTTTCGATTTGACTGTTGAGTGCGGAACTCTTTGCGAACAGAGCGCTTACGACATCGGTTTCTTTGTTCGCCTGCGTCAGCTCATCGGTGTTTCCGTATATTTTTACTGCGGACGCATAGAGTTTTTTCGCTTGAGTGATTTTTCCCGCAGCAACCAAACCGTCGATGCGTTTTGCCGAAAGAGAAGCGCCTTTTTCGGAGACGTCCGACTGAAGTTTGAGAGCGGGATCGAGCGAGCCGAATTTGTCAAGCGCCGTATTGCAGGCCGCAAGCAATTTCGCTTCGTTTTTCGTCGAATCGGTGCTTGCAAGTGCATCCGTTCCGGCTTTATATGCGGCGACATAGTTGAGATATTGCTTTTTTACTTTTTCGTCTTTTATTTCGTTCCAATACGGAGCGGCCGCTTCGGGTTCGCGGTCGTTCCACGCTTTGACACCGGCAGCGATTGCCCTGTCATCGGGATTTTCTTTGCCTCCCGTAGCGCAGGAAATAAGCATAACGGCAAAAATTGCCGAAACGATAAGCGCGTATTTTTTCATTCGGAAACCTCCTTAACTAAGCGGAAGCCGACATCGGCGTATCCGTTTTGACTGTTGATATTGCGGTAATTGGAAATGCGTAATTCGGTCGGGCCGTCCATCCATGATCCGCCTTTGACGGTGCGAAGATTCGTCTCTCCTTCGATGCCGTGGCTCGACGATGTCCACTCGGCGACGTTGCCTGACATATCGACGAGACCCCATGCGTTGTTGCCGTTTTCGAACGAACCTACGGGAGAAGTCTTGGTAAATTTACCGTTGCCTTTGTAATTCGCCCGTTTTCCGTCCGTCGGATTTTCATCTCCCCACGGATAGATGATGTCGGCACCGGCGCGAGCGGCTTTTTCCCATTCTTCTTCAGTCGGAAGTCGATAGGTAAAACCCGTCTGCTCGGAGAGCCACGCGGCGTATGCTTCGGCGTCGCTGTAGCTGACGGCGACGACCGGCTGTTTTCCTTGATTGTAATCGGGATTGTCGAAATAATCGGGGGCGCTTTCGGCTCTCGTCGTGTGGAGAAAGGCCGCATAGCGCGCATTCGTGACCGGCGTCACGTCGATAGCGTACGAAACGGTCGAAACCGTGTGTGCGGCTTCTTTTTTCTGTGCGCGGGTATCCTGCGGAACGGCTCCCGCATTGAATTCACCCTCAGGAACGACGACCGACGGAAATGCCGCGTTGATGTCGTCGAAACGGACATAGTGCGCGTCAGCGATCGTTTGGGTATCGAGCTTTTTCAAAACGGCGGACGACGGAACGGACTTAGCCAATGCGGTCTGCACGGTAAGCGTTACCGCCCTGTTCCGAAAGTTTTCATCGGCGGGAAAAGCGACGGAGATCGTACCGAGTGCGTCGGCTTTGATCAGCGTGCGAACGTCGGCGACTTCGCCGGCATCTGTCGGAAGATCCGCCGCTTCCCACGTAACGGTGACCGGAAGTCCGCCGGCCGCATTGCCGGAAGTATCGGCGACCTTAATCGAAAATTTCGTAGATGCATTGACGATGCCGTCTTTTACCGAAAACGTAAAGCCGAGGTTTTTTGTGACATCGGTGCACAGCGCTTCGGCTCTGCGCGAAAGCAGTTCCGTACCGTCGGGCACGGCCGAAAGCAGTTCCGTTTCGCCTTCGTCGACCAATTTTTCAAGGATTGCGACAGCTCCGGAAAGCTTGTCGGCGGGATTTTTTTTGCTCTTGCTTGTAGCGAGACGCGCGCTCAAATCGGCGCGAAGCGCATCGGTATAGAGTTTTTCTTTTTTGTCCCAATCGACGATTTTCATCCGGTAGGTGACAGCCGGCGGTTCATTCTTTTTGGATTGCGAATAGGGTTTGATGTCGGTGATGCGGGCTTTGACCGACGCATCGCTTACCTGTACCCTCGGCGCTTTCGGATTTACGGAGCGAAGCGCGGCGGTCAACGCACTTTCGACGAGGTCGCGTTTTCCCGCGAACTCCGCTTCCGCTGCTGTAGCTCCTTTACCGTAGCCGTAATAATAACCTTCTTCCTGTTTGACCAGTTCGGGTTCCGCCTTTTTGGCAAAAGCCGACCAGTTTGTCAAAACAAAAAAAACGGAAACCAAAAGAATCGCGAGGCGATTCCGTTTCATTGATGTACTCATACTTGCATCTCCTAAAATTTATTATATTATATATAATAAATTTAAAACAACTGTTCCACGCTCCGTCGTTTTTAGTATGTCTATGCTGCGATTCATTGTCGCAGCAGCAGGCTAATAAAAAGCGAAGCGCATAAAGCATAGCATACGGTTTTGAGTAAGTCAATATTTGCGAGAGCGGATTTCGCAGCAGACATTACCGAATACCGTACGTTTGTATAACAACATTCAACCGCGAAGGTTATACGCGATATCGTACTGATTTTAAAATTGTTTTTTATTCTTTTTTATTATAATAATAAATTATATTTAATTAATAATTATTAATTATTTTTGCGTTTTATTTTTTACCGAATACTCGCACGCGGCTTTAATAAATTCGCGAAAGAGCGGACCCGCGCGGTTCGGGCGGCTTTTGAACTCCGGGTGAAACTGCACGCCGACCATCCACGGGTGATCGGGAGCTTCGCATATTTCAACCAAATCACGTTCGGGGTTTACGCCCGAAATGATGAGACCCGCTTGTATCAATCTGTCGCGGTAGGCGTTATTGAATTCGTAGCGATGACGGTGGCGCTCCCAAATCGTTTTGGCGCCGTACGCTTTTTCGGCGAGCGTACCCGGCTTTATTTTGCATTCGTATTTTCCGAGCCGGAGCGTACCTCCGAGTATTTTTCCGTTTTGGTCGGGCATTAAATCGATGACGGGATCGCTTGTCGTTTTGTCCATCTCCGAAGAGTTCGCGTCTTTTAAGCCGAGTACGTTTCTCGCATATTCGATGACTTGAATCTGCATGCCGAGGCAGATGCCGAAGTAGGGCACTTTGTGAGTGCGCGCGTACTTCGCGGCGTAGACCATGCCTTCGATGCCGCGTCCGCCGAAACCGCCGGGGATGATGATGCCGTCGGCCGCTTTTAAGTGCGCGAGGGCGGTTTTGTCGTCGGGGAGTTTTTCCGCACCGATCCAATCGATCGTAACGTCCGCTTCGTTGTGGATGCCGCCGTGTACGAGCGATTCCGCGACGGAAAGGTATGCGTCGTGCAGTTCGACGTATTTTCCGACGAGCGCTATCGTCACTTTGCGTTTCGGGTTGTTGAATTTATCGACCATCTTTTGCCAATCGGCGAGATCGGGGGGCGTGTTTTTAAGGGCGAGCGCTTCGCATACCGCGTTTCCGAGTCCTTCGTGTTCCATTTGAAGCGGCACTTCGTAGATGGATCTCGCGGTGAGATTTTGGATAACGTGATTCGTGTCGACATTGCAAAAAGAGGCAAGCCGTTCGCGGGTTCCCGTATCGATCGGCTCTTCGGTTCGGAGCATAATGATGTCGGGCTGGATGCCGAGCTCCTGCAGCTCTTTTACCGAATGCTGTGTCGGCTTCGTTTTGAGCTCCTGCGATTTTTTCATGTAGGGCACGAGCGTCAAGTGGATGTAGCAGCAGTTTTCTTCGCCGACTTTGTATTTCATCTGACGGATCGCTTCCATAAACGGCAGCGATTCTATGTCGCCGACGGTACCTCCGATTTCCGTAATGATGACGTCGGCATTTGTTTCCGCCGTCGAAAGCATCATACGGCGGAGGATCTCTTCGGTGATGTTCGGAATGACCTGCACCGTTCCGCCGTGAAATCCGCCTTCGCGCTCTTTGTTTAAAACGGCGAGGTAGACGCGGCCTGCAGTCGTATTCGACGATTGGGAAAGAGAAGCGTCGGTAAAGCGCTCGTAGTGCCCCAAGTCGAGGTCGGTTTCGGCTCCGTCGTCGGTGACGAAAACTTCGCCGTGCTGGTAGGGATTCATCGTTCCCGGATCGATGTTCAAATACGGGTCGAATTTTTGATTGACGACTTTGTATCCTCGGCTTTTTAAGATGAGCCCGATAGATGCCGCAGCGATGCCTTTGCCGAGTCCCGAAACGACTCCGCCGGTGATGAATATATACTTAGCCATTTTTATCATTATAGCAGGAAAGTTTCCGTTCGTCCATAAACGCGCGAAACATATTCGGATATGTGCGACAGCGCTTTTTCCGCCGTTTTGTGATTTATTTCAAGAAGGCTTCGGAACTCTTCGGCGGAAATTTTCATCAGCTTGCAGTCGGTTTCCGCTTTCGCTTCCGACGTGCGCAGTTGGTCGAGTATGCACGTCTCTTCGCCGAAAAACGAGCCCGTGTCGCAGTACGAAAGGTTTCCGTTTCTGTTGATGAGTACCGCACCGCTGACGACGTAGTACGAATCGTCGGAGCGCTCGTTCTTTGCGTAGATGATCGAGCCAGCGGTATAGTTTTCGACGTTGTCGTCGTTCATAATCGCCGACGGCGTGATAAAGAGTATGCGTTTTACGATCGAATTGAGTTTTGTGTCGTCGCGGTCGGGTAAGAGGTATAATTCGCTTAAAACGAGCGGATCGAAAAACTGCACGATATATACCACTTGCGCGAAGATAAAAAACAGCGTAAAGAAGATATACGTTTGGAAGAGGAAAACCATAAGTCCGCCGAGCACGCCGTAGATGATATTGTAGTTTGCCATGTTGAGAAATTCGTTTGTCAATTTTGCCGCCGTAAAAAACGAAAGCGTACACAGTGAGGAGCAGAATGCGCAGAGTTTTACGTTCGGTTTCGTTTCCGACGCATAGCGGTAGGCGAGCAGTACGATGACAAATATGAGGGCGAATTCGGATACGGTGATGACAACGGGCGAAAGAACGAGGAGCGGCGGAAGTTCGACCGGCAGAGCGGCGAACGGAAACAGCGTAAAAAGATTTCGAAGCGCGAAGAGCAGCAATATGATGAGCGTCGCTATGACGATGAGCGCAAGCTCTCCGATGACGATGAGCGCATGGTTGAAAATCGCGCGGGTTTTTATTTTTTTATGAAAGATGCGGCGCATGCCCTGCATAACTGCGGCGAAGGATTTTCTCGCCATCAGCACGATAAAAAGTACAAGTACGAATTCGATCCGGCCGAAGGTTTTTACTTTCAGTATACCGTCGATAAAGGATTCGGCGTCGAACATCGTTTTGTATTCGGAAACGCGCGATAAAACCGAATCGATGATTTCCGGCGACGCATGGATGATGCGCACGAGGACGGCGAGTACCGTCATGACGATCGGGATAAACGAAAAGAGAAAACCGAACGCGCAGGAAGCTGCGCACGTATAGAGATTGTTCCGCGCGTAAAACGACGCCGTCAAATAGATGAGCTGACCGACCGTATTTTTTGCCGAGCGTTTTTTATGCCGCCGTTTCATCAACGCTTGTAATTATAGCGCGCTTTTTAAAAATCCGCCAGCTTCGGCGCGCGCGGGTAGGGGATAACGTCGCGGAGGTTCGACATACCGGTAACGTAGCGGAGGAGGCGCTCGAATCCGAGGCCGAAACCCGAATGCGGTACCGTGCCGAATCTGCGCAAGTCGAGATACCACGTATAATTCGACATGTCCATATTGCGCTCGTTACATGCAGCCAGCAGTTTGTCGTAATTTTCTTCGCGCTCGCTTCCGCCGATTATTTCGCCGATGCCCGGAACGAGGACGTCGAGGGCTTTGACCGTTTTGCCGTCGTCGTTTTGTTTCATATAAAACGCTTTGATCGCTTTCGGATAATTGTAAACCATGACGGGGCATTTGTAGATTTGCTCGGTGAGGTAGCGCTCGTGTTCGGTTTGAATATCGCAGCCCCAAAACGGTTTGTATTCGAATTTGTCGGCATGTTTTTCGAGCGCTTCGATCGCTTCGGTGTACGAAATCCGCTTAAACGGCGTTTCGGCGACGTGTTCGAGCATCGCGATGAGGCCGTTTTGAATGCGTTTGTCGAAAAACTCCAAATCGCTTCGGCACTTTTCAAGCGCCCAGCGCAAAAGGTATTGGATAAAACTTTCGGCCAAATCCATATCGTCATCCAAATCGAAAAAGGCCATTTCGGGTTCTATCATCCAAAATTCGGACAAGTGCCGCGGAGTATTCGAATTTTCTGCGCGGAACGTCGGTCCAAATGTGTACACGCGCGAAAGGGCGGTCGCAAGCGTTTCCGCTTCGAGCTGTCCGCTCACCGTGAGGCTCGCTTTTTTGCCGAAAAAGTCTTTCGAATAATCTACGAGGGATGAAGCGCTTTCGGCCTTTTTGCCGGCATTCCCCGCTTTGACACCGATCTCCGCGATCTTTTCGAGCGACAGCGTCGTCACTTGAAACATTTCGCCCGCGCCTTCGGCGTCGCTGCACGTGATGATCGGCGCGTTGATATATTGAAAGCCGTTTTCCTGAAAAAACGAGTGAACGGCGAACGCCATTTGATTGCGCATGCGGAACACCGCACCGAAAGTATTCGTGCGCGCTCTGAGGTGAGCGTTTTCGCGGAGATATTCCATAGACATTTTATTTTTTTGAAGCGGATAAGCGTCGCTCGGACATTCTCCGAGAACGATAAGCTTTTCGAGCGTCACTTCGACGGCCTGTCCCGACGCGGGCGAAGGGACGAGAAGGCCTTCGGCGCGCACCGAAGCGCCGGTATTCGCTTTTGCGATATTTTCTTCTATCGCTTTGACGTCGGCTCCGGCGGAAGGGGATGTACGGTCGAAAGTCAGCTGGATCGATGCAAACGAGCTGCCGTCGTTTACTTGAATGAAGACGAGATTTTTCGAATCGCGCACGGTTCTCACCCAGCCGCACACGGTGACGGCTTTTCCGTCGGGCTTTGATGCAAGCAGATCTTTTATGAGCGTCGGTTTCATGCGTACGATTGTAGCGATTTTATACGCTTTGAGCAATGTGCCGCGCAAGTCAACGTTCGCATGAGCGTCGCATTCGCTTCGTTGCTGAAAATCCTCGCCGTCAATCCCTCGAAAATAAATCGCGCGTACGGTTTTCAACTGCGAACTGTTGCGCGGCAGAAAATATCGCTCATCCTAATTCCGAAGCTTTTTTATCAGACTTATTAAAACGCATCGATAAACGCTTTTTTGTTTTTGAATTCGAACACACGATAAAAATTGTCCGAATAGACCTGAGTCCCGTTTTTAAATACGGCACGCTGGGAAGCATCGTTGTATTGTTTTTGAGTTACAAGGAAAAAAATCGGCTCATTCGCTTTGTAATCATCGCGATAAAAACGCTCGGGTGTCAGCCATAAATCGCATTTAAATTTAGTTGGAATATATTTGACGCCGTCTATCGTATCATAATAAAGATTTCCGAATTCAACTCTGCCGTCCGTCATCATCGTAAAAACATTTGCATTCCAAAACGTCGCATAACCGAAATCGTAGTTGTCGTCGAGAAAGCGGCATACGGCGCGCTTATCAAGATTCCCATCTGAAGTTAAAACATCGATATAAGTGGTAAATGCCCCTAAAATGAGGGCAACAGAAAACGACACGCCGACAAGGTATTTTTTCAGCACGGAAAGATTTGGGCTTTCTAGAAACAGCGCAAAGCATGGGACACAATAAACAAGAGACGGAATAAAATATCGATCCTTGTATTCTGTATGAATTATTGCAAATGAATTTAAAACAATCATAACTGCAGCTATGATAAAGAAAAATCGTTTATGCTCCGATTCATGTTTTTTTATGCATACGACAAAACACACGATAAAAAATATAAACGCGCTATATAGCATAACGTTGTTTATCCCTGCAGGTCCGAAAACAAGCACACCGTTATGATAACCGAATATCTCAAATATCGATCGATGAACATCTGAAAAACTGACGTCTCCGATAGTATTGAATCGTATATCGTTCCATGTTGAAAATGAAAAAAGCCTCTTCAGCACCAATGAATTTACAATATATCCGAAACCGCTTAAAAAAATATTCATCACGGCATAGAACGTCGGCCTGTCTTTTATAAAAAAATGGGAAAAATAAAATGCTTCTTTTCGGTTTACAAGACGATAAACGGAAAAAGCGACAATTGCAAGTGCAATAGGAAACTGAAAATTCAAAATGTATCGTATACCCGACGCTCCTGAAATAAAGGCAAGCGTGAAAAAAACTATCGCAAACGTTTTTCTTTTTTTTGCCGAAAGCTCCGAATATGCGAGTGACAGAAAAAGCCCCGTATATATAAAACTTATCGTGATGTGCGGAATATAATAATTTCCGAATTGCACAATATTCCACATCGTACGCGACCAAGGTATAAAAATAAACAGTGCACACAGAAGCTTTATCCATCGGGTTTTTACACCGAGAGTTCCGAGCAAAAACCACAACGAGAGCGGCAACGCGAAACACAAAATAATCGCAGAGACGGCTTTTACCGTAAGCCAACTCGACGTAAATGCAAAGAGGAACGATGTAACAAGCTGCGTGTTTAAAAGGCGCAATTCCGTCGAATAATGCCATGAGCGCGGCCAAAATGTTTTATGCGTAAAGCATTCTTTGGCAAGCATGAGTTCAGATGCCATATCGCTGTCCATGTTTTGTATGCAGCGCGCAAAAGCACAGAATTCTGTCAAAATCACAGCTGCGATAAAAAACTGCACGATCAAAATTATCTTCGTTTTTTTTGAAAATTTAAGAAAAAACAAAGCGTCAAAAAAAATAACCGTAAAAATCGGAAATCCGATAAGCGGAGCAATTGTCTGCCGAACCTTTGCAGGATTTATAGGACGATGTAACATTTGTGTTTCGACAACGGTTTGAATATATGTGAAAATCTGTGCGGAATATGCGATCAAAGCTACGCTCACTGCAAGAGCTGCTGTAGATACAATTAAAAGGGTTATATCCGTTTTTTTTGAAAAAGCGTTCATTTCTATTTGCTCCTTTATATTTCTATGTACATCAATCCCTCGAAAATAAATCGCGCGTATAGACTTTTTCTTTTACGTCGTCCAAATCGTGCGCCGAGCGGTTTGCGATTATGATGTCGCATTGCTTTTTAAATTCTTCAAGGTCTTTAATTATTTCCGAATTAAAAAAATCGCCGCCGCTGTACGTCGGTTCGTAGACGACGACCCGTATGCCCTTCGCTTTGATGCGCTTCATAACGCCTTGAATCGACGATTGACGGAAATTATCGCTGTCCGCTTTCATCGTCAGACGGTACACGCCGACCGTTTTCGGCTTTTTTGCGATTATTCGGTCGGCGATAAAATCTTTGCGCGTCCTGTTCGATTCGACGATCGCGCCGATTAAATTGTTCGGAACGCGGTCGTAATTTGCGAGCAGCTGCTTCGTATCTTTCGGCAAACAATATCCGCCGTAACCGAACGACGGATTGTTGTAAAAGTCGCCGACGCGGGGATCGAGGCATACGCCGCGTATAATCGATCGCGTGTCAAGCCCGCGGACTTCCGCGTACGTGTCGAGTTCGTTGAAATACGCGACGCGTAGCGCAAGAAAAGTGTTTGCAAACAGTTTAATCGCTTCCGCTTCGGTACAGTGCGGATAAAGCACGGGAATGTCTTTTTTAATTGCGCCCGCTTTTAAAAGCGAAGCGAAGGTTTCAGCTTTTTCTTTGAGCGCTTCACAGTCTTTGGGATAGCTTACGACGATACGCGACGGGTAGAGGTTGTCGTAGAGCGCATGACCTTCGCGCAAAAATTCCGGAGAAAAGAGTATGTTCGGGAATTCTTTTTCTTTTCTGATTTTTTCCGTATAGCCTACGGGAACCGTCGATTTTATGACGATCACCGTGTCGGGATTTATTTTTTTTACAAGGTCGATAACGGCTTCGACGGACGACGTATCGAAATAATTTTTTTCTGGATCGTAATTTGTCGGAGTCGAAACAATGACAAAGTCGGCTCCTTCGTATGCGAGTCGGGCATCGAGCGTCGCCGTGAGCGAAAGATTCCCTTTTGCAAGATAGGTTTCGATTTCTTTATCGACGATCGGAGATTTTTTGTTATTGAGCATATCGATCTTTTCCCGAACGATGTCGACGGCATATACGTCGTTGTGTTCGGCCAAAAGTATCGCGTTTGAAAGCCCTACATATCCAGTTCCTGCAACCGCAATTTTCATAGCAAAAACCTCCCGTAAAAAAATCTTTCAAAAAATACGGATAAAAATATCCTGCTCGGCGCCGCTTTGCATCAGTATACACATTATCGTTTGAGCCGTTTTACTTTTTTTGCCAATGCGCGAATACCGCCCGCCTGCGCTTCGAAGAATTTAAAGACGTGCGGTGCGTGGGCTTTCATATCGGCAAGAGTGAACAAAAGCGGCGACTGCATGATGCTTACGATGCGCTTGTCGTTTACGAGATGCACTTTATTAAATTGAAACTTCGGAGATTCGATCATGGTTTTTATATCGTCGGGAATCGTTCCCGCCTCTTTTATTCTTTTGAGAAGAGATGCGTCCGCAAGTTTGTAGTAGGGAAGGTAATTTTTTCCGCCGAATTCGGACGAATAGTAGTGAATGATTTTTGCGTCTTTCAGATACGCGAGCCCCCCGTGGCTCAGCTGGCAGTTCCATTCGCCGTCCAAAAACGAATTTCCGAATCGCATCCGATACCATGCTTCATTAAATGCGCTTTGGTCGTGATGATCTTTTTTTACCGTATAGCCGTATTTCCACAGTTCGTGCCATAATTTAAAAAATTGCTTACTCGTTTCGGTGTTTTTAACGAAGAATACGCCGCTGTTTACATGGAAACCGTTTTTTTTCGTTCCGCAAAAGCCGAGTTTTTTATCGCGTTTTAAAAAATAATCTTTGTGCACATGGTCGCCCAGCATAACGTGACCGTCGAGTACGCCGGCTATATCGGCTGTATGCTTTTCAACTGAAGATAGTTCGCCGGTTATTACGGTATCGCAATCGATATATAAAAAATCGTCGTGAATATAATCGGGAATCGTCGTCTTCAATATACGCGAGCGGGCGACGCCGTTTACGGTATCGTCGAATGAAACGGGGATGACCGACGCTGCGTAGGATTTGAGCTCGGAACGCTTGCCGAAAAAAGAAGCGGCCGTTGTATCGTCGACAAGAAAAACGACGTCGGCATCTTTCATGTGACGCCTGAGCGAATAGACGGACATAAGCGCCTGTTCGTAATAGAGATCGTTCGGACTCGATACCAAAACGTATACATACTTCATTCGGCATATCCTTTGCGTTGCGCCGCATATAAAATACCGCAGGCGACCGATGTCTGCACGTAACCGCGTTCGTTTAATCGCCGGATAATCCATTCGTTTCCCGATATCTCGTTATCGTTATCGCGTATCGATTTGTCGAGAAAAAGGATGTAATCCGGCAGTCTGTGACCGGCGAAATCTTCGTAATACGGCTCGATTCTGTAGTCGCTCGGCGGCAGCCGCCACGTTGTCGGTGCGCCGCATGCAAGATTCTTATCGACCAGATACGCCCACGGCGCAAGCTGCGAAATAAAAATCGTGTCGCCTTTTTCGGTATCGATACGTTCAAGCGTATGCAGGATGCTGTCGTATTGCCGTTTGTATATACTGCCGGTATAGAGCCCACTTGCCGGCCCCTGTGTTATTTTTTCTGTTGCCGGATGGCGTGAGGGAATAAACGCAATATGCGGAAAAAGGCGGATATCTCTATACGTCAGATTGACTCGATAAAAAAAAGTACCGCACACGATAATCGCAAGCGGAAGATATTTTAATAATCGATTGGAAAGTTTTTCAGACGGAAAAGCGTTTTCGAACGATTGTATATAAACGGATGCTATGCCGCCGGAAACTACAACCATTCCTATGGAACAGACACCGAAACCCGTATCGGATGCGTAACAAAAAAAATACGATAAAATTAATCCGGGGATGATAAAGTACAGTAATTCTCTTTTGTATTCGACGGCGGCTTTTTTTAGGGTATACGGAGAAAACAGCAACGCCGTAAAGATACCGTAATGAAAAAATGCCATGATAAAAGCTCCGCAATCTTTTTCGATTACGATACCGTTTACGACGAGCAGGATGGTATTAAGTAAAAATAAAAGCGGTTTTGTCTTCGGCGTCAGCGCGATGCGTTTTTTTAAAACGGCAATATATGCGGCGATCATCGGCAGATTTGTGATTACATACGGAAAGAGAATGAGACGCGGACATTTATAGAGGCGCTTTATCGTGTGGATCGGCTTTCGTCCGTATGCCGGATCGTTGAAAATATATTTTAAAGATTTCAAAATGCTTACAGGATCCGTTTTGTACAGTACCGCAGCGATGTATATCACGGCTACGAAAACCGTACCTGCCCAAATACAAAGCCAGAGTTTCCATCTTTTTCTCGTCGCAGAAAAGATCAGCAGCGCGGCCGATACTGTAATGTATACGAGCGCAAGGTAAGGATTGCACAGCACCGCTAGCGCAAAAAAAATGCCGGATATAAAAAGAAACAACCTATGCCGGTGCAGCTCAAAGAATGCATATAACGCGACGATACCCAAAAGATAGGTTTCGCAGCCGATCACATAATACGACGGTCCGTTTATACACGCGCGTGCAAAGATCAAAGCGACAAGCGCTAAAGTCAATGAAGCCGAACGGCGCATTTTTTTTGAAAAAATACAATACGCCGCGACTGCCGTCAACGCTTGAAAGAACAACGTTGCGATTCTAAAAAAAAGATATATTCCGTCCGTACTTCCGACGATTTTAATAAAAAACGCATACAGCGGATATAAAAGCGGTTCATAGCTTTGCGTCGGCGACCAATCGTCGATGAACAGCCGTTCGCCGGTCATCATACGGTTTACCGTAGACAGGTAAAACCCTTCGTCAGACCAGCAAAAACTGTAAAACAGATTGTTAAAAAGCAGCAAAGCGGTTATAGCGATTACGGCGTACGCAAATAACACGGTTTTATGTTTTACCGTCATAACATATAATTTTAATTTGGAATTATATTGTTGTCAATTACGATGATAGAATGCGATTGAAAAGTGCAATATATTTTTGTGCACAGTTTTTTACCGCGTATGTAGTTTTAAAAGTGTTTGCAATGGAAGAGAGTGTTGTTTGAGACGGACTGTTTCTTATTACTGTAAGAATCGTATCTGCAAGTTCGTTTTCATCGGTTGCATTATCGTAATAGCTGACAAGTCCCATCGTTGTCTCGTACAGTGATGTCTCCTTTGTGGAAATGACGGGAACCTTACAAACGGCGGCTTCAATCGGCGTTCTGCCGAAACCTTCGTATAAAGACGGAGTCACAAACAATGCTGCGTTTTTTAAAAGCCACGTTTTTTTTGCTTCCGAAATTTTATACAACATGTGAACTCTATCTTCCAACGCATATTTATGTATGTATTCTTGCAGCATAGAAAAATATGTTTCGTCTTTGTATCCGCCGCAACAGACGACATCAAACGGAACCGAATCCTTTATAATATTGAACGCTTTTAATAATGTTATTGTATTCTTTTTCGCTATGTAGGCGTTTATATCGAGAATAAAAGGGTTTGAAATTCCCTGTACGGTCTCCGTTTTTGAGTCGTCGAAATCTATCGAATTCGGAATAACGGGAATTTCTTTTCGATATCCGAGCGAAGCGACAATATCGTTTTTCGTGTAAGTTGAAATGGCTACGATTTGGTTATGATTTTCGTCGGCGATATTTTTGTATGCGCGCGCATTATTACGAGCATGCAGACGGTACATATCATGTATAGTAAGAATACCGGGAAGTTTCGTATCAACGTACGATTCCGGAATCGTATAGGGAAACCAAATCGCATTAAAGGAAGAATGTTCGATATTTTTTTTATATATACCGATTTTTTTTATCAGAGCGCTTGCTGCAAATTTACCGTGACTGATTTTTGAAAGAAGCGTAAGCGGAAACCATCGCAATATCAGCTGCTTGTATGACGGAAAGTATTCTCTAAAAAACTGTGCATGAGGTTCGCTTACGATGAGCGTGCAATATTTCGAAAAACCGAGTTCCGTAAAAGCGTTGAGTAAATCGGCGGCAAAGATCGATGTAGAGTAAGTAAGTTTTTTATTTCGTGCTTCACTATGGGCAAAAAATGTCGTGTCGATCGCTACTGCGGGTACTGTATTCATATTTATTTCCTTTTGAAAAATTTGCGTCGTCAAAAGTCGGTAACCGTTCCGTTTACGACGTGCAGCTGCTTCCAGTTTGCAGAATCGAAAATATCATCGCGGACTGTGTACCAATCGTTGTCGGGAATGATAAATTGCGTATTGTTTCTGTTGCGCGTGCTTTCCGCGCGCGGATGGCAAATTTTTACGTATGAGTTTTTGAGGGGGGGGGGTATGATAAACGGCGTCCCGGTAAACGGATTCTTTGCATCGGCGATGATGTCTTTTGATGCGAGCGCTCCGATATCTGCGTTTGTCATAAATGTCATATCTTCCTGCAGCGTCGTATTGTCTGAAAGCGTGCGTGCATTAAAATCTTTAAACAAAAGACAGGCAACGATGCTTTCTTTTTTGTATGGCGGAACGCCGTTCGTATTGTCGAATATCCCCGTTTCGATGTCGGCGCCGTGATCGGAAACGATTATGATGCGCGTGTTGTCATAAATGTCGTTTTCTTTAAGCCAGTCGAAAAAGCGCGCATAACAGCGAAAAACACCGGCCTGCGCGTGATATTGTTCGCTGTGTGCCCACTTTGTCGTACCGTAATCGGTTACCGTATTTACCGGAACGTAATCGGGGGCCTGCAAAAACATAGGTTCGTGCGTCGCTTCATTGTCGATTGCGATGTATGAGTCCGACTCGCTCGTCACGTCACATAAGAGCGGAAGCAAATCGAGTTCGGAATAATTATCGATGAACTGTGTCGTATGGCGCACATTTTCATTTTCGGAATTCCACCATACATTGTGGTATACCAGCCGCCGCAAAAACGGCGGAAAAGTTTTGAAAATACCGAACATGATAAAATTGTGTTTGATGCGATCGCTTATATACGGCAGTTTGGTAAAGTTGTTTCTCTTATACCAAAAATCGGAATAGCTGCCGTGAGCGTATACGTGACGTATCTCGGGATAATCTTTGTACATATCGCTTACGGGCTGTTCGAGATAATTTTCATACGGCATATCGGCTATCGTTGCGGAAAAACCGTTTTGCGAAAACAGTACGGGCAGCGACAAAAGCGCTTCATTGTGTTTTTGCTGCAGCGTTTTTTCCGTACGGCGGTTTATCTCATACGGTGTGTAATCGTATCCGCCGAAGATGCCCGGAGTACCGAGCATGGTATACTGTGCAAACGAAACGGCATTTTTATAGAATATAAACCCGTCGAATTTTTTTGCAAGTTCCGGCGCTTCTTCAAAAACGTCTTGAACCATAGGCATAAACGCTCTGTCCTGCATAAACACGAGTACGTTTTTTCCTGTCTTTGAAAGATGAAATATCGGCTCGATCGATTCTTTTACGACAGGCTTTGTCATTTTTTTATACTGACCGGAAATAGATGCGCCGTTTTTTATAGCGATCCCTGCAAGGCCTATGAGCACAATGTACGAATAAGGAATGAATGCGGTGCTTTTCTTTTTGAATAAAAGCATTGCGAGCGCAAAGATAACAAAGGCACACGCGATATTGAGTGCAATCGAAAGCGGCGGAACGGAAAACGATTGCGGTTCCATAAACGTAAGCGTTTGATCGATCGGTCCGTAGGCACCCGAAAAAGCAAACGTATTGACGACGGCGTACGTTGCTGAAAACAGTGCGCAAAATGAAATCAACTTTTTGATTCGTAAAGAAAACAGTCCGTAAAAACATGCCGGCCAAAAAAGATAAAAACCGAATGCTTTACAAAACGTTATAAACAAAAAGATAAACGGAGAACTGTATGAGTCGACAAAACAAAAATTGTCAGGTTCGGATTCCATCAACATCGACGGAACGGTAAAGCCGGTCAAAAGCACGAGTATTCCCGCTGAAAGAAGGAATGACGCGGCGAGAAAAGTGCCGGATATGTTTTTTATATAAGTATCGGTAAATGCGCGCAAAAGGCGCACGATGAGCGGCGATAGGATAACAGTAACAGCGGTGACGGTGAGCATAGCGCGCATTTCCGGTTTTATATGAGTAAAAAAAATCGCAACGGCAAGAAGAAATACGGCACAGAGTGCGGATACGGCATACAGTACACGAACGGGATGTTTGAACTTGTAAAAGATATTTTTTACGAGCGAAAGCAGATTATTCATCGTCCAGTAAAGAACGAGACCTGCAGGCGAATTATACAGAAGCACAAGAAAGATCGCCGCCATAGCGAAAATTTGAATTTTTTCTTTTATGCCGTGACCTTTTGCGTATACGGCGCCGGCGACGCAATTTATGACGGTCATCGCTATCGGAAGGACATTTACAGGAAAACGGCCGACGGAAAAAAGCGCATCGGCTGTTCCCATATCTTTAATAAAGAAAAAAGAAACGCCTTGAAGCTCCTGCAAATTGGAAAGATAGGAATATGCTGCGATAAAAAACGGAATTTGGATGAGCAGACCGAACGACGAGCGGAGCGCCATAATCGGGTGGTAGAGGTGCTGTCGGTAGAATGTTGCAAGCATCATGTACTGCTCGTCGCCGCGAAAGGTTTGTTTTATGCGTTTGACACCCGGAGCAAGCAGCGTTTGTATGTTTCGTTCTTTTTCCTGCCAGCTTTCAGCGATGACATACAGCGGAAGGCAGCAAAGCGTTACAATAAAGCTTAATCCGATAACCGAAAAACCTTCGCTATAGGTAAATTCATAAAAAAGTATGTAAAAAATTTCGAGCAGCTGTTTAAGCGGCGAAATTATTATGTAATACAAAAACATAGACAAAAGTATATTATTTTTCGCAGGCAGCGACAAGTGCGGTACAATTATATGTAATTATAAAAAATAGATTACAACACCTAAGAAGATAATGCTCATTGCGATCAGTTTTCGTTTGCTCAAGTGTTCTTTAAAAAAAAGTTTGCCGAGTAAAATGACAAATATATAGCTTGACGCTTCGACGATGGGAATATACGAGACGGGTACCTTTTTCAGTGCGATTAAATCGATACAAACGGCGATAAAATAAATCGTATATGCGGAAATGACGGGAACGTTAAAATATTCGGCAAATACGGAAGCGTATTTTTTTCCGGCGGCTTTTTTTAAAATAATTTGAGAACACGCCGAAATGAAAACCGATAGAAAAAGCAAAGCTATATAAAAGATCATGTCATGCATCGTTTTTCTCCGTACACAAAAATACGATGCCGCACAGTATCATAACGGCGCCGATGATCATCGTGCAGGAAATCTTTTCTTTAAAGATCAAGGAGCCGAAGACGATTCCCCAAATGATCGTCGCCGTTTTATTTGCCGTCGCAATCGACAGGGAGATCACTTTCAATACTTGCTGCCAGATAATCGCATAGATACATAAAATAAAAAATATAAGGCAATATAACAAAATAAATTTCGTTGAAAGAAAAGTTTCCCGCGCGGCGAATTTTCCGATAACGGCATAGAGGCTGTATATGAGGAAGGCAAAGTGCATCAATAAGATGTAAATTATATTATTCTTTTGATGCTGCATGGGTATTTCCCGATTGTATTTCTTTTATAGTAAATTTCGGAGTAGCATTTACGGTCAAATATATCCGGCCGACGTATGTTCCGATTATACCCAACGAAACAAGTATCATTCCCCCAATAATAAGTAAAAGGATGACAAGCGTTGTCCAGCCGGCAACATCGGCTTTACCGCGCAGATATACGACCGCATAATAGACAGCTAAAATCAGTCCGACAAATGCGGAAACAAATCCCAAGCAAGATGCTATGTTGAGCGGGACGGTAGAGAATCCGAATAGCATACGGAAAAACACTTGTATGGACTTTATTAAATTGTAATTGCTTTTTCCTGTCGTACGCTTGTGATGTTTAATCGATATCTGTGTAATATTTCTCGTTATTTGAAAGATAAGGCCGTCGATGTACGGAAATAGATTGTTAAATTTTATTATTTCTTTTACGACTGATGAATGAATTATTTTAAAAGGTGAAAGATAGATATCTTTCGGTTTTTGAATCGTAATTTCGCTTATTTTTCCGTTAAGCCAGCTGCCGATGTTTTTCCAAAGTTTTTGTTCTTTTACAGAGAAGTTTGCATAGCAGACGTCATAGCCCTTTTTCGCTTCATTATATAATTTTAAAATATCATACGGCGAATGCTGCAGATCATCATCCATGACAATGATCCATTTGCCGCTTGCATAATTGAGACCTGCTAGAATGGCACTGTCCTGTCCTGCGTTTTTTCTTAAATTGATACCGATCATTCTGGGGTTTGTTTTTATTATTTTTTTTATCTCATCCCAGCTGCTATCGCGACTGCAGTCGTTGACCATAATCTGCTCGTAGTCGATTCCTTTTAAAGCGTCTGCAATTTGTGAGGTGAGTTCTGCAATACAATCTTTGCTGTTATAAACGGGAATAACAATACTGATTTCTTTTTGGAACGTTTTTTCTGCCATAATACGATACCTTTATCGGTCACTAACGTATTGCCGTATCGCTGTAATAACCGCGTCCTGTTCTTCAGGACGGATACCGTAATATAAGGGTAAGCGGATAAGCCGTTCGCTGTATTGTGTCGTATAGATGTCTTTCCCGTCAAAACGGCCGTAAATTATCCCTGCAGGAGCACTGTGCAACGGAATATAATGAAAAACGGATTGAATTTCTTTTTTCCTAAGATATGCTATGAGGTTATTTCGCATTGCAGGATCTTTTGCGATAAGGTAAAAGATATGCGCATTATGTTTACATTCAGAGGGCACTAAGGGCAAGCGGAGTACCGACTCTACGGCGTCACTTGTAAACGCATTAAAATAGGTATTCCATACGTTCATGCGATAATTTTGTATTATATCTGCACTTTCTAGCTGGCCCCATAAATAAGCGGCATTTAAATCACTCGGTAAATAAGAAGATCCGTATGTGCGCCATGTGTATTTATCTACTTCACCGCGGATAAATCTACTCCTATCCGTCCCTTTTTCACGGATCATTTCCGCTTCTTCCGAATCTTTATCGTGATTAATGATGAGCGCACCGCCTTCGCCCATACTAAGGTTTTTTGTTTCGTGAAACGATAGACAGCCGAAATCACCGATCGTGCCTGCAAGTCGGTTTTTATATGTGGAAAATATTGCCTGTGCCGCATCTTCAATAACAAAAATGTTGTGTCGGCGCGCTATATCCATAATAGTATCCATTTCGCAGACGACACCGGCGTAATGTACGACTACGATAGCTTTTGTCTTTGGCGTAATTGCTTTTTCGATTTTATTTTCATCGATATTCAACGTGTCGGGGCGGATATCAACGAAAACAAGCTTCGCTCCGCGTTGTACAAATGCATCGGCTGTCGAACAGAATGTGTAAGAGGGAAGGATAACTTCATCGCCGTTTTTAACATGACAAAGCAGAGCCGCCATTTCAAGCGCGGAAGTACAGGATGTTGTGAGTAATATTTTTCTGTTAAATTTTTTTTGAAGGTATTCGGTACATCGTTTAGTAAACGGGCCGTCGCCGCAAAGTTTACGATTATGTATAGCTTCCTGAATATATTTTATTTCAGTTCCAATAACCGGAGGAACATTAAACGGAATCATGTCGGTTATCATAATATTTGCATATTATTGATGTCAATAGCCGGAATTTTTTCATCTATGTATCCTTCTATGAACGGATGCGAGCAGCAATTTTGCCGTGTCGTTTCGCAGGGCAATTTCCACTGCGGCATATATTGTCGAGCCTGCTAAAACGCCGGCTGCGATTTGAAGCGTCGCGCTTGGAATTATCCTAATTAAAAAACAGACGGAAACGTACATAGCGATTGTTCCGATGAAGCTGTGTAGAATTTGTTTTCCCAGATATGAAAGAAATTTTTTCAAGTGAGACAGCGAACAAAACAGCTGAATGACGGTGATCGAAAATTCAACGATCAGCGTTGAAAGCCCTGCGCCGAAAACGCCCCAGAGCGAAATAAAGATATAATTCAAGACGATATTGAGAACGCTGCCGAAAATCTGCGAATACAAAATAAAACGTTCATCGCGGTTCGGTGTTAGGATTATATTATCCAAAAAAGACGCAAACGAAACGGCGATGATTATCGGCGCCATACAATATAAAACCGGAAGTGCCGGTAAATACTGTTCGCCGCTGAATACTGTTATAAGCGGTTTTCCGATGACGATAAGACCGGCGGTCGCCGGGAACGAAAAAAACGACACGACGCCCATCGCTTTTTTTACCATGTCGTCGTATTTTTGTATTTGATGCCATTCTATATAGTAGGAGCTGCGCGGAAGCAGCGTGCCGGTAATCGCGGTGATCATCTGTACAACCAGTCTGCGTATTTTACTTGCAGCGGTATAATAGCCGACGGCGCTGTCATCCATCATAAAGCCGAGCATAACGGTATCCATAGCCGAATGGATTTTTACCGCGCAAACCA
This sequence comes from Treponema socranskii subsp. socranskii VPI DR56BR1116 = ATCC 35536, assembly GCF_000468115.1. Classification (GTDB taxonomy): domain Bacteria; phylum Spirochaetota; class Spirochaetia; order Treponematales; family Treponemataceae; genus Treponema_D; species Treponema_D socranskii. The sequence continues at coordinate 29,060 of NZ_AVQI01000059.1, forward strand.
TACCGAAAAAAATCGATATGGATTTGATATGTTTTTTTATTTCAAGCGTCGTTTTTTCAAAAATATTGATGAATTTTCTTGCATATACTATATTGCAGACATTCATGCCGGCGTTTGAAATAATGCCCATAATCGCGTACGCGACATAATCGTTTTTGCTGCGCACGAATATAAATAAAAAGGCTAAGCTCACTATTTGGAAAAAAGCGGAACGGAGCGTTATATACCGGTATTCTTCTTCAACGGCATACAGCCATTCCAAGCCCATAGTGATAAACAGTATTTTGGAAGAACAGACGATAAGCAAAATTCGATAGTCGTGAAATTTCGGGATACACAAAAGGCTCACTGCGAATAAGATATAGGCGATGATCGTTGAAACGCCGTTTATGAGAAGAATTTCCCGCGAGAATTTATTCAGTTTGAAAGGATCGTCCCGTATCTTTGCCGCTTCTCGTGCAGCGTAGGACGTGATACCGAGTCCCGCGAGCATGACGAGATAATCGATGACGGAGTTCGCAAAATTTATTTTACCGATTCCATCCGGCATCAAAATACGGGATGCGTACGGAAATGAAATAATCGGAAATGCGAGATTCATAAACGAACGTATGAAATTATAAAACGCATTCTTTTTCAGCGATTTTTGCGGCATAGTGTTTTATGATAACAGATTTTGCGTGAGCCGACAAGTTTCACGATTGAAATTTCAGCGGTAAAAATCAGTCGTGGTTATAGCGCGACAAAAAATCGTAGAATATTGCACGATTTCGTTTTGCTTCATCAGGACACAGAGAAAAATCATCTTTAAGCGATACGTTATCGTCGGTATGCGTTATTTCGGTTCCGGTTGCCATATCGATCAGAGCCCCGCTGAAAAATGCAAATACTTTTCGTATCGTATCGTCGAGATAGAAGTAAGGAGAAGAACTTGTTAAAAATATCTTTGTGCTGATGTTCAGCAGATAGGCAAGATTTATTACGGAAGAGTAATGACCGAGTATTCCTTGACAGTATTTTAATAATGTCGGCGTGTGTCCTTGAAAACATCGGTAATTTCCCCAAAAACCGTCGGGATACTTGATGCGAGGATGTTCGGCGATGACGATTTGTGTTTTATATTTTTTTTGTATATAGTCGAATGTTTTCAGTATCTCTTTTTTATATAATTCGGTATCGTCGGCTTTAAATCGTGTATCGGGATGAATCGTCAGTGCTTGATCGATAAAAACGAAATACGGTTCGCCTATGAGACTCGGTACGTGCGAATTTTTTATTACTAAAAATTCATCGTATGAAATGGAATGTACCGGAACGACAGTTTCCAGCAAACAGTTTTTTTGAGTTTCTTTGATAAAATTATTGCCTCCTGCAAGGGCGTATGTAAAATAGGCTTTCGGACGACAAAGTTTTCTGTGAATTTTTGTTAAAAACCGTAAAAAAAGGATTTTTTTCTTTATTTTTAAAATATTGAAAAACCATTTGCCGTTTCGTTTTAATCGTAAATCTTGAACGGTCGGCATTTGCCAGTGGTTAAAAATTGCCGTAGTGAATCCCATTGCATGAAGAAAAGCGCTGAACTCGATTACTCGTATGTCTTGATAGGATTGAAATACGAATATGTCCGTATTTCGAGACGCTATATGCAGTTTTCGGAAATCGGATTTATTTTTTACGAATATGTATTTTGTTGTATCGATGGCGGATATGTCGTATTTTTCATAATCGATGGGATTCAATGCGTTTTCCAATTTCGCCATAAATGAAAAATCGGTTATATCGATAAAAGCAAAATTTTTAAACTGTTCATAAAAATATCCGGGTTCGCCTTCCAACGTATTCGACCAATCCGAGCGAGATAATTTTTTATGCAGTACCCAATAAACCATACCGAGGCCATCGTAATATAATCATAATAATATTTCAATATACGATGTTTTTTTATTCTTTGCGGGTAATGTACAAAGCCGAGATCGGGTGATATACTGTTTTGGCGGAAAATGAAAGCGATATCTATCGAAGCATTAAGACAGATACAGTTGCGGCTTCTCAAATGTATAAACACTATTTGTGTTGAGAATAATTTACACTATTCTCTGTGCGGCGGAACGCTTATCGGTGCGATTCGTCATAAGGGATATATACCGTGGGATGATGATATCGACGTTATGTTTCCGCGCGGCGATTATGAACAATTTATTAAAATTGCCGGAAGGCGTTTACCGAATAATCTTGCGGTATATACATGTTTTAATAAACAGGATTACTATTATCCGTTTGCCAAGCTCGTAGATACGACGACGATTCTGGAAGAACCTTGTGACAGGCTTTTTGAGGGGTTGGGGGTATACGTCGATCTCTTTCCCTGTGACGGGCTTCCGAATGTTGAAAAAAAACGTAACGCCTATTGGAGTGTAATTCGTATTTGGAAGCGGCTCAATACGATGGTGTATCAGAAAACGGCAAAAGGTGAATCATTACCGAAGCGATTGCTTCGCAAATCGGTTTTCTTTTTGTATCGATTCAAATCAAAATCTTCGCTTGCAAAAAAAATCAACAGATTAGCGATGCAAAACTCGTTTGCAACATCGGAATATGTCGCTTGTTCCGTAGCGGGTTACGGCATGAAAGAACAGATCCGAAAAACCGTTTTTGATTCGTACATCGATGTTCCGTTTGAAGGCGAAATATTTAAATCATTTTCCGGATACGATGAGTATCTCCATAGCCTTTACGGCGACTATATGCAATTTCCGCCTGAAGATAAACGAGTTTTTCGTCATCAATTTAAAGCGTGGTATAAATAAAATTATAGTGAGGATGGAATGAGTGTAGTAGCTCTCATCATAGCCGGCGGGTACGGACAGCGGATGGGACAAAATATTCCAAAGCAGTTTATCGTCGTGAACGGAAGACCGGTAATTATATATACGCTTGAAGTGTTTCAAAATCATAACGATGTCGATGCGATTGCGGTAGTCTGCATTAAAGGGTGGGAACAGACTCTCAAATCCTATGCAAAGCAATTTAATATTACGAAATTGCATCATATTGTATCCGGAGGCAACTGCGGACAGGAATCGATAAAGAACGGCATTTTTGAACTTGAGCGCCGTTATGCTAAAGATGCCGTTGTTTTAATTCACGACGCTATTCGTCCGTTGGTTTCAAGTGAGATAATTTCAGACTGTATAGCAAAGACAAAAGAATACGGGTGTGCTGTTGCCGTTATTCCCTGTGCCGAAGCAATGCTTGTAACGGAAGACGGATTGGTTTCGGACGCAAGTTATCCGAGAGATAAATTAAAACGGACACAGACGCCGCAAGGTTTTTATTTGGAAACTATCTGTGCCGTACATAGACTCGCGCAAAAAAAAGGAATTACCGACAGTATTGCATCGTGTACTTTGATGATTGAAATGGGAAAAAAAATATTTTTTTCAAAGGGATCTGAAAAAAATATAAAACTGACGACATTGGAAGATATCGATATCTTTAAAGCGTTGTTAAATGAACAGAGCGCTGCACGGTTAAAAGACACATGAACTATACTGCATCATATTTGAACGATATCGATACGGCGATTTCTGCAATAAATTGCAAAGAAAAATTGTTTAATCGAAACATATTGATCACCGGCGGTTCCGGTATGATCTGTTCGCCGGTGATAGATATATTATTTGCATTGAATAAAAAATACGACGCCCATATAACGATTCGTATTGCAGGAAGAAACCGAGAGCGTATAGTAAAGAGATTTGCACCATTTAAATGCGGTACCGATTTCGAATTCATTCGATTTGATGCGACGATGGATGTTTCTCTTGATACCGCTACGGATTATATCATTTACGGTGCAAGCAATGCCGATCCGGTTTCACTTAATAGATATCCCGTGGAAACGGTTTTAACAAATATTATCGGATTGCATTCGCTTTTGAAATACTCGTTTGAAAAAAAAATAAAACGTTTGCTGTATATTTCTTCCGGCGAAATTTACGGGATAAAAAATAACGGCGAGCCGTATCGAGAAGACGATTACGGTTATATCGATGTTTTAAATACGCGTGCATGTTATCCGTGCTCAAAGCGTGCCGCTGAAAATTTATGTATTTCATATACAAAAGAATATGCCGTTGATACGGTCATTGTACGACCCGGACATATTTACGGTCCGACTATCACTGAAACCGACAGCCGCGCTTCGGCGCAGTTTACTCGGAATGCGCTTGCAAAAAAAGATATCGTAATGAAAAGCGGAGGAGCGCAGTTGCGTTCGTATTGCTATGTAATGGATTGTGCATCGGCTCTATTGACGGTTTTATTGGCGGGGAAAACGGGAAACGCATATAATATCGCAAATCCGAATTCAACGGTTACCGTTCGGCGTCTCGCGCAGGAATTCGCCGATGCGTCGGGAACAAAAATCATCTTTCAAAATGCGACGGATGCGGAGAAAAAAAGCTATAATCTTATGGAAAATTCGTCCCTCGATTCGACAAAATTGGAAGCGCTTGGCTGGAAACCGCGCTTTAGTCTAAAAGATGGCGTATCCCGAACGCTTGAAATACTTCAGGCGAACGGTAATTAAAAATTGTATTTCGCTCTCAGCGAAAATTCAAAGCCGTATACGTAGTTTTTCCGTATATAGTTCCGATTGGAAATATACGTATACCCGATGGTACCGGTGAGACACAGCGATTTGAAAAAGAAAAACGACGTTTCGGCACCCCACGTGAGATAGGCTTCGTAATTTGCCCAATAATCTTTTTTTATTGTGCTGTCACCGGGTTTGGCACTCTTATATACGGCTTTATTGAGAATGTAATTTATATCGGGGCAGTAGCGGTGAAAAAACACCATCGTGCTTCCGCGCGGATAGTATACCCGGTATCCTAAAAATTGACTGTTCCCGAAGTACCCGGATCCTGCGCCGAGCGACTGTCCGCGGTTCGTATACCCGTGCTTCATCTGGTGATGTGCATAATAGCCCATGTATTCCCATTGCAGTTGAAAATCCTGCGACATTTCGAAATTGTTCCATTCGAACAAAAGCTCGCTGTGCAGATTTACGCCCGCGAGTTTGTTCGGAAACAGTTTATAGAGCGGCAATGGAATATATTGATGAAGCCCGACGGTATAGACAGCCGTGTGGAAGGGATTTCTTGTTTCACTTGTTGTATAATCGTCAATGCCGAGTTCACCGTAGACTGTAAAACCGATTTGCGGAAAACGCCATGCAGCATTAAATGCGATCTTTTGATCTTCTCCGTCACCGCTTACGTCGTTTGCGTGTGATGTCGTAAACAGTCTGCCGATATATTTGAGATTTTTCCAATTCCATTTTGTCAAAAAAATTCTGTTGAGTCCGACCGTAAGACCCGGTATAAACGACGGCGCATAGCTCAATGAAATACCGTTTATCATCGTATGATCGTTCGAAGCATCTTTATCGAAATAATCCGATTCGGTCAGCATCCCGGTCCACATACGCGCTTCGATATCGCCGACATACCATTTGAGCCACGGCAGCCGTATGCTCGTGCGGCGCACACCGAAATCGATTTTCGGATAGCTTGCGGCATTGTTGCTGCCGAGCATGGGATTGAGGATGGCGGGGCCGAGCCACGGCGACTGCGTCCCGAAGCCTACGGTTAGGGTTTTCCACGTATAGCGGATTTCCGTATCTCCCCAATCGAACGTAAAAAAAGGCTTGTTTCCGAATCGCTGCGGTGCATCTATGCCGGCATAGCTTCCGTCGGATAATTTATATCCCCAAAAATAGCCGTATTCACTGGCATTCGGATCGGTAACTTCACGATTTTTGAGTTCAAACGCCGCATTTTGCGAAAAAGAAAGCTGCGGCTTTAGCGTGAGTTCGACACCGTACGCTTGCAATCGCGCACCGCCGGTCAGTGACGTATTATAGCCGCGCCCTTGCCACAGAGCGCCGTCGTTTTGCCCGTAAGGAGCGGCCGTATTGAAACTCTGGTACCATTCGGGACCGTAGATTTTCCATGAAAGGTTTTTATTCCCGCTGATAAAACGAGTTGTTCCGAGATTGTTGTTTTGCCAAATGTTTTCAGTGTTACAAAACGGATACGCATTCGCTTCGTCTTTATCCGCGGCATCGATAAAATTCCATACCGAATCGCTCAACGTGCGATACCCGAGCGAAGCGCGTTCTACGACGCCGGTGAGCGAGAGAAAATCGTAATAGTTTTCTTCGATCGATTTTAACGCTTCTTGTGCGGATATGCTGCCGTATGCAAGCGCAAACACGAGCGGCAGCGCCGAAAGTTTTTTTGAGATATTCATTGCTACGATAATAATCGATTGCATGGGGATCGTCAACGATGCGCTTGACATAAAAGTGCAAATCGGGTAGAGTAGTCAATATGCCGCTATAGCTCAGTTGGTAGAGCAATGGACTGAAAATCCATGTGTCGTTGGTCCGATTCCAACTGGTGGCATACGAACGGCAGCACAGCTGCCGTTTTTTATTTTTAAACTATATGAAAAACGATACATCGATCACAGCGGTATTTACGGGCGGCGGTACGGGCGGACACATCTATCCGGGACTTGCAGTCGCGGACGAACTGCGCAAAAAGGCTGCGGCGCGAGGAGCTGCCCTTACTATCTGCTGGATCGGATCTTCTTCCGGCATGGATAAAACTGTCGTCGAAAAAAACGTCGACGAAGCGGGGCGGAAAAGTGCGGACGCGTTTTACGGAATTCCTGCGGGAAAGCTTCGCCGCTATTTTTCTCTGAAAACCGTTTCCGATATGTTTAAAATCGTCGGAGGATTTTTTGCATCTCTTGCGATTTTAATAAAATTAAAACCCGCCGTCCTCTTTTCCAAAGGCGGTTTTGTGAGCGTCCCGCCGTGCGCGGCTGCAAAGCTGCTCGGCATTCCCGTGTATACGCACGAATGCGATTTTACGCCGGGACTTGCGACGAAAATCAACAGCATCGCGGCAAAGCGCATTCTCGTATCGTATAAAGAAACCGAAAGTTTTTTTAAGACGGCATACCGCAAAAAGATAATCGTAACGGGGAATCCCGTCCGGGAAGCTTTTTACCGCGCCTCTCCCGAACGCGGCCGCGCGTTTTTAAATAGCTCCGGCAATACAAAACCCGTTCTCCTCGTACTCGGCGGAAGCTTAGGCGCCGTACAGATAAACGAACTTGTCAGAGAAAATCTCGACCGCTTGTGTGCGTCATTTTTCGTCGTACATCAAACGGGAGTAAAAAACGCCGACACTGTCCGGCACGCGGACTACGCGCAGTATCCGTTTTTGTATTCCGAAATGAGCGACGTCATCGCTGCAAGCGATATCGTACTTTCTCGCGCGGGAGCGAATTCGATTTGGGAATGCGCCGTTTTAAAAAAGCCGCTCGTGCTCATCCCGCTTACGGGTTCCGGTACGAGAGGCGATCAGGAAGACAACGCGCGCTATTTTGAGGAGAGGGGAGCGGCGGTCGTGCTTTCGCGGGAAAAGGCGAATTCGGAAGAACTTTTGCGTGCTCTTGAAAAACTTTCATCGAGCGAAGAGCGGCGTCTCATGAGCGAAAACTGCGCCGCTCTTGTCGGATGCGGAAAGCCTAGTGAAAAGATTGCCGAAATCGTGTATACTGCGATGTTCGGAGGATCATGAGCGATGCCGTATTCCTATGCGCCGGTCGATATCGTTTTTTTATTGATTTTGCTTTTTTTTGTCATAACGGCGGCTTCCCGCGGTTTGATAAAAGAATTTTTCGGTAAAGCCGCCTTTGTCGCAGGCATCGTCGCTGCTGTTTTGTGTACGCCGCTTCTCGAACCCTTTGTCCGCGACGGCATCCGTAACGCGCTTTTGGCAAAAGTCGTTTCGTTTTTATTGATTTTCATCATCGCATTCCTCGTCGTAAAGATCGTTCAGGAAATCGTCAGCCGCATCTTTTCGGGAGAGATTTTGCAGGGACTCGACCGTGCGCTCGGATTCGTGTTCGGCATCGTCGAAGGGCTCGCAGTCATCTCCCTCATCATCGTCGCTTTCAAAGTGCAGCCGTGGTTCGACACGCGTCCGCTTTTCGAGTCGAGCATCTTTTACCGGCTGCTCGACGGCGTTATCAGAGTTTCGGAAACGAAGCTTCAGGAGCTGCCTGCCTGATGTTTGAAAACATTATCCGACAGGAAGCATCTTCGCTTCTTGAAAACGACATACGTTCATCGTCCCTTCCGGGCGCCCTTCTTTTTTACGGCCCCGCCTCTTCGGGAAAACTTTCGTGCGCGCTTGAGTGTGCCCGCGTTCTTTCATGCATGGGAGAAGAAAAAGGCGCGTGGCAGTGTACGTGTCCTTCGTGTCTCCGTCATAAAGCCCTCGTCCATCAAAATACGATACTCGCAGGTCCGCGCGACTGCACGCTTGAAATCGCTTCATGTCTTGCGGTCTTTCTTTCGGCGCACAAAAAGAGCGCGCCCTATGAACGAAGCGCCCGCTATCTTTTTTTGCGCAGTGTGAGAAAATTGACGATGCGATTTAATCCCGTCGTGCTGCAGGACGACGACAAGCTTTCGAAGATCGCGCCCCTCATCGCTTCCGTAGACGAATACATGGAGACGATCGATTTTCCGCACGAATTGCCGGATGCCGAAACGCTTCAAAAGACGTGCGGCGAAATACAAAAGCTGTGCCGAAAACTCGAATCCGATTTTTTGCCGGACGCGATTCCGATAAAACACATACGCGCCGTCTCCGCATGGGCGCATATAAAATCGTCCGCAGGAAAAAAAACGGTCGTTTTGGAAAACGCCGAGCGCATGAACGAAAGCGCGCGGAACGCGCTGTTGAAAATTCTCGAAGAGCCGCCGGAAGACGCGGTTTTTATTTTGACGACGGAAAAACGTTCGTCCGTCATGCCGACGATCCTTTCGCGCGTGAGACCGTATCGATTCCGCGATCGGACAAAGGCCGAACAGCTTGAAGTCGTGCGCCGTATTTTTCACGACGATGCGTGGAACGGAACTCTCGGCGAATATTTTGAAACTTTTCTTCCCGTCGCGCCCGAAAAAATCAGAGACTGCGCGGCGTCTTTTTTTAAGAGCGTTGCATCGAACGCGATTCCCGACTGCGCAAAGATATTAAAAGACTGCGCTTCATTCGAACCGCGCCTCATGTTCCGCATCTTCCTCGACGGCATCGCGCGTGCGCAGAGACCGCTTGCAAAAAGCGCTTCGGGCGCCGAAAGTTCTGCCGAATGTATGGCATCTCTCAGGGAGTGTTGGCTCTCCCTTTCCGTCTACAACGAGTCTCCACTTGCCGCATTGGAAAACCTCACTCGGACGTTTTTTAAAATCAATAAAACGCACGATTTCGTCTTTAAGGCCGCCTATGAGTGATTATTTCAGGCGCGTCAGCGAAAAAATCGCAAAGCTTCCTTCCGAGCAGGTAAAAGAATTCCTAAAAGACGTATGCAGCGAAAACGAAATTTTCGATTCGGTTTTGGAGTCTCTTTCGACGGGGCTCGTCATCGTCGATAAAGATTGGAAATTGATTTTGACGAATAAAGCAGCCGAACGCTATGTACCCTTTTCGATCCGCCCCGACGATCCGAAAGCGGAAAGCATTCCGCTCCCGCGCCTCGTCGACAACGCCGAAATCGCCGATTTTTTAAATGACTGCAGAGAACACAACCGATCGAACGTTTCCGACGAATTTACGACCGAGACGGCAGGCGGCAGCGTGCGCTTTATAACGCTTACGGTTTTGCCTCTTGTTAAAAAGAGAGAAGTATCCGGCTCCATCGTTACCGTGCGCGATATCACCGAAAAACGCAATCATGAGATATTGCTTCGCCGCATGGAAAATCTTGCGGGCTTGACGAACCTCGCGGCGGGCATGGCGCACGAAATCAAAAATCCGCTCGGCGCCATCGGCATTCACGTGCAGCTCGTGCAAAAGGCTATAAAAAAAGCGCGGGAGGGGAGCGGTATGCTGCCCGATAAAAAATTCCTCGAAGCGCATCTCGATACCGTAAACGAAGAGATCGACAACCTCAACAAAAAAGTGATGGATTTTCTCATGGCGGTGCGCCCCGTCAACGCGAAGCTCGAACTCATCGATATCGGAAAACTTATTAAAGAAGATGTCGCCTTTATAACGCCCGAATTTCACGACAGCTGCATTACGGTGAGTGTCCGCGTAAGCGAGCGGACAGTGCGTCTTCTCATCGATGAAAAACTTTTTAAAGACGTGTTTATCAATATGGCGCAAAACGCGCTCGCGGCGATACAGGAAAAATATTCCGACTGCACGGCGGCAAGATCGGGCGCTCGGTGTCCGGGGCTTTTTGCGGTCGAAACGTTTTTAAAAGACGACGCTTATATCATAACGATTTCGGACAACGGAATCGGCATGAGCGAAGAAACCGCTTCTCACATCTTCGAACCGTATTTTACGACGAAAGCGAAGGGGACGGGGCTCGGCATGACGATCGCGTATAAAATTATTAAGGAATTTTCAGGCGATATTCAAGTGTCGTCCGTCGCGGGCGAAGGTACCGTTTTTACGATAACGCTTCCCGTGCCGCAGACGGACAGAAAATTGCTCGGCGAACATAAAACGCAGCGGATCGAAGACGATTCGGCAAAGATTGCGGACAAGATGGCGAAAAAATGAAATTCACAATCCTTATCATCGACGATGAAAAAAATATCCGCGAAGGGCTCGGCGCTGCCTTCGAAATGGAAGGCTATGAAGTGCGCCTTGCGGCAAACGGAAAAGAAGGGCTCGACTGTATCGCAAAGGGCGACATCGATTTGGTCATCACCGATCTCCGCATGGACGGTATTTCAGGCGAAGAAGTGCTCCGCCGCGTGACGACGGAAACGCCCGGCATACCGGTCATCGTGCTTACGGGACACGGAAGTATCGATGCGGCCGTCGATGCGATGAGAAACGGCGCTTACGATTTTTTGACAAAGCCGCTCAACCTCGATCGGCTTTCGATGCTCGTCAAGCGCGCGCTCGAACGGAGAGAGCTTTCGCTGCAGCACACGCAGCTGAAAGCCGAAGTTTCAAGCGCTCATACGCTCGACAATATGATCGGCAAAAGCGGCGAAATGCAAAAAGTGTTTACGCTTATCAAAAAAGTCGCTCCGACGAAAGCGTCCGTTTTGATAACCGGCGAAAGCGGCGTGGGAAAAGAACTCGTCGCAGACGCGATCCACAATCTCTCTCCGAGAAGCGCTCACGAAATGATAAAAGTGCACTGCGCGGCTTTGAGCGAAACGCTGCTCGAAAGCGAACTGTTCGGTCACGAAAAAGGCGCGTACACCGGAGCCGAAAAAATGCAAAAGGGGCGTTTCGAACTCGCGCACGAAAGCACGATTTTTCTCGATGAAATCGGCGAAGTCAACGCGAGCGTGCAGGTAAAGCTTTTGCGCGTGCTGCAGGATCATAAAATCATCCGTGTCGGCGGAGAAAAAACGATCGACATCGACGTGCGCGTCATCGCTGCGACGAACCGCGATATGGAAAAAGAAGTAAAAGAGGGAAGATTCCGCGAAGATTTGTATTACCGGCTCAACGTCGTGCATATAGCCGTGCCTCCGCTTCGCGAACGACGTGACGATATTCCGCTTTTATTGAATGCGTTTTTAAAAGAATACGCAAAGGAAAACGGCAAAGACGTTACGGGCATCGATAACCGTGCGCGTGCCCTCCTGTACAAGTACGATTGGCCTGGCAATATCCGAGAGCTCCGCAACTGTATCGAAAGCGCTGTCGTTATGTGCGGCGGAAACGAAATTACTCCGGAAGATTTACCGCCGACGGTGAGCGCATCGAAAGACACGCCTTCGATTACGATACCGGTCGGCACGACGCTCGACGATGCGGAAAAAGCGATCATCTGCGAAAATCTTGCGGCGAACAAGGGAAACAAAAGCAAAACGGCCGACATTCTCGGCATAGGCCGGAAAACGCTGCATCGAAAACTGCAGGAATACGGCATAGGGGACGGCGAAGCGTCGACCTGAATCGAAAAGATAAAAACTTTTTTGTACGTATAAATATTATTTTATCACGGATCGCCGTTTCAATCAATAAAATATCCGTCATTTACAGAGAACGTTTTTTATGATACAGTACAGCCGTATTTATGAAATTCGTCTGCGTCTTTTTATTGCTTTTTTGCATACTTTCTGTACCGTGCCGCACGGAAGAGGGTAAAGCGGACATCGAAACCGAAAACAGTGTCGTCTTTTCAAAGCCCGGGCTGCGCGGCTTTTTTATCGCATCGACGGAAATACTCGGCGTAAACTTCGCCGTAAACGCATTCGACAGCATCGTACTCAATGCGGATTTTGCGAAGACGAATCCGTCGTTTATGTGGAAGCATCTTTCAAGCGGCGAGTGGGAGTTCGATCAAAGCTCTTTTGCCGTCAATCAATTTGCGCACCCCTATGCCGGCTCTCTCTATTTCAACGCGGGAAGAGCAAACGGTTTTAATTTTTATCAAAGTTTTTTGTTTTCGGCCGGCGGCTCTCTCTTTTGGGAACTGTTTATGGAAACGAGCCTGCCTTCGATCAACGATATGATCGTAACGCCCTTTGCGGGAGCGCTTTACGGAGAGATGCTGCATCGCCTGTTTTTGTCGACGAAGGGACGGCTCAAGCCGCTTACGTGGTTTATAAGCCCTCAGGATGCGTTCAACCGTTTTGTAACGGGAACGAAAGCTCCCGAAGTGTCCGGCGGAGTGGAATCGCTCGAACTCTTTTTCGGTGTCGATCTTTTTTCGAATTTTATTAAATTTTCCGATACCTACGATAATGCGGGCGGCATCGATGTCCCCGTTTTTGCAAGCGGCATAAAGGCCGTCTACGGTGATCCTTACGCTCACAAAACCGAAGCTCCCCTCGATCAGTTTACGCTCGATCTTTCGATTGCGGGATTTATCGACTCATACTGTTTGAGAGTTTTTGCGAACGGGCTTTTGTATTCGATTCCGATATTGGCCGAAGGACGCTCGAAGTCGACTTTCGGCGTCGAAGCGGTCTACAATGTCATTTTCGCATCCGATACACACTACGCGACGGCCGCAGGCGGCGCGGGAATCAAACAGCTCATAGCGTCTGTCGATGAAAAGTGGAGTTTCAAGTGGGAAGCCTTTGCCGGATGGGATATCATTAATGCGACTGAAAATAATTATTATATGAAACAAATAACAAATTATAAAAAAGATTCGAAGCGGACTTACGATTATTATACCGGCGCGTATGCCAGACTCGGAATAACGATCGAAAACAGGCGATTCGGTACATTCCAAGCATCGGCAAACGGCGATTTTTTATTTAAATTGCCGGACGGAAAAAGCGGATACGGAGGGGCGCTCTTTGTGCAGTATGCCGACATACGCTACGAACATGCGCTTTGGAAAAATTTTTCAATCGGAGGTGCGGATTTTATATATCACAAATGGAATCTCTACGGAGATGTTCCGCACGTCGAATTTATTTCAAACAACGTACGGCTGTACGGAAAGGCGGCTCTATGAAAAAAACGATACGGCTTGCGGCTTGTGTACTTTTATTGTGCGTTTGTGCGGCTCTTTGCGCGCAAGAAAATGCGGGCGATGTCGTTGAAGCTCAAACGATCGATTTTACCGAAAAGGCTGAGAGCGCTTTCGGTAAAGATGGTACGGGCGACAGCGCTAAAAAGGCTGAAAGCGATTTCGGAAAGGCGGAATTTACCGAAGCCGATTTTCGGCACGGTGCGATCGCCGCAGGCGAAGTCTTTTCATTCAATATCTTCGTGACGACGTTTAATCGAATTGTCACGCGATCGGAATTCGCGGATATTTCACTTGCTACGATGGGGCACAATATCACGCATCCGTGGGTGTGGGATCAGGACGAATTCGAAATAAATCAAATCGGCCATCCGTATCAGGGATCGATTTATTTTGCGGCAGGCAGAGCGAACGGTTTTAATTTTTGGCAATCGTTTGCGTTTGCGGCCTTCGGCTCGCTCATGTGGGAATATACGATGGAAAACGAGCCGCCTTCCTTTAACGACTTTATCCATACTCCGATCGGCGGAAGCTTTTTGGGCGAAATGTTCCATCGCATCTACCTTTCGCTCGACGATAAGTATCCCTATCTTTCATGGATCGCAAGCCCGCAAGCCGCTTTCAACCGGCTTCTCACCGGAGAAAAAGCGCCGAGAGAGGAAGGCGGGATCGAAGCGTTTTCACTGCGCCTTTCAATCGATCACATCGACAGCGCGTTCGGTTTTTCCGATAAAGCTTATAAAGACGACGGCTACCGCAATGCAGTTTCCGGCGGAATCGGTTTCGACATCTTATACGGAAACCCATACGTGCGCGACGTAAAAAAGCCGTTCGAACGGTTTACGCTTTCGACCGATGCGAGTTTTGACGGAAATTATTACGACATAAAAATATTTGCAGACGGCTTTTTGCGCTCGTGGGTTTTTGAAGCGAACGATGCCGCTGCGACGACGCTCGCCCTCGATCTTTCGTACGATTTTATCATGGCGACGGATTTGAATTATCAAAACAATTCGTTCGGTTTTTCGGTTCGTCAAAGACACGCTTTGCCGCACAAGTGGACGATCGAGTGGAAAAGCGGCATGGGAGCTACATACTTGGGTGCGTCCGATTATTATTTTAATCTCAAAGCGAACAAGCGAAAATCGAAATACGACGGAAGCGAACAGCGCCTCTACGATTTGGGAATCGGCGGAAACGCAAAGGCGGGATTTAAAGCGGCGAACCCTTGGGCGGGAACTTTTTTTCTCGACGGAGCGTTCAGTGCGTTTTATACGATACCCGGTTCCGCTCCTCCCGAAGGTTCTTCGGGCTGCAATCTCATCTGGTACGGAAACGCAGCTTACGAACACTGCGTGTATAAAAATTATTATGCGGGACTGTCGTTTTTTTTGTATCAAAAATTCGGCTTTTATAACAAGGGTTCCGACGTCTTTCAAACGACAAGCGATTGGAAACTGTACGTAAAGCGTTATTTTTAAATCCTGCATACGCATGTGCAGAAAAGATACGCCCGCACTTTACGGCGAACGCTTGATCCCCGAACGAATAAAATCTCGACATTCCGCTCGAATATCATTATCATAACGATATGACAAGCGTAAAAAAAATCTGCACGCTGTGCGTTCTCTTATCGATTTCGCATTTTTGTTTTGCACAAATCCACAGTTCCCAGCAGCTCATTCCGTCGGAGCACTGGATATACGACGCCCTGTATATGCTCAACTCGGAATCGGGAAGAACATCCCTTGCGGACAACGCGCCCCTTTCAGCTGCGGAAATCAAAATGTATATGGCCGATATCGATGAAGACGCTCTTTCGACATCGGGAAAAAAACTCTATGAAAAAGTGCAGCGTTTTTTGAAGCGCGATGCGTTTTCGCTGAAATACGGAGACGTTGCTTTCGGTTTCAATCTGATCGCAAAACCGTCTCTCATGTACAAAAGCTCGGGCGATATCGATTGGACGTTTGCGACCGATTATACGGGGCACGCGGGACCGAAACCCTACGGTGCCGCATCGTCGTTTATCGGAAGCGATGCTGCAGACCCCTTTGTCACGGTTCCGCTCTATCTTACGTTCGCAGACGCCTTCGTCATTGAAACGGATCCGTGTTTTGCAAAGAGCTTTTGGGGAATGTCGAACGACGGAAACGTTACGAATCTGCCGTACGATTTTCACGACTTCGATTTTTTGTGGCCGCGCAACGCTTACGGAAGCGCGGGTGCGTATTTTAACAAATGGGGCGTCAATGTCAATATCGCTCATCAGGGGATGCGCATCGGAAAAACGCAGACCGGCAGCATCATCTATAATTCGACATTCGAGACTGATGCCTACGTGCAGTTCAACCTCTATTCGCCGCACATCAGATACGGCATGAACGTCGTCGAAATCGCGCGGGATAAATTTTTATATACGCACAGGATCGAAGCTTCTCCGTTCAAATGGATACGCGCCGGTGTTATCGAAGGAACGCTCGTCGCCCGTCCCTTTGAGTTCCGTTTTTTAAATCCGCTTATGATCATGCATTCGTTCGGCGCGTGGACGGAATATATCGGCAAAGAAGAAGAGCCGTATTACGGTGAAGCGTACGTCTGCGCATATATGGGAATCGATTTCGATATCGTGCCGTGTAAAAACGTGCGTATATACGGATTGTATGCGCAAAACGAAATACAGTCGGCGATCGAATTGGAGTCCGAGACCGGAAAAACCCTTCCCGACAGTTTCGGCGTGCAGCTCGGCGTAGAGCTGACCTTTCCCGAAAGCAGGGGCGGCTATTGGATCGCGACGACGGAAGCCGTTTATACGACGCCGTTTTGCTACGTCAAGCAGGGCGCCGAATGGTCGCTGTACCGCGAGCGCTTTAATATGCAGAGCAAGGGCAATACGCCGATTTGTTCGTGGATCGGCACCCCGTTCGGCCCGGACTGTATCGGAGCGCAGGCGAGAGTCGGCTACGTGCAGCCGGGCAAATGGTCGGCGGATTTCGAATACCTCTTCGTCGCGCACGGCACGAACTCGTTCGGCCTCTTCGGCAACGAAATCGAGATAGACGGTAAAAAATATTACAGCTATTATCCGTCCGTGCTGTATAAGATATATAAAAAAACGGGCGGCACACAGGGGCTTTCCGCTTCCGATGCCGCTTCGCTCGCACGCACCCACCGCCTTACGGGGATCGTGCAATATACGAACTGCATTACCCTAAAAGGAAACTATATTTTAAATAATCATTTTCAATTCGGTGCGCAAACTTCGTATACCTTTGTTTTTAACAATAAAAACGTGAGCGGCTCCTTTGCACACGGCGTCGAGCTTTCTCTTTCGTGCACCTATACGATGTTGTAACTCGCGTACACAGCGAGGTTTTTTCGATCAGTGAACGCCCTGTTCCCAGTTTGCAGCGTCGAACATATCCTTTGAAATCGTGTACCAATCCGCATCGGGTACGCGGAATTTATTGATTAAATTTGCGCCCGGCTGCCAGTTATGCGTCAGCACGACGCCCGACGCTTTTTTTTCATCCGGCGGAACTGCAACGATCGGTTTTTCGGTAAAAGGATTGACGGGATCTTTTACGATATCTTTCAGCGCGATCGACGGCACATCGGCGTTTGTCATAAAATCGTGATTGATCGTCAAAGTACCCGAAGCGTTGAAATCCTTTACGAGCAAAAGCGGATGCAAGTGATCGGGATTGTACGACATCGGCCAGTCGTCGGGAAAGTCGAGCTTTTTGCCGTCCGACGTTCCGATACCGTGATCGGCTACGAGGATGATGCGCGTATTGTCGTAGCAGCCGTTCGCTTTTAAATAGTCGAACCACTTTCCGAGCAGTTTAAAAGAAGCGACGTTTCCGCCGATGCCGCCGAAATCCGCGATGGCTTCGGGACCTCTGTCGGTGACATTTGCCGCAGGCGTAAAGTCCGGTGCCTGCAGCGTTTGATTGGAGTGCGTCGTTTCATTTACGATCATACAGTACATATTCGTATCGGCGGTAAAATCGGTGAGTTCGGGCAAAAAAGCGAGTCCCGAATAGTAATCGATGAATTCCGTATTGTCGTTTGTCCGGCTATCCGACGACCACCACGATCCGTCGTCGTACACGCTGTCTCTCATGACGACGGGAACCGTTTTAAACAAACTGAACCACACGAGATTGCGTTTGAGAGCGGTGCTCGTGATATTCGGTTTTACTTTGTCGGAATTTTGTTTTATCCAAAGGCTTGTGTATTTTCGCTCGGTGTTGATGCCGGTGATTTTTTCGTACGGATCGCAGATGCTCATGTCGGGAATCCAGCTGTAATTCGCCCAGCTTAAATCGGAAACCGTTGCCAGAAAATCGGACTGTTCGGTAAGTATGCGCGGCACGGTGAGCAGCGCTTCGTTGTGCTTATCGACGAGTTTTTGATCTGCACGCCTGTTCATTTCGTAAGGCGTGTATTCGTAACCGCCGTAAAGCGGGGGCGCCCCGAGCAGCGTTCCTTCGTTATACGACACCGTGTTTTTGTACAGCGTAAAGCCCTCGAACTGATCGTATAATTCTGGGTATGCATCGAATATCGGTTTGACGTAGGCGTTTTCCGCTCTGTCGAGCATAAACGTGACGACGTTTAATTTATCTTTCGACAGGTGAAATACCGGTGTAACCGAAGACGCTTCTTCAACCGAATGTGCGATATCTTTTTTATACGATCGATATGCGCTCTGTATTGAAAAAGCGTGAAAGACCGTTACGGCGCATTCTGCGATGAGGACGATCGATACGATGCCTTGTAAAATTTTTTGCCGTCCGAGCGCGACGACGACGATCGGAAAAGCAATGACTGCAAGCATCGCAAGTATGTTAATAATAATCAACAATTTCGGCGGCTGTGAAAGCGATGTCGAAAAAGTGATGAGGCGCGACAAGGTTCCGTAATCGCCCGAAAAGCAAAAAGTGTTGACGATACCTGCGATGAGCGCCGTCGTCAAAAAAAGCGTGATGAGCGTTTGTATGCGGGCCCTGAATAAAAAATAGATGCAGACGGGCCAAAAAACGCAGAGACCGAGCATCTGCATCGTCGACTCGAGCAAAAAAGCGAGCGGACTTCCGTAACCGTCGATGTCGGCGAATTCCACGGCTGAGGAATTGATAACGTAGGAAGGGATCACAAAGCCTGCGAGCACGCACAGCGATACTGCCGAAGCGATAAAAAGCGTAAAGCGCAGTTTTTTATCTTCGACGAGCGGGGAAAGCGCGGTATCGAGCAGACGCTGCAAAAATTTTACGACAAGCGGCGCAAAAAGCAGCAGCGAAAGGACGCAGGTAAGCAAAATCCGTTTATGCAATAAACCGTTATGTTTAAATAGCAAAAAATAATCGGCTCCTAAAATACAGGCGCACAGTATAACATACAGGACAAGGAGCGGGCGTTTTATTTTGTAGAAGATATTTTTTACGAGCGAAAAGACGTTGTTCATCGTCCAGTAGAGGACGAGACCCGCCGGCGATTTGTACAGGAGAACGAGAAACACGAGCGCCATGCCGTAAATCTGCAGTTTGTCTTTGAGCTTAAAGCCTTTCGTATAGACGGCTCCCGCGACGATATTGATGAGCGTCATCGCGATCGGAAGTACGTTTACGGGAAAGTTTCCGATGCGGAAGAGAGCGTCTTCGGCTCCCATGTCGCGGATAAACAAAAAGTGTTCGCCTCTCAGCGCGGACAGGTTTGAAAGAAAAACGTAGGCTGCGATAAAAAACGGAATTTGAATTAAAAGGCCGAACGAAGAGCGGAGCGCCATGAGCGGATGATAGCGGTGCTGTCGGTAATACGTCGAAAGCATCATGTATTGTTCGTCACCCGAAAAAACCGATTTGATGCGCTTCACGCCGCCTTCGAGCGCTTTTTCCGTATCGCGTTCGATCTGCTGCCATCGTTCGGCGACGATGTACAGAGGCAGGCAGAGTATCGAAACGGCCATGCTGACGCCTATAACTGAAATACCGGTATTTTTGAAAACATCGCCGAAAAATTTAAATGCGAATTCTATGATTTGATAGAGCGGATAGATGATAATCGTATAGAGAAAATGAGCCATACCGGAAAGTATAGCGTAAGGGAAAATATTTTTCAATGAAAGCGAATTTCGTATTCGACTTTTATCGTCTTGCAGCACCCCTGTCGATAGGGCTACAGGCTGTTGAGCGCGGCGTATAATTTTTTCGCGGCGTTTTCATACGTGCAGGCAGCGAGGATTTCATCGGGCGCGGCAACAGGCTGTGCAAGCAGGGAGGGAAGGTCGACGGCAGAATTTTTCGGATCGATATAGTGCACGCAGTTTCGATAGATTTCCGGCAGACTCGCCGAGTTTGCGCAGATGACACATGTACCGCACGAAAGCGCTTCGAGCGGCGGTATACCGAAACCTTCGTAATACGACGGAAAGATAAAAGCGGTGCACGCTTCCATGAGCGCTTTTACTTCTCCGTCCGATACATAGCCTAAAAGCACGACATTTGAAAGTTTTTTCAGCGATTCGAGTTCTTGCGGCACGAGACCGCTGATCGCTTTTCCGCTGACTGCGAAAAGTTCGTCCTTATACTGTGCCGCATGAGATGCTATCCATGCGAGGTTTTTCCGTTTGCTCAAACTGCCGAGCGTAAAATAATAATTGTTATTTTTTAATTTCGGAAAACGCGTAAAAACGCCCGTATCGGATTGCACTTCCTTAAAATGCTCCCAACCGTTTTCGATGACGGCGATGCGGTTTTCGGAAACGCCGTAGACTTTTGCAATTCTCTCTTTGCTGAAATGCGACACGGTACAGACGAGGCGCGCATTTTTGCAGATGCTCCGGTAATGGAAGCGGCAATAGGCGGCGACGAGCTTATCTCGAAACGATGTAAAATCGTTCGGAAAGTCTTTTGCATATATATCGTGGATAAACGCGACGCCGCAGGTTTTGCCGAGCGGCGCCGTATTTGAAAAATCGAGCGCAGTTGCGCCGTGCGTTCGGCACGCTTTTGCGAACACAAGTAAATCCCAAAGCGGAAAACTTTTGAGCGCGGTATCGGATTTAATCGCTTTGATATGCGCGTATTCGGGAACGCTCTTTGCATTTGCCGGAACGAAAATCGATACGTCGTCGAATGGAGTGAGAAGCGCGTCAAGCCGAGCGCAGATTTCCCATGCAAAGCGTTCGATGCCGGTGAGATTTCGGCACAAAAAATTTCCGTTGATAAGAAACTTCGTCATCAATCCCTCGAAAACAAATCGCACGTACAGTTTTTAGCGGAAAATCCCGCACGGCGAAAAGTGCGCTTTTTTTATTCGGATCGAGGGTGTCGTCGTTTATTGACCGCCCTATTTATAAAATGAATCATCGAAAAGAAAAAAATCATAAATGCGTATGCGATGGAAAGCAAAACAGTGCTCTGTGTTTTGTTTAAGTATATTGTAAAGCAAACCGCACTGCACAATATCGCTTGAATGGAAACGAGCGTAATCATTGCTTGTTTTGCGGTAAAACCGATATTGAGCAATTTGTGGTGCAAGTGCGCGCGGTCGGGAGTCATGATGGGACGGTGATCGCGAACGCGCCGCCAAATAGCGGCAATCGTGTCCAACATCGGAATCGATATGAGGACAAACATTATCAGCAATTTATTGAATTCAAATGGTTCCGAAGCAAAGCACAGCGGAGCTGTCGCTACGATGAAGCCTAAAAATTGACTTCCTCCGTCGCCCATAAAAATTTTTGCAGGCGGTTCGTTAAACAACAGAAAACCGAATACTGCCGCTGCGATAAGCAAAAATAGTCCGGCAATCGGATTTGCTATTTTATGGAAAAGAATAAAAAGCGTAAGCGTCGTAAGGACAACAAGCCCCCCGCACAAACCGTCGAGACCGTCGATGAGGTTATACGCATTGACTATACCGATAATCCAAAGGATCGTAAACGGTATGCTTATCCAGCGCGGCAAGATGATGCCGAATATTTGCCGGTATTCGAAGCCTCCGTATATGACGATGCATGCGGCGATAATCTGTGCGATGAGTTTATATACCGGCGGCATAGCGCGAAGATCGTCCAGTATGCCGAACGCAAAGATAATGATGCCGGAAATAAAAATCGGAAGAAGGATCAACAGAGAAAGCCTTTTTAAAATAAGCGAATAGACGCATAGACTGATGTAATATGCGCTTACGATACCGATGCCGCCTAATCGCGGGATATTGCCGGAGTGGATTTTCCGAGCGCTTATCGGATCGTAGAGCCGATAGCGTTTACATAGGGCTATGATAAACGGGAAAGAGCAAGCGCTTAATACAAATGAGAGAACGGTTGAAATCCACATACGGTATATGATATCGCATAGAAGCGCCTTTTGCAATCCTTGTGAAATGTATCGATTTGCGCCTTATTGTACAGATCGCCGTTTTTTGCTACAGTAGCACAACGGATTTGTGATTCATGCGTAGAATATCAATTAAATTAATTATCGCCCACGTTTTATGTATCCTTGCAGTTGCAACATTATTTGCGCTCCGCTGGTCTCGAATACAGTATCCGATGGATAACGCCTATGCGGTGTTTTTTGTCGTCGGTGCAAATATGAAAGGACACGATTCGGGTACGTTTTTATCGTACTTTAAAAGCGTCATCGTACCGGCAGGAAGCATATACGTTTTTGTTTTGCTCTGTAACTTTGCCCTTGCAAAAGCGTATAAAAAAATCAAAGGACGGAAATTCCGTTCCGTTTTGGCGGATGCGGATAAGTGTTTTGTGTTTGGCATTTCGTATGTGATTTTGGCCGCCGCGATAACCGTCGTAACGCTCCGCGCGTGGAAGTACGCTGAGATTTTATACGAAGTACATAAAACTCCGGTGCATTCCGATTTTTACGATACGCACTATGTCGATCCCGCATCGGTACGCATCGAGTTTCCCGAAACCAAGCGCAATCTCGTCGTCATCTTTATGGAATCGGTCGAGTCGTCGTTTGCGTCGATCGAAGAGGGCGGACTCTTTCGCGAAAACCTCATCCCCGGCATCACTGCTCTTGCAAAGGCGAATGTCAATTTCAGCCAAAACGAAAAACTCGGCGGCGGGGAAAACCTTGCAGGCACGTCGTGGACAGCCGCCGGCATCATTTCGAAGTTCAGCGGGCTTCCGTATTTTGCGCCCTTTGCCAAGACCGAAGACGGAAAACTCAGCTGTCTTCAAAGCGCCGTCGCGCTCACGGATATTTTAAGCGAAAACGGCTACCGCTGCCGCTTTGCTTTCGGAAGCGACAAACAGTTTGAAAATCGCGATATTTTTCTCGAAAATCACGGCGTCGAAATTCACGATATCCACTGGTATAAAGCGCACGGATTGATTCCCATGCAGTATCAAGTGTTTTGGGGATTCGAGGATCAAAAATTGTATCCGCTCGCCCGTCGCGAGCTTGAAGAATTGGGAAAGGGCGATGAACCGTTTTTTTTCGGTATGCTCACCGTCGACACGCATTTTCCCGACGGTTACAAATGCCCGCTGTGTCCCGATACGGATAAACGGCAGGTTATGAACGTTATCCGCTGCGCCGATAAGCAAGTGAGCGATCTTATCGGCTGGATGGCAGGCGAGCCGTGGTGGAACAATACGACCGTCGTCATCATGGGCGACCACAATTTTCTCGTCGCTCCGCACAATAATTTTATTGTCGACGAAAGTCCCGTTAGAGGCGCAAATGCCGAGCGGCGCTGGCTCGACCTTATCGTCAATTCGGTTTTGACGCCGCCGCAATCCGTACAAAAAAACCGGCGCTTTGCCCCCTACGATATGTTTCCGACCATGCTCGAAAGCATCGGCTGTACGATCGAAGGCCGCGCTCTCGGCTTCGGCCGCTCGCTTTATTCGGGTGAAAAAACGCTCGTCGAAACGTACGGTGCCGAAAAAGTGAACGCCGAACTCATGAAGCGAACGGAGCAATACGAAGCGCTGAAAGAAAGAGGCTGAGCGGTTTCCGTTTTAATATATGTTTTATAAAATAGTTTCCGGTACGGTCACCTGCCGCGATACATCGAAACGATAATAGACAGTTTGCCCGTATTCTGATATAATAAATAAAATGAGTACGGTTAGGCTTTCTCCGTCGCTGCTTTCCGCCGATTTTGCGCATTTGGAGGCGGCGCTTAAATTTATCGAACAGAACCACAGCGGTTCCGTGCACATCGACGTGATGGACGGAAGCTTCGTGCCGCAGATTTCGTACGGGCAGCCGGTTATTGCTTCTTTGAGAAAACATACGAAGTTGCCGTTCGACGTACACCTCATGGTCGAACATCCCGAGCTTCAAGTCGATTCTTTTGCCGATTGCGGCGCCGACTGGATCACCTTTCATATCGAAGGGACGGTACACGTTCATCGGCTCATCGAGCACATCAAATCGCTCGGCAAAAAAGCGGGCATCGCGTTCGTTCCGTCGACGCCCGTTTCCGCGCTTTCCGAAATATTGCCCCTCGTCGACCTCGTGCTCGTCATGACGGTAAATCCCGGCTTCGGCGGACAAGCGTTGATTTCGTCGTGTGTGGGCAAAATCGAAGAGCTTTCGGCAATTAAAAAAGCGAAAAATCTTTCATTTGATATTTCCGTCGACGGAGGCGTCAATAAAGCGACGGCGCCTCTCGTGATCGGCGCGGGTGCCGACATTCTCGTGTCGGGTTCCGCGTTTTTTAAAGGCGAATTCGATTTGGAGTCGATATGATCGTCAGCGTAAAACGTTTTGCGTTCGTCCTTGCCGCTCTCGTTTTTTGTGCGGCAGCCGTTTTCTCCGCATCCCGTGAAGGACAGGCGGCTCTTGCTCAGGGCTGTGACGCATTTAAATCGAACGATTGGCATTCGGCGATGATTTCCCTCCGCAAAGCGGCGACCTATCCCGAAAACGATACGGCTGATACGCGCTATATGCTCATTGCGGCGGAAATGTATGCCGGAGCATATACGGAAGCGCTTGCCGACTGTGATTATTATTTTCGACGCTTTCCGGATGGGAAATACGCGTCGTACGTGCAGTATCAAAAAGGGAGGGCGTTTTTTTATCTCGGAGAATACGAAAAAGCGGTTTTGCTTTTGAGCGATTTTTGTCATCAGCATGCCGATCACGAAATGTACGCATCGTCTCTGTTTTGGATCGCCGAATCCTTTTATGCCGGCTACAATTACGATGAAGCGCTTCCGCTGTACGAGCGCATCGTACGCGAATTTTCATCCGACGCAAAAGCTCAGGCGGCAGAGCATCGCATCGAAGCGATCGCGCAGCGTACGCGCGAAGAAAAATTATTGTATCTCCTGAAAAAAACGGGGGAAGCGTATTTGGCGGCAAAAGAAGATTATGAAAAGCAGCTGCACATGTACGATGCGGTGAGCATCACTTCTTCGGGAAGCGAAAAAAAAGCGGCCGATCTGCAGAAAAAAAACGAAGCGCTTGCGGCGGAAAACGAACGCCTGCAGGCGGAGCTTGCCGATCTGCAAAACCGCCTCGCTGCTCAAAAAGCCGAAGCAAACCAGCGCGTGCTCCGCCTCAAAGCGAAAGCGCGCGAAGTGGAAGCGCTGATGGGGGAGGGCGCACAGTGAACGGACGATTTTTTTTGAGAGGCGCCGTCTTTGCCGTTTGCTTCGTTTTATCGATGTCCGGAAATCTCTTTGCAAAAGAGGGGCCGCAGGCGAAGACCGTCACAGTATCTTCGGGAAGCGTAAAACTCGTGCTTCGGGGCGAGAGAGGGACATTTCAGATATACGCGCTCGGAGAAGACGGAAGCGAAACGGCGGTTTTTTCCGGAGCGGACGCGTTTACATCGACGTATTTTTCGCTTCTTGCCGGAAAAAAAGAATACCTTTTAAGTTCGTCCGGCGGAGCCGCAACGGGGGCGAAAGCGAATCCCGACGGCGGGACGCTCGTCTATAAGCTGTACAAAATTGCGGACGTAACGGTCGATTTTTCGTTTGCAAGGTCTCCCGAAAGCCCTTTCGACGATATCGTAAAAGTGCGCGTTTCCGTCATCAATAAGGGGAAAAAGCGGAATACCTTTGCGCTCAAGGGCGTATTCGATACGGTACTCGGAGAAAAAACGCAAAGGCATTTTTCGACGGCTGATATAAAATCGATCAATGCGGAAACGCAGTTTCACGATATGAGCGTATCCCGC
Organism: Treponema socranskii subsp. socranskii VPI DR56BR1116 = ATCC 35536; assembly: GCF_000468115.1. Classification (GTDB taxonomy): domain Bacteria; phylum Spirochaetota; class Spirochaetia; order Treponematales; family Treponemataceae; genus Treponema_D; species Treponema_D socranskii. Next base: position 54,794 of record NZ_AVQI01000059.1, read on the forward strand.
TGGATTTTGTCGCAGGGGCAGGAAGCGGCCGTGCAGTTTTTATTGTACGGAGCGGATACGACAAAGATCGAAGAGGCGACGCTCGGCAATAAAGACGTGCTTTCCCTCCCGATGTGGTGTCCGGTTTTTGTTCCCGCCCGTTCTTTCGACAGCGTGACGTCGTATAACAATTCCGCGCTCGCCGTAAATTGGCCGAAAGCGGTGCTTGAAAGCGGGGCGGAAGCGAATATCGTCTTTTACATCGCGCTTTCCGCAGACGGGAATCCGCCCAAAGGAGAGGCGTATATCGCTTCTTTTGATAAAACACTTCCGGATGAAGCGGAAACGAAAATCGCGTCCGAGAGAGCCGTTCCCGAATGGAAACTCAACAAAGCATACGTCGACTCTCTTTTGCAAAGGATCCGGGCATTGAGCGATTACGATGATAATACGGACGAACTCGACGCGCTCAATGCGGAACTCGACGCGATCCTCGAGCAGCTGAGGCAGCAGTAAGCTATGCCGCGCGATGTTCTCGATGTCGCTTCAAAAATGCTCTCTCGCAGGGATTTTCCGTCTGCGATAAAGCTCCTCGAAGGGCGAAGCGAAATTTACGAAGGTAATTTCGATTACTATATTTTGCTCGCAAACGCGTGCCTCTATGCGGGGGATGCGGGAACGGCGTCGATGTATTATCAAAAGGCGCGCGAGATAAAACTTACCGACACCGGCTTGCTTTTGGGACAAGCCGCTCTTTTTTTGCGCAGGGGCAATACCGACCGCGCGGTGCAGTATTATCTGGAAGTGCTCGACGGCGATCCCGAAAATAAAACCGCAAAGCGAGCGCTTGAATTTATCCGAACGCAGGGCGATTACGATACGATTTGCCGGTGGATCGACAACGGAAAGATCGAACGGTTTTATCCGCCGCTCGGCGCGAATATCGGAAAAATTTTAGGAATCGCCGTTCCTGCGGCGGCCTGCGTGCTCGGCGCGCTGTTTGTGCTGCTCATTATCCGATTTCCGCGAAACGCTCCCGAGGGGGAGCGGGCGGACTTATCGGCACTCGCGCTTTCTTCCGACGAAACGAAATACGCTCAGGAAAAGGATATGGCGTCTTCAGCCTATGCGTTTATCCTGTCGAACAAAGAGATAACCGAAAGCTATGCGCGTTCTCAGCGGTATTTTCAAGCCTATCGCGACAATGCGGCACAGATCGAAATCAACCGGATTTTACATTCGAACGCATCGCTTTCGATCAAACAAAAAGCGCGCGTTTTGATGAGCTATCTTTCACCTCCGACTTTCGACACGATAGCCGACAATCCCTCGTATGAAGATGCGGTGAAAAATCCCGTGCTCTACGAAGACTGCTATGCCTCATGGTCGGGGCGCGTTTCAAATGCCGTAACACAGGGTACTTCATACCGTTTCGATTTGCTTGTCGGCTACGAAACGATGGAAAAAGTCGTCGGCATCGTGCCGGTACAATTCCAATCCGATCCGGGAATTGCGAGCGCACTTCCGGTTAAAGTACTCGGAAAGATCGTATTCGATAACGGAAAGCTGAGCCTTGAAGGGAGATCGGTGTATCAAAACGTAAAGGATTTTCTCGAAACGCCGTAGACTGTAGTTTTTTATGTGATTTCCGCGTAAAATGGCAAAGTTTCGGCGATATTATAGAGGGCAGCTCTAAAAAATCGATTCGGTTTTTGGAGCCTGTCCGAGTTTTGCGGCGCCCCGTTTTGTGCGAAAGCGGTGCGGAAAAAAATTGATAAAGGAAGGTGTGTAATGGCAACGGCAGCTGTAAACCAGCCGGCGGATAAGTCGGAAAAATTAAAGGCTTTGGAAGCCGCTCGGCTCCAGATCGAAAAGCAATACGGCGCGGGTTCTCTGATGAAGCTCGGCACGAAAGCGGACACTGCTGGTTTCGATGTGGTTCCGTCCGGTTCGATTTTGCTCGACGAAGCGCTCGGCATCGGAGGCTATCCGCGCGGACGCATCATCGAAATGTATGGACCTGAGTCTTCGGGAAAGACGACGCTTGCCCTCCATGCGATCGCCGAAGCGCAAAAGCTCGGAGGCATCGCCGCTTTTATCGACGCGGAGCACGCCCTCGATCCGCAGTATGCGAAAAGCCTCGGCGTCAATATCGACGACCTTTGGGTATCTCAGCCGGACACGGGAGAACAGGCGCTTGAGATCGCAGAAGATTTGATACGCTCCGGTGCGGTCGATATCATCGTTATCGATTCGGTCGCGGCCTTAACTCCGCAGGCGGAAATCGAAGGAGAGATGGGCGACAGCCACATGGGTTTGCAGGCGCGCCTTATGAGCCAAGCGCTCAGAAAACTCACGGCGATCATCGGCAAGTCGAATGCGATTCTCGTGTTTATAAATCAAATCCGCATGAAGATCGGTATCATGTTCGGAAATCCCGAAACGACGACGGGCGGCAATGCGCTTAAATTTTATTCGTCGGTGCGTCTCGAAATCCGCCGCATAGAATCGATCGAAGGGAAGGGCGACGAAGAGGCGATGGGAAACCGCGTACGCGTAAAAGTCGTCAAAAACAAAGTCGCTCCTCCGTTCCGCAAAGTCGAACTCGACATCTATTTCGGAAAAGGCGTATCCGCTTCGGCGAGCCTCCTCGATTCCGCAGTAAAGCACGGCCTCATCGAAAAGAGAGGCGCGTGGTATTCGGCGGGAGAAGATAAAATCGGACAGGGTAAAGAAAACGCAGTGCAGTTCCTCGAAACGAATAAAGATTTTGCCGCAAATATCGAAAAAAAATTACGTACCGAACTCTTTCCGGGGCAAGCGCTCAAGATGAAAGACGGTGCGGCAAAGGGCGATGCGGGAAAAGCCGACGTAAAATCCGATGCGGCAAAACCCGCCGCACAAAAAGCGGATGCTCGCCCTGCCGCCGATGCGAAAAAAAGCGACGGGGTAAAGACGGGTGTAAAACCCGCGGCGAACGAAGAGGAGCTTTTTTGATTGCATGAAGTGACGCTCGGTATCGGCTCTAATATGCCGTACCGCTCCATGCCGCCGATCGATATCGTAAAGGCGGCTTGTGCGGAGCTGCGCCCGCTTTTCGTTTCGTTTGCCGCTTCTTCGCTGTACCGCACACAGGCGCTCTACATCGCCGATCAAAGCGATTTTTACAATATGGTCGTCTGCGGCGCCGTCCGCGAAGGGCTTACGCCGCACGATCTTCTTTGTGAAATTCACAAGATTGAAGCGAAGTACGGACGCAACCGTAAAAAAGAAGTGCGCTTTGGACCTCGTTCCCTCGACATCGATATCGAACTTTTCGGCGATATGGAAATCGACGACGAAACTCTTACGATCCCGCACCCGAGAATGCGCGAGAGAGCCTTTGTGCTTGTCCCGTTCCTCGAAATATTAAAACGCCGTGTCCGCGGAGATGATGATAGGGGAGAGGTTTCTCTTTTGATAAAAAAATACGGTGCGGATTTGGAAAAGCTCTCCGATCAGCGCATAGAGCGCTGCAGCGATTGATAAAACTGAGGCGCGTAAACGCAATGCGAAGCTTGCGGAAGACGTGATCGATTTGTTTCGGAAATGCGACGCACGGAAATGCAATGAGGTGCGAAGCTTGCGGAAACGGTGCGACGGATTTTTAGAACCGATTTTGCTTTTTTAAGTCGAGAGTCGAAAAACGCTCATCGCGTTTTTCTTTTATGGGAGACGCGCGGAAATTTCTGCGCGGGGAACTTCGCGCTCCGCGCTCGTTGCAAGTTCCGCACTGCTCGAAATCTTCGCGCTCCGTCTTGCCACTGCCTTTCCGTGCAAGTATAATGAAAAACGCGAAAATAACTTGCAGTGCGCACAAAACGATTGGAGTACCTATGTCGAAATATCCTTTTGAATCGATCGAACCTAAGTGGCAAAAATATTGGGAAAAAAATAAAACGTTCAAAACGACGGAAGACGAATCGGTACCGAAAGAAAAGCGGCGCTACGTTCTCGATATGTTTCCGTATCCGAGCGGCGCGGGCTTGCACGTCGGACACCCGGAAGGCTATACGGCGACCGATATCTATTGCCGCTATCTCCGCATGAACGGATACAATGTTTTGCATCCGATGGGCTACGACGCATTCGGTTTGCCCGCCGAAAACTATGCGATTAAAACGGGCACGCATCCGGCGGCTTCAACGATGGCGAACATCGAGCATTTTACGCAGCAGATCAAAGCGCTCGGGTTTTCCTACGATTGGGACAGGTGCGTCATCACGTGCAAAGAAACTTATTATAAATGGACGCAGTGGATTTTTTTACAGCTGTACAAGCGCGGTCTCGCTTATGAAACGGATTCTCCGATAAACTGGTGTCCGAGCTGCAAGACGGGGCTCGCAAACGAAGAAGTCAAAGAAGGAAAATGCGAACGCTGCGGTTCGCCCGTCACGCGCAAAACGATCCGGCAGTGGGTTTTAAAGATCACCGCGTACGCCGACAGATTGCTCGAAGATTTGGACGAACTCGATTGGCCTGAAAGCGTCAAGCTCATGCAGGAAAACTGGATCGGACGATCGACGGGAGGAGAAGTCGATTTCGCCGTCGCAGGCAAAGACGGCAAAGCGAGCGGAGATAAGCTCACGGTTTACACGACGCGGGCGGACACGCTTTTCGGAGCGACGTACATGGTTATCGCGCCCGAGCACCCGCTCGTTTCAAAGCTTACGACCGACGAGCAAAAAGAAGCCGTCGCCGCATACGTCGAAAGCGCCGCAAAAAAATCAGACCTTGAGCGCACCGATTTGGCAAAAGATAAAACGGGTGTGTTTACCGGAAGCTATGCGATCGACCCGGTAAACGGACGCAGGATTCCGATTTGGATTTCGGACTACGTACTTATTTCGTACGGCACCGGTGCGATTATGGCCGTTCCCGCGCACGATGAGCGCGACTGGGACTTTGCGAAAAAATTCGATTTGCCGATCGTAAAAGTCGTCGCATCGAAAGAAGAAGCCGCTTCCCTCGGCGGCGGAGACGAAAAAGAGGGACAGGCGATTTTATTGAACGCCGCAAAAGACGAGGCGGCATATCGAAAACTTGTCGAAGCGCATCCCGAAATCTTCAACGTCGCCGATGCTTGTACGAGTGCGGACGGGTATTCGATCAACAGCGGTGCCTTTACAGGAACGGCTACGAAACAGACGATCAAAGACATGATAGCATGGCTTTCCGAAAAGGGCATCGGCAAAGAAGCGGTAAACTATAAACTGCGCGATTGGATTTTCAGCCGTCAGCGCTATTGGGGCGAGCCGATCCCGCTCGTGCACTGTCCGGCCTGCGGCGTCGTTCCCGTCGACGAAAAGGATTTGCCCCTCGTGCTGCCCGATGTAAAAACCTATCAGCCGACGGGTACGGGGGAAAGTCCGCTTGCGGGGATCGACGAGTGGGTGAACTGCACTTGTCCCAAGTGCGGCGGAAAAGCGAAACGCGAAACGAACACGATGCCGCAGTGGGCGGGAAGCTGTTGGTATTATCTGCGCTATCTCGACCCGCACAACGACGAGCGTTTTTGCGCTCCCGAAAAAGAAAAATACTGGATGCCGGTCGATCTCTATGTCGGAGGTGCCGAGCACGCGGTGCTTCACCTTTTGTACGCGCGCTTTTGGCACAAAGTCCTCTACGATATCGGAGCCGTGTCTACGAAAGAACCCTTCCGCCGTCTGGTCAATCAGGGGATGATCACGTCGTTTGCATACGAGCGCAAAAATAAAACCCTTGTGCCGACCGACATGGTCGAAGAAAAAGACGGCGTCTATATCGAAAAAGCGACGGGTGAAAAACTCGAACGCGTCGTCGCAAAGATGAGCAAGTCGCTGAAAAACGTCGTAAATCCCGACGAAGAGATACAGCTCTACGGCGCGGACAGCGTACGCATGTACGAAATGTTTATGGGGCCGCTGACGATGTCGAAGCCGTGGAATACGCAGGGTATCGTCGGCATAAACCGTTTTCTCGAAAAAGTGTGGAACGTGAGCGAAAAGGAAATCGGCGATATCGATATCTTCGGCGCACTCGACGACGCTTCTCTTGCATCTGCGCGGAAAACCTATGCGCAGACGGTAAAAAAAGTGAGCGACGATACGGCAAACCTTTCGTTCAATACGGCGATCAGTCAGATGATGATTTTTATCAACGAAGTGTCGAAGCTTTCCGTCGTGCCGAAACTCATGTGGGAAGGCTTTGTCAAAATGCTTTCGTGCTATGCGCCGCATTTGGGCGAAGAGCTGTGGCAAAAACTCGGTCACGACGGGACGGTTGCATACGAAACGTGGCCCGCAATCGACGAAAAATATTGTGCCGACGATACGAAAACGATAGCCGTTATGGTAAACGGAAAACTCCGTGCAACATTCCAAGCTGCAAGCGGTACGCCGAAAGACGAACTTGAAAAAAAAGCGCTTGCGGAGGAAAGCGCTGCAAAGCACATCGAAGGCAAAAAAATTATTAAAATGATTGTCGTGCCGGATAAACTCGTCAATATCGTCGTACAGTGATTCGGCGGCAGGATGCGGCGGGTATATTTCGGAACACGGCGATAAGGGGCATAAAGCGATGAGCGGATTGCATTATAAAGCGGTTATCTTCGATATGGACGGTACGATCCTCGACACGCTCGACGATTTGGCATCAAGCGTAAACTACGCCCTCGAAGCGAACGGTTTTCCGAAGCGGACGCGCGAAGAAGTGCGGCGTTTTGTCGGAAACGGTGCGGTAAAATTGATTCGGCGCGCAGTGCCCGAAGGTACGGCGGATGCCCTTTTCGATAAAGTATTCGCCGATTATACCGCCCGTTATAAAGTTCACTGCGCCGATGCGACAAAACCCTATGACGGCATTCCCGAACTGCTCGCGTCTCTGCGTGCGTCCGGCATAAAAACCGCCGTCGTTTCGAATAAGCCGGATGAAGCCGTGAGGATTCTCGCCGAAACGTATTTTCCGCGCCTTTTCGATGCCGCCGTCGGAACGAGAGACGGTATCAAAACGAAGCCTGCCCCCGATTCGGTGTTTGAAATTATTAAAAAAATCGGAGCGGGAAAAAAAGACTGCGTGTACGTCGGCGATTCCGAAGTCGATATAGAAACTGCAAAAAATGCGGGCATCCCGTGCATCAGCGTTTCGTGGGGTTTTAAGGAACGCGAATTCCTTGCCGAACACGGAGCACAAAAAATCGTCAATAACGCAAAAGAGCTTTCGGCTGCCGTCGGTGCGTGACGGAGCGTTTAATCCGTCGCTTTGCCGATAAGCCATTTTCCTCTGCCGTAGTAGATAAAAAAAGCGACGGCGGTCGCAGTCCACGTGATCGGATAACAGGCGACGACGGTTAGAAGCGTGTTATGCAGCGGAACGGCTGTGAAAATCCACGCGACGCGCAGCACGCATACGCCGAGCATCGTTATGATCATAGGCTTGAACGTTTCGCCCGTACTGCGGATCGTGCCGGAAAGTATTTCGATCGGAACGTAGGCGATAAAAAAGAGCGGCAAAAAATGCAGCAGCGATTTTCCCTGCTCGATTACCGCTTCGTCGTGCGTAAAGAGCAAAAAGAAATATTGGCCGAAAAGATAAAAGATCAGCGTATAAAAGAGGGCGGCTCCTCCCGCCATACAAAGCCCTTGTATCGTCGCCTTTTTCATACGATCGATTTTTCGCGCGCCGTAGTTTTGACCCGCAAAGGTTGTGATTGCAATGCCGAACGAGCTTACGGTCATCCAAAAGACGGAATCGAGCCTGCCGTATGCCGCCCATGCAGCTGCGGCGTCCGTTCCGAATGAATTGATATTCGATTGAATTATTAAATTTGAAACGGTATAGAGCGATGCTTGCATGCCGGCCGGAAGTCCGATCGCGGTCATGCGGGAAAGCAGGTGCGGTGTAAAGCGGATTTTTCCGATGACGAGGCGGGCGTAGCGGTTCGGTTCCCGCATGAGTTTTACGAGCGTCAAAACCGTACAGATGACTTCCGAAATAACGGTTGCCCACGCGGCTCCCGCAACACCGAAACGGAAGACTGCAACGAAGAGGAGATCGAGGAAAATGTTTGCGATACAGCCCGCGACGAGAATGATAAAGGGGCTTTTGCTATCGCCGAGCGCGCGCAAAATGCCCGATCCGACGTTATAGACGAACATCGGAAGGGCGCCGGCAAAAAAGATTCGGATGTAGGTTACCGAAAGCGGAAAGATATCGTTCGGCGTCGATATCGCTTTCATCGCGGGAGCGGAAGCGAAAATACCGGCAACGGACATAAAGATGCCCGCCCATATCGACATCGCCATAGCGGTGTGTACGGCTCGGCTCAGCTCGTGTTCGCGTTTGGCGCCGTAAAATTGAGAGATTATGATCGTTGCGCCGCTCGATACTCCGAGAAAAAATCCGACGAGGAGATTGACGTAGACGCCGCTCCCGCCGCTTACGGCGGCAAGGGCTGCTTTGCCGAGAAATTGCCCGACGATAACGGCATCGACCGTATTGTATAGCTGCTGAAAAAAAGTGCCGAGCAGAATCGGGAAAAAAAACGAAAGGAGCGAGCGCCATACCGGTCCTGTGAGGATGAAAGCGGATGTGCCGTTGTTGCCGTTGCGCGTCATGCGTTTTACTGTACCGCGCTTTTACGCCTTTGTCCAGTTTGTACGAAAGCGAGTGTAGAAAGCGAGCACGCGGGGCATTCGCTGTAATAGCGTTCTCGACAAATAGGAGCGATTAAAGAAATATTAGCAAGTAAATATAAATTGAAAATAGGAATTGCGACTTCGTAAAGTGAAGATAAAACCATGAATAAAACTTCACGACTGCCGTACATCATCGGTTCTTTTTTGCTTATTGTCGTTTGGTTTGTGTGATATGCGTGTCCTTGCTCCGTGCGGGAAATTGCTATATACTGATTATATGGGTGGTATTCAAAAAAAAGGCGGACTGCTTGCCGCGGCCGCAAAAAAAACCGATGCGAAAAGCGGAGCGAAAGCTGCTCCGGCAAAAAAAACTCAAGCGAAAGAAAAGCGCGCCGAATCTGCAAAATCGAAGAGCGCAAAGCCGAAAACGGCAGCGAAAAAAACGGCTTCCGCCGCCGGTAAAAAAAGCGCGGTAAAAGAAGCGAATAAATCGTCTGCAAGCGCTGCGAAAAAAAACGCGGCGAAAACAACAACCGGAGCTTCGCGGGAAGCAGCGAAAACCGCTTCCGGCGGAGCGCATTCGGCGGCTGCAAAAAAACTTTCCGACATCGCCAAGCGGCCGACTCCGAAACACGGCATATACGATGAAGACAGCATTTTGCACCTCGAAGGACTCGAACACATACGGCTCCGGCCCGGCATGTATATCGGCAGTCTCGGCGACGGATCGAACGAAAACGACGGCATCTATATTTTATTAAAAGAAGGTATCGACAATGCGGTCGACGAATTTTCTCAAGGCTTCGGAAAGCGAATCGATATCGATATCCGCGACGGGCGCGTAAAAATCCGCGATTACGGGCGCGGCATTCCGCTCGGCAAACTCGACGACTGCGTGTCGAACGTAAACACCGGCGCAAAGTACAACAATACGGTGTTCAAGCAGGCGATCGGCATGAACGGCGTCGGCATCAAAGCGACGAACGCGCTCTCTTCGTATTTCCGTGCAGCGTCGGTGCGCGACGGCAAAATGGCCGTCGTCGAATACGCGCACGGCGAAAAGACGGGCGAAAAACTCGGCAAAGCGAAAGACGGCGTCAAAAACGGCACCTATCTCGAATTCGTTCCCGACGAAGAAATTTTCGGCCCGTACACGTTCAATATGGACATGGTCGAAAAGCGTTTGTGGAATTACGCTTACCTCAATCCGGGGCTCCTCATCAGCTGCAACGGTAAAGAATATAAAAGCGAAAAGGGATTGGAGGATTTGCTTTTAAACGAAATGGGAAAGAGCAAGCCGCTCTATCCTATGTTTTCGTATAACGGCAAAGCGATTCAATTCGTCCTCACGCATACGAACAGCCTCGACAAATTCGTTTATTCGTTCGTAAACGGACAGAGCACCGAAGACGGCGGCACCCACGTAACCTCCTTTCTCGATGGCTTTACGAAGGGTATCAGCGCCTTTTATAAAAAAGAATACGACGTACGCGATGCGGCGGGGGGACTTTTCGTCGCGCTCAAGATCGGCATCGACAATCCCATGTTTACGAGCCAGACGAAAAACAAGCTCGGCAACGTCGAAGTGCGCTCGCCGATCATGAAAGAAACGCAGTTCGCGATCGACGATTGGCTGCGTCACAATCCCGACGTCGCAGGCGCGATCGAAGAAAAAATTATTAAAAATCAAAAAGCGCACGCCGAAATCAACAACGTTACCGACAAGCAGATCCGCGAAGCGGCAAAAAGCGTTACGCTCAAAATCCCCAAACTCAAAGACTGCCGCTATCACGTGCAGGACGGAGAAGAAGGCGCGGAGTCGATGATCTTTATAACGGAAGGCGATTCGGCAACCGGCTCCATGGTCGGCTGCCGCGACGTTGCGACGCAGGCGATTTTTTCACTCCGCGGAAAGCCCGAAAATATGTACGGCAGGCGGAAGTCCGCACTCTATGAAAACGAAGAACTGAAAAACCTCACCTTTTCGCTCGGCATTCAAAAAGATATCGAAGACCTTCGTTACGATAAGATCGTCATTGCAACCGATGCCGATAACGACGGTTTCCATATTCGAAACCTCGTGCTCACGTATTTTTTGCTGTATTTCGAAGAGATCGTTTTACGCGGTCACGTGTACATCCTCGAAACGCCGCTGTTTCGCGTGCGCAATAAAACGACGACGCGCTACTGTTACAGCGAAGCGTCCCGCGACAAAGAATTGAAAGCGCTCGGAGCGGGCGCGGAAGTGACGCGATTTAAAGGCTTGGGCGAAATCAGCCCGAACGAATTCGGCCAGTTTATTCATCCGCGAAAAGAAGGCGACGGTGAAGACCGCGGTATGCATTTGACTCCGGTGTCGATCGAATCGCTGAAAAACGTGCCGAAAGTGCTGCAGTTTTATATGGGAAAAAATACGCCCGAGCGCAGAAACTTTATCGTACATCACCTCGCTTCCGAAATCGACGCGTAAACGTATCGGCCGGCGCCTTTGACTCGGCGGGTATGCGTCGTTATATGTTTTTATGCGGAGGATTTTATGGATAAGGCGGAACGAATCAGAAACGAAAAACTCGGAGCAGGCCTCATAAAAGCGCTTTCGCTTCGGCACTTCGACGCTTATTACTGCGCGTCATGCGCGGAAGCGGCTGAAAAAATTCTCTCACTCATACCGAAGACGGATGTCGTATCCTGGGGCGGCTCCATGACGATGGAAGCGCTCGGCGTCATAGATCGCGTAAAAAAAGGCGGATGGCGCGTCATCGACCGCAGTACGGCACAGTCGCAGGAAGAAAAAATCGAAATCATGCGGCGCGCGCTTTTGTGCGATACGTATTTGACGGGCGCGAACGCGATTTCGGAAGACGGCGAAATCGTCAACGTCGACGGGAACGGCAACCGAGTTGCAGCGATGACTTTCGGCCCGAAAAGCGTCATCGTCGCGTGCGGCATGAACAAAGTCGTAAAGACCGCCGAAGACGCGATCTCCCGCGCGCGCAATACGGCGGCTCCCGTCAACGCGCAGCGCTTCGACATACGCACACCCTGCAAAACGACGGGAAGCTGCGCCGACTGCAAAAGCACTGACAGCATTTGCTCGTACATCGTGCGCACGCGCTTGTGCAAACCCGCGGGAAGGATCAAAGTCGTCCTCGTCGGAGAAACGCTTGGGTTTTAATTATAAAAAAATTGACAACAAAGAAGTATCAACTTTGGTACAAAATGAACCGTGGCAAGAGCACGACCCCGGTGCAGGGATACAGGAATATACATTGTCTGTCATACGTCCTTTACAGCAATTAAAATTGGGAGATTAACGATGAAAAAAAATATTATAGTTTTACTGCTTACAACCGTTGTGTTTTGTTGTACGGCGAAAGAAAGTCTCCCCGTGATCGAAACCGTATTCGTGCAAGGCGGAACGTACAATTGGAAAAAGCTGCTGGGTATCGGTTCCGAAGAAGTAATGGTTTCCGATTTATACGTACAAAAATATGAAACGACGCGCAGCGAGTGGGAAGCATTTATAAATGAAACCGGCAAAAAGGAATTCTATAAGATTACGGCGGTACAGCTGAATTATTATAATCTCATGGCGTATCCCGAATCGGCTGCTGTGGGTATGACATTTTATGAAGCGCTCGAATATTGTAACTGGCGAAGCAAAAAAGAAGGGTATACGCCTGTTTATACGTTAAAAGGAGATATGCCGGTACAAAGCTCGTATACGTATCCCGAACCGGTAAAAATGCCTGAGATTGTTGTGAATAAAAAAGCGGACGGATACAGACTTCCGGAAGAAAGCGAATGGATATATTTTGCACTGGGCGGTTTGGAGGGAATAAAAACGAAGTGGTGGGAAAAGAGGCCGGTAGAAAGGTATGCATGGGTTGCTACGAATTCATCATCGACCGAGCCGGTGGGAAAACTTGAGCCGAACCCTGTCGGTTTATACGATGTATTCGGGAACGCATGGGAATGGTGTTGGGATATAAAGCCGAATTCCGCAGGTGAGGAAGGAATAAATAAATCACGTCTTTCATGTGGTGCTTGTGTAAGTTACACAAAATCTCAAAATGTAGGGAAAGATGTGCTTTTATTTATGGCGGTCTTGGCAAAAAAAGGCGGTAGCGACCCCTTGGAAAGATATTATACAGGGGTTCGTATGGTTCGGAACGCAGCGGGTATTAGTGAATCGGCGCAAGGACTTTTCGGCAGCCGTTATTCGGCGGGTAAGAGAGTATATGCTGCGGATAACTTGAATATTCGCGCAGATCCGAATGTACGGGGTGAAAAAGTCGTACTGGCAGGAAAGGGAAGTCCGCTTACGGTACTTGAAGAAGGGAAAAAGGAAACGATAGACGGCATAACGGCTCCGTGGATAAAGGTACGCTTACCGGATGGGAAGGAAGGCTGGTGCTTTGCAGGATATGTTGCGGCACGAAAGCCGTGAACGAAATACCGGCTTGATTTCAGCGGGGTGCGGTAAGAGCGGAAGCGAAAGAAGGGAAAAGAGAATAAGTCTCTGCCCGCCCTCTAATCAACCTTCCCCGAAAGCTTTTTCGCGAGGAGACAGGCGCTTTCGACTATCGCTTCGTGTTCGACTGGCGCTATCCGCGCGTACAATGTGTCCGGCGTATCGCCGGGCATGACGTTCACTTTTTTTTGCACGAGGATCGCCCCCGTGTCGCAGCCCGAATCCACAAAATGTACGGTGCAGCCGCTTTCCCTTTCGCCTTCGGCGATGACCGCTTCGTGTACGCGCCGACCCCACATACCCGTTCCTCCGAATTTCGGAAGCAGGGCGGGATGCAGATTGATGATCTTTCCGCCGTACTCACTTATTATGGGGCCGCATAAAACCGTGAGCCAGCCCGCAAGCACGATCGCGTCCGCTTTGTGTTTTTTGCATGCGGCGAGAGCCGCGTTCGAAACGGAGAGGCGCTTTTCATCGCGCGATGCGGCCTCCGCTTTTTCTTTTCCGAGTACCGCGTACGCGCTTACGATCTCCGTCGCGATTCCGGCTTTTTTTGCACGCTCGAGTGCATAAGCGTCTTTTCTGTCGCTTACGACAAGACAGATGCGGTACGGGCACGAAGCGCGGGATTTTTCATAATCGATGAGCGCCTGCAAATTCGTGCCGCTTCCCGAAACGAACACTGCGATCGAAAGCATTTCATCCCTCAAAGAGCGTCATCGCTTTATTGCCTTTGACGTTTCCGCGGATTCTTTTTTCGGATGCGGCGACGCGCCCTATTGTATAGGCTTTCATATCGGGGATGCCTTTGACCGAAAAGCGCTTTGCGTGTTTGTTGAACCGGTCGACGATCGCGCAGGCGTCGCTTTTTTTTACTGCAAGCACAAAGCCGATTCCCATATTGAAAGTTTCGAACATACGCTTTTCGTCGGCTCCCCGCCTTACGAGCTCCGCAAAAACAGGGGGCACGTCCCAGCTTCCGTTTTTAATAATCGATATGAGCTGTTTTTGATTTTCCTTTGCACGGGGATACATGCGCGGAAGATTTTCATAAAAGCCGCCGCCCGTGATGTGTACCATGCCGTGTATCGAAGTCCGGTACGTTTTGAGTACGTCCATAACCGGCCGCACGTAAATGCGCGTCGGCGTCAAAAGCACGTCCCCGATCGTTTTTCGACCATGCTTTCCGTCCGAACAAAAAGGTTCGCTGAAATCGGTAACGAGTTTTCGCACGAGCGAATAGCCGTTCGAATGAACGCCTGTCGACGAAAGACCGATGAGTACGTCTCCCGCTCGTATTTTGCCGCCGGTTATAAGCTCTTTTTTTTCACCGATGCCGACGCCGAAACCGGCGACGTCGTATTTGCCCTTGTCGTAAAAGCCCGGCATTTCAGCGGTTTCGCATCCGAGCAGCGCGCAGCCCGCATCTTTACAGCCAGCGGCGATTCCTTCTACGATTTTGCCCGCGATCTTCGCATCGAGCGAACCGCAGGCGATGTAGTCGAGAAAAAAAAGCGTCGGCACACCCGAGCAGAGGATATCGTTGACGCTCATCGCAACGCAGTCGATGCCGACGGTATCGTATTTTTTCATCTTAAAGGCGATGTCGAGTTTTGTGCCGACGCCGTCCGTACCGCTCACCATGACGGGTTCTTTGATGTGTTTCGGCACGGCGAACATGCCGTTGAAGCTTCCGATACCCGTCAAAAGTCCCGGGATCGCGGTTTTCGCCGCCGATTTTTTGTATTCGTCGACCGCTTTATATCCTTCGCCGACGTTGACGCCGCTTTTTTTGTAATCGATGGTTTTCGCCATATCGCCCCCGTAAAAACGTCAGTCCGATATTATTAATTAATAATTTTAACTAGCACCGCAGCTGTGCGCTTCGGATTTCTCCGGGCACAGCTACGGGATATTCGCCGGTAAAGCAGCCTTTGCAGTAACCGTATTGTTCGGGATTGCACGAACGAAGCGCTTCGAGCATGCCGTCCATACTCAAAAACGCGAGCGAATCGGCACCGATCTCTTCGCGTATCGCTTCGACGTCGTGATCCGATGAGATGAGTTCCGCTCTGCGCGGCGTATCGATGCCGAAATAACACGGAAATTTTACCGGCGGGCTCGAAACGCGTAAGTGTACTTCTTTTGCGCCCGCTTTGCGCAGTATTTGAATGAGGCGCCTGCTCGTCGTACCCCGCACGATCGAATCGTCTATGACGATGACGCGCTTTCCGTTTATTTCGTTTTTGATCGTGTTGAGTTTGACGAATACGGTATTTTCCCGCTCTTTTTGCGTCGGCGCGATAAACGATCTGCCGATGTATTTATTTTTGACGATACCCGTCGCATAGGGGATGCCCGCCGCCCGCGAATAGCCGAGTGCGGCTCCGAGTCCGCTGTCGGGTACACCGATGACGACGTCCGCCGATACGGGATTTTCTTTTGCAAGCATCGCTCCCATGCGCAGCCTCGCTTCCTGCACGGGGATTTCGTCGAGTACCGAATCGGGGCGTGCAAAGTACACGTATTCGAAAATGCACGAACGCTTCGACGTCTTTTCACCGAACTCGAACGAGAGCACGCCGTCGCCGTTGATGATGACGATTTCGCCGGGACGGATATCGCGCACAAAGTCGGCTCCCATCGCGTCGATCGCGCAGCTTTCGCTTGCGAGCACCCAGCCGCCTGAAAGCTTTCCGAGACAGAGCGGGCGGATACCGTTCGGATCGCGCGCACCGATGAGGCAGTCCTGCGTCATAACGCAGAGCGCGAACGAACCTTTGATAAGCTGAATCGTATCGGTGAGTGCGCGTTCGAGTCCCTTTTTATAGCTTTTCGCGATGAATTTGACGATAACTTCCGTATCGCTCGTCGAATTGAACGACGAACCGCTTTCTTCGAGCATTTCGCGAAGCTGTTCGTAATTGACAAGCTGACCGTTGTGCGCAACGGCGACGGTGCCGAGCTTGAAGCGGTAGACCATGGGCTGTGCGTTTTCGATCGTACAGCCGCCGGCGGTCGCATAGCGGACGTGGGCGACGGCGATCCTTCCCGAAAGTGAATCGAGGTTTTCGCGTTTAAAGACGTCGGCGACGAGACCCATAAGCTTATGCACTTTAACGTCGCTTCCGTCCGACACGGCAATCCCCGCGCTTTCCTGTCCGCGGTGCTGCAACGAATACATGCCGTAGTAGGCGAGGGAAGAAGCGCTCATTGCCGACGTATCGATCGGGTCGGCGTTCAAATACACGCCGACGACGCCGCATTCGTCGTGGAGAACATCTTCTTCATCGGTTAAATCATTCATACCGGCGCTGTCCGTAAAATTATTAATTAACAATCAGAGCTCTTTTTCGATGCGGCCGAGCATTTCGACATAGGCTTCTTTGACATTGCCGAGATCGCGGCGGAAGCGGTCTTTGTCGAGCTTTTCGTTCGTCTTTGCGTCCCAAAAACGGCACGTATCCGGCGAAATTTCGTCGGCGAGAAATATGGCGCCGTCTTTGTCCTTGCCGAATTCGAGTTTAAAGTCGATAAGGCGCACTCCGCAGCGCAAAAAGAAATGCGTGAGGATCGTGTTGACTTGAGCCGTGATTTCGTAGACGCGGTGGAGTTCGTCCCATGTTGCGGCTCCGATAGCGACCGCGTGGCAGTCGTTGATGAGCGGATCGTCGAGTTCGTCGCACTTGTACGATATTTCAAAAACCGTCGTTTTAAGCGCCGTGCCTTCGGGCACTCCGAGCCGTTTGCTGAACGAGCCTGCGGCGACGTTCCGCACGATCACTTCGAGCGGAATGATTTTCACTTTTTTACAAAGCACTTCGCGTTCGGAAAGTTTTTTAATAAAATGCGTCGGCACGTCCCACGAATTGAGCAGCTCGTAGAGCCTTGCCGAGATTTCGTTGTTCATGATGCCCTTGTCTTCGATCGTGCCTTTTTTTGCGCCGTTGAACGCCGTCGCGGAATCTTTGTATTCCATGATGACGAGGTCGGGGTCTGAAGTTGCAAAAATTTTTTTCGCTTTGCCTTCGTAAAGCTGCTCTTTTTTAACGACGTTTTCGTTCATAGCGATACTCCATTGCCGCCTTGTAAAGCGGCTTCTTCCGCAAGTTTTTTGCGAAATTCGATAAGCTTTGTTTTTATTTCGGGATATTTCAATGCAAGGATTTCAAGGGCGAGGTAGGCGGCGTTTTTCGCGTTTCCGATGCCGACGGTCGCGACCGGAATTTGCGGCGGCATCTGCACGATGGAAAGGAGTGCGTCGAAACCTGCAAGACCGTTCGAACCTTCCGATACGCTTTCAAGAGGCACACCGATAACCGGAAGCACCGTCATACCCGCGATCACGCCGGGAAGAGCGGCTGCAAGGCCTGCGCCCGCAATGATCACTTCGACGCCTTCACGTTCGACTTTTTCGACCGTAGAGCGGAGCAGGTTTCCCGCACGGTGCGCGGAGATGATAAACGCTTCGTACTCGACGCCGAAGTCTTTGAGTACATCGGCAGCCTTTGCTATTTTTGCCGTATCGGATTTCGAGCCGAAAAAGATTGCGACTTTCATATACGAACTATATCACAAGAGGCGCGCACAATCAAGGTTATGTGAAACGAAATATCGATAGAAAGCGCCTGCACTTGCTCGGCGCTCGCTTCGCCCTTCAAGTCCCGAATATTTTTTGATTGCGATTAATGTGTCAAGAAATTAAAAAAGCATATTTTGCGAAAAAAGTCGGAAGTTGAAAAACGCCTGCAGCGTTTTTCTTTCATAGGAGACGCTCGCAAATCCTCCGCACTGCTCGGATTTGCTCGCTCTTGCCCGGAGGGGGACTTGAACCCCCATGAGCGTAGGCTCACTAGCACCTGAAGCTAGCGTGTCTGCCAATTCCACCATCCGGGCGAGGTTCTGCTATAATAACAAAATATCGGCACCGCGTCAATTCATTTGCTTTTTTCCGCTTGATCTTTTCCGAGCGCGGCGATTTTTTGCAGCGTCTGCCCCGCGTATGCTCTCACTTTCGGGTCGTACTGCGGGTACAGGAGACGGGCGAGTATGTCTTTACCGTGTCGATAAAAAGCGGGTCGTCCCATAAAGCGGCATATCGAAAAGACGGTATCGCACAGGGTTTGCAAAAGCCGCGTATTTTGAGAAGGAATCGCGCGGAACGCTTTGTCGAGCGAATCGAGCATGCTGCCCGCGGGATCGTACGCGCATTCTCCGGCCTGTGCGATGAGCGTGGGCAAATGTACGCCGACCCCTTCGGCTTCGATGAGGCGCGCGATGATTTCGCTTTCGGTGCTTGTTCCGTAGCGGGAAAGCTGTTTAAACATTGCATCGGTACCGGCGACGTCTTCGATAAAAACCGAACGCTTTGTGCGGGTAGTCGTCTGCGCGCTTGTACGTGCCGAACGGTAAGCTTCGCATGCGCTTTTCAATTCCGACGCCCACGCTTTTTCGAGCGGACCGTACATACCGCTATCGAGCGCCGAGCGGCGTTCGGTTCCGGTCAATCCCGTATCGAGCTTTCCTTCGATTTCATACATATCGTAGAGCGGAGTTTCCGTTGTAAAAAAAGCATTGTAATTTCCGCGTTCCTGTCTTTGCAGCTGTCCTCCTCCGACGTTCTGTACGACGCGGAAACCCGCGATCGTCCACGATTTTTTGCACATGATGAGGTAGCCGCTTTCGGTATATAAAAGATAATTCCACGGATCGGACGAGCCGTTCATGTCGGGGAGATGCACGTTCCACACGGCGCTTTCGCGTTCGGTGCAAAAGACCGCGCTGTTTGCGTCCGCGAAGGCCATGCCGCGCAAAAAAGGCTTGATGTACGAAATGCGCGAAACGTCGATGCCCGAAACGCGGTAATGCGTTGCAGCCTCTCCGTCGGACAGTGTATAAAACGTAACGGCGGCGTCCCCTCCCGCAGGCTGCACGAGCGCGGCCCGCGTCGACGAATAAGGGATAAAAAAACTGCCGTCGTTTGCGGGAAGCGGAAGGGAGCCTTTCGTTCGGGAAAGCGCCCACTTTGTCGAGGTTTTATTTTTACCGTCGATCGCACACAAACCCGCTCCCCCCGATTTCAGCGTAACGAGGATACCGCCTTGAGAGGATGAAACGCAGGATGCGACGATACCGGTAAAGGCGAATTTTTCGATAATTTCCCCGAACGGCGATATGCGCAGCGCCGTCGTTTTTCCGTTGTCGGGTTTTACGAGCAGGACGACGACGCTTCCGTCGGGGAGTTCCTGTATCGCCTGCGTATCCTGCTCCTCGGTTCGGATGTGCCATTTACATACGCCCTTGATTCCGTAGCACGCGATATCGGTTTTTCCGCGTACGAAGATGCGCGCATCCCTTCCGATAAAAGGCGAAGCTGCAAGCGTAAAGGGCACGCGAACCGACCACAACGGAAGCCCTTCGGGATTTAAAAGCGTAAGCGTATTGCCGCGGAAAACGGTTAAAAGAAAATCGCCGTCGAGCACGGTGAGGTAGGGGCTGATTCTGCCTCCGAGTTGGCGTTGCCATAAAACGGTACCGTCGTCAGAAGCGGCGTACACCGTGCGTCCGTCGGTGAGGACTGCAAAACCGTAGGACGTTGCCTGCGGAGGGGCGATGATTTTGCCGTTGAGCGTAAGCGACCAGTTCGGCTCTTCGGTTGCAAAATCGCGTTCGACCGCTCGGCTTTGCGAAAAAATCGCATTTCCGGCTGAAAATATTAAAAAGATTGTTAAGTTGTATAAAAATTTAGACGTTTTGTGCATTCTGTCTACCTTGTTTGGTTCGTTTTTCAAAGATTGCCAAGCTTTCGATATGGCACGTATTCGGATAAAAATCGAGCAGCGTAAGCGATACAAGGCTGTAGCCCGAACGGATGAGTTTTGCCGCATCCCGTGCGTGCGTTGCGGGATCGCACGAAAGAGAGCGTATATGCGGAATATCGCTTTTGCAAAGCCACTCGCACACTTCTTTTTCCATGCCGCTCCTCGGCGGATCCGCGACGGCGGCGTCGAAGATTGGAGCCGTTTTGGAAAAATCATGCACCCATGCCGCGCCGCTTACTCCGTAACTCGCGTGATTTTTTCCCGCCGTATTCTGTTCGGCAAAGACGAGAGCGTCTCGGTTGTGTTCGACGAGCGTTACGTGTTCGAATCTGTCCGAAAGAAACACGGAAAACGTACCGCATCCCGCATACAAATCGAGCGCGTTCTTTCCCGAAAGAGAGGTGCATACCTTTTCGATTGCGCGCTCAAGCACGTCCGTATTCGATTGAAAAAAGCCCCTCACATCAAAGCCGATTTCTTTTCCGCCGATCGCGATTTTTACCGCCGTATCGGGAGACGAGAGCGTTCCCGAAAAGCGCTTCGGAGGCGTTTTTATTTTTTTTCCGTGCGTGCTTTGCGCGGACTTTGCCGCTTCATCGATTTCCGTATGACTGGGGTATTCCGCCGAAACGATTTTTTTGCCGTTAGAAACCGTGCTTACGACGTTCGCATCTCCGAATATGCGGACGATGCCGCTCGGTCGATTTTCAAAAGGTGTTTTCGAGAACCACTCGTTCACTTCGTCTGTCGCGACGGCGCATCGCGCTACCGGTACGATCGATTTTCCGTCGCGTGCGACGAGCCCGCCGTTGTGCAGCGAAAAACGAGCGCGGTAACCTTCGCTTTTTCCCGCAATCACATCGATTTCCGGCACATCGATTCCCGCACGTGAAAAGCAGTCGGCGAGCACCGATTTTCGAAGCGAACGCTGATAGGCGTCGTCTATGTGCATCATATTGCAGCCGCCGCATAATCCGTAATATGCACACGCGGGTGGCCTCCTGTGCGGAGACGGTGCACGGACGCTTACGATCTTCGCTTTATCGTAATCGCGCTTTGAAGAGATGATTTCAATATCGAGCGTTTCGCCCGGGACGGCATAGGGAATAAAAACCGCTTTTCCGTTTACGTGCGCTATGCAGTCACCGCCGAATACAAGCTTTTCCGCCTTAACGGTTACAGGCATGGAATCCATGATAGCGCGAAACGAAGCTCTTTTCAACGACGGGATGCCGTGTATATGCCGTGAAAAAGCAAGCGATGTTTGAGAGGAAACGCACCGTGCATACGCACCCCTTTTTCAACGCATCGCCGGTCGATTCTTTTTACCGGTTCGACTATAATAAAGCCATGCAGCGAGAACAATTTTTTCAAACGATGAGCGACGGTGAAGAAGTCTTTGTTACGCGCTGGGTTCCCGACGGTGAAGTAACAGGAATCGTGCAGCTTTCTCACGGCATGGTCGAACACGCTCAGCGATACGAGCGGTTCGGCACCGTGCTTGCGGAAAACGGTTTTGTGTTGAACGCTCACGATGTGCGCGGACACGGCAAAACCGCCGAGCGCGCCGCGGAAAAGCACAGCGGCATGTTCGGACTTCTCGCGGACAAAAACGGATTCGAGCGTGCTGTCGAAGACGTACGGGAAGTGCTCGAAAAAGCGAAAGCCGACTTTCCGGGCAAAAAGACGGTGCTGCTCGGACATTCTTTCGGCTCTTTTGTCGCGCAGTCTTTTATCGAAACCTATGCCCGCCTCATCGACGGCTGCATTTTGTGCGGTACGGCCGGCCCCGCCTTCGTTCTCACCGCGTTCGGCAATATCGTTGCACGCGTGATCGCGTTTTTCAAAGGGAAAAAACGCGCGTCTCCGTTTTTAAAACAGATGGCTTTCGGCGCGTACACGAAGAAAATCCCCGATTCGGTAAACGGGCAGGAGTGGCTTTCGCGCGATAAAGACGCCGTCGCGCGTTACATCGCCGATCCGTACTGCGGTTTTAATCCGACGGCGAGCTTTTACTGCGATTTGACGCACGGCCTTATAAAAATCCACAAAAGGGCGAATATACGAAAAATTCCGTCCGATTTACCGATTTTAATAATCTACGGCAGCGCCGATCCCGTCGGCGGCTACGGCAAAACGGTAGAAAAACTCTGTGCGATCTACCGGAAAAACGGCGCAAAAAACCTCACCGTCAAAAAATACGATGACGCGAGGCATGAGCTTTTCAACGAAATCAATAAAGCCGAAGTCGAAAGCGACGTGCTTTTGTGGCTCGCCTCTCTCTAGCGG
>NZ_AVQI01000060.1 GCF_000468115.1 Treponema socranskii subsp. socranskii VPI DR56BR1116 = ATCC 35536
CCCACAGTCCGTAGCGTGCAAGGGCGGCGGCGTTTACCGCCTCTTTTGCCGCAACTGAGGAAATCACGTCGCGCATTACAAAGAACACCATGATGTACGGCACAAAACCGACGAGGGCGCTCAAGCCGGAAAGCACAAGCGACAGCGACAAAAGCCCTCTGCTCTTTCCCGCATAGCTTAAAAGCCGCTTGATAGTCTGCTGCTTTGCGGGATTGCGTTCAGCCGTTTGCTGTGCCGGCTGTTCTTTTGCCGGATTTTCCGCCGGCCGGTTTTGTTTATTATTCATAGAGAAATCCCCCTACTTATCAATTACGCATTACCAATTATTCATTACCAATTATTAAGCCGACCACTGCTCGCTTTCCCGCTGCAGCCGATACATCTCCCGATAAATGCCGTTCTTTTCCATCAGCTCGGCGTGGGTACCGATTTCAGCAATCATACCATTGTTGAGTACGATAATCTTGTCGGCATTTTCGACGGTGCGGAGGCGGTGAGCGATGACGATAACGGTTTTGCCCTTTATAAGTGTGCCGATAGCATGTTGGATGAGCGTTTCGTTTTCGGGGTCGAGGGCGGCAGTTGCTTCGTCCAAGAGGATGATCGGCGCGTCTTTGAGGAGGGCGCGGGCGATGGAAAGCCGCTGGCGTTCTCCGCCCGAAAGGGTATAGCCGTTTTCGCCGATTTCCGTGTCATAGCCTTGCGGCAGTTTTTCGATAAACGAATCGCACTGTGCGGCTTTTGCGGCGGCAAGCACTTGTTCTTTTGTCGCGTTTCGGTTGCCGATTAAAATATTGTTGTATACCGTATCGTTAAAAAGCACGACGTCCTGAAACACAATCGAAAAGGCTGCGAGCAGGGTTTCCGGATCTACGGTGGAAACATCAACGCCGCCGACGCTCACCGTGCCCGATGAAGCGTCCCAAAAGCGAGCGGCCAAGCGTGCAATCGTGGACTTGCCGCAGCCCGAGTGCCCGACGAGGGCGGTAATTTCGCCCTGCTTTGCGGTAAAGTCGATCCCGCTTACCGTGTTTTCTTCGGTATCGCTGTCCGCATCTTTGCCGTTCGGTTCATTATATGAGAATGAAACATTATCGTAGCGGATGTCGTAACCGTTGGGCTTAAAACTTTCGCTTCCCGTCTGTTTGGGATAGTTGACAATCGCCTGTTTGCGTTCAACGGCAATCATCATTAAAAAGAATTCGCCGAGCATCATAAACACCGTCGTCAGCGGATCGAAAATACGGCAGGAAACGAGCAAAAAGACGATATACGTCAACAGTTCGATTCTTCCCTGTGCCAACAAGTACGCGCCGTATGAAATCACCAGCGGAAAGCCGAATCGGACAATCGCCGCCGAACCGAAAATAAACGCTCCGCCCACCGCTTCCGCTTTGAGCGTTACGTACGTTGACTCGGTAATATCGTCTTTGAGTTTTTGCACATACACCGCTTTTTTATCGGAAGATTTCAGCACTTTGATATTGTCGATCATCTGCTGAAAGGAATCGTAGATCAAATCTTTTCGCGCAAACACCTGCTTTGCTTTTTTATCCAGCACTGATCGGGCGGCGACGATGATAAAAAATCCTGCAAAGGCGAAGATAAAAAGCGCAATCGTCATCCGCCAATCCAAAAACGCCAACAGTGCGGCAGCAATCAAAATCGAAATGACGCCGCCGAACAGCTCCGGTACGGCGTGCGAAAGCGATTCTTCAATCAGAGTAACGTCGTTCAAAAGCGTCGAAGTCAAATACGACAAATCCCGCCTGCCGAAATACGACAGCGGGAGTTTCCGAAGCGATTCGGCAAGCGAAATACGTACGTTCGCCGCTTCTTCATACGCACCGTTGTACATTCTGCCGTACTTCAGCTTTTCGAGGATGAACAGTACAACAATAATCGCAAGAGCGGCTGCCGACACCGCCCATACATTCGGCACTTGAAAACCTTGTTGCATAATGCGCGCCAAAAAATAGCGCAGCACATACAGCGAAAGCCCCAATGGAACCATCAAAAACAAATTGATAATAGTACCGAACGTAATCGCCGAACGCAAGTTCCGCGTCCCCGCGTCAGACAACGCAAAAAATCTTTGCAGCATAATTTCTCCGTAAATTAGCTTTAGCTAACATAACACCGTTATAATACAGACCGCAAAGAAATTTGTCAAGGAAAAAAGCGGCGAAACGCTAAAGTTCTTAAAAACAAAACCGAAAATCGTATCAACCGTACGATGTCTGCTCGGGTACTCCTACAGGCAAATCGAAAACGGCGCACCGGGTCGCAAAAGCAATTACCCTTCCCACTTGGTAAGGCCCGAGCGCAGCAAGCGGAATTCGCGTTTGAGCAATATGAGGATGGGAAGCGCCGTCGTCAATTCAATCAAAAAGGTGCCGTAATACACGCCTGCAACTCCGGTAAAGATCGGCAAAACAAGCATGGCCGGGACGTATAACACAATTTGCTGCAAAATACCGATGATTGACGCGATGTGCCCCTTATTGATTACCGGAAAAAACGCAAGCGTCAAAAAGCTGAGCGGCATAACGGGCAGCAAGGCCATGTAGAGCCTGAAGTTCAACATATCGGATGCGCTCAACGAAGAATTTTTCATCATAATCGATACGGCGCCTTCGGGGAAAATAAGCAGGCACAACCAAAACGGTATAATGAGCGCAAGCGCCGTCGCTAAAAAGCATTTGAAGCCCTCGATAACCCGATCGGTTTTTGCCGCCCCGAAATTGATTCCGACAATCGGCGGCAGGGCAATCATAAGTCCCGAAAGCGGCTGCACGACAAAGCTGAAAAGGCGCGTAACGACGCCGTAAAACGCTATATCGGCTTCGCCGCCGTAGGCGTTCAGCACGTTTAAAACAAGCACACTTTGTACGCCCATCATAATCTGCATAATAAAAGCGGACAGTCCCATATCGGAAATTTTTGCGATAATATTTCTATCGAAACGGAATGCAAAGGTTTGCCGGAACAAACCGAATTCGCCGGCGAGCGGTTTGCGCAAAAAGTACGCAATGCTGATAAACGATTGCAGGGCCATGCCGATATTCGTTCCCAATGCAGCCCCGCGGATGCCCATGCCGAAAATCACCATCAAAACATAATTCGCGCATGCGTTGCACAAAAGACCGCACGCCATAATCAGCGCTCCGGTTTTCATCTTACCTTCCGAACGGATAAGCGCATTGGAAGCGATTGCGTAAATCCAAAACGGAGCGCCGTACAGCAAAGTCCGATAGTATGTTTCGCCGAGCGCCAAAGCTTCGCCGCGCCCTCCCATCAAAAAAACGATGCGGTGCGAAAATGCAAAACCGATGCACATCAAAAAGAGCGCGCTCATAAGCATGAGCGTATTCATATTACCCAAGAGTTTTTTTTGAATATCCTTATCGCCGGCCCCGATCGCAATGCTCAAAAGAGAGCCCGCACCCGTTCCGCACAAAAGGGCAAAGCCGATTAATACAAGCAGGGGCGGAAGAACTACGGAAATACCGGCGAGCGCTTTCGGCCCTACAAGGCGGCCTACAAAGATGCCGTCGAGCACATTGTTCGCGCCCAAAAGCGCCATAGCGACTACGGCCGGCCACGAAAAATCGAAGATAAGCTTCCACAAACCGTCATTTAAAATACGCTGTTTTTGTTTTTCATCGTTCATAATAACCCCTTGTGCAGTAAGGCGTAAAACGCAGGTTTTCATTTTCCGATGAGGCAATTATCGCACAGGATTTTGTACCAGCCGGCTTCGTAAAACTCGTCGAGCAGGGCAACATACTTGAGCGCGCCTTCGTAGGGAATGTCCAAACGGACGGTTTCGAACAGGCAGTTCCAAAAGCTTTTGTCGATTGCCGAATACAGGCGCAAATCTATGCCGGGACGCAGTACACCGCCGCAGTCTTTGAGCGACGATAAAGCGCGCACATCGGCTTTATACGTATCTTCCATCATGAGTGAAAAAAAATCGGCATAGCGGGTACCGGCCGAACCGCACACGAGCAGCTTTACCGCCCGATAATTTTCATATATAAAATCGATCGTTTTTTTGCGGCTTTCAAAACGGAAGGCGCGCCGCTTTTCTATGTCGGGCGGTATCGTAAAAAAAGTGTCGTACATTGCGCGGTGGTTCGCCAAAAGAGAATCGTACACGTCTTTTACAAGCGCGTCGAAAAGCGCTTCTTTATTTTTAAAATGAAAGTACAGAGAACCGGTCGTAAGGCCGGCAAGTTTCGCAACCTCCCGCATCGAACTTTTCGCCCAGCCCTTTTGCAAAAATTCGGAAGCGGCGCAGTGCAAAATACGCTCTTTGGAATTCGGCGCTTTTGTCTTTGCGTGTTTTGTCGATCGCTTCGATTGTACCGGCGATTTTATCTTTGTATGCTCCGATGCTTGTTCCGACTGTACCGGCGATTTCGAATGCGCTTTCGTTTTTCCGCTTTCGGATTTTGCTGCGTTTGCTTTCATATCGATCGTAAGCAACGCTAATGTGTTTTTATCGCTTTGTCAATGTTTTGCAGTTTGTGTTTGTATGCCGTTTGTATTTTCAGAAAATAAAAATATGATCAAACGGATCGGTGCGGATAAAAACGGAAGCTGGAGTATTACAGTGCCGTAATGTGAAGCGTACCGGTAAACTACGGCCGATAAGCGTCCGCGCTGCGATACGCCTACGCCGCCGTGGAGCCGTGCCGAAGGCAGCGACCGGAGCGGAGCGAGGACGCCGCGCGTGAGCAAGCGGCGGAAGGGCGGATGGCAAAAAGGTTTCGTCCGAAAACGACGTCTCCGAAACCTGCGCGCTTAGAGGTATTGTTTCATCGCTTCGCCTTCGACGCCGGCAAGCAGTTCGATGTAGGGTTTTGCGGGGCTTGCGTTTATCTTTTGCAGCAGCACTTCTTCGATTTGGAAAAAGCCGACTTCCGCCGACATATATATTTGAATGCGCACGGGTTTTTCGCTGCCTGCGCCGATTTCGACGCGTTCGATCGAGTTCGCCGAATACTTATGGATATCGCCGATCGTCGGAGCGTTGTCGAGCCCGAGGGGAATACGCGCTCTGCCCTTTGTCATATCGCAGCCGTCGGCGATGAGGATGATGCCGGCTTCGAGCGAATGGATTTTGTGCGTACCCATGTGGCCGACGATGCCTTCCATCGCGAGCGAGCGGACGGTTACGCGCCGCACGATGTTTTCGCCGCCGGGAATGAATTTGTTGAGCAGCCGTTCGATGACGGGGAGCGCGAGAAAAACGCTGTACAATTCGTGATCCTGCCGGCCGATCGACATACCGAAGTCGTGCAAAAACGAAGCGAATATAATGGCGGTCAAACTGTCGGCAAAAGTGCCCGCTTTTTCTTTTTGCAGGCTCAACTGTACGCCCGCTTTGTACAATATCTCCGTCATTTTGATCGCGTTGTGCGTAACCGTGCGCATGTGTACCGGCCCGTGATCGTTGTAGCCGAGCCGTACGATCGAAACGTTGTTGGCATAATTTTGCACCGCTTCGATTTCCTGGTCGCGCATGAGCGCTTTTGCGACGGTGAGCGGTAAACCGTCTTTTTCCGGCGTAAGCGCAATCAGCTTTTCAAGCGCGGATATGATTTTTTTATCGACCGAAATTTCTTTCGGAGATCGTTCGATTTTCATGTTTTGCTCCTATAAAAAGTGACGGTGATATTTCAGACGTCGTTTTTTATATTACTCCTGTGTGTATTGCGCTTTCCATTGTAAACGGAATGCGTAAAAACGTCATCAGAGGACAGGTTCGTATCTCCGATCAAATGCGGCGGCACAATAACGATGTGTTAATAATTATCGCACGGTAACCGCATTGACAGGGCGGTCGATTCTTTGTATTATTTTATTATCTTATCTCTCAATCCTTATATGGAGTTATTACATGGCAAAGACAAAACTCGTTTATTTTTTCGGTAACAAAAAAGCCGAGGGCAACGCCGATATGCGTGCCGAACTCGGAGGCAAAGGTGCAAACCTTGCCGAAATGACGAACATTGGTGTTCCGGTTCCGCCGGGATTTACCATTTCAACCGATGTGTGCAAGATGTATTACGATAATGACAGAAAATATCCGAAAGAGCTGTATTCCGACGTTTCGGCAAATCTTGTAAAACTCGAGCGCGCGTTCGGCAAAAAACTCGGCGCAGAGGACGATCCGCTGCTCGTTTCCGTCCGCTCGGGCGCTGCAATTTCTATGCCCGGTATGATGGACACGATCCTGAACCTCGGTCTCAACGACAAATCGGTGCTCGGCCTTGCAAAAAAAACGAACAATCCGCGCTTTGCGTGGGATGCGTACCGCCGCTTTATCCAGATGTTCGGTGACGTCGCGATGGGCGTTCCGCACGATGAATTCGAAAAAATCCTTTCGGAAGCGAAAGCGCGCGCGGGCAAAAAACTCGACAACGAACTCGATACGTCCGAACTTCAGGAAATCGTCGGAAAGTATAAAGCGTTGTACCAAAAGACGACGGGAACTGAATTTCCGCAGGATCCCGAAAAACAGATGTGGCACGCGATCAACGCGGTTTTCGGTTCGTGGATGAACGCACGCGCCATCAAGTACCGCGAACTCAACAATATTAAAGGCTTGAAGGGAACGGCCGTCACCGTTATGGCGATGGTGTTCGGCAATATGGGCAACGATTCCGGTACGGGTGTATGCTTCAGCCGCAGTCCTTCGACCGGTGAAAATAAATTCTTCGGCGAATATTTGATAAATGCGCAGGGCGAAGACGTCGTCGCCGGCATCCGTACGCCTGAGGAAATCAGTCAGCTGAAAAAAGACAATCCGAAAATATACGACGAACTCATCAAAATCCGCAACAATCTCGAAAAGCACTATCACGATATGCAGGACATGGAATTCACCGTTCAGCAGGGCAAGCTTTATATGCTCCAGTGCCGCAACGGCAAACGTACCGGTCCTGCGGCGGTCAAAATGGCCGTCGATATGGTCGGCGAAAAACTCATTACGAAAGAAGAGGCGATTCTCCGCGTCGATGCGGAGCAGATCGACCAGCTGCTCCACCCGATGATCGATAAAGATGCCGCAAAGCGCTCCGGCGTCATCGCGAGCGGTTTGAACGCTTCTCCGGGAGCCGGCTGCGGTCAAATCGTATTTACGGCAGACGAAGCGGAAAAGCTTGCAAAAGAAGGCAAAAAAGTGCTCCTCGTTCGCAAAGAGACGAGTCCGGACGATATCGCCGGTATGGCGGCCGCTCAGGGTATCCTCACTGCAACGGGCGGACGCACGTCGCATGCGGCTGTCGTTGCACGCCAGATGGGTAAGCCCTGCGTTTCGGGTGTCGAAGCGATTCAGTTTTCCGCAGGCGGCATTACCGTTAACGGTAAATCGTACCGGCAGGGCGATTGGCTTACGATCGACGGTTCGACGGGCAACGTATACGCCGGACAGATTCCGACAAAAGAACCGCAGATCACCGGAGACTTCGGCACCTTTATGAAGTGGTGCGATGAAATCCGTAACGGATCCGTCCGCAAAGTCGGTAAGTCGACGATCAAAGGTTTCGGAGTGCGCGCAAATGCCGACCAGCCGGATCAGGCGCAGGCTGCGTTCAACTTCGGTGCGGAAGGTGTCGGACTGTGCCGTACGGAACACATGTTCTTTGATCCTGCAAAGCTCGTATACTTCCAGGCGATGATCGCGTCCGATACGACTGCTGCGCGCGAAAAAGCGCTTGCAAAGATTATGCCGTTGCAGAAAAAAGATTTTTCCGGCATCTTCGATGCGATGAAGGGCAGACCTGTCATCATCCGCTTCCTCGATCCGCCGCTCCACGAATTTATTCCGAAAGACGAAGAGGGAACGCGCAAAGTGCAGCAAGTGCTGAAAGAAGAAGGTATCGACGTTTCGGTTGAAACGCTCACCGCGCGCTTCAACTCCTTGAAAGAGTTTAACCCGATGCTCGGCCACCGCGGCTGCCGCCTCACGATCACCTATCCCGAAATCTACAAAATGCAGACGGAAGCGGTTACGCTTGCAGCGATCGAATGCAAAAAGCGCGGCGTCCCCGTCCGCCCGATGATTATGATTCCGATCGTGTGCGAACCGACAGAGCTTGCGACGATCCGCAAAGAATGTGAAGAAGTCATCGCGAAAATCGAAAAAGAGAGCGGCATGAAAGTCGCAATCGAAATCGGTACGATGATCGAAGTTCCGCGCGCCGCGCTCCTTTCCGGAGAGATTGCGAAGGTTGCGGATTTCTACAGCTTCGGTTCGAACGATTTGACGCAGTTGACTTTCGGCTTCAGCCGCGACGATGCGGGCAAATTCCTCGACGCGTACTACCACCGCAACATCCTCGACGACGATCCGTTTAAGACGCTCGACGAAAAGGGTGTCGGCAAACTCATGGATATGGCGGTTGCGGCTGCGCGCGAAGTCAAACCTGAAATGCACCTCGGTATCTGCGGTGAACACGGAGGCGATCCTGCGACGATCGACTTCTGCTACCGCGTCGGTCTCGATTACGTTTCGTGCTCGCCCTATCGCGTACCGATCGCACGTCTTTCGGCGGCGCAAGCGGTTATCCGTGCGGTAAAAGCGAAAAAGACCGCCGCAAAAAAAACGGCTGCGAAAAAAGCTCCGGCAAAAAAAATCGCCGCAAAAACGGTAAAAAAAGCCGCGCAGAAAAAAGCCGTCGGAAAAACGACAGCGAAAGCTTCAGCAAAGAAAGCGGCCGGCAAAAAGCCCGTTGCAAAAAAAGCCGCCGCGAAAAAACCGGTTGCAAAAAAAACCGCGAAAAAAGCAAAAAAATAATGTAAGCGGTTCTGTTTGACAGCGAAAACCGTCCGGTAAAACGTGAGAGCGAAATACCGGGCGGTTTTTTTATGCAGCGGTTGCAGTGCAATTGCTGATTTTAAAATCGAACGGAAGTATGCGGAAGGACACGCGGCAATATCGATTCTTCTATCGTACCGTTTCAGTCTGTTTTCGGATATTGACAATCATTTACTTTTTGCTTTCTTACGATATTTCAGGCAACAAAATTACATATTTTTGCAACATTTACATCTGTTTTTTTCGGTAAATGCGATTTATGCTGAATATGGAATGTATATGAGAAATACTGCAAGTTTTAAAAACGAACCGTATTCGCGCCTTCGACGAGCAAAAAATATTTTTCGCGATTGGTTTATGAATCCGTATAATTTGCTTGTCATCGCATCGATCATCGTGTTATTGTTTTTCGTCGTCGTCCCGCTTTTGGAGATGGTGTTTACGTCTTTTCAAGTCGATGTGAAAGACGTATCCCGTATAAAAAAATCCGCTGCAGGGGATTGGACATTATACTATTGGAAACGGTTGTTAAACAGCGTTATTTCAAAAAATATGCTGTACCGGCCGCTCTGCCATTCGCTCTTAATTGCGTGTTTTGTTTCTTTTTTTAGTATCGTTATCGGAGGTATCCTTGCATGGCTTCTTGTCAGAAGCGATTTGCCTTTTAAACGTTTTTTTTCGCTCGCCGTTATCGTTCCGTATATGATCCCTTCATGGTGCGAATCGATGGCCTGGATTTCCGTTTTCAAAACGCCAAATCTGGGAGGCAGTCCCGGATTCTTTTCTTTCTTAGGCATCGTTCCTCCGGATTGGCTTGCATACGGGCCGGTTCCGATTATCTTTGTTTTGACAGTACACTACTATGCATATGCGTATTTGCTTATCGCCGCCTCGTTAAAATCGATCAATTCCGAACTCGAAGAAATGGGACAAATGCTCGGCGCATCTAAAATCCTTATTCTAAAGAAAATTACGTTTCCTTTAGTTATGCCGTCTCTTTTGTCGTCGTTTATCCTCATCTTTTCAAAGGCGATGGGAACCTTTGCCGTTCCGGCATACCTCGGTTTAAAAGTCAGCTATTATACGATTTCAACGATGCTGTATTCCGCGATTAAACAGCAACAAACTGCAACGGCGTACAGCATTTCATTGATTTTGATAGGGATTGCGGCAGTCATCATTTATATTAATCAAGTTATTATCGGCAAACGCAAGTCTTATGCGACGATCGGAGGAAAGGGAAATCGAAGCAACGTGATTCCGCTAAACCGCTCTAAAATACCCGTTACTGTTATCGTTATGTTGTTTTTAATTGCCGGCGTTATCCTTCCGATTATGATTTTGTTGTTTCAAAGCGTTATGCTGAAGCTCGGTAATTTCGGTTTTTCGAATTTGACGCTGCATTATTGGTTTGGAAAGGCCGATCCGAATATTTATTACGGTACGCCGGGAATTCTCCGTAATCCCGTATTTTATTCAGTGCTTTGGAATTCTCTCAAATTGGTTATCGTTGCGTCGATTCTTGCAACGTTTTTAGGACAGCTTGTCGGATATGTGATTTCACGCGGACGGCATACGCGGAGCGGACGCCTTACGGAGCAGCTGGCGTTTATTCCCTACCTTATTCCGTCTATCGCGTTCGGCGCAATGTATCTTTCCGTGTTTTCGGTTGAACGCTCTGTTATGTTGTTCGGGCACAAAGTGACGTTATTTCCCGCGCTGTACGGGACGTTTACGCTGCTCGTCATCGTAACGATTATTAAAAATTTACCGTTTTCGAGTCGGGCGGGATCCGCAAATATGATGCAGATCAGTACGGAGCTTGAAGAGGCCGGAAAAATAAAAGGAGCCGGCTTTGCCGCTCGTATGATGAGAATCGTTTTTCCGCTTTCCAAAAACGGATTTATAAGCGGCTTTTTTTTAATATTCGTAGCGGTTATGAAAGAGCTTGATCTAATCGTTTTGCTCGTTTCGCCGAAAACGCAAACCCTGCCGTACCTTACGTATTACTATATGTCGGGAGGAATGGAGCAGCATGCGAATGCGTCGGCGGTACTTATGTTTTTAATCGTATTTTTGTCGTATTGGGCGGCAAATAAAATTTTCGGTGCGGATATAACGTCGAGTTTTTGATTGCGGAGTTATCGTATGAGCAGAATAGAATTAAAGAATATCAATAAGTATTACGGAAAACAGCATATCTTAAAAAATATTAATCTTGTTGCCGGGGACGGTGATTTTTTGACGCTTCTCGGTCCGTCCGGCTGCGGAAAAACGACAACGCTTCGTGTTGTCGCCGGTTTGGAAAAGCCGGAAACGGGGACGATTTATCTTGACGAAAAGCAGATCGTAAATGCGCAGGAGCGGTTTTACGAAGAACCGGGAAAACGCGGTATGGATTTGGTTTTCCAATCGTATGCATTGTGGCCGCACATGAATGTTTTTAATAATGTTGCATTCGGTCTGTCGGTAAAAAAACTGCCATCGCCGGAAATCGCCGAAAAGGTTAAAGCCGCATTAAAACGGATGCGAATCGAAGAATATGCGAAACGGTATCCATCCGAGCTTTCCGGCGGACAGCAGCAGCGCGTTGCGATTGCGCGCGCAATCGTATCCGATTCGAAAGTGCTTCTTCTGGATGAACCGCTTTCCAATCTCGATGCAAAGCTTCGAGTCGATATGCGTTCGGAAATAAAGCGGCTGCATCATGATTTAGGAACAACGATTTTATACGTTACACACGATCAGGTGGAAGCGCTTACGATGTCGACCCGTATCGCCATCTTCTTTTCCGGGGAACTTGAACAGGTGGCGACTCCTATGGAATTGTATCAAAACCCGATTTCTCTCAGGGTTGCGGATTTTATCGGCAATCCTAAGATCAATATCATTCATGCACACGCGACAAAAGAAAACAATGCATTGCGCATTTCGTCCGATCTCGGAACTTTTGTCGCCTCGCCCGATTTATTGACTGACGATGTGCCGGATGCCGATACGTTCGATTGTTTTTTAGGAATTCGTCCGGAAAAAATCAAAATCCTTGCAGCACCGGCAGCCGGCAGCATTACCGCGTCGGTGTACAGCGTTCAGCCGGCAGGTTCGGAAACCATCGTAAATCTGAAAATAAACGATACGAATATTTTAGTAAAAGATTTGGATATAAAAAATTATAAAACGGATCAAGATGTGCAGATTACTTTTGATACTGCAAAAGTAAACGTCTTTGCAAAAGACAGCGGCCGGTTGATAAAGAGGGTTGTCGGAGATTGAAAAGGTATCCGACAAGCCGTTTAAATACTTATGGAGGTTGATATGAAAAGATGTATCGGTATGTTTGCTGCCGTAGCGCTTTGTTCGTCGACGGCATTTTTCGCTCTCGGAAGCAAAGAGCAGGTAAGCGCTTCATCGAATTGGGCTCGGGAAGTCGGACTCGATAAAACGGAAACCGTTGCCGAATTATACGAAAAAGCGAAAAAAGAGGGTGAAGTCAACGTATACGGGTGTACCGGCCGCATTGAGAATGTGAAAAAAGCATTTGAAGCCGAGTATCCCGGCGTAAAAGTAAACTTTTACGATTTGGGTATAAACGAAATGCTCGAGAAATTTTTCCGCGAATATAAAGCAGGAATCTATACGGCTGATGTTCTCCAGCTGAAAGAACAGACGGGAAGCATTAAACGGGATTATATCGATACCGGTCTTTTGCATAATTATCAACCGACCGATATTTTTTCAGGCGTCAGACAGGAATATTTGGTTGTAACACCTTTTGTCATCGAACTCGATTGGTGGAGTTATAATACGGATATTTATAAGGATCTTCCGATCTCTTCTTGGTGGGATTTAACAAAGCCGGAATGGAAAGGAAAATTCGTCTTACTTGATCCGAGCGGAGAACCCGATCTGCCGGTATTGTTTGCATGTATGGTACAACATGCAGACGAGATGGCGGCCGATTACCAGCGCGTATTCGGAAAGAAAATTGTTCTCGCGTCCGACGAACCGAATGCGGGTTATGCTTGGATTAAACGGATTGCGAAAAATAATCCGATCCTTGAAACTTCAAACAGCAATATCGTAAAAGATGTCGGCGGTGCTCCGAATATGAAAGAAGCACCGCTCGGTTACGGCGTTTCGTCCAAACTTCGCGAACGCGACATCCAGGGTTTTAGACTTGGCGTCAATCCGAACAAATTTAAAACTCCTACGACGGCCATAAGTTTTATGATCGCTCAAGTTGCCGATAAAGCGCAGCATCCGAATGCAGCGAAATTATTTATCCGTTATATCTGCGGTGAAAAAAATCATGACGGAAAAGGACTGCAGCCGTTTCTCACTGCCGGCTCATATCCCGTCTTTCCGGATGCTAAAATCACGGCAAAAATGCCGAGCTACGACAGTATTCCGAAGTTTCCGCTCGATTTCGATTTTTATTATGATCATTTTCAAGATGTCAGCGACTACTGGATTTCCGTTCAGCCGTAATATATAATAATTTTTACCGAATAACCGGGAGAATTGTTTTCCCGGTTATAAATGACAAAGGCACTCAATATGGAACTTATCGAAAAAGAGCTTTCTTCTGAAGAGTTGTACAA
Organism: Treponema socranskii subsp. socranskii VPI DR56BR1116 = ATCC 35536; assembly: GCF_000468115.1. Classification (GTDB taxonomy): domain Bacteria; phylum Spirochaetota; class Spirochaetia; order Treponematales; family Treponemataceae; genus Treponema_D; species Treponema_D socranskii. The sequence continues at coordinate 13,432 of NZ_AVQI01000060.1, forward strand.
AAGCGCATCGTATTCCTTTCGCGTCGATTCGGTTCGTTTACCTAACGGAAAAACGGGAACGCGCGAAGTGGTAAAACATCCGGGGGGTGTTGCGGTTTTAGCGATCGACGACGGTAAAGTCGCACTTGTCCGGCAATACCGATACGCTATCGATCGCCTTACGACGGAAATTCCCGCCGGTAAACTCGATAAAATTCCCGGAGAAAAGCCTGTCGATGCGGCGCGCCGCGAATTACGGGAAGAAACGGGCTGTATTGCGGATTCTATGGAATATCTGGGCATGATGTATCCGTCGCCGGGAATTATTACGGAAACGCTTTATATCTTTTATGCACAGGGACTTCAAAAAACGCGGCAGGAGTTGGATGACGACGAATTTCTCAACGTCGAATGGCTTCCGGTCGATACGCTGCTCAAACAAATCGGCGACGGAGAGATAAACGATTGCAAAGCGATTTGCGCTTGCATGTTTGCGCACCTCAAAGGCCTATTGTGAAATTTTCAGTAAAATTTTTATATGCATGTTGTCTTGGATTATTGTTTTTTATCATAGAAGGATTATCGGTATATTTGCTTACCGATTTTCTGCATAGTCTTTTTTCCGTTTTACCGAATTTCTTTGAAAATGCATTGGAAGCCTTTATCGTTGCGGCTGCTGCCCTTGCCGGCTGTACTCCGTTTTTCTTTTTTATTAAAAATAAAATTTTGATTCCGTATGCATTTGCAGCGGATGCCGGCCTATCGATTTTTTGCATAGTCGCTGCTATGTTCAGCGGAGATGCGAAACTGCCGATTGTGCATTTTTTGCTTTCAACGGTAGGAATATTTTCTTTGCTTGGCAATCTGTATGCATGGCCATTGTATTTTTTTATAATGCGTAACCGAAATCATGATGTATAGAGAATATAAAAATTCTTTTAAAAATCAATTCAGAAGTATGAGTTCGCTGATCGTGTATAGGACGGGACGACAGCAGTGCCCCAAAAATTTTCATCGCGGTTGGGAAGTGCGTCCGTTTTATTTACTCCATTACGTTATCAAAGGCAAAGGCACCTATTTTATTGAAGATAGAAAATTTCAAGTAACGCAGGGACAGGCGTTTTTAATTTATCCGGGAATGAAAATCGATTATAAAGCCGATCGGGAACAACCGTGGGAATATTGTTGGGTCGGATTTAACGGACCTGACGCACAAATGCTCATTGATTCAACGATGTTCACGATTGAAAATCCCGTCGTCACTTTTTCCGACATAAAGATAAAAAGATTGATTCTTGACATATACCGTTGTCGCGGCAGTCAAAACTATAAACTTATATTGATGATTGCACGGTTATATACGCTTATCGCATATCTTATCGAGATTGCGCAGAAAGATTTTCCGAGTTCGCAGATGGATTATCAATATGTTCATGCGGCGATATCGCTCATTAAAGAACAATACACGCAAGCGAATTTGTCGATACAAGACATCGCTCAACAAGTTAATATAAGTCGGAGTAAATTATATCGGGCATTTATGGAGATTGCCGGAATTTCGCCCATTCAATATTTGGCGGAGCAACGGATCAGTGCAGCTTGTGCTCTGTTGGCACGAACGGATATACCGATCAAAAAGATAGCAGCAAAAGTAGGATTCAAGGACAGTTTATATTTTTCGAAAGTTTTTAAAAAAAAGATGCAGCGGACTCCGCGACAATATAGGAAAGAGCCTGTCTCTCCTACCGTGTTTTTGAAAACGGTATATTGATTTTTTTAACAGTTATGTAAACACTTCACGCAAAAATTTCCGACATGATCGAAACACAGCAATTTTCCGCTGTTATTATCTTTAAAATCTTGCTATACTTTTTCCATGTTTCAATTATTGCTCGCCATCATTTATACCGCCTTTATCAGTCTCGGTTTGCCGGATGCGCTGCTCGGATCCGCATGGCCGGTTATGTACCGCGAATTCGGAGTGAAGGTTTCTTATGCCGGTATCATTTCGATGATCATAGCTTTGGGAACCGTCGTTTCGAGTTTGCAGAGCGATCGATTGACGAAAAAATTCGGAACCGGACGAGTGACCGCCGCGAGCGTTGCGCTGACCGCGTTCGCGCTTTTCGGCTTTTCGCTCTCGCATTCGTTTTATGCGCTCGTTTTTTTGGCCCTTCCGTACGGACTCGGTGCGGGCAGCGTGGATGCGTCGCTGAATAATTACGTCGCGCTTCATTATAAAAGCCGCCATATGAGCTGGCTGCACTGTATGTGGGGAGTAGGAGCGGCCGCCGGTCCCCACGTTATGGGTTTTATGCTTGCGCACGGGAACACGTGGAATGCGGGTTATCGCACGATTGCGGTACTGCAAACTGCACTCACGGCGCTTCTCGTTTTCAGTTTACCGCTTTGGAGGCGAAACGATAAAAACGATGCAGTCGAACGGATATCCGGAGCAGCGCAAGCTTCCGTATCCGATATACGCCCATCCGTGCCGAAGACGACGGATCCTTCCGCATTCGATTCGGCAAATACCCGTCCGCTTTCGCTTAAAGAAATTATTAATTTACCCGGCGCAAAAGCGGTGATGCTTTCATTCTTTTGTTATTCCGCGGTGGAACAGACAAGCGGCCTTTGGGCCGCAAGCTACGCGGTTTTGTACAACGGTGTTTCGACGGACATCGCGGCGCGCTATGCAAGTCTCGTCTACCTCGGCATTACCGTCGGCCGAGCGCTCGGCGGTTTTCTTTCGATGTATTTGAGCGACACGCAGATGGTGCGAACGGGCGAAATCGTTATCCTTGCCGGAGTGATATTGCTCTTTGTGCCGTTCGGAAATGCGTTTACACTTTCGGGTTTCGCGCTTATAGGGCTCGGCTGTGCGCCCGTTTTTCCGAGCCTCATCCATGCAACGCCGCATCATTTCGGGGCAAATAAATCGCAGGCGGTTATCGGTGTACAAATGGCAAGCGCGTATATCGGCACTTGCTCGCTGCCGCCGCTCTTCGGTTTTATCGCGAACAGATTCGGCATCTCTCTTTTGCCGGTATACGTGCTGTTCTTTTGCGCTCTCATGATCGCTTCTCACGAGCGGCTCATACGGCTGACAGAGCGGCGGCCTGAATAGGTTGTGTGAAAATCAGCTTAATAATTTATTCGTGCGGAGGGTTTAATATCCCGGCGCTCTAGGCCGTATAAAGCTGTGCTTTCGGCGAAAAGCCGTCCGTTCAGCCGGCAAAATCCTGTACGCACATAAAATTATATATTTTGTGCGGGCCGCAGCCGATACCGACGTGCGTATAAGCACGGCTCAAAATAGTTTTCCGGTGTTCGCGTCCCGGCACTTTATCGTCTTCCAAAAGTTGGATGACGATTTTTCTTGCATCGTTGTAACCGTAGGAGATGTTTTCACTCCAAGTATGAGGATACAAGCCCTGTTTATGGATTCGTTCTCCTGTATTCCCGTGTCCGACCCCGCCGCCCGGTCCTTGTACGTTAACCCATTCTTTTGCCGCAAGCGTTAGTTTTTTGCTGGGTTGCAGCGCTTTTAGTGCTTTCGTATTTTTCATTTCAATGATGCATTCTTTCATAGCTTCGCTTGCATTTCCGTTTTCGACGTACGGAACCAAATATTTTTCCGCATATTCTTTCGGATTCGTACGTGCTTTGTTGATTTCGTCAAGCACATCGTTTTCCAGTTTGGCAAAATAAGCGGCATTGGGATCTTCTGCCATATTCCCGCACGATACCGATATCACCGCAAGCAGCAAAGCGGCCGCGGACATTTTAATAATTTTTACGATATGTTTCGTTTTCGGATTTTTCATATGTATACCTCCATGTGTTTTATTTTTTTATTTTCGCGGCGATCATCGCACCGCATGCGAGTACGAATAAAAGCGCAAGATAGATGACGACGATGTATGCCGCCGCGTCGGGCGCAATAAAGAACATGATACCCGTTGCGATAGTGAGAACCCCGAGCGCGAGCGATGCGCTTCCCGCAGCTTTTCCGAGCCGCTTTTTGTCGCCGAGGGACGCGAGGTATTTTTTCGAAAGCATATAGGCTCCGGTTACGGTAAACGCCGCTCCCGCTCCGATAAAGAGCACGAAGAACACAAGCAGTTTCGTGTGTGATACAATCATACTGTTACTATATAGTATTTTCAGCTGAGACGCCATATCGGACGGAATTTACACATACTCTTTGAGCACGCTTTGGAATATTGCAAGCCCTGCGTCCATCTCTTCGTCCGTGATCGTAAGCGGCGGCAAAAAACGGATCACGTTTGCACCCGCCGTCGATACGCACAATCCTTTTTCAAGGCAGCGCTTTTCCACATCGAAGGGTTTTATCGTTCCCGCAATTTCCGTGCCGATCATGAGGCCGAGCCCGCGCACGTCGGTGACGATCGGAATCTTCCAGCCGGAAATACTGTTTCTGATATAATCGCCTTTCCGATTTACGTCGTCCAAAAATCCGGGAGCGGAAAGCGTTTTGAGCACGACGCGGCCTGCGCTGCACGCAAGCGGATTTCCCGCAAAGGTCGATTGATGGTCGCCTGCGGAAAATACTTTGTCGGCTTTACCGCGGAAAAGACAGGCTCCCATCGGAATGCCGCCTGCGATTCCCTTTGCAAGCGTGACGACGTCGGGACAAAAGCCGAGCCGTTCGCTTGCCAAAAGCGTACCGCATCTTCCCATGCCGGTTTGCACTTCGTCGGCCATAACGATCGCTCCCGCTTTGCGCGCGGCATCGGATGTTGCACACACCCATTCGGCATCGACGAGGTTTACGCCGCCTTCGCCCTGCACGCATTCTATGAGCAGCGCGGCTGTCGTATCGTCGAACGCCGTTTCGACCGCGCTCCGATCGTTCGCTTTGATTGTTTTAAAATCGGCGACATAGGGAGCAAAATACGGCGGATGAAATTTTTTCTGTCCCGTCGCAGTAAGCGTCGCAAGCGTTCTGCCGTGAAACGATTGTTCGAGCGTATAGATCGTGCGGCGCTTTTCCCCGCCGTTCATATAGCCGTATTTCCGCGCAAGCTTGATCGCAGCTTCGTTCGCTTCCGCGCCGCTGTTGCCGAAAAAGCCTCCGGAAAATCCCGTCGCCGAAAGCAGTTCGTCCGCAAATGCGACACCCGCATCCGACAGATAATAATTCGAAATATGAATTTCACGCGCAGCCTGTTTTTGCACGGCTTCGACGAGCGGCGCGTAGTTGTGCCCGAGAGAGTTTACGCCGATGCCTGCGATAAAGTCGATATACCGCTTTCCTTCCGCGTCGAAGAGAACCGCCCCTTCGCCTTTTACAAAAACGACGTCAAAGCTTCCGTAATTATTAACAATTTTTTTCTCCATAATCCGCTCCTCAATTTACTATTATCAATAAATCATTGTGCCGATGCCGCGGTCGCTGAACATTTCGATGAGGAGCGAATGCGGCACCCGTCCGTCGATGATGTGCGTCCGTTTTACTCCTCCCGCGAGCGCCGTTATGCAGCACTCCACTTTCGGGATCATGCCGCCGGCGACGATGCCGTCATTTACGAGAGACTCGACTTCCGCCCTCGATACGCGGGCGATGAGGGAAGACGAGTCGCCGGTGTCGCGCAAAATGCAGGGCACGTTCGTAAGCTGTACGAATTTTTCCGCATGCAGCGCAACGGCGATTTTGGCGGCGGCGGTATCCGCGTTGATATTGTATCGATTCGTGTCCCCGTCTTCTCCGACTGCGACGGTCGAAATAACGGGGATAAATCCTTGAGACAAAAGGGAAGCGACGATGTCGGGACGCACTTCCGTCACTTCGCCCGTATAGCCGTAATCGATTTTATCATTGTTGATTTTTTTTGCGCGGATCAAACCGCCGTCAACGCCGCTCAAACCGACGGCTTTACCGCCTTCGCGCAGCAGCATACCGACGATCTCTTTATTGAGTTTTCCGGACAGAACCATTTCGACGATTTCCATCGTGTCGGCATCGGTACAGCGCAAGCCGTCGACAAATTTGCTTTCTTTTCCGACACGGTCGAGCATTTTGTTGATTTCGGGACCGCCGCCGTGTACGAGTACGACGTGTACGCCGATCGTATTGAGCAGCACAAGGTCTTTCATAACCGCCGATTTCAGTTCGTCGTTGAGCATCGCGTTGCCGCCGTACTTTACGACGACGACTTTGCCGACCCACTTTTTAAAATACGGCATCGCCTGCACAAGCACATCCGCCCAGTGTGCATTGTCGAGCGGGCGGTCGCGATTTTCACCGTACTGTCGTTCATCTGTCAAATCGATTGCCGTATCGGTCGTCATAGCTTCCTCTCTTTCGCCCGCGTGCGCACCGTCGGGTGCACCGCACTTTCGTTTGCGGCGTTTGAACTGTACCGCTCATGTCCGATAATCGCCGTTTATTTTAACATAATCGTAAGTTAAGTCGCATCCCCACGCGCGGCCTTCGGCTTTTCCGTCCTGCAGTTTGACGAGGATTTCGACTTCTTTTTCGCCGAGTATTTTTTTTGCGAGCGCTTCGTCGAAGTTTAAGGGAACGCCGTTTTCAAATACGGCGATCTTTCGGCTGCCCCCCGCTTCGCTGCCCGCCGCATCACATTCGCGCGGATCCGACGAGGATTTTGCGCCGGGCGCACTCGAAAAATATACCGACGTTTTTTCCGCCGTAAATTCCGCGCCCGAATAGCCGAGCGCGCACAAAACCCGCCCCCAATTCGCATCGCGGCCGAACATCGCGGCTTTTACGAGATTCGATGAAATCACGCTCTTTGCGAGCGTGCGCGCCGTATCGACATCTTTTGCGCCCGTAACCGTGCATTCGATGAGCCGGCTCGCCCCTTCGCCGTCGGCTGCAATCTTTTTTGCCATAACCGTGTTCAGTGCGGTGAGCGCCGAAAAAAATACATCGTAATCGCCGCCCTCCCGCTCGATCGGAACGTTGCCCGCCATGCCGTTTGCCAAAATCGCGAGCGTGTCGTTCGTACTCGTGTCTCCGTCGACGGACACGCAATTATACGTCGCGCGTGCGCTTTCGAAAAGCGCTTTACGGAGCATCGCTTGAGAGACGGCGCAGTCGGTCGTGATAAAGCCGAGCATCGTTCCCATATTGATGTGAATCATGCCGCTGCCTTTACACATGGCGCCGATCGTCACCGTTTTTCCGCCGAGCGTAAATTGTACGGCGCATTCTTTATACTGCGTGTCGGTCGTCATAATCGCTTCGCGCGCCTTTTCATGATTTTTTTTCGAAAGACCGTTTTTCAGCTCATCGATTTTCGCTTCGATTTTTTCGACGGGAAGCTGCCTGCCGATAACGCCGGTCGAACACACGATCACGTCGCGAGACTCTATGCCGAGCGCATTTGCGGCGGCTGAAGCCATGCGCCGCGCGGCTTTCGCACCCTGATCGCCCGTGCACGCATTCGCGTTTCCGCTGTTTGCGATCACCGCCTGCGAAAATCCCGAAGCGATATGTTCTTTTGTTAATTTTACACATTCGGCCTGCACGCGGTTTTGCGTAAAAACGGCGGCGGCAGTGCAGCGCGTTTCGGAAAAGATAAGCGCCGTATCGGGAGTTTTGCGGCTCGCTTTTATGCCGCACAAAACGCCGTTTGCCGTAAAGCCCTGCGGAGCGGTCACTCCGCCGTCGACAAAACGCATATCGTTCGGTTGGTCTGATTGCATATTTATACACTCCTAGTACATAAATATACAATCAGTATAGCACCGCGCAGCGATTAGAGCAAGCGTTTTTTTATACGTTTTATTGGATGAATGTGCGAAATTTATTCGTGCGGAGGCTTTAATACCCCGGCGCTTTGTGTCGTAATAAAGGGTATTAAAGCCGACTGCAACCACCTTATGAGAACAACATACCCCGATGCTCTGCGTCGGGGTATGTTGATTCAACGGCCTTTTGTGCCGCAAGCTGCGCGTGAATTTTCGCGGTATCGAAAACGGGAATATCCGAATCTTCCTGCGAAATAAGCAAGCCTATTTCGGTGCAGCCGAGGATAACGGCTTCGGCTCCGCGCGATTTCAAATCGGCTATGATACGGAGATACTCTTTTTTCGATTTTTCGGAAACGATGCCGAGACACAGTTCATCGTAGATGACCGCATTGACCCGCTCGATTTGCGCCGGCTCGGGAACAAGCACGTCCAAGCCTTTTTCAGCGATGCGGTCTTTATAAAAATCCTGCGTAAGGGTGTATTTCGTGCCGAGAAGGCCGACACGTTTTATTTCGTTTCGAATCAGCTCTTCCGCCGTCGCGTCGGCGATATGCAAAATCGGAACGGAAATACGCGCTTGGATCGCGGGAACCGTTTTGTGCATCGTATTGGTACAGATGACAATAAAATCCGCGCCCGCTTTTTCAAGCACCGCGGCGGCGTCGGAAAGTATTCGACCGCTTTTTTCCCAATCCCCGTTCGCCTGACACGCTTCGATTTCCGCAAAATCGACACTATACATGACGATTTTTGCCGAATGGAAGCCTCCGAGTTTTTCTTTGACGGTTTCGTTGATTATGCGGTAATACGTTACCGTACTTTCCCAACTCATTCCGCCCAATAATCCGATCGTTTTCATTGTATCTCCCGCAGCGATTTTATTAATAGAATGTGTGCCCGACCAAACAATGCGGCACTCTTATGGAAACCGCATAATAAAATATCACGATAACGAGTACGTGTCCATCGACAAGTTTTACGACAGAGTACGTAAAAACGAGTACCGGCGAAGAATGCCGGAAAGCGCACTTGCGGGCAAGGGAAAACACATTATGCGTTGTGAAAAATTATTAAAAAATATGTTTATTGTACGCGATCCGCCTACGCCCGCGTGGAGCACCGCGAAGCGTCCGCGCTCGCGCGCGGATGAGGGCTACCGAAGTGCGGAAGGCGGGTTCTTCCGATACGCGCCGTCCGAAAAAAGAATGTATTTATCATAATCAACAACCCCGACGCGGCATGTGAGATAACCCTCCGCACGAATAAAAAAAGCGCCGGCACACCTTTCGGTAAGCGGCGCCTTAATTTTTACATAGCGTTCTTTACATACAATTTTTTATTAAAGTTTTTTGTGGCAAAACCAAAAGTCGTAGCCGTCGTATTCGGAAAGGCGCTTGTCGGCTTCGGCTTTGCTTCCCGGCGGCGGAATGATGACGCTGTCGCCGATCAAACCGTTTTCAGGCCAATCGGCGGGCATCGCGACGCCGTTCGCATCGGAAATCTGGAGCACTTTGACGGCGCGCAAAACTTCTTTCATATTGCGGCCGACTTCCTGCGGATAATAGAGGACGAGGCGCACTTTGCCGTTGGGATCGCCGATAAAGACCGCGCGCACGGTGTTCGTGCCTTTCCCGGGATGCAGAAGTCCGAGTTTATTCGCAACCGTATCGTTCGCCGCGATGACGGGGAAGGTGATTTCGATTCCGAGTTTTTCTTTGATCCATTCGATCCACTTCAAATGGCTTTGCAGCTGATCGATTGAAAGGCCGATCAATTTGACACCGAGCTTTTCAAACTCGGGAACGAGCTTTTGAAACGCGGCAAATTCGGTCGTGCAGACCGGCGTAAAATCGGCGGGGTGGCTGAACAGCACAAACCAGCTGCCTTTCAAATCGCCGGGAATATTCATTTTGCCCAGCGTCGTCGTTACGCTCAATTCGGGAAAATCATCGCCCAAGAGGGGCATGTGCATTGTCGTTTGTTCCATAAAATCTCCTAAAATTATGATAAATTAAAGTAATTATATAATTGTAATAATTACATAAATGAAATATAGGCTATAAATTGAGCTTTGTCAAGAGGGAAAAGTAAAAAAAATGGAAGAGAATACGACAGCACTGAATGGGCGCAGTGTCGGATTTTGTCATAAAAATAATTATCATTGCATTATAACTAAGGGCGGTACCGGCCGCACAAAATAAAAACTCCGAAATTGCAACATTTTCGCGATATATATACGGAGGTATTTCATGCCAAAACACAATCGCCGGTATAAAGACTCGGTCTTTGTCGATCTCTTCGGAGAAGACAAAAATGCGAAAGAAAAGTTCCTTTCGCTCTACAATGCGCTTCACGGCACAACGTTTGATGCGGCTACAAAACTCGAACCGCTTCGCCTCGAACAGGTCATGTACATGGCATTTTGCAACGATGTCGCCTGCCTCGTCGACGGTAAAATCATCATACTTGCGGAGCACCAGTCTACAATCAACGCAAATATGCCGCTGAGATTTTTGCAGTACGTTGTACGCCTCTACGAGCGCATCCAAAACCCGCGCGACCGCTATCTGAGGCGTCTGAAAAAGATTCCGACACCTGAGTTTTACGTGTTCTACAACGGCGAAGAAGAGTATCCCGAACGGGTGACATTAAAACTGTCAGATGCTTTTATCGTACAGCCTGCAAAACCGAGCCTCGAACTCGTTGTCAGCGTGATAAATATCAATTATAATAAAAGCAGTAAATTGCTGAGTGCCTGTAAACCGCTGAAAGAGTACACGCTGTTCGTAGAAACCGTGCGGAAACATACGAAGCTCGACAGCGAAAACGGTTTTAAGAACGCGATCAAAGAATGCATACAAAACGACATCCTGCGGGAATACTTGCAAAGAAAAAGCAGGGAGGTGGTGAATATGTTAATTGCCGAATACGATTACGACGTGGACATCGCCGTACAGCGGGAAGAAGAGCGGGAAATCGCATTGAAAGAAGGCGAAGCACAAGGATTTTCCGCCGGTTCACACCAAAAAGCGCTCGAAGATGCACGGAACTTCAAGCGGCTCGGTGTTTCCGTAAGTATTATCACGGAAGCTACCGGTCTCTCAAAAGAAGAAGTCGAAAAACTATAAGCCGACTGCAACCACTTTATGAGAACATACAGTGCGAAATGTTGAGCACTGTACCCGATGCTTTGCGTCGGGGTTGTTGATTAAGCAATATTATTGATATCCATGTTTCTAAATAAGGCGGCGCGTTTTTCAAATACGCGCGGCAGCCGCGGCCGGCGGCCGTCAACCGAGCGCTTCCCGTATCATATAACAGGCGCCGAACAAAACGACGCGGTCGTTCATAATCGAATAGCGTACCGACTCGTCGTCTATCGGCTGGATGGAATACGCGCGCAAAGTCCGCATCAGAGCTTCGTGAAAATAGCGTTTTGATTTTGTGACGCCGCCGCCCAAAACGAAAACGTCGGGATCGAAAAGGTTGAAGATATGAGCGATGCCGAAGCCGAGCAGTTCCCCTTCTTTTTCGAACAGTGACAGCGCATACTCGTCGTTTTCGGCTGCAGCCCGGTCGAGGATTTTTCCGTTGACTGCATTTTCATCGTATTCGGCAAATTCGAAAACGCGGCTCCGTATACCCTTGCGCATATCTTCTCTCATGATCCGATTCATCGCGCTCCCCGACGCATACAGTTCAAAGCATCCTCTGCTGCCGCAGGGACAGGGCAGGCCGTTCTTGTCGATAGAAACGTGCCCCACTTCTCCGGCGCCGTCGTGTTTGCCGTGATGGATTTTTCCTCCGATAACAAGCCCGCCGCCGCAGCCGGTGCTCACGGTCATATAGGCGACGTTTTGCAGTCCCTTTGCGACGCCGCAGCGCTGTTCGGCGAATGCACCCAAGTTGCCGTCGTTATCGATCAGGACATCCGTATGAAAATCGTTTTTTAATCGAGCGACGATCGGAAAATTTTTCCAACCCATCAGCGGCGCATGGATAATGATACCGCGCTTCGAATCGAGCGGGCCGGGACTTCCGACGCCGATGCCGCGGACGTCGTTTACGGACAGCGAAAAATATTCGAGCACCGTTTCCAAAACGTTTTTCGTATTTTGATAGACGGCTTCTTCGCCTTTAAACGTTTGGGACGGCGCGGTGTATACATAGTCGTCTACGAGTTCGCAGTTTTCGGTAAACAGTGCGCCCGACGTTTTCGTACCGCCGATATCGAGTGCAAGAAAATACGCGCTCATAAGCTTACGCGTTCTTTTTCTTCTGCGCCATATCGAGGATGACGGCGAGCAGGATGATCGAGCCGATAACGACTTTTTGCCAATACGACGAAATGTGCAAGAGGTTCATGCCGTTGTTGATGACGGCGATGATGGCAACTCCGAACATGGCGCGTCCGACGGAACCGCTGCCTCCGGTTAGACTCGTACCGCCCAACACGGTCGATGCGATCGCATACATTTCGTAGCCTTCGCACGCGGCCGGCTGACCGTTTTGCAGTTTGGAGGCGACGAGTACACCGCCGAGCGCCGCCGTGACGGAACACAGGATATAGCCTGTCAGCGTTACCCGCGCGATATTGATGCCGCTCAAATGCGCGACGTTCACGTTCGAGCCGACGGCATAGACGTGGCGGCCGAAAACGGTTTTCGACAACAGCAAGTGAAAGATGACGACGACGACAATCGTAAAAATCGAAACGATAGGGATGATACCGTTCGGGTTGCCGACCGATTTAAACAACCGCCCCGCGCCGAGCCACGAAAAAGACGCTGGCAAACCGAATACCGCAACTCCTCCGGTGATGATGTATGTAATACCGCGCGCAATCGTCATCATCGCAAGGGTTGCGATCATCGGCACGACTTTGAATCTCGTTATCATGATGCCGTTGAATGTGCCGCAAACACCGCCGATAACGATTGCCGAACCGAGCAGAACGATGACGCCCGAAGCGGTGTTCAAATTCGGAATCCGCAGACCTATCATCGCAGCGCATACGCCGGCGAGAGCGGCGACGGAACCGACGGAAATATCGATACCGCCTAAGATGATGACATAGGTTAAACCCGTCGCAAGCAGCGCGTTGATGGACATCTGCGACGTTAAGTTAAATATGTTTTTCGACGTCAAAAACGTTTTATTCAACAGACCGAACACCGTACACATAAAAATCAAAAATATAAAAACGATATTCTTTTTTATCCACGATTGCACTTTGACCTTATCCATCTTTTGCCCCTTATTAAAAACTTTGTATTGCAGCCGATCCGTACGACTTTTCATGCCGCACAATTTTTTTATGCGGTTTGCATACCGCCTTTTACGCTCGCAAAAGCCATGATCTTTTCTTCCGTCGCTTCCGTATAATCGAGTTCGCCGCTCACATGCCCCTCGCACATCACCAAGATTCTGTCGCTGATGCCGATGATCTCCGGCAGCTCTGAAGAAACCATGATGATCGCGCCGCCCTGCGCAACGAATTCGTTCATCAAGCCGTAGAATTCCGACTTCGCGTTTACGTCGATGCCGCGCGTCGGTTCGTCAAGAATAAGAATTTTCGAATTGGCAAGCAGCCATTTTGCCAAAATGACTTTTTGCTGATTGCCGCCGGAGAGCGTCGATATGACCGTATGAATGCCGGGCGTTTTGACGGCAAGTTTGTCGACGTATTTTTTGCTCGATTCCGTTTCCCACTTTAAATCGAGGATGCCGAATTTTTTGTGGTGCGCGGGCAAACTCGGCAGCACCGTGTTGTCCTTTATCATCGCGTTGAGCATCAAACCCGTCCTGCGGCGGTCTTCGGTAACCATGCCGATCTTCGCATCGATCGCCTGTTTCGGCGAAGTAAACGCGCGCTCTTTTCCTTCGACGAATATTTTCCCCGATGTAGGTTTTCGCGCGCCGAAAATCGTTTCCATCACTTCCGTACGCCCCGCGCCGATAAGCCCCGAAATGCCGAGTATTTCTCCGGCGTGCACGGCAAACGAAATATCGGAAAACTCTCCGTCGCGCGACAAGTGTTCGATCCGCAAAAGTTCTTTTCCCGGCGTATGCTTTTGCCGGTTGTAGTAATCTTTCATCTCGCGCCCGACCATACTCGTCACGAGCGTTTTTTCATCGACGTCTTTCATCGAAAACGTGTTGACTTTGCAGCCGTCGCGCAGGACGGTTACGCGGTCGGCGATTTCAAACAGCTCTTTCAGCCGGTGCGTTATATATATGATCGCGATATTGTTTTTTTGCAGAATCCGTATCTGCTTAAACAGCGCGTTGATTTCGTGTTCGGAAAGCGATGAAGTCGGTTCATCCATGATGACGACTTGCGCATTTTTTGAAATGACTTTTGCTATTTCGACCATCTGCTGCTGTGCAGCGGTCAAATGCCGGGCGACTGCCGTCGAGCGGATATCGACTTCCATAAAATCGAGGATGGCTTGCGCATCGGCTTCCATTTTTTTCCTGTCGAGAAAAAAACCGTTTTGTATCCGCGGTTCGCAGCCGAGATAGATATTTTCGGCGACGGTTAAATCGTTCGCGATGCTCAGTTCCTGATGTATGACGACGATGCCCCGATCGAGCGCTTGGCGCGGATTGTGAAAGCGGCACGCTTTGCCGTCGAGCAAAACGGAACCGGAGGTCGGCGCGTATACGCCGGAAATTATCTTTATCAGTGTCGATTTTCCCGCTCCGTTTTCGCCGAGCAGCGCGTGAACTTCGCCTTTATTAAAATCGATCGAAATATCGGTCAGGGCTTTAACACCGGCAAATTCTTTCGAAATGTTTTTTACCTGTAAAAAAGGCGCCATACATTTTCTCCCTTGCAAGCCGGACGGATCGCATTCGTCCGGCTTTGCAAAAAAATCAATATTCCGCTATACGGTTATGATATGCGAGAACGCACACGTTCCCTTATTTACCGACATTTTCTTTGGTAATGATATACGGAGCGATCATGATAACCGGCTGATCGACTTTGCCCGTCGTCAAATACTTCGTAATCTGTTTCGTTATTTCGGAACCGATTTTTTCGGGATTTTGCGCAATTTCGGACACCCAGAATTTTCCGTTGGTCGCATCGCGGATCGCGTCTTTCGCTTCGGGATTTCCGTCGAATCCGATGATCTTCGTCGAAGCACCGGCGACTTTGATTGCGGCAAGCGCACCCGCAGCGGCAGGATCGCCGACGCAGAACACGACCGCCAAATCGGGATTCGCCGTCAAAGCGTCCGTCATCAGCTGTTCCGCTTTCGACGCATCGCCGGCGTAATTTCCGATTTCAACGATTTTAAGTTTTTTATCCGAAGCTTTGACGATTTCTTCCCAGCCCTTTCGCCGATCGATGCACGACTGCGGTTCGTCGAAATTGATAAGGCCGACTTTATCGCCCTTGTTCGCAAGGCGCACCGTTTCTTTGCCGCCGAGCCGTCCGCCTTCGACGTTGTCGGTACCGACAAAACATTTGATGACTTTCGTCGTCCGGCTTGTGCAGTCGAACGTAAATACCGGCACTCCGTCTTTATCGGCCGCTTCCATCGCCGGCGTCGTTCCGCCCGGATCGTTGCACGAAAGCGCGATCGCTTTGCAGCCTTCGGCGACGAGATTGTTGATGTGATCCGACGTAACGTTTCCGTCCAATTCGCCGTCGAGGACGATCGCATTGATACCCTGCGCCTGAGCTTCGGCTTTTATACCTTTTTCGATCAGGGTATAAAAAACGTGCTGGCGAGAACCGACGATAAACCCTACCTTTTGCTTATCGCTGCCGCCTGATGCAAAGACAGAGGAAGAGGCAAGGGTTAATCCTAAAAGAACAAAAAAAACTTTTACTGCGTTTTTCATATTCTTTCCTCCTGAAAATAATCTGGGGATAACATACGTTATCCGCCTATAAATTCGGCACCGCTGCCGATTTATCACCGTTTATCAAAGCCGCTGCACGGCTGCACGCGGAAACAGCTCGTCGAAATCTTTTTTCAAACACAACTGCGTACCCGGCAGCATGATCGAAGCGCTCGCAGCTGCCGTCGCGTAACGGAGATAGTCCTCTTCGGCGGCTCCGTCCGTGATCGCCGCGCACAGCCCCGCTACAAGGGAGTCGCCCGCGCCTTGGATTCCCGCTTCTTCGATATCCATCGCAGGAGCTTTAAACGCGCGATTTCCGCTCACGAGGATGCAGCCCTCTTTTCCGAGCGAAACGCACACATAGGCTATCCCCGCTTCGCTTATCTTTTTCGCTTCGGCGATGACCTCGTTTTCGCTTTCGATTTTTTTTGCCGCGATAGTCTGCAATTCGTCGATATTCGGTTTTATTAAAAAGGGTTTTTCGCGTATCCCTTCGAGCAAAAATTCTTTCGACGCATCGAGGATAACGCGCACTCCCGCATCGCCGCACTTTCGTATAAGCTCCGCGTATATCGTTTTCGGAAAACCCGGCGGAACGCTGCCGCTGAGCACGACAAGGGATGACGACGCAACGGCGCTTTCAATTTTTTTCATAACCGCCCGCACGGTTTCTTCGGCGGCGACGCTTCCTTTTTCGTTGAACTCGGTCATCGTTTTTGCGCTTTCGTCGAATATCTTTATGTTTTCCCGAACGCTGCCCGGCACTTCGACAAAATCGCTTCGGAGTTTTTCGTCGGCAAAAAATTTATTAAAATCCTCTTTGCCTTTCGAATACATGAGTCCCATGCATACAGTGTCGTAGCCCAAGTGATTTAAGACGGTACTCACGTTGATCCCCTTGCCCGACGTATCCCGCTGAACGGACAGCACCGCATTCGTTCCGCCGTATTCGAATCGTGCGATGTTTACCGTTCTGTCGTAGCACGGATTTAAGGTAACTGTGATAATCGGTTTACGCTGCATAGTTTTGTATCCACTCGCTCATCGCTTGAAAAATTATCCGAACGGACACGGCGCCCGGATCCTGTAAGCCTATCGATTTGTCGCCGTAATATTTTGCGCGGCCGAATTTCGCTCGAACGGTTTTCGTGTATTCGGCACCCGCTTCCGCTTTTTGTGCCGCAAGCGCAAATCCGTCGGCGAGGCTCCGCCGTTTTGCCGCCGCTTCTTCCAATCCGCAGACGGCGGGTTCGAACGCGTCGATCATCGTTTTGTCGCCGACCTTCGCTTTGCCTCGCTTTTTGAGCGCGTCGAGCGACTTTCTGAAAATTTCTGCAAAACCGCAGAGATCGAGCGTTTCGTGTTTTTCGCGATCGACAATCCCGCTGATGAACATCGTGCCGAACAACACGCCCGACGCGCCGCCCATCGTATCGATCAAAATCAAACCTACGGAGGAAACGACGTCTTCCGCGCTCTCGCATTTTTTTTGAGGCAGCTCTTTGATGACGTATGAAAAACCGAGCGCCATGCCCGTGCCGTGATCGCCGTCGCCGATGACCGAATCGATTTCCGTCAAATACGGTTCGCTGTCTACGATCTTTTGCGCCGTAAAGAGGAACATCTTTTTGAGATCGGCCGCATTCAAATCGTTTTTCATATTACCGGCTCCGTGCAAATGCTTTATAAAACGGCGAACAGGCAGGCATCGCATACAGCGCTTTCAACTCGTCGTCGAGTTTTAAAATACTCACCGAAAAACCGCCCGTCCCCTGCGGGCAAAACAATTCGTCGATAAACATATCGTATATGCGCACGCCGTGCTCGTCCAAAAGCCGCTTGATCGCCCGCCCCGCAATGCACAATTCAAGGCGCGACGTAAAACCGAAACCGTTGACCATCACCGCAACTTCATCGCCTGCTTCGATTTCACCCGTAAGGTACGACATCAGTGTACGAGCGGCTTCGTCGGCCGTCGGAAGCGGCGTCTGCAGCACGGGAGATTCCCCGTTGAATCCCATGCCGTATGCGACTTCTCCGTCGGGCAAATCGCACATCGCTTTGCCGGTCGAAGGCATATAGCCCGGAGACGTCGTTAAACTGCACGTCGACAGATTGCGTACCGCTTTTTCGGTGATGCGGTACACATCGTCGAGCGGCGCGCCGCTTTCGGAAGCCGCACCCGCGATCTTTACCGCAAACGCGACTCCGGCAACTCCGCGCCTTTCATCCCGCTTTTCTTTCGGCGCGGTCGTCACATCGTCGCAGACAAACACGCACTTCGCATCGATGCCCTCCATGCCGGCAAGTTCGCGGACGAGTTCGAAATTGAGCACGTCGCCCGCGTGATTCGTCGCAACGTACACGATACCTTTCGCATTCGGCACGCAGCGCGACACCGCCAAAACCGCATTTGCCGCAGGAGCCGTATACACTTGACCGAGCGCCGCACCGTCCGCAAGACCCGGTCCGACGTAGCCGATGATCCACGGTTCGTTGCCGCTGCCGCCGCCCGTGACGACGGAAACTTTATCTTTGCGTTCTTTTACGGTCAATCCCAAATAGCGGCCGGAATTGTCGGGTATCTTTTCGTACAAACCCGGATACACGGCGAGATATCCGTCGAGCATTTCCGAAATCATATCTTCCGGCTTATTGATAAGCTTATTCATGTTTCCCCGTTTCGACAACGACGACGTCCAAACCGATCGCTTTGCATCGTTTTGCAAACGATGAGGAAATTCCGTCGTCGGTGATCAGCAATTCGAATCTGCCGAGCGGACAAATTTTCGCCATCGACGTGGAATCGAATTTCGACGAATCGCACAGCAAAATGGCCCGTTTGGCGGAATCGACCATCTTTTTTTTAATCGTCGCTTCGAATAAATTCGGTGTCGAAATTCCGTCTTCGATGCTCACCGCATTCGCTCCGATAAACGAAATATCGTAGCACAGCGATGTGATGATATCTTCCGTAATGGAGCCGACGCACGACATCATTTTGTTGCGCACGCAGCCGCCGGCGAACACGAGTTCGATATCGGGACGGCGCAGCAGTTCGTTGATAATTTTAAATGAATTCGTCACGACGATGATGCCGCGCCTCGTACCCCGGCAAATGCAGCGTGCAAGTTCAAACGTCGTAGAACCCGCGTCCAAAAACACCGTCTGCGAATCCTGGATCATCTCGTATGCGCGCTCCGCGATCGCGCGTTTTTGCGCGCTGTTGAGCTGCTCCTTTTCGATTTCCGTATACTCGAGAACGAGCGAAGAAAGACTCACCGCGCCGCCGCGCGTCCGTCTGATCACGCCTTTTTTGTCGAGGGCTTCGAGTTCTTTACGCACCGTCACTTCGGATACCTGTACCAAATCTTTGATTTCGGAAACGGATGCGGATTTCTTTTTGTTTACAAACTCGACAATCTTTGTAAGTCTTTCTTCGTACAGCATGGTTTCATTTTTTTCCGATTGCTTTCGATTTCTTTCGTTAATGGAATGCTAACACGAGAATTTCGATCTGTCAAATAAATTTTTTAATATACAATTCATTATATTATAAATAATTACACAAATATAACAAAAAATTATATTTAGACTGAATATCGATTGTATCGGGACGATAACGGAAGCGATATCGTTTATTCGAAATTCGTCTTATTCCCCGATACGCCGAGTCCGAACAGCGCAAAATCGCCGCGGCAGGGATCGTCCGGCCAAATCCGTTTCAGCGCGCGGGTCAGTTCGCGCGCAGTCTTTTCCGTTGCGGCGCTCCGTTCGGAGATGAGACCGAGCTTTTTCGCTTGGCGGAGCACGTGCGTGTCGAGCGGTATGAGCAGATCCGCAGGCGAAAACCACGTCCACAGTCCGGCATCGACGGGAGACCCCGTGCGCACCATCCAGCGCAAAAACATATTCGTACGCTTGTTCGCCGAAGCGCCTTTTTGCGGAACGGCGCGGCACTGCGGAAACCCGTCGGCGATAACGTGTAAAAGTGCGGAAGAAGCGGAAACGGATTCGGCTTGACGGGTTTTGCGATTTGCGGCTTTTATGCCGGCACCGTTTACTCGGAAGATTTCCCGCCGAACGGCACATTCCGCTTCGTACGCTTTTTTTACATAAGCACCGAACGATGAGTGCTCCTCCAATATGTTTTGCAGCGCGGCGAAAAGATCGTGCATATCGTCGTATGAAAAGAATCGATAAAATTTCCGAGTACCGCACGGAAAATCGCTTTGCCACGAGCCGCTTCGTATCCACTGCGCAGGATGCTTTCCGGCAAGCACAAAAATCGTCTGCACTTTTTGCAAAAACTGTTCGCGCTTTCCGAAGGACAGCATTGCCGTGATAAACGCGGCGACTTCAATATCGCGCGCGGAACGATACTGCCGCACTATGCGACTCGGATCGCCTGCGGAAAACTCGCGGGTTTCGTATGTGTCCGCAAGCTCGCGCAAAAGTTTTTTTATTCGAGCGGAAACTTCAATACTTCGCTGCCGCTTGAAGCTTCGCTTCGAGTCTGCGGCAAGCTTGTTGATTTCGGAAGCGATTTTTACATTTGCCATCGGTGCGATTATAATTTTTTTTCCGCTTTTACAAAAGCCGGTAAAAGCGGCAGGGATTGAAGGAGCGGCGGAGCCGTTCCGAAGGAATGGAGCCGAAAGGCGGAACTCCGAAAAGCCCGGTTTTTTCGATGCAATCGAAAAAAGCCGCCCCTGCCGCATACATCCGACTGCCGCATAATTTTAAAAAACGATATTTTAAACTTGCTTTTTCGTTCCATATTTGTTATCTTTTCATACATGAAACATTTAAAATCTTTTTTAATCGCATCGGTGATTGCGATCGCCGCAGCATCTCCGATCTTTGCGCAAAGCGTCAAAGAAGGCAAAACGGCTCCCGATTTTTCGCTCACGCTCTCGACGGGACAACAGGTAAAGCTCTCCGACTACAAAGGAAAAGCGGTGTTGCTTCATTTTTGGGCGACGTGGTGCGGACCCTGCCGCGTCGAATTGCCTGAAATGAACGCATTCGCTTCAAAACTCGACTCGTCTTCGCGCATCGCATTCCTTGCAGTGTGCATTTCCGACACGGAAAAATCGCAGAGCGCTTTTATGAAAAAGAATAATTATACGTTTCCCGGCGGTCTCGACAAAGACGGTTCCATCGCTGGTTCGTATTTTATTCAGGGCATTCCGACGAGCATACTGATTTCGCCGGACGGAAAAATCGAAAAAATCCGCGTCGGTGCGATGTCCCCCGCGGAATTGCAGCGTTTTGTCGAAAAATATGCAAACTGAAAAAAAGCTTTCCGTAAAAGACGGCCGTTCCGAAAAAAAACATACGCTGCTGCGCATCGCTCTGATAGCCGCGGCGGTCGTATTTATTACCGTCGGCGTTTTTCGCGGAGACAACGATTCGATTTTCCGCAAAGCCGTTTTTATCTGCATGGAGTGTATCGGCATTGGATAAAAAACAGACGAGGCGCAGAAAGGCGATTCAATTTATCGCGATGCTCATATACAACGCGGATGTCAAACGCTGGTTTTCAGGCGGCATTTCGCATTCGCCGTTGAAAACCGTATGCGTACCCGGTTTAAACTGCTATTCGTGCCCCGGCGCGATCGCAGCCTGTCCGCTCGGCTCCCTGCAAAACACGCTTGCAAACGGACAACTGCCGTTTTTTATTACCGGCTTTTTTTTGCTCGTCGGAACGCTTTTCGGCCGCGTCGTGTGCGGCTTTATCTGCCCCGCAGGATTGGTGCAGGAACTGTTGTATAAAATCCCGTCAAAAAAAATAAAAAAGACAAAACGAACGTTCGCGCTTACGAGAAAGCTCTCGCTTTTCAAATACGCGCTTTTGCTCGTTTTGTGCATTGCGCTGCCGCTCGCGTTTTATTTTAAAAACGGACTCGGCGCGCCTTTCTTTTGCAAACTCGTGTGCCCCGCGGGAACGGTCGGAGCCGGCGCACCGCTCGTTTTGCTGAACGAACAGCTTCGAAGCGCGGCCGGCATGCTTTTTACGTGGAAAGCTGCAGTCGCCGCCGTATTTATCACGTGGTCGGTTTTTATGTTCCGCCCCTTTTGCAGATTTTTTTGTCCGCTCGGCGCCGTCTATTCTTTTTTTAATAAATTCGCGATTTTCGGAATCCGCGTAGACGAATCGAAATGCGTACACTGCAACGCATGCGTCGCTTCGTGCAAAATGGATACGTGCACAGTAAACGACCGCGAGTGCATCCGCTGCGGGGAATGCCGCACACGGTGCAGGTACGGCGCATTGAAATAGGCGGCGCTAATTGCGCGGCAAACGAATGCGGCGGATATGCCGATCAAAATCCGAAGAAAGCGACCGAGCGGCAAGCGGATACGCCGCTCGGTCGCGCTAATCGCGTCGTGTAATGACGGCGGTAACACACGTGTCGTTCAACTTTTCGCCGTTATACACGTCTTTAATCGTAAAGCTCACTTTGGAAACTTTCGCAGGAAAATCGATCTCCGCAAAATGCACGAAATCTTCAAATCGATATTCAAATTCGAACGGATTGCCTTCATCGAGCGATGCGATAACGGCGGTTTTGACGCGGTTGTTCGCTTTGTAAAGATAGCGCTTTTCCAAATCGACGTACCCGTTCAAAACGACGATATTATCTTTCGGTTCGGCAAATTCGATCGTAAGCGATTCTCCGATACCGGCAGCATCTTTTTCCTTTCCCGGAACCCACGGATTGCGGAGAAGGAAATTAGTTAAAAACGCTTCTTCGTGAAAAATCATATTGAGATAATCTGGTCTATAAGAAACGATTCCTGATTTCGTCGGTTCATTATACCATGGCGATGCTTCGATTTTTTTTATTGAAAATTGAGGTATCGCATTCCAAGACTCAAGCGCATCCCGTTTATATCGTGTAACTTTTTTCAAAAACGATTCGAAATCATTCGGTTTTATATACTGCATAAAGGCAAAGGGTGCTTCTTTAATCGATAAGCCCGGCTCATAAGCATTCGATATATTCGGAGATAAATAATCGAATGAAAAAAACATATTCGATCCGTAGATTGCCAGATATTTCCGTTTATTATATTCAAAAAAACAATAGCCGTACATATCCTTATCGATATTATCCAAATCGATTTTTTTGATATAATAATTATCGGACCACGTTTTAATAATAACGATATTATCTCTTTTAGAAACCGCTCCTATCTCCGTATACCTTAGACAGCGTTTACCCAAATCGAATTCTTTATCGATGCGATTATATACATCGATTTGTACCTGTGTACTTTCTGTATTAGCAAAACAGAGAAAAGCCGAAACAAACATTACCGATAAAAACATCTTTTTCATGTTATTTCACCCCGTTATATCTTCTGTATTTTCGTTCCACTATGGTACCGGCTATTTGGTAACCTCCTGCCAGACCCCATCTTTGTAATTTTTCCAAAAGCCTCCTTTGATTTTCACGCGTAGTTACAAAACAGCCGGAGATAAATTGATAAACCGATACTCTCACCTTATTATGAGGCTCGTGTTATTTCTCCATAGACGCTTTAATTTTCTTCATGACGCCTGTCGTTTTCAAAAGCTCGTATATCTGTTTCTTTCGCTCTTCAAAGCTTGATGCATTCGGATCAGTAACAATAATGGAAGAAATGCACGTATCATCGTATTTATCCCCTTTATACACGTCTTTTATTGTGATCCTGATTTTCTTCGTTTTTTCGGGTAATCGAACGGGAGTATATCTTACCGCGTCTTCAAGTTCGTATTCTTTCGCAAATTTCGGATCCTCCGATTCGACTAAAATCTTTTTTACACGGTTGTTGGCTCGATATAAATGCTTACGAGAAAAATCGACAAAACCGTTGAGGATTTGAATTTCATCCGATACATATTTAAAATCGATATCAAGATATTCGCCGATGCCGTAGCCTTTTACGCCTTCAACCCACGGAGGAGAAACGGAATCGTAAAGCCAAAAATTAATATAATCGTCGCCGATATTGTAAAATATTTTCGAAAGAAAATATTCCGGAGAGTATACAATTTCTTTGCCCTGATGTGTTTCAATTAAATAGGACGAACTTGCAATTTTCAAAATACCCGTATTGAAAAATACCGTATCTCCCAGCCTTAAGCGTTGTAAATCTTTTTGCTGAGTTCCGAATAATTCGACGGCAGATTCAACGGTATATGCATCATGTTTATATGATCCTTCATAAAAAAGTTTGCGCTGCATATCAATCCATTTTGCCGTGCCGTATATTTTTGCAGCTCTTTCCAATTCCGCATGATGGTACAGGATGAGCCCTTCAGCTTCCAAAATAAACAAATCGCTGTGCTTATCCTTGACAAAGCCGCGTTCGGTTTCCAACATTATAGGAAAAATTTCACAATATGTATTATCTTTCAGCTCTTTAAATTCGCATATATATCCGTCGCCTTTTACAATATACGCTGCATCATCCCTGTATAAGGGATTCGGTATCTCGCAAAAATTTATCAAATCATCCGCATAAGAATTATACACGAAAAGACAAACCGCATAAAATATCCATATCATTTTTTTCATAGATGTACCTTCCCTTGCAAATTGATATTAAATTCATAACCGTTATAGAGGCCCCATGATTTGAACAATTTCAACTGTTCATTGAAATAATAAGCACCGGTTCCAACCTTTTTTGGATCATTCCATCCCGATACACCTTGATTTGACATCGGACCGAAACAATTTTCGGATCCGGCTCCGGTACCGAAAGGATGATACAAAGTTCGTTTGGTACTTTTTCCGTCATAACCGGCTTTGTTGAGAATTTGCCCATTTAATAAAAGAGAATCTGTAAATACGCCTACTTGATTTACACCGTAATTTTCCTTGTGCCATTCATTTGAATCGATTAAATGCATCTTAAAATATTCTGATATTAAGGTTCCACCCGGATACGTATCATTTCCTATCGTAATTTGAGGCGATAATTTATCTACACTGGTAAATGCATTATCAAATGAAATTGATGTATATTCATTCGTAAATAAATCACGTTTCCAAGCAGTCATCCTTGTATTATTTCTTTGTTCGTAAGTAGTATCTGTATCTCCGACTTTTCCATTCTTATAGATATCAAATGCATCATCATCTCTGGTAAATATCATACCTGCGGTAAAAAACTGATATGTTCCATCCTCGCGCCTGCTTACACCGAGACTGTCATTTTCTCTCAAGCCCGGTATTTTCAAGTTTCCTCCTATCAATTTGTATTCTTCCTGATCCCACGAAACTCCGTTCTGTGCCATAAGCTGCCGACCAAGCAGTTTTTCTTTTTGTGTTTTGGTAAGACGAATACTATTCAACGAACCTGAACGCTGTACTCTTTTTATCTGCGCTTCGGTTAATCCTATCTTTTTAAAAACAGCACTTGTATATAAATCCGCATCCAGATAATTTTTGCCGAGCATTTTTTCCGCATTTTTCAAACCGAGAGCACGGACCAACGCTTCCACACGAGAACCGGTAAAATCCGATCCTTCTATTTTCATCGATTCAATCTGTTTTTTCGTTGCTTTTCCAGCAATCTTTCCGTCACCGTTTGTAAAATTACCGTTTTCGTCTATTATAAAACCGTTCTCATCTACATATTGGCGAGAAAAATAATTCGTTCCATCATCAACGATTGAGCCGTCCAGTTTAAAGAGCCAATAATCCCCGCTCGAATCATACGCCGCATCCGTATATGCCGCATATTGCTCGTACGCTTCCCTCTGTTTCGCCTCGTCTCCTCCGGCTCGCGCCATCGCAAGCACATATCGATTGTAGTTTGCGATATCGCTTTTCAGTTCCGGCATATACGACACTACACCGTTCATCATTCTGCCGGCCATACCGTCACTTGCCATCCGAAGCGCCATCTCCGTGTGCTTGTAGACGGACTGCACTGTTTCCGCTTGTTGTGCCGTACTCGGTCCCGTAATCCCGTCCCGATACGCTTCGTGCTGCAAGGTTATGCCCATCGCAAGCGCACTTTCTATTGTTCCGTCAAAATTGTTCCCGTTTATATATATTTTGCGTTTGCCGTCAAACACGGTTTTTGCACGGCCTCCGGCCGTTACGGTATCGGCGTTATCTCGTATCAATTCGGCTCTGCCGTGCAGAATGTCATCCGCTTGTTGCTGCGCTTTTTTATCTCCGAATCCGTATTGACTGCGAAGTGCCGTTCCGGTACCGTTTCCGTTTTTCCGTTCATACGCATTCGTTCGCAGCGCAATGCCTGCCGCTTTTGTACCGCCTATCGTATTCGCTATTTCCGTAATACTGTAATTGCGTCCTGCCGTACTTATTTCCGTATAAACACCGTTGTTCCCGAACGTCAATGCAAACAAGCCGCTCGATGCTCCCGCTAATTTCGTATTCCTGAACAAGTCGCTCGTATTCAATATATTTATCGTCGTTTCGCCGTTTATGCCGAGTTCTATCGCGCTTGCGGTAATATTGCCTGCCGTTCCTGCAAGCGTTTTGATCTGTCCGATCTGGGCGCTGTTGAATCCCGACACTTTCGTATAGCCGCTTATTCTTCCGTCCCTTGTCATCGTGTTTCCGAGCATCGCCGTTTCCATAGTGTTCGTCACCGCACTTCCGGCCGTATCTATTACCGTCCCTTTCCAATCGTCCCAATCATCCCACTGTTTTCCCATCTCGCTCCAATTCCAGCCCGACGCGATTCCGCCGGTAAGAAATTTTCCCGTGAGTCCGCTCGATACGCCGATGCCCGTTTTCAAAACCGCTCCCGCCGCACCGCCCAATAATCCGGCGGCCGCTCCCGCTGCTCCGCTCGCCATGCTCAGCGCACTTGTAAGTGCGCTCATCGCAAGGCTCTTTCCAATGTCTTCGGCCGTTTTATAGCCGCCGCTTAAATCGAGTGCCGCAAACAGTAATTCGTTGCTCATCGTTATCGTACTTGCAACTGCAGCGGAACACAGAGCCGCGACTACCGGCGCCGCAGAACCCCACGTACATACGGCACTTACGACAGTAGCGACGACGGCTGCCGCCACAGTTGTCACCGTTCGTATACTCGGCGGGTCCATGCCGAAAAGCGAAGAACCGCTCCACAGCTTTTGATCCCAATCGGGCTTTGCGAGCTCGGCCCATCCGTAGCTTTCTTCTACATCATTCCACAATACGTCGAGCATGACAAGTCCGATTTCGCCGCTGCCTTGTTTTTTTACATTTCCCTCTCGTCCCCGTTTTATATTGATATCACCGCCGCTTTTCAATTCCGGCGCTTCACCTGTGTGTTTTTCAAATTCACCGCCCGTACCGAACACACGCTCATACCACAGCGACAAATTTCTCTGTGCCGTCGCCATCAAATAATCTGCGGTATCTTGATTCGCAACGGCGAGCGCCTTCACATCTATGCCGATATCAGGTGCTGTCGTTACATACCATTCATACGGGTGTACGGTTTGTGTTTTACGTGTGACTTTCCAAAAATTCGAATCGACGACAACGCGCCGTTTAATAATTTTTTGACTCCACGTGTATCCGGAACCGAGTACCGTTTCTTTTACATAATCTTCGATGCTTTGATTTTGTTCCCCCACGAGCGCATAGTATCGATCGCGGCTGTTAATAAGACTTTGTTCCGCTTGCTGCACTGCAATCCTCACAGCCCGATCCTGCAAATCTTTGTTCGTCACAGCGAGCACTTCAGCCGCCCGATGTGCGATTTCGATATCCGATCGTATCGAATCGTGCCGAACGGCGGCAAATACGGCGGATTCGATACGATTTTGCAAAACGCTGCTTTGCTTTTCGAGTTTTCCCAACAGCGTTTCGCCGAGCAAGGCTTCCGTATATTTTTCGTTGTCGATAATCGCTTTCGGAAGCGTTTTTCGGGCAACGCTTCTGGCTTCCATAAGTTTTTCGGCCGCTTCGCGTTCTCCCGCATCTTGACGCAATTCGGTTTCCGCCGCCGCGTCAAGATACATACCGTTTATCCATTCCTGCTTTTGCGTCAAAAATACGCCGTAATTCGATTCCCATTCGCTTTGATGCAGCGCGTATTCTTCAACGAATTCGCGCCGCCACGTGTTGTGCCGGACATTCATCTTTTCCTGCGCTTTTCTCCACTCCACCGCCGACAACAACGCAATATCGTTAAGCTGCCGCAATGCGTTTTCATGTTCCGTCTTTGCCGCATTCATATTTTTTATCAATTCGATTTTATACGCATCGTACAAACTCGTATTCTTTACTTTTGTCTTTTCTCCGATAAAATTCAGCAGCTGTTCCTGTACATACGCGTCATAGGTTTCCGTCGAACGGGTAAAATCGCTGCAGCTGTTTCCGTTGTAGTAATCTCCGTAATACGCTCCCATACTTTTAATGAATTGTACGGTATCGTAGGTACCGTTTCCCCATGCGCTTTCCGCATACTCTGCAAACAAACGTTTTTCGGCGGCGGAAATGCCGAAGTTTTCATTGTATAATTCCGTATATTTTT
Organism: Treponema socranskii subsp. socranskii VPI DR56BR1116 = ATCC 35536; assembly: GCF_000468115.1. GTDB lineage: Bacteria > Spirochaetota > Spirochaetia > Treponematales > Treponemataceae > Treponema_D > Treponema_D socranskii. Next base: position 41,521 of record NZ_AVQI01000060.1, read on the forward strand.
CAGCCGCTTTTTTCCGGGCTTCCGTACTTGCCGTCACGTCGGACGATTCAAGGGCAAGCTTTCGCAATTCGACGCGTACACTTTCATCGAGTATTTTGCTCTTTTCAACATATACGTGATACGCGGCAGCAGCGTTCCGCTGTGCGGCAAAAAGTGCTTTTCGTTTTGCATCGAGCGCATCGGCGGCTTTATCGCGTTTTGCTTTATATACGTCCGCCGCTTCATCGATAAAACTGCGCGTATTTACATACGTTTTGCCGCCGTCCGCCGCACCGATAATTTCATTGAGCAGCGATTTCGATATAAGGCTGTTATCAATAAGCGCAGTCCGCAGGTTTGCCGCAATCTCCGTTCCGCTTCGCTCGGTATCGCCGAACAGCGCAGTGTAATCGTGTACCGCGTTTTCCCGCGCGGACTTCGCTTTACTGAGCGTATCGAGCACGAGTCGAATTTTTTCGTCTTTATTTAAAGCAGCGGCTGCCGCATTTTTTCGATACGCATGACATTTATCGCAAACCGCTCCGGCATATTTTCCCGTCGCGTCGGTACGTTTAAACCAGCCCCAAAAAATGCGCTTGAAATACGTATGCCGGCTTTCGATCCGATCCATCTCGTCGGCAAGCCGTTCGAGGGCACGGGTTTTTAAAATATCGACTTCAAATCCCTCGAGTTCCGCACCGAGTATATTGCCGCCGTTCCTGAAGATAATGCACTTTGCAATATCGTTTTCTCCGCCGGCTTTAATAACCGCCTCGTATGCATCCCACAGAACGGCTTCGCGGTACTGTTTATATTTTGCATAAACGTCGATTCCGTGTTCGCTGTTGACGTTCGGCATCTGAAAAACAGCTTCGGCATCGGCTTGCAGGCTTTTGATTTTATCGTCGCTGCACCGGTACTGCAAATACATAGCGGCGAGTATGACGTTTTCTCTGTATGAGTTTTTTTTCTTCCACAACGAATCGAGCCAGTCTTCCGCCTCTTTTTCCGCCGCAGTCCGTTTAATCTTCCCCTGCGTTATCGTCTGCAGTACCGCGGCATCGTCATCGGTAAAATAATTTTTTTGCTCGGCAGTATTGTCGACGCCCGTGTATTCGCCCGGATATACGTTATACTCCGTCCATTCCCGCGTTTTGGCAATCGTATTGCCTTGTTCATCCGTTTCATAATATGTTTCGCTTTTATGATCCGCAACGACTTTTTGCGTCAGCACGTAATTCCAACTGCCGTCTCCGTTTTTTTCGATATGTACAAGTTGTTCCGCTGTAGTGTAATCGAACGGCATAGTCAACGTGATGCGCGCATTCCGTTCAGCGGATTCCGCGGCCGCAAGCATTTTTTCTTTTTCTCGATACATCATCGATATTTCATGCTGTATAACGAGCGTTTCATAATAAGCGCGATCGATTTTTTTATACGCTTCAAGTTCCGCGTTTTCGGCAAGCGTCGCATTTACATTTTGTTTTTCGGCAATCAAATTTTCCAGCACCCGTACGGAAAGCAGTGCCCGCTCTCTTGTATATGCCGCTTCCGAAAGTTTTTCTTTCGGCGTTACATAGTGTTCGTTCGCATTTATTCCGATATTTTCAAGATATACGCTCGACGCCCAATCGAACACGGCTTGTGCACAGCGCTTGGCAATACGGAGCCGCTCAAGTTCCGTATACGCGGCATTGCACGTATCGACTTTTTGCATATACGCGTCTTCGGCGGCTTTCAATTCGCCGATCGATTCCGCATAGGCGACGGTTGCCGCTTCGATATCGCGCTGCAAGGCCGCCGCTTTTTTATTATTTTCTGCAATCCGCGCAGCTATGCCGTCGGCATCGGACAACAAAAACAATTCCGCATACAGATCAAGTTTTTTCGTCGATTCGTTTTTGTTTTCAAGCGCCTGCGCCAGCACGGCGTATAATTCGCTCGACGTTTTTTCGCCCGCAGTATAACCCTCTTGTAAAAAGAATCGCGCCGCTGCCGTTACCATACCCTCTCTCGTGCGCATTTCGGCGGCGTCCACACCGGCAAATACATTCCGTATTTTTTCTTTTTCTTCCGACGAAGCGAATATCGACGAATTTAAATAGCCGTTTTTTAATAATTTTTCACTCCAAACACAGTTCGTTTTTTTTGCATATTGTATGACGCTTTGCAAAAACCGATATTCAAGAGCAAACGCGCTCAATTCCGCTTCCTGCTCTTCGGTAAGCGTTTCAAGTGTTGCTTCGTTTTCATACAGCGCAAGTTTTTCACGGCATAGCGCAAGTCTTTCCGCCTCTATTTTTCCGTCGGTATCCGAAAGCGCGGCATAACGGTAGGCTTCCGTATCCAAATACGTCTGAATATATGCTGCAAGCGCCTTGCTTGCTCCATCCAAAAGTCCCGTCGAAAACGGCGTAAACTTTTTTATATAATCGATAACAGTATCGTATGAATTTTTTCCCGCTCGTACCGGCGATGTATCGTTTTCCCGTATCGTTTTTGCAATCGCAGCTTTTGCGTCCGCATACTGCTGCAGTATCGCATTCGTATTTTCTCCGCTTATATTTGCAAAATCCCGTTTTTCAAACTCCGAAAATTTTGCTATATAGTAATCGTAGGCCGACCGGGATACCGCATCGTTTTTTTCGGAATGCGTGCCGGCAAACAACAAAATCGTTCTTTCGATCGTTTCACGCTGTACCGTCGGCTGTATGGATATCAGCGTAGCGTTTTCCTTATCGGCATCGGCAAACGCCTCTTTTGCACGCTGCAGATTTTTATACGCGGCATGCAGTTTTTCTTTTGCACGCGTTATGTCGACATCCGTAAGTTCGCCGCATAAAACGCGGTATGCATCGTATGCGATTTTATACGCGTACTCCGCATCCTGCAAGCGTTTTTCCGTTTCCGCCTTTGCTTCACGAGAAGCGTCCGTGACCGATGCATATTCGTCGACCGCTTTTGCAATTTCATAATTTTCATCCGCTGCCGCAGCAAATACTTTCGCTTTGAACAGTTCAAGCTCCGCTTCACCGTACCCGTATTCTCCTGCTATTGCAAGTTGAAAAAGATTTTTAATCGATTTGTCGAGGCGGACTTTATCATGTAGAGCAATGCGGTGCCAGGCCAGCATCGTTTCGCCCGCCGAAAGTGCATCGGTAAGCACGACAAAATTATCGTTTTGCAGCAAAACGTCATCGCTTTCTTTCAATGCAGTGAGATACGCTTTCAGCTGCGCCGTATAATCGTCGCCTGTAAAATTGCCGCCGGCAGCTTTTTCCTTTTGTGCCGCAAGCTGCTCTTTCACATCCGCAATATACGCTTTTATCGCTTTGTCGGAAGAAAATTCATCGCCGTTAACATACGATTGAAGCTCTCGTTCCGAATTCTTTACATTTTCCGCAGCGACAAGCGCAGATAGTTTTTTCCCCACATCTTCATATTTTTTCAACACAGCGATTTTATCGTAATAAGAAAAAAAATCGTCTCTATTGCGTTCGACAATTCTTTTTTCCCGACCCGACTCATACGATGTACAAGTAAGGACTGCTTTGTTATATTCTCTTGATTTTGTATAATCGAGTTTACCGAAAGACATTATATTTTTATTAATTATATTCTGCAATCGCAGAATATCGGACACGTATTGCTGCAAGACTGCGTCGTATTCCCGTACGATCTGCCGTATGTACTTATCCTGCCAATCGTATATATTCGCACGAATAATCTTCAACGTTTCCGCATCGATTTTTATATCGCCTTTTCCGTTTACCATATCGTATAAAATATTGTTCGGATCTTCCGTTTTCCAATACGAATACACACCCTTGTACTTGGAGCCCCATAATGCGATCCAATTTTCGATGCCTTCCCGTGACGTAGCAAACATATCGCGTATATCGTTGTATACGGTCTCCTGCATCCGCGCCGCATCGTAACGGTACGATGCATTTTCATTAAGCACCGCCCGATAATTTTCGAGCAGGCCGTTTATCTCGTTTTCATAATCTTTGTTTTTTTTCGCGATTTCCCGCTCAAGTTTTTTGATACGTGCATCGATACTCTTTTCCCATTCGGCGCGCTTATCGGAAAGCGTTTTTTTTGCCGCTTCCCAAATCCGTTCGCTCTCTTCATACGTCCGCTGCGCTTCGTTTTCCCATGCAAGCCTGTCGCGTAAAAATTCACGTTCCGCATCTTCCCACTTTGCAAGACCTTTGGTAAACACTTCTTTAAAGCGCGACAAAAACGCATCTTTGTTAATTTCGTTATCGACGGGAGAGGCAATCGTCTTTTCAAGCGATGCGAACAGTTCGTTCATGTCCCGTTCCGTTTCCGCATACGTCTTTTTTGTCAAATCGTCCGCGATCGCGCTCGCCGCTTCTTTCGCCTTTTCCGCTTTAAGCGAATACGTATCTTTTATAAAACGGGCGACAAAGCGTTTTCCTTCAATCTGCGAAAGCATTTCCGATTCGCGCCGCATCGCTTCGCGTGATGCTCCCGCATCGTATTCGTCGAGATACCGGTCGATGACATTCCGGCTTTCCGTAAGCCACGCATCGTAAAGCGCACTCGCTTCGGCAAGCGTATACTGCGACGTGTCAAAATCGTTCATTTTTTCTTTGAGTTTGAGAGCGAGTTCCGACGCCGCTTTTTTTTCGTGCGCCCTCGTATAGCGTGTACAGATCCAATCCGCGTATTTTTTTGCGATCGTATTTTCATAATACGCTTTCGCATCCGCACGCGAAGCGTTCCACGCATCGGCATCCTGCTCTTTCAGCGCTGTCATCACGTGCTCCCACGCGGAAAGCGCCGTAAGCATACCCTCGTCGGCGATCCGCTTCCACTCGCTTTCATCGCGGGCTTTTTCCGCGCGATTCAAATAATAATCGATGCGGATCTTTCCCGCTGCGAGACCGGATGCGATCTCCTGCGCCGGAACAATGCTCACGCCGTACGCGAACATGAGCACGGCGGCCATCACTCTTGTTAATTTTTCATTCATACCATACCTCCGAAATGCGATTTTTTAAAAATCCGAGCCATACAGCCCGGAAATAATACAAACGATACGACGAGCGCATCGATGATTCCGAAAATCATAAAAAACGAAAGACCTCTCGAAAACGAATCCCCGCCGAACAGGTAGAGCGGCACGGCACCGGCCGCCGTCGTGAAAGAGGTAACGAGGATGCTGCGCGCTTTTTCCCGTATGCAAAATTCAATGCGGCTTTTTTTCGATTCCGTTATATAGATCGCGTTGTTGACGGTGATCCCCGACAGCACGACCATCCCCGTAAGGTCGCCGAGTTCGAGCGGCACGCCGGACGCGAAACGTATCGCAAGCGGCAGCACAAAAGACGCCGGAATGACGGAGACGATGAGCGCCGACAGTTTCGGCCGTTCGTTGAGCGCCGCGAGCAGGATAAATATCCCCGCAACGCAGAGCACAAGAGCGGAGACGGTAAGCGTATAATCGGCACGCAGTTCGGCGATATCCCGTTCAAACGAAAAACAATAGCCTTTTTCAAGCGGGATCTCCGCGAGCCGGTCGCGTACAAAGGCCGCCGCTTCGCTTGTACTCAAGCCGCTCGTTTCCGCAGTAAAATACGCACACCGCCTTCCGTCCTTTCTGTAAATTTTATTAATCTTTTCCGTCTGCCGTATTTCGCCGAGCGCGGTCAGCGCAATGCTGCCCGACGGAACCGGCAGATGAATGTTTTGTATCTGCGAAAGGGAGGCGTTTTGCAGATTTTTTCCTGCGATACGGATATCGTATTCCCTGCCGTTCTGCAGCCATTTGTCCGCAACGGGACCGAACATGAGCCAGCGCAGATTCGATGCGACCGACTCGACGGTCAATCCGTTTTTGATAAGCATCGTTTTATCGGGGACAAACGCATATTCTTTTTCCGCCTTTTTAAAATTGAGTACGACCGAATCGATATGCTTTAATGGCGCGAGCACAGATGCCGCCCGTTCCGCATATACCCTGCACTGTGTTGAATCGTCGCCCGAGGCGGCGAGCCGAAAACGCGCGAATTTTTTCCGCCTCTTTTTTTGCAAACCGGGTACGTATAAAAATCCGTCGGGTACGATATGCGCCGAAGATGCGGCACGATTTCGAACGCGTCCGACGTCGGCTTCGCGCACACAGCCAATTTCGATATCCGCCGAACCGCGCTTCGCTTCGGTGCGTACAAACGAAACGCCTGAGTCTTCTTTTAATCGCAGCGCAAACCGCCCTACGTTTTCGTCGATGTACGCCGCACTCGTTTCGGGTTCGTAATCGACCGAGGCGAAGATGATGCGGCTTTTTTCTTCGGGTAAAAGATTTTTTCCGCTCATCAAAAACAACAGCGGCGGAAGTGCCGTACAGCACGCATACAATGCAAAAACGACGCGGCCGTTAGCGATGCTCGAAGATGCCGCCCGGTACGAAAAGCGCACATACAGCGATTCGATTTTTTTATACAGCTTCCGTTTTCGCTTTGCCGACAGTCCCGAGCGGATACAGCACGGAACGAATACCGCCGACAAAACGACGGATGCCGAAATCATTGTGCTCATAGCGGCGGCCGTATTTTTCGTACCGGGTACGACGGCATCGAGAAAAAAAAGCGGGATCACCGCAAGCAGCGTCGTACAGCCCGCCGCCGTAAGAGACGCGTGCAGCCGCCCGACCCGATCAAAAAATACGCCGTTCGACGGACTCGTTTCGGCGCACGCGACGATAATCAGCGCCGAATCCGCAATGAGACCGAGCGCGATCGACATACCCGCAATCGTGCGGCGGTTCAGCGTAAATCCGAAAAGCTGCAAAAGCCCGACCGTCCATACGCTGTCGGCAATCAACAGGAGTAAAATAAGGACGGCTGCCGAAAAGGATTCGTAAAAAAACGGCACGATGACGGCGACACAGATAAAGCTCTGTACGAACGCAAAGGCGACCGAACGGATGAGTTTCAGCTGTTCGCCGCCGGTGTCGTATAAAATCGTATACGGGATGCCTTGCAGATCGGCGGCTGAAAGAATCTTCTTGCACGCGGATGAAACGGCGATGCTGTTCCCGTCCGATGAACACTTAACGTTCAGCGCAATGCACTCCTTCCCGTCGATGCGCACGATCCCGTCCTGTTTCCGCGGCCGCATCTCTATGTCCGCCACATAGCCGAGCGTCGAATAATTTTCTCCCGTCTTTATCGGAAGCGCGCGAAGATCGTCGAGATTTTTCAGCTTCGTGTCGAATACGATCGATTTGTTGTACCGCGAAGTCCGTATCGTACACGCGGGACTCGCCGTGTTGCCGCCGCGCACGGCTGCCGAAAAGTCGGACGGATTTTGCATCGCGCTCGATGCTTTTTCCGGATCGAAGGATACGAAGACTTCGTTTTGTGCGCCGCCCGTAACGATCGCTTCGGAAACGCCGCGCACGCTTTCGATTTTTTTCTTTAAAGCCGATTCTATCGTCTCGCGCGTGCGCTCGTCCTTTTTTTCAAAGGCGACGCACAGGACGCTGCCGGAATGCGCGTCGGACGCGTATATGCGCGGTTTTTGCACATCGCTCGGAAGAAGCTCATACAGAGTATCGACGACGTTTCCGATCGAAAGGTAGACGTTTTTTGCGTCGACCTTTTTATTAAAATATGCCGTCGTCGTTGATTTGCCGTTTTCCGCAGAAGAGTCGAGTTCAACGAGCCCCGCAAGCGGTAAAATTTTTTCTTCGAGCGGGATCGTTACGAGCCGTTCGATTTTGTCGGCATCGACTCCGTAATAATCGAACTCGACGCTGAACACCGTATAGCGTCCGTCGTACGATTCTCCGATCTCTATACGAAGCGCGCACGCGATGAGGCAAACCGTAATTGAGGCAAATACGAAAAATGCGAGCTTCGGACGCTCATACCAAGAACGCAAGATCACGGCAAACGCCTCCTTTTCAAAACGGAAAAGAGCAGCGGCGGCATAAGGGCAAGCACGACGACAAACGACGCGATAAGCCCGCCGACGATCGCAATCGCCATCGACGACTGTTGATTTTTGCGCAGCGGATCGACGGCAAAGGGAACGACGGCGAACACGGTTGTCAACGTCGTTATTAAAATCGGACGGAGTTTTGCAACGCTTGCGGAGATGACGCTTTGCTCCGTGATATCGTTTTGCCTTGTTATACTCTCGTATAAAATGATCGCGTTGTTGACAGCGGTTCCGAACAGTACGACAAGGGCGATCACGCTGTGTATATTGAGCGAGCGATTGCACAAGAGAAGCAATGCAAAGGCTCCGGCAAAAGCAGGCGGTATGGAAACGAACATAAGCAGCGGGATAACGAATGATTCGAACTGCGCGCCCATAATACAGTAGAGCAGCAAAAACACGACGGCGAGCAGCACCGCCGCGCTTTTGAAAAACTCTTTCATCTGTATATCGCGAAGCGAAACGATGCCGTCGAAATTTACTGATTTTTCTTTCGGTACGCCGCTTATTTTTTTTGCGTCTTTTCTGTTCCAACGATGCAGCGTCTTTTCGTTTTCAACCGCTTCGACCGTACCGAGAGAGGACAGCGGTATATCGGTTTTACCCGCAACGACGCCCGTGCGCATAAGCTGTTCTACGGCGGTAAAGGTTCCGTCGGCAAACGACACGCGAAGCGGTATCTTTCGCCCGCCCGTATAAAAGGCATTCGACTCGACACCTTCGAGAGCAGCGTAAGCGGCGGCGGCAGTCTGCGATGCGGAAACGGCAAACCGCGCACATGCGCTTCTGTCGGGGATAAACGCCGCTTCCTGTAAAATATCGTACGGCGCGATATCCCGCTCATCGCAGAGGGCAAGCGCCGTTTCCGCCGCCGCTTCGGGCGAAAAAGCGGTCACGATGAGAGGCGCCGCATCGGATGCGAGCATCTCTTCGAGCAGATTGCGGCTCGTTTCAAGCGTATAGCGCATATCCGTATTTTGCAAAATCGCATCGAGTGCGGCCGCGATTTTTTCGGGACTCTTCCCGCTGCACGTGATGCGCATCGTTTCTTTTTTCGCTTCCGGAGCGGCGAGCTGTTCGTAATCGTCTTTTTCTATGCCGCCCGATATGCACACCGTATCGATAAAATCCTCCACCGACAAAGCACGGTTTATAAAATCCGCGTCGGAGAACAGCGCATCGAGCGAAGGCGAAGTGCCGTAACGTATGGTCGCGGCGACCGTGCCGCTCGGAGATACCGGCAGCAGCTCTTTTTTTAAAAGCAGTACGCACAGCGTTCCGACGCATAGGCAAGCGGTGAACAAAACGGGAACCGCATATTTTTTTTCGAATATCGTTTTTAAACAATCGCCGTAGAGTTTTTCGCCGCACGAAATGGCAGGTATACGGGCGTATGATTCGATTCGTGCGGAGCGTTCAATGCCCCGCTGCCGTTTAAAGCTTCGCTTCGAACTTCCGGCGAAGTTGTCGATCAATTTTTTCGATTGCAGCGACATCGCTGCGGGAATATACGTCATCGCAAGCACAAAGGAAAACGCGATCGAAGCGATGACGGCGAGCGCCATATCGGAAAAGAGTTTGCCGAAGAGTCCGGGAAAAAAGAAAAACGGAAAGAAGGCGGCTATCGTCGTTACGGCCGAACCGGAGGAAGAAAGGGATGTTTCCGCTGCGCCGTCGACAATCGATTCGGCAGCGGAAAAATCCGGCTGCCGCTTCAGTTTTTCCAATACGTTTTCTATCGCTACGGCTGCCGGATCGATCACCATGCCGATGCCGATCGTTATGCCCGACACCGATAAAATGTTGACCGTTTTGCCGCACAGCGCGAGGGCGAATACGGAAAAGAGTATCGAAAGCGGCATAACGCTCGCGGCCAAAAGCGATATACGCAATGTGCGTAAAAACAAAAACAGCACGATCGCCGTTATCACGGCTCCGAGTGCGGCCGACACGCACAGATTTCGTATCGATGCCGTAAGTTCGTCCGACAGATCGAACACGATTTTAAACGTAAAATTTCCGCCGTACGAATTGTGCAGCCGATCTATCTCTCTTGTTAATTTTTTCGATACGGCGAGCGGACTCGCATCGGCTTTTTTATAGATTTTCACGCATATCGCTTCGCGCCCGTTGTACGTAAAAAAGCTTTCCTTTTTTTCGGTGCCGAGCGACACCGTTCCGATGTCTTTGATTTTCAGCACGCCGCCGCTGCCGTACAAAAACGGCACGTCTTCGATATCGCCGAGCGTCGTAAATAAACCGGAGGTGCGAAAAAGCAATTCCTTGCCGCCGTCGCTTACGCTTCCCGACGGGTATTCGAAATTCGCCTGCGATAAAATTTCCGCAACGCTCTGCAAAGATACGGGGATCGATTCGACCTTCGCTTTATCGAGTACGACTTTCACTTCAGGTTTTTCGCCGCCCGTAACCGAAACGGAACCGACACCTTTGACGCGCTGCAGATGCGGCCGTATGTCCGTGTCGACGATATGACGGCCGTACTCCAAATCGTTATCGTTCGGAAAAATGACAAGGGTCAGCGTTTCTCTGTGCACCGGATTGAAAAAAGCGACGTTCGGTTTGGCGCAGCCGTTCGGCAGCGCTTCGTAACACTGATCGATGATCTGCCGGCATTCGACGATCGCAATGTCGGCGTCGACATTCCAGTGCAGTTCGACAACGACGAGCGAAAGACCGTCGCGCGTCACCGATGAAATATTTTTTATGCCCTTGAGCGAGGCGGCTGCGTCTTCGACTGGGATCGTAACGAGCTTCTGCATATCCTGCGCGCTCACTCCGGTAAAGTCGGCTGAAATAAGCAAAAAACGTTCGTCCATTTTCGGCATAAAATCGAGCTGAACCGTGTACAGAGCGATACAGCAACAGAGCAGCAGCGCAAGGTGCAGCATCAATGCGGAGACGGGATGATAAACCGAAAACGAAACGATTTTCTTTATCATAGCGTCCTCAGTCTTACCGCCTGCCCTTCGCGCAAAAACGGCGAAGGCTTATCGACGATGAGGTCTCCGGCCGAAAGCCCGTCTCCGATCCACACAAAACCGTCGCGATGCGCTTTTATTAAAACGGCTTTTTGTACCGCGCATCCGTTTACGATGCAAAAAACTTTTCCGGTTTTTTCGTCCGATAAAAGCAGCGTGCTGTCGGGTATGCACGGAACGTCTTTTGCCGCCGCGCGTTCGATTTCGCAGCGCACGAACATCCCCGGTTTAATTGCGCCGTTTTTATTGCCGATTTCCGTTTTGACGGAAAAATTTCCGCTCTGCGGATCCGCTGCCGGTGATATTTCGGCGATAACGGATCGATACGATGCGCCGAGCGACGGCAAAAAAAGCGAAACGCGCGTACCCTGCGCAAAGCCGACCGCATCCTGTTCCTGCACGTGGAGCACCGCATACACCGACGACGTATCCATGAGCGTCGCGATCTTTTCGTTTTCTTTTACATATTCGCCGTTTTCGTAATAGCGCGCTCCGACGATGCCGCCGGAAGGAGCCCGTATCGTAAGTTCGTCGATGAGCTTACGTACCGACGCGAGCTGCCTGTCCGCCGCCTGCACTTGCGCCTGTACGGAAGCAAGCTCGGCAGCTCCCGATTTCGTGTTGAGCGCTGTAAACTGCTTTTTGCGCACGTCGGGATCGCGTGAAGGAGTGATTCCTTCTTTTAATAAATCTTCATCGCGAAAACCGAGCAGCAGCGTATCGAGTTCTTTTTTCATCATTGCGATTTCCGTTTCCGCCGAACGCACTTGCAGTTTCAGCTGTTCGAGCGACGAATCGGTAACGCCGCCGAGTTCGTGCAGCCGCGACTTATTCGAAAACATATCTTTTAACAATTCCAATTCGAGCTCTTTTTGCACGATATGTATTTTCGATTTTTCTACGGCGAGCAGACGGCCTTCGGCTGCGAGCGTTTCTTCGCGGAGCTTTACGCGGGCAAGCTCGAGCGATGCGTTTGCCGAATCGAGCGCGTTCATACATTGTTCTCTCTGCAGTTCGAGCTGCACGTTGCGCAGCTGCGCGAGCTTTTGTCCCTTTGTTACGGCATCCCCTTCTTTTACGAAAAATGCCGTCACCGTTCCGCTGACCGTACACGTAACGTCGGTTTTCGTTTTATATGAAATGGAACCGAAGCTTTTAAGCACGTCGTCGAGCGCTCGGTTTTCCGCCCGTACTGCGCTTACTTCGACCGGCAAAAGCTCCCCTTCGTTTTTTCTATCGGAAGGCGCGCACGCACAAAAGAGGGCGGCAAGCAATACGATGCACGAATATTTCATCAACGGTTTTATTAAAAACATTTTTGTAAACCTCCGAACGGAACGCACAGCAATATTTCGATATCGCGGAGAGCCGCCCGTACCGCCGTTTCCGCAGCGATGCGGTTTATCTTTTCTTCCGCGAGCTCCATCAATTCGGCAAGGTAGTCGATCCGCTTCATCTCGCCTTTTTCGACTTGTTCGGCGCTGACGGCAAGACGCTTTTCGCGCAGTAAAATCGATTCCGAAATCCGCTCAATCGAATCTTTGCCGTCATCATACGCAGCAGCTCTTTCAAACAGCTGTTCGTGCACTGCGTTTTTTTGCAGACGAAGCTGCTCGCCTTCCCGCTCCAGCGCAATTTTATCGACGTTACGTTTAATAAAATAATTCGTATCGGGTACGATGCCCGCCGAAAGTGAATTGTCGAGGCCGACGAGCTGTTTTTTGTTAAAACCGTAACCGTTTCCGATCGTCGTCGGCACGAAAGGTACGTTCTGAAAATTCAACGACAGCTTTAGCGAATACGAAGGCTTGTTCAACGGGTAGGCCGTACCGGAAAAGGATACGCCGCCCTCGACGGCGACTTCCGGGAGAAAAAACAATTTCGTGTACTTATAGCGCTGTTCGGCATACTGCAGCGCCGCTTCCGATTTTTTTATTGCAGGATTGCGTTCGTCCGTCATGCGCTGCAGATCGGCGATGTGCGGTTCAAGATACGGAATATCGGTACCGCCCGTAAGCGCGTTTTCGAGACGCAGCTCTTCATCGGCGGCCATATCGATGATCGATTTCAGTACGCGCATCTGCGTCCGCAGCTCCCGTTCGGCTTTCTTTTTATCGTTTTGAATTTTCCTAAACGAAATAAGGTATTCCAAATAATCGTTTTCAAGCGCAAGGCCGAGACGATATTCTTCTTTAATAATTTCAAGCTGCACCGCAGCATTCTTTTCCAAATCGTTTTTTATTTTAATAATTTCCTGTTGCCGCAGGCAAAGACAATATTGATTTATGACGGACGATTGAAATGCCTGCAATTCCTGTTCGTAGGTTTTTACCGCATAGTACGCATTCGTCTTATTCATCTTGTACGCAACGATACGCTTGCCGCCGTCGCCGATGACTTGACGCGCGGAAAACTGCAGCGATTTACTGTGCGAATCCGCTCCGCCGATTTTAACCGCATCGTTTTCCGACCACGACGCATTGAACGACGGTAAAAATTCCTGCAGCGCAAAACAGGCCACTTTGTAAGACGCTTCGACGTGCAATTTTTTCAGCCGGTATTCTTTCGAATTCGAAACGGCGAATTCCGCAGCTTCTTCCGGCGAACGAAAAACGGTTTCCGAAAACGCAAGCGCGGCTAAGCAAAAAAGAAGCGATATAACGGTTTTTTTGCCGATCGATTTCATCGCCGTATCTCCGTCACTTTGTAAACGTAAAAATGTTTTTCGATCGAATCGCATTTCCGAGCGAATCTTTTACGCCGTCGCCGACCGTCATCGTCACGATGCCCGGATTGCTGTTATTCGTGATTTCGAGCCCCGCTCGCACGATGCACATACCCTCCTCAAGCACGATCAATTCGTTCAGCGGAAAAGCCGCAGAACTTTCCGGCGGTACGGCAAAAAGCGTTTTTATCACGATAGAGCAACATCCGTTTGTCGCCGAAAACGCAAGGGAATCGAAGAGCGAAAAAATATCGAGGCCTGCCGCCTCTCGCGAAACGGCAAACGCGAGATAGAGCGCGGCAGCGGTATCGGATGAAGGCGGGAAAAACACCGGGTCGAAAAGCAGCGCCGAAAAATTCGTTGCCGCCGCTATCGTCTTATAGTTTACGCCGTCGGAAAGATTTCCTTCGCGCCACTCGCCCGTCTGCAAAAATCCTTTAACAAATTCGACCGGTCTGTCACTTTCGGCGTCGAAGCGGATATCGAATACCGTATCGCGTTCAGTCCCGTTTCCCGCCACGGATTGTACGCCTTTGCGCATCCGAAACGTGTACGTCTTTCCCCACGCAGGCGCATCGAAGACGACCGATGCATGCGTTTTATCGAACGCGTTTGTCTTTACCGAATACGATACCGTCGGCACGACGGAGATATATGACGACAACGTATCGATATTCATCTCTTTTGAAAAATCGATATCGACAGCGCAGTCTTTCGGAACGGCTTGATAGCTGCCGCCGTTTTTCGCCGCGATTTGAAAGCCGTTTTTATTTTTAATAATAAACGTACAGTCCGGCGTCTCCGTATCGTATCGATAATAAAACGATGAAAGGTATTCTTTTGCGAGCGCGTTCCGCGCATAATCTTCGAGGCTTTCGGACAGCGTAATTTTATACAGCGTATTCGCTTTGAGGCTTTCCATCGGCACGATGCGGACGGTTCGGTCTCCGTCTGAAAAAACGCGCGCGTACGAAAAAGGCGGACTGACGGAAACGGCGGCTTCGAAAGATTCGCGCGTAACCGGCTCGGAAAAGCGAATCGTTATGGCGGACGCTTCATTGACGGTGCTGCCGTTTTGCGGTACGACGGAAACTATTTCCGGCCGTACTTTGTCGTTCCGCGTCGAAAACATTTTGCAGTAATCGCCTGCAAGCGAATATCCGTTTTTGCTTTCGGCGGACGAAGTGACGGTGACGACGTAATCGTAATTTATTTTGATGCCGCCGGTCGGAAAAAAGCGCACTTGTTTCCCGGCGCACAAAAAAATTCCCGATGCGGGATGATCGTCTTCGGTCAGCGTAAACGCTTTTTCAACCGACATCATATCGGGCTCAAGTGAAAACACGATCGAAACGCCGTCGTTATCCCACGTACACGAATCGACGCTCATCTCCAGAAACAGCTCGGAAGCGCAGCCGGCATACAAGAGGCAAAAAATTATTAAAGCTGCCGTCTTCACTTTGTCAAAACGGTTATACATAGGTCTTTCTCCATATAGCTTCCCCGCCCGTCGTTTATTCCCGCAGGCCCGCCGGCAATTTTTAATCGATAGTACGAGTGCACATCGTTCGTGCTCACCGTAAAGCGCGTCCACGTTACCGTAAGCCTCGTTTTCTCTTCGTTCCAAAAGACGCCCGTCTTTACGGGGCTCGCCGACGTAAGCGGAAAAAGCAATGACGCCGTTACCGCGTTCACAGCTGTTGTAAGAGCGCCGTCGGCGATCTCATGCGAAAATAAAATCTGCGCGGTCAATTCGTAGTTGCCGTCCGCATCTTTATGCAGTGAGTGTTCTATGCACGGCGCCGACAAATCGGGAACGACATCGGCATCGAGCGATAAACCGGCAACCGAAAGCCATGCATCTGCCGCGTAAAAGCGCTTGACGATCTTTTCGAAAAGCGGCGTACCGTTTTCATCCGCAGCCGCCGTTGAGACGGCGAGCGTATATTCGGCTGCGACTTTGTAGTATTCTTCCGGCACAAATAAAAAGCGCGTACGCTCGTCGCCGTACGGCACCATATAGCCGGACAACGAAGGCGAAATCGAAACGGCGTCTTTTACCGCATCGAAATCCATCGGCTTTGAAAACACAAAACCGATCGGCTGCTTTCCGGAAATATTTTTATCGAGTGCGATATCGGTAAACCAGTGCGCATCGGGCGACGTATCGCTTACGGGACAGAGGCATACGAGCGAGGGACTTTCGGCATCTTCCTTCGTCGAAAACGTATTTGAAAGCACATCCTGCATTTCCCAGCCGTCCGACGACAAAAGCCGTTTTATCGTCCACGCATAGGTCGTGTTCAGCTTCCACCTCGGAGACGGCGAAACGGTGATCGTCCGCTCATCCTCCGAGAGCGCAATCGAATACTCCGACGACGGAAAAATCGAAAACGCTTTTTCAAACCGTGCCGCTTCGATTTTTTTATTAAACGCGAATACAAGCTTTTGCCGCGGATCCGCGCCGATGCGTTTTTCGGGAAGCGCAAGCGCATAAAAGCGTTCTCCTTCGCTGCCGTATATAAACGTGCATATCGTATATGCGTGAAAGGCCGCACTGTTTTCCGTATGCATGAGACCGTCCATGCTTACTTGATACGGTTTTCCCCGAATCCATCCGCCTGAGGGCTTTACGTACAGCGATCGTCCGTCCCACATATATTCGGCTTCACACTGATGCGTGCCCGATTTTATCGTCACGGCTTGCTCGGCATAATGACGGACAACATCGCAGTTGAACGAAAAACCGATGTGTTCACCGGCGAAGTATTCCTCTGCCGGACTTTGACTGCAGACGACTTCATATTCGTCGAACGAAATCACAGTGCACGAAAAGAAAAGCGATATCGCCGCTAAAGTGCAGGCTATGCGTTTCATCGTATGTCATCCCCCCGCTTAACAAAATGTATTATTTCCGCAACCGCATCGGGATGCGCGGAAACGGCATAGGCTTTATCGAGCGCGTCGAGCGCATTCGATCGGACGCCGAGCGAGAGCCATATATCCGCCGTTTCGATGTACACTTTTTCGCTGTCGCAGAGCGCCTGTTCCGCCTTTCTGCACAGCGAGAGACGTTTGTCGGCCGCGTTTTGCTTTTGCGCCAAAAGCGCATATTGATAATAAAATCTCCAGTCCGTTTGATTGAGCGCGAGTTCCCGTTCGAGCAGCGTTTCCGCCTTATCGTATCGCTCCGTCATAATCAAAGCGCGTACATACCACAGCCGCGCTTCGGTAAATTCGGGATAGCGTTTGCACAGCGCGCGCAAAATCTTTTCCGCGTCTCCTGTTTTTTCCGTAAAGATCAACAGCTTCGCTTTGAGGAGCCGCGCTTGGAAAAAATCGCCGTCGGCACGGAGGGCCTCATCCGCAAGTGAAAGCGCATTCGAAAAATCTTCGCGTATGTACGCATCAGACGCACGCGCATACAGCAGCTCCGCCGCCGCGGAATCGCTGCAGGAAAGAGCGAAGAAACCCGTACTCAGCAAAAACAATATAAAACCGCAGCGCATAGTGCCTCACGATAAAATAAATGCGAGCCGGTCCTGTAATCTTCCGGCAGCGTGCAGCTTTTTTTTCGTAAATGCGGCGCGGACGATCGGATCTTCGGCCGAACGTTTTGCCATGTCTACGCCTGCATACACGTATGTGCAGTCGGGAAGATTTAACAAGGCGTAGAGCGGCAAAAGCTTTTCGTCGTCTCCGCTCGACATAAAACCCTCAATCGCGGCTTTTACTTCCGCAGGAACGAGCACGTTTTCGGCCTCCCCGGCCGGCAAACCGATACAAGAGGCCAACTCGATTTTTGCGCGCGATGCGTAAAAAGACGAAGGAGCGAGCGCGATCGTCTTTTCGAGTACGGGGATCCAAACGTTTAATCCGTCCCGCTGCAGCGCGCGGACGGCAAGCCACACCGACCAATAGTACGAAGGAAAGCGTGAAAAATATTTTTCGAGCTGCAAAAGAGATGAAAGATCGCCGGACGAAATATCGCCGCGCAGCAGTTTCGCTTTGCACCGGATGTAGTCGGAAACGAAAAATGAAGAAGTCTCCGGCACTTCACGCTTCATATCGAATAAAGCTCTGATGCTTTCCAAAGCCGCAGAATCGCCGCCGTCGGGAAGTAAGGCTTCAACCGATTGCAGATTCGTTAAAAACGCATCGTCTTTTTCTTTGCCGTCAGCCGCATATTCGTAATCGAGAAAAGCGCACAACACCGCTTTTTCGGTATCGCCGATTTTTTCATACACGCCCGACGCGAATACGCCGAACCCCGGGAAAAAACCGCCGGTTTCAAAACAGCGTTCGACCAATTCGCTGCATTTTTGAAACTGTCCCGCATCGGCGAGGAGATATACGTACGCGCGCAGTTCGTCGGCTGCAATACGTTCGGGATAGAGCGCGTAGGTTTTATCGAAGAGGGCGAGCGCTTCACTTTTGTCGTCCCGCAAAAGCCGTATCTTTGCATACAGATAGCCGTATTCCGCACCGCAATCGGGCGTTTCGTAGGCTTTTTTCGCATAATCCGCCGCGCGCTCTTCGTCACCGTCCGCTGCATACAAGCCCGAAAGCAGCGCGCACAGCAGCGCTTTGTGCTGCGAGGAAACGCCCTTTACGGACGCAAGCAGCGATTCCGCTTTCAATAAATACTTCCATGCCTCTCCGTAGTTTTCGGACACAAAGCAATACGAGCCCAAATCGAGCTTCGACTCGAAGTGTTCGGGATGTTCTTTTTCAAACGCGATGATTTTTTCATACAGCGCGTTTCCCGCCAAACCGGAATTTTTAATCGCCTCATAAGCGTCGGTTTTTTTTACCGGACAACCGCTTACGAGCGCCGCAAAAACCGGCAAAAAGATTATTAATTTTTTCATACTGCACCTCAAACGAAATGCCCCGCGTTTCGCCCGATACGGCGCGTCCCGCGTACTTGTCGCACGGCTTTGCAATCAGGAGATGTACTCTTCGTGCAAATTCGGAAACATATCGTTCGACCTATATATCGCGTGCAAATGCATTTTTTACGCGGATTTAAAAATATTTTTTTGAGAAAATTGAATGACGGATTTTGAAATGATGGAAGTTATATAATAGGTTCAATTTCGGGTTTTGAGCACAAATAAAATTGTACGTAGGCGACCTTCCGGCGGCAATCCGTTTTGAGCGATATGTTTGACTATTTACAGGATTATATTAAAGAGCTGCTTTTTCGATTTTACGGAAGACGAATTTTTACGTGATAAATTAACATTTTCAGAGATACGGGTCGATACCTTTTTCACTAAGAAAAAATTGATAATTATTGTAAAAATATATCCGTTTAAGAGGAATCCGTAAATATTATGCAGACAAGGTATAAAAGAATTTAGCAACGCATATCGAAAGCGTTCTGCAACGATGCAGGAGTTGGATACGGTGTAGGGCAGCATTTTGCCGTTGCACATCCATTGTCGAGCAGCATTTATCGCCGGTTGTCACGGGAGCACTTTTGATTTAGACTGCATACCGACAGTATGGAATCGATTCTTTTATCGCTCAACGACGAACAGAAGGCATCCGTCATGCAGACGGAAGGGCGCGTGCGCGTCATCGCGGGAGCGGGTACGGGCAAAACGAGAGCGCTGACGTCGCGCTACTGCTACCTCGTCGACGAAGCGGGCATCGCTCCCGGCAATATTTTGTGCGCGACTTTTACGAACCGTGCCGCAAACGAAATGAAACAGCGCGTGCGTAAGCGGCTCGGAGATGTCGATTTGGGATATATCTGCACGTTCCACGCGTTTTGCGTTCAGCTGCTCAAAGAAGACATCAGCGTTTTAAACTACCCGAAAAATTTCGTCATCATGGATACGGAAGATGAGCGCGATATTTTGCTGCGCATCTTTTCCGATATGCACATTACGATGCGGGAGATGACGGTGCAAAGCGCGATCGACGAAGTGCTCGAAGCGAAAAAAATGCGTGCCGATACGTATATCGACGATATCTACCGCATGAACAACGAACAGCTCCGCGAACGTTTCAATTTTATCAAAGACCGCCGCGATGAAATTTTTGTGCGCTATATCTACGAACAGAAAAAAATCTTCGGTCTCGACTTCAACGATTTAATAAATTTTACGACGTACATCCTCGAACATTTTCCCGCCGTGCGCGAAAAATGGCAGGCACGCATGCAGTACGTCATGGTCGACGAATTTCAGGACGTGAGCAAAAAGCAGTACAAAATCGCACAGACACTTTCCGCAAAGCACGGGAATCTCTACATCGTCGGCGATCCCGATCAAACGATCTATTCGTGGCGCGGCTCGCACGTAAAACTCTTTTTCGATTTCGATAAAACTTATCCCGATGCGAAAACGTTTTTGCTTTCGAAAAATTACCGCTCGACGCCGGAAATCATCAAAGCCGCCGATACGCTGATCGGAAAAAATACCGTACGGTATCAAAAGACGCTTACGGCGGAAAAGGCGGCGGGCGCCAAACCGATTTTTTGCCATTGTAAAAGTGAAGGCGAAGAAGCGCTTTGGATTTTTAATAAAATCGATGAGCTTGCAAAACGCGGCGTAGCCTACGGTGACATCGCGGTCTTATATCGCGCGCACTATCTTTCCCGTGCGATCGAAGAAACGTTTATCGATAAGCGCGTACCCTATAAATTTTACAGCGGTATAGAATTTTACAGCCGCAGGGAAATCAAAGATATCGTGTGCTATCTCCGCATGATCACGTCCGGTGACGACGTCGCGTTTTTGCGCACGGTCAATATGCCGTCGAGGAAAATCGGCAAAGCGAAAATAGATGCGCTGCGGACTCTTGCCGAACAAAACGGTACGGCGCTCTACGACGAACTTAAAAAAAATATCGATACGCCGCTTTTTGCAGGTACCGGAGCGCGCGCATACGTCGAAGCGATAGAAACGCTTCGTACATCGTATACCGCTCTTCCGCTCGGTACGCTGCTGCAGGCGGTTATGGACAAGTCTGGCTACGAAGCGTACTTGCGTTTGCAAAACGATCAGGACAGACTCGACAATGTCGCCGAATTTCGCCGTGCGGTGGAAAAAGCGGGGCAGGACGACGACGCGAACCTGGAAGATTTTCTCGCGCACATAGCGCTCTTTACCGATTTGGACAGAGAAGAAAATCGAAGTAATGTCAAACTCATGACGATCCACGCGGCGAAAGGCATGGAGTTCCCGTATGTGTTTGTCTGCGGTCTGAATGAAGGTGTGTTCCCGTCGCGTAAAACGCTCTCGCTCGACGATATGGAAGAGGAACGGAGGATCGCGTATGTCGCGATGACACGCGCGAAAGATGCGCTCTTTTTGTCGGATGCGGAAGGGACGGCGAACGACAACCTCTTTAAACAGCCGTCGCGTTTTATTTTCGACGCGGGACTCGAAAACCTCACGCTTGAAAGAGAACTCGACGAATCGCTTGTCGTGCAGACGAAAACGCTCATCGATTACAGCGAAGCGCAGCTCAAACGGATCGGCTCGCCGTACGAAGAAGGCACACGCGTACGTCATCCTATTTTCGGCTGCGGCACCGTCGTTTCGGTAAACAAAAAAGCCGGCTGCTACGGCATCGCGTTCGATTCGATGCAAACCGAGCGGAGCATCCGCTTCGGTGCGGAATTGAGCGAAGTGGAGTAAAGCGAGGGTACTGGTTGTCCGCTTTTCGATGCGGGATTGTGCGGGGGCGAACGCTATGACGAAAATATCACTCTAAAGGGAGTGCGATACCTGTTAATATTTAAACAAAAAACGGATATTATCGATAATACTCGGATTGATACATAATGATAATAGATTTAAAATAGACAAGGAGAAAAATAATACATGGCTAAAGGAAACAAAAACAATACGGCGACTATCGGTTTCGAACAACAGATTTGGGCCGCTGCCGATATTTTGCGCGGCAATATGGATGCGGGACTCTATAAGCATGTTGTTCTCGGGCTTATCTTTTTGAAATTCATCTCGGATAAATTCGATGCACGGCGGCAAGAGTTGCTTGCGGCCGACGACGATGCGGAAGATAAAGACGCCTACACCGAGGTGAACGTATTCTTCGTGCCGCCGTCGGCACGCTGGAGCGTTATTTCCGAAGCGGCACATAAAGAGGAAATCGGCACGGTTATTGATGATGCAATGCGAGCAATTGAAAAAGAAAACAAACGGCTGAAAGATATCCTTCCCAAAAATTATGCCCGCAGCGAATTGGATAAGCGGCGTTTGGGAAATGTGGTAGACTTGTTCACCAATGTTCAAATGGCCGAACACGGTACCGATAAAGATATTTTAGGCCGTACCTATGAATATTGTCTTGCAAAATTCGCCGAGCAGGAAGGTAAACGAGCGGGGGAATTTTACACGCCGGCCTGCGTAGTACGGACACTCGTTGAAGTGTTGCAGCCGTTTAAAGGACGCGTATACGATCCGTGTTGCGGTTCCGGCGGGATGTTTGTACAGTCCGCCGATTTTGTAAAACATCACTCCGGTAATATCAACAACCTCTCAATCTTCGGACAGGACGCCAATCCGACTACGCGCAAAATGGCTTTAATGAATCTCGCTATCCGAGGGATCGAAGCCGACCTCGGAGACTACAATGCCGATACGTTCTACCACGACTTACATAAGACGCTTAAAGCGGATTTTATTCTCGCCAATCCGCCCTTCAATCTTTCGGATTGGAACGACGGTAGTTTAAACGATGATCCGCGCTGGAAGTTCGGTTTGCCGCCTTCCGGAAACGCCAATTTCGCATGGCTCCAGCATATGATTTCACATCTTTCGCCGAACGGAAAAATCGGCATGGTGCTTGCCAACGGTTCGCTTTCTTCCCAAACAGGCGGAGAAGGTGAGATTCGCAAAAGAATAATTGAAGACGATCTCGTAGAGGGCATTATCGCTATGCCTACACAGCTGTTTTATACGACGCAGATTCCGGTATCGCTTTGGTTTATCAACCGTAACAAAAAACAAAAAGGAAAGACACTGTTCATCGACGCTCGCAAAATGGGAACGATGGTCAGCCGGCGTCTGCGCGAATTAACCGCTGAAGATATCGGCAGGATAAACGCTGCCTTTCAAGCTTTTAATGCCGGGACACTTGAAAATGTACAAGGTTTTTGTTCCGCCGTCATTACTGCCGAAATAGCTAATCAGAATTATATCCTTACCCCGGGACGCTATGTAGGTATCGAAGCCCAAGAAGACGACGGCGAGCCGTTTGAAGAAAAGATGACACGATTGACCGGCGAGCTCTCGGAGCTATTCAAACGTTCAGGCGAATTGGAAGATGAAATCCGTAAAAAGCTGGGAGCGCTCGGATATGAAATATAAACTTTCCGATATTTGTGCTTTTACTGATGAGCGAATCGTTGTCACCGATTTGGATTTAGATAATTATATTTCTACGGAAAATATGCTTCAGAATAAAGAAGGCGTTATTTGTTCGGCCGGATTACCAACCGTCAATCAAATACAAGCCTATCAACCGGGAGACGTGCTGATTTCCAATATCAGACCATATTTTAAAAAGATATGGTATGCCGACCGCAGCGGCGGATGTTCAAATGACATACTGGTATTGCGGGCAAAGGAAAATACGTATCCCGGATTTCTTTATTATTTACTTTCGGATAATGCTTTTTTTAATTACGCTGCAGCCACGGCAAAGGGAACAAAAATGCCGCGCGGCGATAAAGATGCAATAATGAAGTATGAAGTTCCCAATCTACCGATTGGTATACAAATTAAAATTGCGGATATACTATCCGCATTGGATGCTCAAATTTCCAACAATAAAGC
>NZ_AVQI01000061.1 GCF_000468115.1 Treponema socranskii subsp. socranskii VPI DR56BR1116 = ATCC 35536
CTCGTTGCAAGTTCCGCACTGCTCGGATTTGCTCTTTTAAGTCTGAAGTCGAAAAACGGGCAAGCCGTTTTTCTGTTATCGGAGACACACGAAAATCCTGCGCACTGCTCGGATTTGCTCGAATAAGTCGAAAGTTGAAAAACGCTAACGCGTTTTTCTTTTATAGGAGACACTCGCGATTTCTCCGCACTGCTCGAAATCGCTCGTTCTTTACTTTTTTCCCTTTTTTTGCTATAGTGAAGTATCAATTTTTTCTATAATATATACAAATATACTGAAAATCATCAAAGGTAAAGCATGAGTCAATCACCGGAACATTATTCAGCGGGCAGCATTCAAGTTTTAAAAGGTCTCGAAGCGGTGCGCAAGCGGCCGGGTATGTATATCGGTTCGACCGGGCCGCAGGGACTTCATCATCTCGTATATGAAGTCGTAGACAACAGTATCGACGAAGCGATGGCGGGTTTTTGCGACCGGATCATCGTTGCCCTCGAAAAAGACGATATCGTACGCGTCGAAGACAACGGGCGCGGTATTCCCGTCGGTATGCACCCGACGGAGCACGTGAGCGCACTGGAACTCGTTTTAACGCGTCTGCACGCCGGCGGTAAATTCGATAAAGGCGCGTACAAAGTTTCCGGCGGTCTCCACGGCGTCGGCGTCAGCTGCGTCAACGCGCTTTCCTCATGGATGGAAGCGACGATCGATTCCGACGGTAAACGCTGGTTTCAGCGGTACGAAATCGGTGTACCCAAGACGAAAGTGCAGGAAATCGGGCCGATCGACCGACACGGCACGCAGATACGCTGGAAAGCCGACAAAACGATTTTTACCGAAACGACGACATACGATTTCGACGTGCTTGCAAAGCGCCTGCGCGAACTCGCGTTTTTGAACAGCGGCATTACGATCGTATTCCGCGACGAGCGGCTCGAAACACCGAAAGAGGTCGTCTTTAAATTTGACGGCGGCATCCGCCACTTCGTATCCTATCTCAACGAAGGGAAAAACGTCATTCCGGCGGAACCGGCGTTTATCGAAGGCGAAGACAACGGCATTATGACCGAACTCGCGCTCCAATACAACGACGGCTATAACGAAACGATTTATACTTACGTCAACGATATCAATACGGTTGAAGGCGGAACTCACCTCGACGGCTTTAAAATCGCGCTGACTTTCGTACTCAATAAATTTTTGGAAGCGAATCAAAAACTTTCCAAAAAGATGGACGAAAAGCTCACCGGCGAAGACGTCCGTGCGGGCATTACCGCCGTTTTATCGCTCAAAGTGCCCGAACCGCAGTTTGAAGGGCAGACGAAAACGAAGCTCGGCAACAGCGAAGTGCGCACGATCGTCGATTCCCTCATCAAAGAAAAATTGACGCTCTTTTTCGAACAGCATCCGCAGGATTTGGAAAAGATCCTCGAAAAAGCGGTCGGAGAAGCGAGCGCGCGGATTGCGGCTCGGCGGGCAAAAGAAGCGACGAGGCGTAAAAGCGGTCTCGACAGTTTCGGTCTTCCGGGCAAACTTTCCGATTGTTCGTCGAAAGATCCCGCCGAATGCGAAGTGTACATCGTTGAGGGCGATTCCGCAGGCGGTTCGGCCAAAAAAGGCCGCGATTCGAAGCGGCAGGCCATCCTTCCGCTGTGGGGCAAAATGCTCAACGTCGAAAAGACGCGGATCGATAAAGTGATCAACAACGACAAACTCGAACCGGTTATCGCGTCTTTGGGCGCCGGGATCGGTAAAGATTTCGACATATCGAAGCTCCGCTATCACAAGATAATCATCATGGCCGATGCCGATGTCGACGGTTCGCATATCCGCACGCTGCTGTTGACGTTCTTTTTCCGCTATATGCCGCAGATCATCGAAGACGGTTATGTGTATCTTGCGATGCCGCCTCTGTACAAAGTGAGCTGGAATAAGAAAGAGTGGTACGTATACGACGACAACGAAAAAGCCGAAGTTTTGAAGCAGCTCGGCGACAATGCGGCAAAGGCTTCCGTTCAGCGCTACAAAGGTCTCGGCGAAATGGACGGTACGCAGCTGTGGGAAACGACGATGGATCCCGCGAGGCGTAAAATGAAGCGCGTGACGATTCCCGATGTCGTCGCCGCCGACAAAATGTTCAGCGTGTGCATGGGAGAAGCGGTTGAACCGCGCCGCAAGTTTATCGAAGAAAACGCCGTTTACGCCAATTTGGACGTTTGACGTTTTGCGCTTGTCATCCGCCGGCTCGATCGCTCGCAGCTCGTGTTTTCGGCGGCAAAACGCAAGCATAATGACCCGATAAAATCAATAAGGATTGTAATTATGGAAGAGATACAAACACCGGAAGGCGGTACGCTGATACCGATTCCTATCGATGCGGAAGTCAAACAGGCGTATATCGATTATTCGATGTCGGTCATCACGAGCCGCGCGCTCCCCGACGTCCGCGACGGATTAAAACCCGTTCACCGCCGCATATTGTACGCGATGGACGAACTCGGTCTTCGAAGCAGCGGTGCGACGAGAAAATGCGCGAAAATCGTCGGAGACGTGCTCGGTAAATTCCACCCGCACGGAGATGCTTCCGTCTACGATGCGATCGTTCACTTGGGTCAGGATTTTTATCTGCGCTATCCGGTGATTACGCCGCAGGGAAACTTCGGTACAATTGCCGGAGACCCCGCTGCCGCATACCGCTATACCGAAGCGAAGATGGCAAAGCTTGCCGAAGAGATGGTCGCGGACATAGACAAAGATACGGTCGATTTTGTTCCGAACTTCGACGAAACGGCAAAAGAGCCGACCGTGCTCCCGTCGAAACTGCCGTATCTGCTCGTAAACGGTGCGTCCGGCATCGCAGTCGGTATGGCGACGAATATGCCGCCGCACAATCTCCGTGAAATCGCGTCGGCCGTATCGGCCTATATCGACAATCCCGACATAACGATAGAAGAATTGAGCAAAATCGTGCGCGGCCCCGATTTTCCGACCGGCGGCATTATCTTCGGGAGAGGCGGCATCAAACAGGCGTACAAAACGGGCCGCGGTAAAATAATCGTGCGCGGCCGGTTCAATATCGAAACGGCAAAAGGCGGCCGAGAGTCGATTATCTTTACGGAAGTGCCCTACGGTGTAAATACGAAAGTGCTGTGTGAACGCATCGGCGAACTCGCGCGCAACAAAGATATCGACGGTATAACCGGCATAAACGACGAAAGCTCCGACCGCACCGGTATGAGGATCGTCATCGATTTGAAGCGGGGTGCAATTACGAAAATCGTATTGAATCAGCTGTTTACGAAGACGGCGCTTCAATCGAATTTCGGCGTCATCAACCTCGCGCTCGTCGGCGGGCGGCCGCAGATACTCACGCTCAAACAGCTCGTACAGCACTTTGTCGAACACCGCGATCAGGTCGTCACGCGCCGTACGCAGTTCGAACTCAACAAAGCGCTTGCGCGCGAGCATATTTTGCAGGCGCTTATCGTTGCGATCAACAATATCGACGAAGTGATCAAAATAATCCGTGCGAGCCGCGATACCGAAGAAGCGAAAAACAATCTCAAAAAGCGTTTCGATTTCGATGACGTGCAGGCGCAGGCGATCGTCGATATGCAGCTGAAACGCCTCACACACCTCGAAATCGACGATTTGAAAAAAGAGCTTGCGGAACTTGAAGCGCTTATCGCACACTTACGCGATCTCCTTGCGCATCACGAAAAGCTGCTTGCGCTTGTCAAAACCGAAACGAATGAACTTGCCGAAAAATACGGCGACGACCGCCGCACCGATATCGTTGCGGATGAAATCGAAGAGATCAACGTCGAAGACATGATCAAACAGGAAGACGTCGTTATCCTCGTTTCAAAGCTCGGCTATATCAAGCGGCTTGCCGCGACGCAGTACAAAAGTCAGGGGAGAGGCGGCAAGGGCAGTTTCAGCGCAAACCTCGTCGAAGACGATTACATCAATCAGATTTTTATCGCATCGACGCACGACTGCATCATGTTTATCACGAACGAGGGAAAAGCGTATTGGATAAAAGTCCACGAAATTCCCGAAGCGTCGAAGATGAGCCGCGGTTCGCACATCAAAAGCCTGCTCGCCGTTTCCGCCGATGAAGAGATTACGACGACGGTGACGGTAAAAGAATTCAGCGGAGATAATTACGTGCTCATGGCGACGACGAACGGCGTCGTCAAAAAAACCGCACTCAGCGATTTTGCAAACGCAAAGACGAAGGGCGTTATTGCGATCAGACTCGACGGCGGCGACAAGCTCGTCAGCGCGATTTTGACTGCCGGCAAAAACGACGTATTTTTCGTTTCACGCAGAGGCAAAGCGCTCCGCATATCGGAAGACGACGTGCGGCCGATGGGGCGGGCGAGCCGCGGAACGCGCGGTATGAAACTTGCCGAAGGAGACGAAATCGCGGCGGCCGTGCGGGCGGAAGCGGGTAAAAGCATCATGCTCGTTACCGAAAAAGGCTTCGGCAAGCGCATCAATCCCGAAGACTTCAAATCGCACGGACGCGGTACCAGCGGCCAGCGGTGCTACGGCAATACCGAAGAGCGCGGCGAAATAATCGGCGCCCTTGCCGTCGCCGACGGAGATGAAGTGCTGTGTATTACGAGCCAAGGGAAAACGCTTCGGGTTGCGGCAGGCGATATCAAAGAGCAGGGCACTGCTTCGACGGGGGTTTCCGTCGTAAAAGTCGACGCACCCGATTATTTGGTCGGCATCGACCGCGTAGCCGATGAAGAAGCGGATAAAGACGATACAAAAAACACGTAGTCGTATGTATTTTGTTATAATACAAAGAAATAGACGGTTTTATCGGAGTCGATTTTTTTAAGAAATTTCGTATTTTTTTTAAGAATATGCTGACAAAAATGCAACATTGCCGTATAATGGGATAATACGGGACAACCGATGTTGCGCATTTTATACGGTTGCGGGTGGTCATCAGGCAAGGGCCGGATTGCAAAGAGCAGTCCGGCTCTCTTTTTTTATCTAAGGGTTTTTGGTGTTACCGATACGGACGCCGCTTTCCGCGAATTTAAAATAAAGGGCAAACCTGTGAACTCGGAACGAGTGTAATACTTGCAGGGTTTTCAACAATGGGCATAACTTGTGGAAAAACATTTCTTCCGCTTGATGTTTCACGTGAAACACACTCTGCGCTCTGAGACTGCTGTGGGACGGGTAAAGCTCATTTGCAGTGATACCTGCCGACCGTCGGAGATTCGAATCGGTATTCGGCCGATATGTTTCACGTGAAACAATTGAGAAAGCAAACGCGATAATACAAAGTTAGGAGTGAATGTAAGATCGAAGGTTAAAAAACACTGCGGGCGGAACAAAGCTTTCGGCAGGCACAGGGTAGGGTAATTTTATAAAAAATATAGAAGAACTTTCGGTATGCGGTAAAACTTTGTCGATGTTTTGATCGGGCGTGTCAAATGTTTCACGTGAAACAAAAAAACTTATCCACAGGCTTTCAACAATGTGGATAACTAACGAACGGTTGTTTGTATATCTGCAAACGGGCCTTTGTTTATTCCGTTGCTGCCGTCGGTTGGCTAAAAACTGTAAGCCTACCGGCTTGTTCTGAAAGGAAATTTATCATAGTATCCGTCAAAGCGGATCACAAATCGATTTTTTGAAAGTTTCCTTGATTTAGTATTCGGCTGTATTTTTTATTATATATAGTGTATGCTTACTGCGATGAGGATTTTTTCAACGGGCGATACTATATGTATCATATCGTTTATACCCGGTATGATCGGATTGCTTTTGATACTTGCCGGTTTGATTCTATTGCTTGTCCGAGTTGTTCGCAAAAAAATAAGCGGGGTGCAAAGACCCAAAAAGAAAGCCGTAAAATGTATTGTGATCGGCATAATTTTTGTAGTGCCTCTTTTTATCGGGATAATCTACGATGAAAATATTCAGCCTGTCATCGATGCGGCGGTATTCAAATCGACTCGAGGACCGTTGCTTCCGGCAATAGAGCGGATAGATAAATCCCGCGTTGCCCGTCTCCTTGAAAAAGGTGCGGCCGTCAATTATGTGTCATGGGACGGTGCGACTCCTTTGACGGCCGCATGCGTCATAGCGCGGCGGCGTGACAAGCTGACGAAAAAGCAGCTCGATGATATAATGGAAATTATAAGACTTTTAATACGCTTCGGCGCGGATATGGAATTGCGTCCTGACGAAAAAATCGGAAGAGGTCAGGCAACCCCTTCTCCGAAAAGCATCAGGTACATCGATCGCGCCGTTCAATCGCGCCTCGACAGTCACACAACCCCCTTACAAGGAAGCATCAAGTACGGCAATAATGATGCGCTCGTAGAGCTGCTGTTGGAATCGGGTGCCGATCCGAATAACGGACTTACTTATAATCCGTTGGCGAGCGCTTTATATAACAATATGAGATATGCGGAGATGCTCGTCCGGTACGGGGCGGATGTCGAACGAGCTCTTTTTTACGTTTGCAAAGATTTCCATTCTTACAATGAATTATATATCGACGATTTGCCGAGCGTTATACGGTATTTGTGTGTTCATTTCGGCGCCGATAAAAATGCTGTGGACGCCGAAGGAAACCGTCCGTACGACATAGTAAAAAAGCAGTATCTTGAAGATGAAAACGCTTTTCCCGAAAAACTCAAGCAATGTAACGACGAGGGTGAACGTCAAAAACTGCAGGAGCAGTTTGAAGAAAAACGGAAAATCTACGAAAAAACGCTTGCACTGTTACAGTAAACGTTTTTCTATATTTCCCAGCGGTGCTTTTCCAAATCGACGCAAGTGTCGTTTTTAAATGCAACGCCTTCGGCAAGCAGGCGATTTTTTTGCTCCGGAAAATTCGGCGCGATGCGGCCCGAATGATTGACGACGCGGTGGCACGGATAGCCGCCGTAATCTTCGGCGCGGCTTAGTATGTTTCCCACAAGGCGCGCGTTTTTGTCCCTGCCGATGAGGCGTGCGATTTGCCCGTAGCTTGCGACTTTGCCTTCGGGGATTTCTTCGACCGCCGAAAGGATTTCGTATACCAAATCTTCCGTTACGATTTTCCGCATGGCGAATGTTCCGAAAGCGCTTTTAATAATCGTTCGACCTGCTCGTCTGTCGTTGCCCAGCTTGTCGCAATGCGGGCGACGGTGTGTGCTTCATCCGCTTTTTCCCAAAAAGAAAGACCGATTTTTTCAGAAAGCAGGGCGTAATCTTCGTTTTTCAAAACGATAAAAATTTGATTTGTCGGGGAGGCGAAATACTGCCGGAAACCGTGGGTATCGAGGAATGAGCGGATTTTGTCTGCTGCACGGATCGCGTTGCTCCCGATGCGGAAGTATAAATCGTCTTCAAAGAGTGTTTCAAATTGAATGCCTAAAAGCCTGCCTTTTGCAAGCAGCGCGCCGTGCTGTTTTATCGTCGTTATAAAATGAGGCAAACGGTTTTTATCGGGAATGACGATCGCTTCGCCGAAAAGAGCGCCGCACTTTGTCCCGCCTATGTAAAAAGCGTCCGAAACGGCCGCAAGGTCGGAAAGCGTTACGTCGTTTTTCGGAGATGAAAGCGCATAGGCAAGCCGCGCTCCGTCGATGTAAAACGCAAGCGCATATTCGCGGCATAGGGCGGTAATATCGGATAGTTCCTTTTTCGAATAAAGCGTGCCGCATTCGGTCGGCTGGGAGATATAGACCATGCCGGGCTGAACCGCATGCGCTCTGTTTTCATCGGCATAAAAATCGTGCAGATACCGCTTGAGCGTTTCGGCCGAAAGCTTTCCCGCCTCTCCTGCAAGCGTGAGCACTTTGTGGCCGCCTGCTTCGATTGCGCCGGCTTCGTGTACGGCGATGTGTCCCGTGTCAGCCGCGATGACTCCTTCGTACGGGCGCAAAAACGCGTCGATGACCGCCGCGTTCGTCTGCGTTCCGCCGACAAGAAAATGAACGGCGGCATTCGGACAGTCTGCAGCTTTTCGTATCAGATTTCGTGCGCGCTCGCAGTGTTCGTCCGTTCCGTAGCCGGAAGTTTGCTCCGTATTCGTTTCCGCAAGGCGCTGCAAAATCGCCGGATGAGCGCCTTCCAGATAGTCCGACGCAAAGTTCGGTTTGTTTTCGGTTTGCATAGCGGGTGTATAGTATCACAAAAGCTTTGCAAGGGCGAGAGCGGTGTTGACGTTGCGTATCGTCATATCTTTAAAAAAATCCCGCCGCGCAACGCGCGGCGGGATCTCTCTGAAAACTTTACTCATACGGCACGATCGATGTACCGTGCGGTCTGCCCGTGCCGTATCTTTCGTTCACCCTGCGTCAGTCGGCAGTGATAGCTATGCGTTTGGGTGCGGAAAGCGCTTTGCGCGGTATGGCTACCGTGAGCACTCCGTTCTTAAAGGACGCGGCAACCTGTTCGCCGTTGACATCGTCGGGAAGCGTAAAGCGGCGGCTGAACTCGCTGACGCGGCGTTCGCGGATGAGCCATTTGCTTTCATCCTTTTTCGCGTTTTTATTCTGCTCCTCTTTTTTCTCTTCGTGATGCGAAGAGATGGTCAAGACGTTGTGATCGAGTTCGACGTTTACGTCCTTTTCGGTCATACCGGGCAAATCCATTTCAAGCATGTACGCGTCTTTCGTTTCTTTTACGTCGACTTTCGGCACGTTGAAAGAAGTACCGAAATTGAAATCGCCCATCGTGTCGTTCAGCGCATGATTAAAAAAGCTGTTGAAAAGTGCCAATTCGTTCATATCAAACCTCCATAAAAACTTTTGCAGAAAGTTGCAACTTTCGAAAAAGTTTTTAGCCGTGCGCAAATGCGCACACGTTCAATAATCGAGTTTGCAAATACGGTGTATTGTACTCGTACGATTTTTATCGGAACGATATATATACACGTCTTCTGCAAACATCCAGCAAACTCGAGATAAAAAGCGACGGCGATATTTCAGACGACGCTTTTTATCGTA
>NZ_AVQI01000062.1 GCF_000468115.1 Treponema socranskii subsp. socranskii VPI DR56BR1116 = ATCC 35536
CACCTTTACGGCAACGCCGCTTGGAGGCTACATTCTTGAAAAGTGGGAACTTAACGGCACAGAAGTAAACGGCACAGCGCTTACCTACACGCTCAAAGTTACGGCAAATGTGCAAGTTAAGGTATTCTTTAAACGGAAGCCCGGGACGTTTCCTGTCCTGCACACGGTTACGCTTACCCCGCCGGTACACGGCAGAGTAACGACCGTTCCCGAGCTTCCAAACCCGCCCAATGTGCCCTATGGCAGCGAAATTACCTTTAAGGCAGTACCGGATGCAGGCTATGCGGTGAATAAGTGGACGGTTTCGGCGGGCTCATTTTTACTAGGCGGCACCGACGGAAGTACGAGCGCGACGCTTAAAATCACTGAAGACGTTACCGTAACGGTTACCTTTAAGCAGGTACTGTGTAAAATCGATTTCGGCGTGGACGGCGGAAACGGCACGCTCACGGCAAAAGTTGACGGCAGCGAAATCAGTTCGGGCGATACGGTGGAACACGGCAAAACCGTCGTCTTTAAGGCAACGCCTGCCGGTTCGAGCTGTGAAGTGGAACAATGGACGAACAACGGAACGCCCATCGCCGCAGCGGGAACAAACGCAACCTACAACCACACCGTAACGGCAGCGGCAAACATCAAGGTAAAGTTTAAAAGTACCTATACCGGTCCTGCACTCACTCTGGATACGCGGAACTTTACCAAAGAAAAGGGACAAAGCTTTACCTACACGCTTGTAACATCGGGTTCGGGCAGCTACACGGCAACGCCTGAAACGGCGGGTATCATCACGCTCGATACGGCGAACTTGAACAATTACGGCAATATTACGGTAACGTGCAACAATGCCGGCTCAACGCGTATAAAGGTAGTCGACACGGTAAGCGGACAAACCGCCCTTTCAGGTACCATTACCGTAAAACCTTCCGTCGTCATACTCGACTACTTTGAAGAAGCCGGCGTACGCTACTATGTAACGGACAAAACCGCCCGCCAGGTGAGCGTAACCGCTTTTACAGATTCTTCAAACTATGCGCCGTACACAGGAACATCGCTTACCATACCCAAAGAAGTTACCCACGACGGCGTAACCTACACGGTAACAGGCATAGAGCGCCCCGACTTTTGGGGAGCTACGCTGCAAAGCGTAACGGTCGCATCCGATAACGCCTACCTTTCTTCCCAAGACGGTGTTATCTTTAACAAAGATAACACCGTACTGTTAGGCTATCTGCCGGGTAAACCGGACGCTTCTTACACCGTTCCTGCAAGCGTAACAAAATTGGGAAAGGCTTCTTTCAGCAAGATTCCCGCAATCACTTCCGTTACGCTGCCAAACGGCTTAAAGAGTATTGAAGACTTTGTGTTTAACGACTGTCCCAACCTTGCAACGCTTAACCTGCCGGCTTCGCTGGAATATATCGGCGACTTTTCAATTAGAGGCCTAAAAGTGAGCTCGATGGTTATACCGGAAAACATAACGGACCTTTGCACTTCTACTCTTGCCGATTGCCCCGAATTGACGTCGGTCGAGCTCCCCTCAACGCTTACCCAAATATGGATATATGCCTTGTCGTCCGATCCTAAACTGAAGACGGTAACGTGCAAAGCGGCAAAGCCGCCGGCTATTCCGGCAGGCGCCTACGTGTTTGAAGACACGCCCATCGCATCCGCAACGCTCCGCGTCCCCGCCGGCTCCAAAGCTCTCTACCAAGCCGCAGAAGGCTGGAAAGACTTCGGCACGATTGTGGAGTATTGATGAATTAGGGGAGGAACGGAACTTTTTCGGATAAAAGTTCCTTTCCTCCCCTATGACCCCTCCTTTCTTCAAAAGAACCGCTTAGGGGCTCTGCCCCTAAGAACCCCGCCTATAAACAGTTTCCAAATGGGAAATCCCCTTTGGAAGCGCAGGTTCAAGGTCAAAAGAGGGGGTATAGGGAGAGAAAAAAACTGCCCTGACTTGAAAACCTGTAAGGGAAAGGGGTATTTTCTCCCCCTAAAAGAAACTCCGGCTTCGATGGCAGTTTTTTTGTGTGCGTGGAAGCGCTTTCTACTCTTAAATATTTACATCGCTCTCTTTTAAAGTCCTTTAAACTGTGGTATAATACAACAAGTGAGGGGGTGGCTATGAAAAAAAGCTTTGACGAACTTACCATTGCCGATGATTTTATGTTTTGCAAAGTCATGCAGGACGAAGGTATTTGTAAAGAGTTTCTCGAAATGATCTTGGCAGATAAAATCGGGAAAATCACCTACCTGTCATCGCAAGATGCCGTCTTTACCGGTTCGGAATCCAAATCGGTGCGCCTCGACCTGCTTGTAAAAGACGAAACCGGTAAATCTTACGATATCGAAATGCAGGTTGTGAACGAACACAATATCCCCAAACGTATGCGTTATTATCAGGCAGCAATCGACATCGCATTCTTAGACAAAGGAACCCACTACAAAGCCTTGAACGAAAGCTATAATATTTTCGTTTGTCTTTTCGACGCTATCGGGAAAGGCAAGCCGCTCTACACATTTGAAAATATGTGCCTTGAAGACCGGCAAACACCCTTACAAGACGGAACCAAAAAGGTTATAATCAATGCGGAAGCATTCGGCAAAGCCGAAGATGCAGAACTCAAAGGCTTTTTGGAATACCTCAAGACAGGTACAATCAACACGGAATATACT
>NZ_AVQI01000063.1 GCF_000468115.1 Treponema socranskii subsp. socranskii VPI DR56BR1116 = ATCC 35536
ATGGGAGAACACAATGAAAAAAACAATCGCAGTTCTGTGCGCACTGCTTGCAGCCGGTGCAGTCTTTGCAATGGGAGACGCCGATTCTTCGGCAGCCGGAAAAAAATCGCTCCGCGTCGGCATGGTAACCGATGCCGGAACCATCGACGACAAATCATTCAACCAAGGCACGTGGGAAGGCATTCTCCGCGCACAAAAAGATATGGGCATCGAATGTAAATATCTGAAACCTGCGGGAACGACGGAAGCCGATTATCTCAAAGAAATCGGAAACCTCGCGGATGCGGGCTATCAGATGATCGTCTGCCCGGGCTTCAAATTCGAAACCGCCGTTTTCGCAGCGCAAGACAAATACCCGAAAGTCAAATTCGTCATCCTCGAAGGAAAACCGCACAACGCCGATTATTCCGTATTCAAAACGGCGCCGAACGTCGCGGCCATTTCGTGGCTTGAACAGCAGTCGGCATTTATCGCAGGCGTCGCGGCGGCGGTGCAAGTCAAAGAAGGCAGCTTCGGCTTTATCGGCGGCATGGAAATCCCCGCCGTTCAAAAATTCAACTGGGGATGGCAGCAGGGCATCAAATACGCGAACGAAAACTTCGGCACGAAGATAACGATCAAAGCCGAAAACGTCATCTATCAGGGAACTTTCAGCGACGTCGCGGCAGGTCAGCAGCTTGCAGCTTCCATGTTCGACAAAGGAGTCAAAGTCATCCACGCTGCCGCAGGCGGTGTCGGCGTCGGCGTCATCAACGAAGCGAAAACGAGGCGCTCTACCGGCAAAGACGTATGGGTCGTCGGCGTCGACGTCGATCAATACAACGAAGGCATGATGCCGAACAAAAAGAGCGCCGTGCTCACATCCGCTATGAAATTCCTCGACCGCGCTTCGTACGACATGATCAAAGCCGAACTCGCGGGCCAATTCCCCGGCGGCAAAGAACTCGAGTTCACGGCGAATAACGACGGCGTCGGCATCCCCTTGAAAAACCCGAACCTCTCGGCGGAAGCCCAAAAACGCGCAACCGAAGCATTCGAAGCTATCAAATCGGGAAAAGTTATCGTTGCGGATAATCCTGCAGGATTAATAAAATAAAAATCGGGACGAAACGGTCGGAAGAACCCGCCTCCGCGGCTCGCTCACGCTCGGCCGCGTCCCTCGCTTGCGCTCGCTCCGGCGTCTGCCTTCGGCACCGCTCCGCGCGGGCGTAGGCTGACGGTGTAAAAGCACTGTCGGAAGCAGACCCTTTACGACACGGCGGCCGCGTTGCGGCCGCTGTCATTGTCGAAAGCGCACTCCTTTTCAATTTATTAATTATTAATAATATCAACAACCCTGAGCTTGGCCGAGCAAATCGCACACGACTTTTTGCGCGATCAAAAGCCCCGCGGCCGCAGGCACAAATGAAATGCTTGCGGGTACCTTTCCGCTGACGGACGGCAGCTCCGTCGAATACAGCACCGGAACTTTTTCTATGCCTTTCTTTTTCAATTCCCGCCGCACGACGCGCGCAAGCGGACACACGCTCGTCTCCGCTATATCGGCAATGCGAAAACGCGATGCGTCGAGTTTGTTTCCCGTACCCATAGCGCTTATAACGCGCGTACCCGCATCTTTCGCTCTTTTTATGATTTCTATTTTTGCCGCAACGGTATCGACGGCATCGACGACGTAATCCCAGCGGGAAAAATCGAATCGATCTTTCGTGTCGGGAAGAAAAAAACAGCGGTGAGCCGTTACGTCGCATTCGGGATTGATGTCGCGGATGCGCGCGGCGGCGACATCGACTTTATATGCGCCGACCGTGCTGTCAAGCGCGTATATCTGCCGGTTTATGTTCGAAGCTGAAACGGTATCGTTATCGACGATATCGAGCGAACCGATACCCGCGCGCGAAAGCGCTTCGACGACAAAGCCTCCGACTCCTCCGATACCGAACACGGCGACGCGGCTTTTTTGCAGCGTTTCGATGCCGTCTTCCCCGATGAGCATCTTCGCCCGCGAAAAGCGCTCTTCATCGGATAGAGCGCATTCGGCTTCTGCGGCGTTTATCGCGGATTTTGTATGACACATCGCGCTTTCCGTATCGTATGCGGTCGATCGCACGGGATCCGCGCTTACACTGCGGATATGACGAGCTGCATATCGCCTTCGAATACCGCCCGCCCGTACTCATACGGAAGCATAAAATGACTCCCCTTCCGAACGGCTTTTCCGTCAACAGTCCCTGCGCCTTCGACGACAGATGCGAGCATAAACTTTTGATCCTGCACGATTTCCGCCCTCCCGTGCACGTCGAGCGTCCACACGGAAAAATACGGACAGCTCACGAGTTCGACGAGGTTTTTATTGATCGTTTTATGCGGATTCTTTTGCGGCAGACTCTCTTCAAACGGCGCCTTTATAACATCGATGCTCTCGGCAATATGAAGCGCGCGCGGCTTTCCGTCGCTTCCCGGCCTATCGTAATCGTAGACGCGGTAAGTGACGTCGCTGTTTTGCTGCGTTTCAAGCAAAAGCGTGCCGCCCTTTATCGCGTGAACCGTTCCCGGCGCAATAAAGAAAAAGTCGCCTTTGTGCACCGGCACTTCGCGGATAAACTCGTTCCAGCGCTTTTGTTCGATCATATCGCGCACTTCACCGCGGTCTTTCGCATTGTGCCCTATGACGATCTTCGTACCGGGCGCGGCGTCGAGGATGTACCAGCATTCCGTTTTGCCGAGAGAGCCGTTTTCGTGCAGCTTTGCGTACGCATCGTCGGGATGCACTTGGATGGACAAGTCGCGCTCCGCATCGATGATCTTCGTCAAAAGCGGAAAACGCTCTCCCGCCGATCCGCCGAAAAGCTCGCGATGATTTTTCCAAAGCTCCGAAAGGTGCATACCGGCGAAAGCGCCGCCTGCAACCGTGCAGTCACCGTTCGGATGCGCACCGATAGCCCACGCTTCTCCGACATGACCGCTCGGAAGTTCATAACCGTATTCTGCGAGGCGCTTACCGCCCCACACCGTCTCTTTTAAAACGGGATTCACAAAAATAATTTCACGCATTGCATTGGCTCTCCGCAGCAAGTTTCGTATACTTTGCGAGCGCATCGTCGTCCTTCGCTTCCGCCGCATAGTAGAGCAGTTTGCCGGCGGCCGGCCGGATATTGTCTTTGTATTTTTCTTCAAAATAATTGATGATCGCGGTATTCAAACTCTTCCGCGTCGATTCGATAATCGTCTTATAGATAACGCTGCGCATCGTCGCATCTTTAAACGTAAAGAGCGTTCGCTTTGCGTTGTCGCAGAGTATAAAACCGCTCTCTTCGAGTTCGGCAAGAGAGTGTTCGACGACACTGTGCGGAATCGTTTCGGAGACAAGGGCTTCCAGCACATCGAGTGAAAACGTCCTGCCGATAACGGAAGCGTTTTTGCAGATAACCTGCGCTTCATAAGACAGCGCATTCAGCTGTACGAGGATCACATTTTCGATCGTATAGGGAATCTTTATATCGTTTATGTGATCGATAAGGCAATAATGTCCGCTTTTATCTTTGCCGATTTTATTACTCGATTTAAGGCTTTCGACGATAACTTCGATGTACATCGGATTACCGCCGGACGCCGCGATTATCTTCGCGATGAGCAATTTATCGGGCGTTTTAAAATCGAGTAATTTTGCCGCAAGCTGAGCGGCTGTCGCATCGCGCAAATGCGCAAGGCGCAGCACTTTCATATTGTTTAAAGAATAGAGACGCTTGATCGTTTTCGATTCGCGCGATAC
Source organism: Treponema socranskii subsp. socranskii VPI DR56BR1116 = ATCC 35536 (assembly GCF_000468115.1). Classification (GTDB taxonomy): domain Bacteria; phylum Spirochaetota; class Spirochaetia; order Treponematales; family Treponemataceae; genus Treponema_D; species Treponema_D socranskii. The sequence goes on from NZ_AVQI01000063.1 coordinate 3,770, forward strand.
GGGTACGATGAGAATCGGCGCGGTCTTCGGTTTTCGAAACAAGTACGAAAGCAGATGCAGCGAAAGATTATCGCTCCACTGCAAATTTTCAAGTACGATGACAAGCGGGTGATTTTCCGCATAATTCACAAGCAGCGTATACACGAGGGCAAAAAAGTGCTGTTGTTTTGTCGCCGCATCGAGGCGCGCCGTCACAGGATTTTCCGCAAAGTTGTAACCGAGCGTCGTCAAAAAATACGATACCCAATTTTTATCGGACGGGAGATCCCGCGCAAATTTATTTAGGACGTGCAGCAAAAGCATTTCGCCCTGCATCGAATCGGTTATACCGACGACGCGCTTTATGATATCGCGCCATAAAAAAAACGGCGTCGAAGCTTCATACGAATACGCCCGGCCGTACATAACGACGGTATCGGCATACGCTGTCATAACGTCGGATGCAAATCGTTCAACGAGATAGGATTTTCCGATGCCGATATCGCCGATGATCGGAGCAAAACACAACTCCCCCGCCCTGCTCCTTTCATATAACGATGCGATCGCCGCAAGTTCTCCGCTCCGCCCGAACAGCTCGGTTTTATGATGTACTTTTCCCGTATCCTTTCTGATCGTCAAAAGGTGATACACGGTTTGCATTTCGGAAAAGCCTTTGAGCATGATGCCGGGCATCGTTTCCGTTTCGCTTATCGTTTCGGTTTTCACCTTTGTCGCTTCATCGATAAAGACGGTAAAAGCTCCGTGGTTCGTCGCGTTCATCATGAGGCGCGCGGCAAAGTTGATCGCATTGCCGACGATCGTAAAATCCTTGCGCATGTTCGCACCGAATTCTCCGGCGTAGACGACGCCCGTCGCAATGCCGACGTTGACGATGATCTTACCGCCCTCTTTTTGCTCTTCTTCGATCAGTTTATTGGCGAACAGCATCGCCATGCGCTCTTTGTATTCGATCGCGACGGGCATACCGAAAAAGACGGGAAACACGATGCCCTTGTCGCTTAAATCGGGCTTGCCGCAATAGCCGCTGAAGCGGTTTGCGATGTCCTGCAGATCTTTATAAATTTTATTAAGACTCGCATAACCTTCCGCGATCGACGCTTCACTGACAGCCTGTTGAAAGACGCCGTCAAAGCGAACCATGCAGCACGTTACGTTGCGGTATTCGCCGTCGAAACCCTGCACGTTATTTTTTATCTGACTGAAGATGATCGGATTTATAAACGAATAGAGGCGGTTGTAAAAACGCGGATTTGTAAACCACGTTTCCACGTCGATATATTCGGGGCGTTCGACCGACGAGGCGAAATCTTCGGGAATATCGGTCAGGTGATAAAACCCTTCCTGCTCGGCAAAGCAGCGCTCAAGTCCCATTTTGCACGCAAGATTCCACACGGGAATACTCACGACGATCTCCTGCGTCGTGCACGCTTCTTCCATTTTGATCGCTTGGATGACGGCTGCTCCGGTAAGCACCGGCGTCATCGAATATTCCGTATCGCCGAGAAATATCTGAAAGATTTCCCCCTGCCCCATACCGATTTTCGGCTTCAGCGTAAAATTAACAAATTCTTCGGAAACAGTATTGTAATTGTTGCTCAGATCGATGATGAGGATCATCGCTGCAAGCGCGCGCCGTAAATTGTTTTCGTCGCTTTCGTCTTTTAATCTGTCGAAGCAGATGAGGATCGAATCGCCTGCAAATTGAAATACGGAGCCTCCGAATCCGCGAACGGTTTCTATGACGACCGAATAGTAATCGGACAGCGTATTCGTCAAATCGGCGACATCGCGCCCGGTTTTCATATAGCCGTCGACGATTTTCGTAAAGCCGATGATATCGAGGTATACCATGACGCCCTGGAATTTTTCTATCGTCCGTTCGAAAAAGCAACAGGGCGATTCGCCCATCATTTTTACGACGCGATAGGGAACATAACGCGTCATAAAAAAAAGCTGTTCGGGCGTTATGTCGGTATCCGTGCGTAAAATGCAGTCGATGCAATTTTCTTTCATTAACAAAAAACCTCAAAAAATAAATTGAACTTTCGGCATCTTTTGTCAGTATAATATAATTCGCCGCGCAACTTCAAGCCGCATTATAACGCACCGTATATTCGTTCGGTGTGGCTTTACCTAGACGGTTTCGAGCATAATCGTAAATGGCCCGTCGTTTACGAGCGAAACTTTCATATCGGCACCGAAAATGCCGTGCCCGACAGAGCGGAATCGGCTTTTGCAGCACGATAAAAAATACTCGTATATGCGCTCCGCATAATCGCCCTTCGCCGCGTTTTCAAAGCCCGGCCGATTGCCGCCACTGCAGTCGGCGTACAGCGTAAACTGCGATACGACTAAAAGTTCGCCCGCAACGTCTTCGATCGACAAATTCGTCTTGCCGTTTTCGTCTTCAAAGATGCGAAGCTTTCGGATTTTTTCCGCGAGCTTTTCGGCGGCCGTTTCCGTATCTCCGTGTGTCACGCCTAAAAAGACGAGAAAGCCGCGTGAAATCGAAGCGCAGCATTCACCGTCAACCGATACCGATGCGGAACTTACGCGTTGAATCAATGCTTTCATTATGAGATTATTTCCTTTGCCGATTCGGCCGATTTACAATTTGTCGATGAGCATGGAACACTTGCCCGACGGAATCGGCAGCGTCTTTTTCTTTTGATCCAGGATATTGATCGTAAAGTAGTAGAGCTTTTCGCTTTCCATTTGGATTTCCCAGCCGCGGCTGCTTTTATTGCTCAATATCGTTATGAGGTTGCGCTTGAGCGACAGGTTTTCGATACCCATGATTTCGAGGTTCGGGATAATCCAGTCGACCGTTTTGCGCGGAAGACTTATCGAAAGACCGATGACGTTTTCTATCATCAGCGCAATCGTCGAAAGGCCGACGGTGATGAGATAGTGCGGACGCGGAAAGCCCGAATCTTTTGCCATGGACGCTTTGCCTTCTTTTGTCGGCAGGTACGCTTCGTACACGTCGCCCTTTTCTTTCGGATTGTTCGGCATGAGCCCTTCGAGGATATAGTAGAGGTGACGTATGGAGCACTCGCGCGCAAGTTCGTAGTGGCGGTATTTTTCGAGTCCTTTGACGACCATAAAATTGAATGCGGGAAATACGCTGCCGCAAAATCCTTCACCCGATTTTTTAAACGATCTGCTGTCGGCCGAAAGCGTCGGAAACGGATGATCGGTACCGAAAGTTTCGGGATCGTTCAAGTGGGAGATGAGCAGCTCCGCTTTATCGGCGTTCGGGATTTCGGCGAGAAGCGGCCAAAACCCCGCGATCGTTTTTTCGCTCAAACGCTTTCCGTCTTTGTCGAGATCATGATAAAAGTACGTCGCATCGTCCCACATAAGCGAATTGATCCGCGTTTTGATCGAAAAGTACATGCGCCGGTATTGGAAACTCAAATCCTTATCGTTGAGGATATCGCCGAGAGCCGACATGTGAGACGCGTTGATCGCCATAGCCGCATTGAAATCGACGGGGTACACGCTCTTTTCGCGCGGAGCGTTGAACATCGTACTCGCGCTAAACGGGACCGCATACAAGCCGTTTTCCCGTTTAAACGTTTCGTCGAGCCACGCCATGTATTTTTGCAGTTTCGGCATGATCTCTTTGATGCGCCGCTTGTTTGCGGATTTGTGGTAGAGGTTGAACTCCGCCCACGCAAAAAGCGGCATGCCGGCGCCTTCGGGATTCGTGCGCGGCAGAACGGGTTTTCCTGTTTTCGCATCGTAACGCCAACGGATCGCACCGTTTTTTTCCTGCTTGTCGTAAAAATAATCGATGTTTTGGCTCGCATTGAAATTACGGTTCGAATACACGAGAAAAAAAGAAGAAAAAATCGATTCGAATTGATCGATGACGCACTTTCCGCTTTCGGGATATAAAAAACAACCGGACGGCGATTCTTTTGACGTCGCAGGGTCGATCCAAAAATCTGCAAGCATCGACCACGTTTTATTATAAATATCTACAAAATCCTGATCGTAAAAATGAATTTTCGGAAAATCGTGTTTATTCACTGGTACTCCTGCAACTGCTGTACGAAAGTAGTCTTTACCAGTATACCACATTTTTATAAAAACGCAAAATATTTTTTATAAAAACGGAGATTTTTTTATTTTCCGTAGCCGGTACATACGACGGATCTACGCAGCGCGCAGATCAAAACGGCAACCGAAAGCGTCGCGTTAAAAGCCGCACGGAAAGCGGCGTTCACCGCCATCCTCCGAATATGCAATATCGCAGGAATATGTGAGGAAATCGATAAAAAGGTATGCATAGTCGGCGCCGTTTTTTCGGAGGATGCGCAAACTGTGTTCATCAGACGGCAAAAGACGGAATTCGCCGTCGAACGCAGGATGAGAGTTCCGAAATCTCATGAGCGCAACGAGCTTTTGCGCAAGAGAAGAAGCCGAAACGCGATCGATTTCATCGAGCGGATAATAATGGCGATTGATATCGCGATGTACGCCCGTTTTATTGCAAAGCTCGAAATCGTTTTTGGCGCCCCACACGCCGACATAATACACTTGCGGAATGCCGGGCGCAAAAAACTGCAACGCGCGTGCGATAAAATATTTGTTATCATCATTACCGCATGCCGAATAATACGTGCAGTTGATTTGATACGTATCGAATCGAGCGAGATCCATACGGATGCCGAATTTTTCATAGAGTTCGAAAGTTCCCGGATTCAGCTCGAAACATTTCCGCCTCGTCGCAAGAAGATCTTCGTCGCTCATCAAATAGCGCGCATCGACGACGCCGATACCGTCGTGCGTGTCGAGCGTCGTAAACTGTTTTCGCGGACAGACGAGGAGCCAATTTTTCAAATACATCGATTTTCCGAAATACAGCGCATTGAGCGTGAGCATCGGCAGTTGAAAATCGTAGGTATAGTATCCTCGCGCTTCCGTTTTTTTCTGTATAAAATAGTGTTCGTGAATTTCAGGAAGAACGGCCACTCCTCGCGGGGAAAGGATTTCATCGCATTCGCCGAGCAGCCGCCAAATCTCTGGTTCGACAAAAAAACAATCCGTACCTTCGCGCTTGGACGCATACGCGACCGCATCGAGGCGGACGATCGAAGCGCCGTGTTCGGAAAGAAAGATGAGATTGTCTTTTAAAAATTTTTTCGCTTCTTCGGAATATTGATTGATATCGATTTGATAATCGCTGAACGTCGTCCACAGTTTTTCTTTCGAACCGTCGGCAAATTCGGCTTCGATATACGGAATATTTTTGCGTTTATAGAGCCTGTCGATATCTTCGGCAGTCGGCTCCCCCTTCGTCCAAAAATCTTTATAACGGATAAAAAAATCACGATAGCGTGAAGCGTCTTTTTTTGCCAAAAAATCCTTATACATCGTGCTCGCCGACGAAAGATGATTTATCATGTAATCGTACATGAGATAATATTTTTTTCCGAGAGAGGCGATATCGTCCCACGTGCCGAATCGCGGATCGACCTCTTTGTATGTTAAGGGTGCAAAACCGCGGTCGGCCGACGATGGAAAAAACGGTAAAATATGGAGACCTCCGACCGCTCCGTCCAAATACCGCTCAAGCACATATTGGAGGTCTTTCAGATCGTTTCCCATGCAGTCGGCATAGGTAATGAGCATAATCTTGTTTGCGATTTTTTGCGGCATTAGAAGCCCTCCGTATCCGAAATAATTATGCGACCCTCTAAAAATTTCAATCGGGTTTTCAAAAGCGCCTCGCTAAAATCCGCACGAAACTTCCGCTCGGTACCGCCGTCACTCTGCAGATTCGGGAGACGCGTTGCCGGTCGACATCGGGATATTGCCTTCGGGCAGCGCGCTTGCGGGGGCGGACGGCTCGGGCGGAGGAGCTATGACATTGCCGGCCGCATCGGTTTCAGTGATCGTCCTGCGCTCGGCAGCCTCGCGCGCCGCATCGGAATAGATAAAACGTATCGTCTCTATCTGCGATTTGTGGCGCGACTTCAAGAGCAGCGTATTCGTATCCGCTCTGTACACGTAGCCCGACGAGTTGTACGTTTCGAAGCGAGGATCGGTGCGGAATGCCATATCGTAAATGTAAATCGTTCTGAATCGCCGTATGCCGTTTATGATAACGTAATGCGTATACGACTGCGGAAAATCTATCGTCACCGTAACCGTTCCCCTGCCGTCGTTTTGATACGTCATATTCGCAGCGCACGTCCATGCCCATACCGCATCTCCGCCGTCGAAACCGAGCAGCGCAAAATGCGGGTAGTACGGATTGTCGTGCACGACGATCGGATACAAAGCGGCAAGCGTACGGAGATCGAACGAGGCGCTTTCCGCAAGGTACGAATTTAATATCACGTAGCCGCCTCGCTCGAGCGCCGCCTCTCCGGACGCCTGCCCATAACGCACGAGAGCATCTCCTATTTCCGCCGCTTGAACGACCGATACGAAAGCGCCGTTTTCGGAAATCGTAATCCGCTCGTTTTCAACGGAACAAGACTCGGTAATTTTATCGATGCAGACTTGAGCGGCGCTCTGCACGATTGCCGCCAAATCGGCGTTTTTGGCAAGAAGCAAATCGTAAGCCGCGAGAATCGATGCCGCCTGCGAGACGGTAAGCGAGTTCGCATTGGCAGCGGTCGCCAACAGAGTTCTGACTGCGTCCGATCCCGGATGCATGCACATATAGTCAACGATGCCGGAAACGGAAAACGCGTCGATCGTATTTTGCGAAACGATATCGCGGTAACGTGCGATCTGCTGTTCGAGCGAACGGTTCATCGTCGCAAGCGTATCGAAATACGGAGACGAAAGATAGGTGCGCTGTACGCCGCGCCTGAACGAGGAAGGCACCGCGTTGATCGCTTCATTGTAACGGCCGCGCTCGGACATAGCCGCGACAAACGAAACGGCTTCCTGTTCGGTGATATCCTGCTGACCGGCAAACGCCGCTATTAAATTTTGCTTTAAAGCGACGATCGTTGCCGAATACGCGCTCCGCTCCGCAGACGCAAAACGAGATGTGTTTTCAAACGAGAATTTTTTCGTCGCATCGTAATACGAATACGACGCGACGGATGCGCGGTCGGTAAATGCAACCGCGCCGCCTGAGATTTCAGCCGCTTCAAATTCCCATCGGCTGTTTCTGATATCGAGCTGTACGTGCGTATCCGTCTCGGAAACGACCGCGGCTCCCGGAACGATTTCGTAGTGCAGACGCAGGTCGGCGGCGTTTTCCGGCAGGGAAGCGTGCACGGTCAAGCGCTCTGCTTCCGCGCTGCCGCTCACCGAAAACGAAAGCAAAACGCCGTCGCTGAACGAAAATTCACAGGAACGCGGGGTCGGCTTTTTCCACGATACGAGCGCAAGGTTTCGAGGCGTCCGCTCGCCGCGCACGGCAAGTGTCAAAGGATGCGTATCGTCGGCCGTAAACGTAATACCGTTAAACGACACGATCATCCGATTTCGCAAAACACCCATACCGTCGTCTCCGCGCGTTTCGGCAAGCGATATGCGAAGATTTCCGATCTTTTCCGATATGACGGAATCACTCCTAAATTGCAGGATAAAAATGCCGACAATTATAACGATATACGCAAAAAGGAGCCCAAGTGACTTCCGGACAAAATTCCTATACATTGCCGACAGTGTACCCAATGGCGCAAGGAATTGCAACCGTCGGTGTAATTTTGTTCTTTTTTATGTATTATATATGAGAAAACAGTAAGGAATACACGATGAAAAAATCCCTCAGCCGCGTAGGCGGCATATTCGCAGCCGTACTCACCGTATTGTTTATATCGTGCGCAAGTACGCCGAAAAGCGGGCAAAACGCAAACGGCCTGCAGAAAAGCGCAGAGGCGCTTTCTCCTCCGCAAAGCACGAAAGCCGTTCCCTCCGAAGGAACGGAAATGCAGACGGAAAAGCCGTCCGATACGGTTAATGCGGAAACGGGCGGCACGGAGAGCAAAGCCGAAATTACCGAAGTGAAAGCATCCTCCCCTTCCGTTGCAGAAGAGCCGACCGCCGTACAGAGCGAAGAGACGGTCGTTCCTGCGGATATCGCATTCGTTCGGCACCTGCAATCGTATCTTGCAGCAAACGATACGGACGGCGCGCTCGCATCGTTTGAAAATCTTCCCGATGCGCTCAAAGAAAACGCGGAAATCGAAATCCTCCGCGCATCACTCCTTCTTTCGGCAGGGCGCACGGAAGAAGCGAAAGCCGCAGGAGAGGCGCTTTTGGAACGGGATGCGGACAATATCGACGTGCTCGAACTCAATATGCAGACAGCGCTTGCATCGGGCGACAAAAGAAAAGCGGACGCATTTATCAAACGTCTTCTCGCTTCCGATCCGAACAATGCGGCGGCAAACATCGCGCTCGCCGAGCAATATGCGCTCAAGCACAAATTCAAACTTGCAAACGCCGCATACAAAAAAGCCCTGCAGAGCGAAAGCGGCAATATCGACGCGCTTTTCGGTTTCGGACAGACAGCGTTTTATATCGGCAACATAGCCGAAGCGAAAAAATCCTTCGAAGCGATCCTCGCAGAGGACGCTTCCCATGCGCTTGCCCTCTCGTATTTGGGGAAGATCGAAGCCGACGATAATAATTATCTTCGAGCATCGGCATACATAGAAAAGGCAATTGCTGTCGACGATTCGAATTACGACTTTTACCTCGATTTGGGAACCTACCTTCGCTACCGCGGCAAATTCGAAGAAGCGGAAGCTGCGTGGACAAGAGCAATCGCGCTCGATCCGTCGTATTTTCTTGCATACGTGTACCGGGCAGGGCTCTACGACGAACAAAAAAAATATAAAGAAGCGCTCGCCGATTTTAATAAAGTTGCCGAAACGAATCCCGCCTATTTTTACGCATACAAAGATATCGGCCTGCTCGAATGGCATGAAGGGAATTGGGCGGCGTCACGCACCGCGTTTCAAAAAGCGTATTCGTACAACAAAAGCGATTTTTCCTATGTGCTCATGACAGCCGCCGCGTATCTCAAAGAAAAAAACGTCATCGACTGCAAAAAATTTTTAGCGCAGACGATGCGCGGCTTTGATCGCACATCGCTCGCCTACGAAATGATGCGTCTCTATCACGATCAGGGCGGATTCAACGCGGAAAATTCGCTCAGGCTCAAAATCGATAAAATCGACAAACCGTCCGATCGCGGCAGGATGTGGTATTACATGGGATTGTTCTACGAGCTCAAAGGTTCGGCAAAGCTCGCAAACGAATATTATTCAAAAATTATTAAAATGCAAGCCCCGATGTTTTTCGAATACCGGCTTGCCGAATGGAGCCTCGGAAAGTGAGCAATACGCAAAAAACGATTTTACTGAACGGACGGACGATTACGCTGCTTGGAACCGCGCACGTTTCAAACGAAAGTATACAAGAAGTGACGGACGCGATTAAAAAGCAAAAGCCCGACTGCGTCGCAATCGAGCTCGACGAAAAGCGCAGCCGTTCCATGACCGATCCCGAAAGCTACCGTAAGCTCGATATCATCGCGGTGCTGAAGCGTAAAGAAGGTTTTTTGCTTTTGGCAAATTTGGTACTCGCGTCTTTTCAAAAGCGGCTCGGCGAAAACGTCGGCGTAAAACCGGGAGACGAAATGCTCGCCGCAATGAACACCGCTTCCGAACTCGGCATTCCGTCGATCATGGTCGACCGGCCGATAGCCGTAACGCTCCGTCGGGCATGGGCGAAAAATTCGCTGTGGGGAAAAAGCAAATTGATTTCCGCACTCATCGCAAGCGCATTCGACAAAGAAAAAATATCGCCCGAACAGATCGAAGCTTTGAAAAAATCGAATGAAATGGATTCGATGATGACCGAGCTCGCAGAATATTTGCCCGCGGTACAGGAAGTGCTCATAAACGAGCGCAACCGCTACCTCGCTTCTCGCATTTGGGAAGCAAACGGCGACCACGTACTTGCAGTCCTCGGTGCGGGGCACCTTCCCGGCGTGGAAGCGCACCTCAAAAAAATCGCAGCCGGAGACGAGACAACCGACACGAGCGACATCGACCAAGCACCGCCGAAAAGGGGGATTGCAAAATACGCCGGCTGGCTCATCCCGCTCGCGATAATCGCCCTCGTCGCCCTCGGCTTTGCGCTCGGCGGAAAGCACGTCGGAAGCGAAATGATCGGAAGTTGGATACTGTGGAACGCTTCTCTTGCGGCGCTCGGCACGCTTGCGGCCGGCGGACACCCGATTACGATTGCGGCCGCAGCCGTAGGAGCTCCGGTCACGTCTCTCACACCGGTTATCGGCGTCGGACTCGTCACGGGCGTCGTGCAGACGTATTTTTGCAAACCGAAAGTGTCCGATATGGAAAGCCTGCAAATCGATGCCGGAAGCATAAAAGGCTGGTACCGCAACCGCATCCTTCGCGTGCTCCTCGTGTTTTTGCTTTCGACACTCGGAAGTTCGACCGGCACTTTTATCGCGGGAGCCGATATCGTAAAATCTTTCGGCGCGTTTTTTGCCGCACACTGAGCATTGCCGAAAAAGCACTCGGCTTTTTCGGCAGTCTCTATATTCCGAACATCAATCAAAACCTTCACCGCTCTCGCGGCAGCGCGATAACGCCCGCGAAAACACAGTTTTTTTTACAGCACCTCTTGACAGAATAATTGAACAGCGTTAAATTATCATTGTTTACAAAAATCTTACAAGGAGGCGACATGCGGAACGCGAATCCGGAAATCGTTCCGGCGATAAAGACGAAAACGCTTGAACTGCTCATGCACAAAAACCCCGACGAGATCGCCATGCGCGATATTGCCTCGAATTGCGGAATTACGGCGGCAAATATCTACCACTATTACAAAGACAAAGACGAACTCTTTCAAGCGATCAGTCTCGATTGCTTAAACGAGCTCAACGCCCGAATCGCAGACGGGGCGAAAGGTTCGCGGCCCGGCAAAAAGCGGCTGTACGGCGCGATCGATGCGTTCCGCACATGGTGCTTTGAAAATCCGCGGAGAGCGCTGCTGGTCATGCAGGGTATCGAATCGGCATCGGATGCGGACGATAAAATTATAGAACGGTATTATGTGTGCAACAGAACCGGAACCGCCCTGCTCAAAGAATGCGTTCAAAGCGGTATCGCGCGTTCGGCGAATCCCGCCCTCGACGTGGGTGTGCTCGTTTCGGGATTGTGGGGCTGCATCGAATCGGTCATCTTAAAAAAATGCGATAAAAAATATTGGAATAACGGAAAGCGATATACGGATCGCTTTATCGCTATATGGATGAATGCAATTTTTGGAGGTATATAATGAAAAAAGCATGTGCGATTATGGGAATCCTGCTTTTGGGCACGGCGCTTTTCGCAAGAGAAGCGACCGTCAGTATCGGAGCCGGAAAAAATTGGAAAGAAAAGATGGCGTCTCAATGCGCCGTTTGGCTTGAAGATGCGAACGGAAACTACGTGCGCACGCTTTACGTCACGCAGCGCGCAAGCAAGCGTAATTGGATCGTCGGTCCGAAAGCCGGCCGGCCGGAATCGCTTCCGGTATGGTACCATGCGGCGCACTACGAAAGCGCGAAAGGCGCTCCGGCCAATTCCGACGTGGACGCCGTAACGGCCGCAACGCCGAAAGGAGGCGTCGTGTTTACCGCCGAAATCGACGACGAAATATACGTTATCAAAGCGGAGTTCAACACGAGTTTCGACTACAACGATTTTTATACAAAGAAAAATTCCGGCGTCAACGGCCAGCCATCCGTCGTATACGAAGCGAAGATTCCTTCGGGTGCCGGCGGCGAAATCGCGCTTTCACTTACGGGAACGGGATCCGAAGACGGCAGCGACGGAAAGATTTACACAGACGTTTCAAAATTGACGACAGCGAAAACGATAGTCGATAAAATCATCGTAACCGTGCGATAAACGCCGCACGGACTGCCGATCAATATCCGTCCGACATCGCGCGGTTGTTATCTTTGATGCACAACTCGTCGTACACGAGGCTTCGCTTCCTAAGCTCTTCTTTGAGCGCTTGAGGGAACGGCATATTGCGCCAAAAGATGCCGCGCACTTCTTTATCGAGCCGCTGCACGCCCGTTGATTCTTTTGTCATCCACAAGATGTAGTCTTCGATAAAGAATTGTTTGAGGTCGCCTTTTAATTTTTGCCGATCGATGTATTGATAATATTGTCCGGTAAGACCTTCTTCCATCCAATAATACGACGCTTTTTCTTTTGCAACCTGCCAACGAAGGTCTGCAACTGCGGTCAACACGGCTATGTGCAGATCGCGCGGATACATCGGAATAACGATACGCCCGCGGCTCGTCACGAGATTATAGCGGTCGAAAGGCTGCCAACAAAAACCGCGGTCGCCGTAAGTCGGCACGAGCAGCGTATACGGAATGATTCTGTTCGGTACGCTTTTGTGAATGCGGCAAAACGCACCCGGGTCGATCGATTCGATCCAGCGCATAACTTCGAGCACGTTTTCGCGCGTACCCGTTCCCTTTTCGGTGCAGTGAAAAAATTCGCGTGTAAAAATCGGAAACTGATTTCCCTGCCGGCCGACCGTCATCTTTGCCATCTGACGCACCGTATCGAATTCGGTTTTCAAATCGCCCGTATTCATTTCGACGATTTCCGGTCCCGCATCGAGCTTTTCCTGTACGCTGTCGAAAATACCTTTCGCTTCTTCAAACTCCCGCAAATTTTTTGAAAGCTCTTTGTCGTTGCGCGAAAGGTTTCGCAGCTTGTCGCTTATCTCGGAAAACTCGTGCTTTTGCGATTCGGTATACGGCGCGAGATGCGGTTCGAGCCCGAAATACGGCTGGTGTTCGCATATATCGTTGACTAGACGCTTCAGTTCGATTTCGAGCATCTCGCGTTCGTGCTCTTTCATCGTGAGCATACTTTCCGCGCTTTGCAGTTTGCCGGAATTTTTCGACTGCAGCTGCATGAGCCGCGTCTGCTCCTGCATCTGTGCTTCATCGGGATTTTTGCTGATCTTGCGCGACGACGGCGGCTCGTCCGTCATCGAAATATTCATGCGCCCGGAGAGGACTTCTTTAAACCATTCGTCCATGTAAAGGATCGGTTCGTTCGTCAGATTTTCGAATATGATGCGCGAAAAAAAATCCTTTTGTTCGGGCTTAAAAAGCGACGGAAGCAAAACGCCGAAACGCATAAGCATACGTTTGGGCATGGGTAAACGTATATTGCCCGATTTTTCCGACATACCGCGCAACAGTTCCCAATACGCCGAAATAATATTTTGGCGAAAAACCGAACGATCTTTCGGATCCTGGCTCGTAAGATATTTTGAAAGCTGCACGTGCACGCGCTGCGCCGATTCGTTTTCACCGGAAAGTGCCGTTTTATAATACTGCGGGTCGTCGAAAACACCGGACGGAGCATCGTTCAACATTTTTCCCTGCGGTCCGAAAGCTTTGATGCCCAGATCGACATCGTGAATTCCTTTCGGCACTCTCCGTTCGGAGGCGTCGTCAGTTTGCGTTTCGGGCAGTACATCCGCCTCTGCCGTATTCGATTCCGCTTCGCTGATTTGATGCGACCGTTCCGCTTCCGCAAGCAATGCCGCGATTGACGGATCCAATTCCTGTTCGTCCATGCCACACTCCGTTTTTTTGATATCAATTACAGTATACCATGCAGCCGGCATTATCGCAACGTCGGCGCCGAAAATTATAGGTTATCAAAACCGTATTTCGTTCAATTCGAATGAAGCGTCACTTCTCCGCTGTCGAGAAAGCGCTCCTTTCCGTCTTCGGTTTTTACGATCAATTTCGCGTCTTCACCGACGCCGGTCACTTCCGCTTCATACGATTCGGCGCCGTTTATGACGGGATGCACTCTTACCGTTTTTCCCGTCAGCATCGAGCGCTCACGGTATTCTTTCATCGCGCGGACAAAACCTTTTTTGCCGGATGTGTAAATCGAAAGCACTTCGTTTACGATCGCCGCCGCAAGCGCGCTCCGTTTCGTATCGGCTTTTTTGTCATCGAGCACGGAAGTCGCAATGTCTGCGATGTCGTGCGGAAAATTTTGCGGCGCGATATTTACGCCGATGCCGACGACAGCGCACGAAATGCCGCCGCGCTCAAAATCGGTAAGGCCTTCGGTGAGGATGCCGCACACTTTTTTGCCGCGCATAAAAATATCGTTTACCCATTTGATCTTTGCATCGGCATCGTAAAGCGAAAAGAGCGCGCGGCACACACCGACTGCCGCCGTCGCGGTCAGGAGCGCAGGTGATTCGATTTTTTCCTTCGGCGCATAGATGATCGAAAGATACAAACCCGAACCGTCGGGCGAATAAAACGTACGGCGGAGCCTTCCGCGGCCGGCCGTTTGAGAAGACGCGATAATCACGGTGTTGTTGAGGGAGCGCACGTCGGAAGTTTCCGCCAAACGCCGCTTCGCTTCGGTATTCGTCGAATCGATTTTTTGATAGACGAAAACGCGCGCACGAAATGTTTCGTCGATAAGCGAAGCGACGGCTTTTTCCGAAAGGATGCCGCCCGTACCCAAAAGGTGATAGCCCCTGTTCGTTACGGCTTCGATTCGGGCACCCATAAGGCGCAGCTGCCTTACCGCTTTCCACACCGCCTGACGAGAGACACCCGCTCTTTCGGCAAGCGCTTCGCCTGAAATAAAACCGTCTGCCGTCTCAGGCTTTGAAAGCGCGCACAGTACGGCATCGGCGGTTTTCACGACTTTTTCCCGAGCAGGGTAAAGTCTCCGACCGGAGTACAAAATGCGATGCCGCTTCCGGGCTCTGCAAGACAGGGCAGCGTACGAACGGCTTCAAAAACGCCGTCGAGCTTTTCGGAATCGATGATAATAAAAATCATCTCCTTTTCGGGGACGATTTCCATACCGAAAAATTTCGCATCTCCCGGCGTTGCAGTTCCCCGTGCATTGATGATCGTGCCCCCTCCGGCTCCCGCTTTCCGAGCTGCCGCCATAATATCGTCCGCATAACCTTTATTTGCGATCACGGTGATCATCTGATGTGTCGTTTTTTGAGCCATATAATCTCCGCCTCCCGAAACGGTTCCGGTTTTTAATAATTTTGCCGATTCGGCCGTAACGAGTACGCCGAATTTTTTCTTTTTCGCTTCCGATGCTGCGGTAATCGCATCGACAACGTCCGATTTTTTTTCTGCGGGAACGAGTATGTATACGATGTCTTTCGGCATATCGCCGAGGGCCAGCGCATGCAGCACGCCGCTTGCCGTCGTGCCGCGCCCCATCATAACAGTCCCGCCGCCCGCGCCCGCACTCACCGCAGTTTTTGTGATAAACTCGCCTTCGTCGTGCGGAACGATGCAGATTATTAAATCGTATGCCGTCATCACTTTTTATCACCTCCCCTTTTTTTATGCTGAAATACAAGGCCGAGCACTTGGATCGCAATAAGCGGCGTCATCGCGATGAGTGCAATAACACCGAATGCGTCGAAACTGCCTCCTGCCGCCTGAGACGCGCCGAGAGCAAACGAAAGCACAAAGGTCGAACTTATGGGACCCGACGCGACGCCCCCCGAATCGAAGGCGATGCCGGTAAAGAGCTTCGGACAAAAGATCATCAATATAAGAGCAGTCGCATAGCCGGGTACGAGGATATACATGATATTGAATCCGGTGAGCGCACGCATCATCGCAAGCCCAATTGCAATCGCCGCTCCCGCCGACAAAAAAACGAGCAGCGCTTTTCGCTTTATCGTACCGCCCGAAATCGATTCGACCTGATCGGTGAGTACCCATACGGCGGGTTCTGCGCACACGACGACTGCACCGATCAAAAGCCCCGTGCCGATAAGGAGCACCGTCCAAAGCCCGCCGCTTTGTGCTGCGCGCATGCCGAGCAGTTCACCGAGCTTTCTCCCCGCCGTCATAAAACCGCCGTTGACGCCGACGAGAAAAACGACGAGCCCGATATAACTGTAGATAAAACCCACAATCATACGGGCAACTTGCCTGGGCGGCAGGCGGAGCAAAAAAAACTGAAATACGACAAAGAGCACGAGAACCGGAAGAAGCGAAAAAGCGGCTTCCTGCACGATATGGGGCAGCACCGCAGTAAATGCGCGGAGCCCCTGTACCGCTTTTCCTCCCGCAAGCGCTGCAGGCGTTTCGGAAACGACGGACGCATGATGCGAAAGCATCAAACCGTAGAACAGCACCGCCATAATCGGCCCGACGGACGCCATACCCGTAAGCCCAAAATTATCGCTTTGCGAATCGCTCGATCCGCCCTTCGAACTCAAGCGTGCGGATGAAACGCCGATACCGAGCGCCATGATAAAGGGCACCGTCATCGGCCCCGTCGTCGCTCCTCCCGAATCGAAGGCGATCCCGACAAAACTCTGCGGAGCTGCAAAGGCCAGTATAAAAATAACGACGTAGGAAATCGCAAGGATTATCTTCAGCGACAGGCGCATAACCGTACGCAAAAGTCCGAGCATAACGTACAGACCGACGCCGAGCGCAATCATCATGATAAAAATCAGTTTGTTTACGAGCGGAAAAACGCTCCGCACTTGATCGGCGAGCACTTGGATATCGGGCTCCGATGCGGTGACGAGAAAGCCGATGAGAAAAGACGCGCCGAGCAAAAGCGGAAGGTTCCTCCGCTTTGTCAACTCCGAACCGCCCTGCGCTCCGAGCGGAAGAATGCCGACATCGACGCCGAGCAAAAAAATCGTCAAGCCCGTGATGAGCAGAATGCCGCCGACAAAAAATCGCAAAAGCAGATCGCTTCCGAGCGGGGCTGCAGTGACTCCGAGTATGAGCACGATGGCCATAACGGGGAGAACGGACGACGCCGTCTCTTTAAATTTTTCCAAAAGGTTCATAGATGCTTAAGTACACACTCCGCTTATAATAATTTCATCATTTCGATAACGATGGCCGCGCTCTCTTCGGCGGCCTTTTTTTCGTTGAACGCAATCGCTTTTCCCCCGTTTTCGTCCGCGGTATCCGACATGGCGCGGATGATCACAAAGGGTACATCGTTCAAATAACACGTATGCGCGATAGCGGCTCCTTCCATTTCGATACACGCGGGATTGCACAGCTCTTTTATGCGCCGCTTTGCTTTTCCGTCCGCGATAAACCGGTCGCCTGAAGCGACGCGCCCTTTTACTAATGTATATTTTTTTGCCGCATCCGTTTTTGCAAATGCCTTTTCGGCCGCCCTGATTAAATTTTTATCCGCCGGAAAACAATACGCATCCATCTGCGGGATTTCGCAGGGTTTATAACCGAAAAGAGTCGCGTCGACATCGTGATACATCGCGTCGGTTGAAACGACGACATCGAAGACACCGAGAGACGAAGCGGCCGCTCCGGCGATACCGGTATTTACGATATGCGTTACGCCGAATTCCGATATGAGGCGCGCGGCACAGAGAGCTGCGTTCACTTTACCGACGCCGCTTTTTACGACGACCGCGCGGACATCCGAAAGCATACCGTCGTAAAACGAAAGATGTCCTGATTTTATTAATTGCGGAGAACCCTTTCCGTCTTCTCCGGTCATCGAAGATGCAAGCGTTTGCACTTCGACTTCCATCGCTCCGATAATACCGATCTTTTTCATGGATGCTCCGATTTACGAATTGCCCTGCTTTTCATTCCGCGATTTGCGCGGACGATAATAATCGCCGAGTCCCTTTTGCAATTTATCGTACAGATTCAATTTATCGATAATAACGTACATGATCTTTTTGTGCAGGATAAAACCGGAAACCATTCCGCCGATAAATACGAGCGGAGAGGCGATTTGAATCGGGAGCGCGGATTTCAAATTGAAAACGCGATAGCACAGGACGGCGGCGAGGATGTACAGCACCGTCATCAAGGCGAGCATGAGGATCACTTGAACGATGCAGCTTGCGATCGTAAAAAGAATCGTATTGCGCTTCAGTTCGTTTTTTTTAATAATCGCTTCGCGCCGCTTTTTTTCCGCTTCGATTTCCATACGATCAATATCGGAATAATTATTATATTCCATCGGGCTTCCTCCCGCTTTCCGCACCGGCCGTTTTCATAAATAAAACGATAAGAATCGCACAGCAAACGACGATCGATGCGTCTGCAACGTTGAACGTCGGCCACCGTTCAAGCGAAAACAAGCCCGGCACGGCGATGTTCGGGATATCGACATCGATAAAGTCGACGACGCCTTCGGCTCGCGCAAATCGGTCGATGAGATTTCCGAGCCCTCCTCCGACGATGCCGCAGATCGTCCACCGCTGCAGCTTTGTAAACGTATCGTTTCTGAAGTATACGGCAAACACGACGCCGATTACGACGAGCGGAAGGATCGCAAACAAAAATCGCCTGGCCGTATCGGGCAGGCTGTCGCCGACGCTGAATGCGACGCCCGTATTCGATACGTGCACGATGCGCAGTATGCCGCCGAAAAACGATGAACCGATCGTAAACGGCGGTATCGTTTTAACGATTACATATTTTGTGATTTGGTCGACAGCGACGACGACGAGCGTCAGCACGAGCGGCCATAGTTTTGCCGCCTTCGTTCGATTATCCATAATAGTACAAGTATATCGATAAAATACGCAATCGGCTAGCACTCCGAAGCGGGATGCACGGAAATCAATTTTTACCTGAAAAAGCCGAATGGCGAGTTTAAAGGGTAAATACAATTACATTTTTTTGATTTCGGCTTCCGAGAGGCCGGTCATTCGTTGTATAAAAAAAGACATATATAAGCTCCTGAACTTTTCGTTCCGTTTCGTTTTTCCGACAAACGCATCGATCCGCTGTGTAAAACCGCTCGCCGTCCGCCTCTCGCAAAAATACTGCAGCAATGCACATAATTCAGGCTCATCTTCTTTACTGTAGGCGTTCACATTATAAAACACCTTATACGATTGTCATCAAGAAGAATACTGCCGTCTTCACTGCACACGTTATGGAACGTATATACGGGTAAGCCTGCGTTGAACGGATCTTTCAAACAGATAAAGATGAAATAACTCTCCTCCGAAATTACTTCAAAAAACTCCGAAATCGCAACATCTCCGCGATATATATAGCAGACATTTCTTGGAGGTTTTATGGCAACACACAATCGTCGGTATAAAGATTCCGTCTTCGTCGATTTTTTCGGCGAGGATAAAAACGCAAAGGCGAACTTCCTCGCCCTCTACAACGCATTGCATGGGACAGAACTTGACGCATCGACGGAACTCGAACCGCTCCGCCTCGAACAGGTGATGTACATGGCGTTCCGGAACGACGTCGCCCGCCTCGTCGACGGAAAGATCATCGTATTGGTAGAACACCAATCCACGATAAACGCCAACATGCCGCTCCGCTTTTTACAGTACGCAGCCCGTCTCTACGAACTCATTCAAAACCCGCGCGACCGCTATCTCCGCAGATTGAAGAAGATTCCGACGCCCGAATTCTATGTGTTTTATAACGGGGAAGAAGATTACCCCGAAACCGCGACATTACGCCTTTCCGACGCCTTTATGACGATGCCCGAAAAACCTGCG
>NZ_AVQI01000064.1 GCF_000468115.1 Treponema socranskii subsp. socranskii VPI DR56BR1116 = ATCC 35536
CCGTTTCGATAAAAATCGAATGAATACGATATACTTTATTTTGCAAACTCGACTATTGAACGTGTGCGCGTGCGCGCACGGCTAAAAACTTTTTCGGAAATTGATATTTCCTGCAAAAGTTTTTATGGAGGAAAAGATGGGATTTTTTCGTTTTTTGAGGAATGACGTATTGAGCGTTCCCGCCGTGCTCGTCGGATTGGTAGCTTTAATCGGCTTATTGATCCAAAAAAAAGATGCGTCGGAATGCGTAAAAGGCTTTATCAAAAGTATTTTGGGATTTTTGGTACTTGGAGCCGGTGCATCGGTGATCGTCGGCGCCTTAGGCCATTTTTCGGGTATGTTTCAGTACGGCTTCCATATACAAGGAATCGTTCCGAACAATGAAGCCATCGTGTCCATCGCGCAAAAGTCGATGGGTTCCGAAATGGCGCTCATCATGTTTTTCGGCATGGTGGTAAATATTCTCATCGCCCGCTTTACGCCGTTGAAATACATATTCTTAACGGGACATCTTACCATTTACATGGCCATCCTGATCGCCGTCATCCTTTCCGTCGGCGGATTAAGCGGCTGGCTGCTTATCTTAGTCGGCTCGTTGATTTTGGGTTTTGTCATGGCCGTTTTCCCCGCGTGGGCGCAGCCCGTTATGCGGAAAATCACCGGAACGAACGATATCGCATTCGGACACTTCGGTATCTTCGGCTATATGACGTCTGCATACATCGGCAAACTCGTCGGTAAAGGTTCGAAATCGACCGAAGAAATTCAATTTCCCAAATGGCTCGGATTTTTCCGCGATACGCCCGTTGCGATTTCCGTAACGATGGGACTTATCTTTATCATCTCGGCCATCGTCGCAGGCCCCGAATACGTACAGACCAATGAAAGCGGCGGACAAAACTTTATCGTATTTTCGATTTTGCAATCCATCACTTTTGCAGGCGGCGTATATATCGTTTTGTCGGGCGTCCGCTTAATCCTCGGAGAAATCGTTCCGGCATTTACCGGTATTTCGCAAAAACTCGTACCGAATGCAAAGCCTGCTTTGGACTGCCCCGTCGTATTCCCCTATGCACCGAACGCGGTTCTCATCGGATTTTTGTCGAGCTTTTTGGGCGGTGTCTTGGGAATGCTGCTGTGCATCGTGTTTAAACTGCCGATCATCATTCCCGGCGTCGTTCCCCACTTTTTCTGCGGCGCTTCGGCCGGCGTTTTCGGCAACGCGACCGGCGGACGCAGGGGCTGCTTTTTCGGTTCGTTTATAAACGGCCTGTTGATTACATTCCTGCCGATCATACTCATGCCGCGGCTCGGAAATCTCGGCTTCGTCAGTACGACGTTCAGCGACGCGGACTTCTGTCTGGTCGGTATCGTCTTAGGCGGAATTATCAATATTTTCCACTGATTATCGGTATCATACGAACATTGGGGCTGTCGAAAAAGTAAGCGATTTCTGAAACAGCCCCGCTTGCTTTTATCGGCGCACGGTAACAACGCCTGCCGCATTTTTACATCTTGATCTCATTCGCCTGCAACGATATATTTCGGTTCGCTTGCGCTCTCTTCACTCCTCATCTTCGGGAAGTCGTTTTAAAAACCGTACGATAACCGGAAGCGATAAAAAACACGCAAGCACGTTTGCCGTACTCTGCGATATTTCAAGACCGAACAATTCCATCGTCACTGAGCATACGATAACGATCGGAACGAAGAGGACACCGCTTCGAAGCGAAGATATAAGGAGTGCTTTTCCCGCAAAGCCCGTCGACTGAAAAAGCATTTCACCGATGATCGACAGAGGCACGAAAGGAAGAGAAGCGCATGCGGCACGGAGCGCAAAGGCGCCGATCGAAACGACTTCTTCATCGTTCCGCATAGCGCGGACAAGCTCGGGTGCGAATATAAAAGCTGCAAGAGCGAATGCGGATAAAAAAACAGTTCCCATAACGGCGGCGGTAAAAAAAGCAGTGCGCACGCGGCTGTATTTTCCGGCTCCGTAGTTGAACGCGGATACGGGCTGAAATCCCTGCCCGATGCCGACGGCTACACAAAATAAAAAATTGGAAAGTTTTCCGACAATCGCCATAGCGGCGACCGCCGCATCTCCCCACACGGCCGCGCAGTTGTTGAGTACCATTGCGGAAATGCTGTGCAGTCCCTGCCGCGTCAAGCTTGGAGAGCCGACACGCCAAATGTCGAAACAGATTTCGCGCGAAGTTTTCGAAAACGCTTTTATCGAAAGGCGGCTCTGCGTCTTTCCGATCAAAAACATGGATATCAAAATAACGACGGCGATATATTGACTTATCATCGTCGCAAAACCCGCACCCGAAACGCCTCTGTGAAATACGCACACCATAAGCCAGTCGAGAAAGATATTGATAAGCCCGCCGCTGACAAGTCCGACCATCGCAAGAGCCGCCCTGCCCTCATAGCGTAAAATATTGTTCGTCACGCAGCCGACCGTCATCGCGGGAGCCGCAAGGAAAATCCAAAATGCGTATTCGCGCGCATAGGGCAAAATCGTATCGGTACTTCCGAAAAGGCGGCACAGCGGATCGATGCACAAAAAACCGAGGGCGATAAAAAGCAGTCCCGCCGCCAGTGCCAGAAAAAAACTCGTAGAGGCATAGACGGACGCTTCGTCAACTTCCTTTTTTCCGAGGTGCCGCGCGATATTGCTGCCCGCGCCGTGTCCGTGCATAAAACCGACCGCCTGAAAGATAGCCTGCAAACCGAAAACGACGCCGACCGCGGCGGACGCGCTCGTACCGACGAGGCCTACGAAAAACGTGTCGGCCACGTTGTAGATATTTGTGACGAGCATACTGACCGTCGTCGGAAAACCGAGCGAAAGCACAAGACGTGACGCGGGCGTTGCAGTCATTTTTTCATAGTAGCGGTTCCGGTCGATGTTCATAAAAATCAGTATAATCCGCTTTCGGAAAATGCACAATGCGAGTAGAATATCGGTATAAGTAAACACACGGCCGCACGCGCTGCAATTCTTTCCGTTATTTTGTCGTCATATTCATCACTCCGTCCCAATCGTCGGGGATGCCCTGCTTGAGGTAATCTTTGCAGCGTTCGGCAAACACGAGAGACGCTCCGTCGGCAGGATTCAGTTTATTCGCATTCATAAACATTTTTCCCGCCTTTTTAAAATCCCGTGCGAGGTATTTGTCGAGCGCTTCGTGAAATTCGTCGAGGGATGCAAGTTCATCCGGCGGCATTTCGCTTCTAAAGCCGAGTATATTGTACAGCTGCACGGGCTTATTGATCCCGACGACGCGCACTTTATCGAGCCTGCGGGAGACGAGCTCGCCTTTGTGTTCGCCCGAATCGGCTTCTTTCCACGTCGTTTCCGAAACGAGAATCCACGACTTGTAGATTTTATTGACGCCTTCAAGGCGGCTCGCGAGGTTTACGTCGTTGCCCATGATCGTGTAATTCATCTTCATGCTCGTACCCATGTTTCCGACGACCATATTGCCCGTATTGATGCCGATCCGCGTTTCGAGCTCGCGCGGGATGTCTCTGTGAGCAAGATGCTTTTCGTTGTACAATTTTTCCGCCTGCTTCATGCGCACGGCCGCCGCGCAGGCGCGGTATGCGTGGTCGGGCAAATCGATCGGAGCGCCGAAAAAAGAAACGATCGCGTCTCCGATGTATTTATCGATCGTGCCGTTGTAGCGCAAAATCGTATCGCTGAGCAAACCGAGGTACTCGTTTAAAATCGATACGAGCTGCGTCGGCGTGACGAGTTCGCTGAACGACGAAAACCCTTTGATATCGGAAAAGAGCGCCGTTATGTGTTTATCTTCTCCGCCGAGCGAAAGCTTTTCGGGATCTTCGACGATCGCGTTGACGACGTCTTTTGAAAGGTAGGTCGAAAACGCACGGCGCAAAAATCTTTTTTCGCGATCGCTGAGCGTAAAGCGCAAAATGATTCCCGCGACATATATGAAAAGCATAAAAAGACAGGAAGCGACGGGCGGAATATAATAACCCGGAACGATCATAAGAAAGACGAAGACGCTCACGATAAGAAAGACTGCGATGCCGGTTACGACATTCTGCATCATATCGGATCTGCCGTACGTGATAAACATGACAAAAAAGATTAACAAAAAGGCTGCGATCATGCCGTAATACCACGGAAACGGCGTGATAAAATCGCGCTGCAAAATCGTGTTCATAACGTTCGCGTGTGTGCCGACGTTCGGATAGCTTCGTGTAAACGGATTCGTTCCGAGATCGGTTGTGCTCGACGCGGTGTTTCCTATGATACAGTACGACGCGCGGTATACGTCTTTCATATCGTTTACGTACTGCCGGTAGGTTTTATAATTGTCGGCGAAGATACCGAATTGCTCTTTCATAACGTCGATAAAACCGTCGGCTTGCTCTTGCTGCAGTCCCGCTTTTAAAAGTTCTGCAATGCGCGCTTCGATCGAGCTCATATAGCCCGAGTCGATAAACAAACCGATATCGTCGTAAAAGGCTTCCCGCGCGGCAAAGTAGGATTCGTATTCGTTTGCGCTTATACCGTCGATGAGTTCGCCGTCTTCGTTAAAACCCGCGCAGCGAGCAAGCAGTACCTGCTTTTTTTCGTTAAGCGCTTTATATTGTTTTAATAATTTTTCCGCAGCTCCTATATAACTGAGCGCGCTTCCGTCCGGGGCGAGCAGTTCGTTGCCCCGTATATTGCCGAGCGTAGTAATAAGCGCCTCTTCGATAAAATCGAGATCTTTTAAAAAGACGACCGATTCGTTTTTAAACGATTTTCCCTGCTCCCTGTGCAGCCAGTTGATGAGCATGCGCCCGCGGCTGTCGAGCGGGATTTTTACGGTCGTCCGCTCCGATTCTCCGGGAAAAAGCGCGTTGAACACGATGAGCGAGTTCCGCGTGCGCTCGATGCGTTCTGCGTCGACTATATGCAAAAGCGGGGCAAAAGAAAGCTGAGCCGCGTATTTTCCGTCGTAATCGTAGAGTAGTTCGATTCGCCGCCGCGTGCCGTCGCTGTCGATGACGACGTTCGTAAAACCCGCTCCCGCCGCGTGCGCGATGAGCGTATGAAGCGCGGGAGAGAATCCCGTCTTTTGTCCGTTGTACTGTTCGTCGGACGTATATTGATGTCGCGCGGAATAAAACCGCCTGCATCGGTAACGTTCGAAAGCAAAATGCGTTTTTGCGCATACGCTTTGTCTTCGTCGGAAAGCGTAATCGCAACGTCGCGCGTATTTACCGTAAGCCACGTGTTGCCGAAAAATTGAATCGCCCTTGCAAAATAATCGTCGTTGTCGCGGTACATTTTCGATGCGATATCGGCCCGCATATTCGAAAGAGCCGGATCGATGTAATCGGCGATCATATCTTTCGTCACTGCCGGCAGCTCCGCGCGGGAAATGAAGCCGCGGCTCACCGATTCGGAAAGTTCGTTGATGACGCCGGTGATGTCGCTTCGGCCTGCCGAAATCGCCGCGTTCATATTTTCTTCGGCGTTCGGCGCCACCCCCCGCGGAGACGGCGAAAGGTATTCGACATCGAAAACGACGCTTTCCGCACCGAGTTCGCGTATACGCAAAAGACAATCGGCGATGATGTCGCGGCTCCACGGCCATTCGCCGAGCGCTTGAATCGACTCGTCGTCGATGTTAACGAATAAAATCTTTTCCGATTGCTTCGGCTCTCTTCGGAGGCTGAGCAAAAAATCGTACATACGGTAATCGAGTTTTTGAAAAAAACCGAAAACGCCGAGAGCCGAAAAAACGGCTGCCGTCACGACGAGGACGATAAAACCGAGTGATGTAAAAAAAGACGATCTTTTTTTTGTTTTCTTTTGCTGTGCCATATTGCCTTTCAGTATAGCACAAATTTACGCATCTGTCAGAGGGTCTGCCTCAAAAGTCGGTTACTTTTTCGACAACCCTGTCAGAAGCATATACGCTTTTTTTGCAGCCTTTTGTTCCGCTTCTTTTTTACTCTTTCCGCTTTCGGGACCGTATGCGACATTTCCGAGGTGCACCGTAACGGAAAACGTGCGGTCGTGATCGGGGCCTGTGACACTCACCGTTTCGTAGTGCGGACAGGCTTTCGTCTTTTTTTGATACAATTCCTGGAGCAGCGTTTTATAATCTTTCGAGCCGCGGTCGTCGTGCACTTTTTCAATTTCGGGGACGAGAAATGAAAGCACGTATTTTTCGGCAGCCGCATAGCCCGAGTCGAGAAAGTACGCACCGATAATCGATTCCATACAGTCGGCAAGAATCGCGGGTTTGTTCCTGCCGCCGCTGAGCTCCTCGCCGTGTCCCAAAACGAGCATTTTATCGATACCGAAGCGGAGCGCGATCGGCGCAAGCGTTTTTTCCGACACGACGACGGCTTTGATCCGCGCCAAGTCCCCTTCGGGATTGTCTTCGAAGGTTTTGTACAGGTATGAAGCCGCCGCGAGCCCCAGCACCGAATCGCCTAAAAACTCGAGACGTTCGTTGTTGACGGGACGTTTGTCGTCGCTTTCGTTCGAATACGAACGGTGGCGGAATGCAAGTTCGAGGAACGCAAGCTCGCGAAAGCGTAAGCCGAGCGGCTTGCAAAATGCAACGAGTTGTTTTTTACGTTCGGATGAAAAGCTTTGCCGTTTGCACATAATTCTGCAACCCTACATCATAAAAAAAACACAAGCGTTCAAGGCTTGTGTTTTATCATACGACATCCAAACGACTGCGTTATTTTTTCGCCTGTTCGGCTTTGATGAATTCGTACGCATCGCGGACGGTTTCGAATTCGTTCGCTTTGTCGTCGGGAATGCTTACACCCAATTCTTCTTCGATCGCGTAGACGAGCTCGTAAGTATCGAGGCTGTCCGCACCGAGATCTCCTCTGAAAGAAGAATCGAGGGTGATTTTGCTTTCATCGATTTCCAGTTTCTCGGCAATGAGTTTCTGGATTTTGTTGAATAATTCGTCCATGTTCATGCTCCCTGCATCAGCCGTTTGATTCCGGCATAATTACCTGACGTCCGCGGTAAAACCCGCATTTCGGACACACACGGTGCGGCTGCACAAGGTTTCCGCAGTTGTTACACGGAACAAGCTGCGGTGCCTCAAGATGCATATTCACACCCTGCCGTCTTTTCGTCACGGCTTTTGAAGTTTTTGATCTGGGTACTGCCATTATACTTAAACCTCGCTTTTTTCTGAATAACTGCGGTCAATAGTACAACAGTTTCCAGCCGAATGTCAATCTATTATAGCATTTTTCCGTTTTTAGTCAACGCTTTTATGCCAAGCTTTTTGCAGCAATCTCAAGAGCAATGCCCCCTTCCTGCTTCCGGGAATTTTTCTTTCAGAGCCGCTTCGACGATCGGCGGCACCATCGACGAAATATCGCCGTGATACTGCGCGAGCTCTTTTATCGAACTCGATTTAACGATGACGTAACGCTGCTCCGTCGGTATAAAAAGCGTTTCGATGTCGGGGTTCAGCATGTGATTCATCAGCGACAGATCGAATTCGTATGCGAAATCGTTCGTATTGCGAATACCGCGCAGCAATACGTTTGCGCCCGTTTTTTTCGCATACTGCGCGACAAGCTCGCTGCACAGGTGGAGCGTTACGTTCTCATACGGTTTGATAATTTCCTCCATCATGCGGTAACGTTCCTCTTTCGTAAAGAGGTACTGCTTGTTCGCGTTTACCGCGATGACGACATCGATCGTATCGAAGAGTTTGCTCGCTCTTTTGATAATGCTTAAATGCCCGTTCGTCGGCGGATCGAACGACCCGGGAAATACTGCTGTTGTCATACGATCATAGTAACGCGGATGCGGAAATTGTACAAGTGAAAAAATATAAGTAACGAAGTAGAACGTTTTTATATATGCTTTATATCACACGAGTTTTCGTCAATCCGAAGCCAAATCCGAAAATAATTTTCCCGCATCGATGCCGTTTATCGTTTCGCCCGGCGCATAGTGACCGAGAAGGCTCTTTCTGCCGTGCACCAAGTGTTCGGAGGTAATGCCGTGCTTGATCGAACTGTCGGCTTCGAGAAGGGCTGCAAGGTGATCGGAAAGGCGCACGAGACGGCCGTCGACGGGCTCAAAGGCGTCGCTGTTAAAACGACCGTTCAAATCTTCCCACGAAACCGCTTCGCTTTTTCCGTCCCGCCGTATACGGTTTACGAATTCGTCGTTCGTATAATAACGCAGTTCGTCGGCAAAAAAATCTTCCATGAGCGGAACAAGCTCCCTCCCTGCGATTTCGTCTTCGATGCGCTTTACGATGTCGGGAAGCGCATCGGTCGCCTGTTTTACAGGCGATATGATATCGCGAGTAACTGCTTCGGGCAAATCGTGAAAGAGCGCACTGAAAAAATTATTAATAATCCTTCTTCGGCACATTTCGATTCCGCTGCTTCGCGCGAGAAGCAGCGTCATGACCGCGACAAAATAGCTGTGACCGAGCACGTTCGTTTTCGGCACTCGCGGCGTTTGATTCCAGCGCGTTTGAAAGCGCAGCTGTTCCGTCTTCAATAAAAAATCGTAGGTCTTTTGATGCGTGAGCATCATCTGTAGCCCTTCCAAATCGAGGTAGGGTTGAATCTGCGCTTCGAGTTCCGTTTCGATCTTTACGAGGCGCTCCCTCTCGTTGACGACGGAAAGCATTTGCAGTTCGCGCATCGTCGAATACTTGTGCGCCGCCTGAAGCACGCGGTAGGATGCCGTAAGAGATGCGGGAATCGAAAGCGTTTCCGCTTTTTGTCCGACATAGATCGTAAAGCGGGAAAAGAGTTCGTCGTCGTTTATGAGCGGTCGGTACTGCGAAAGCACCCATTCGTCGAGCCTTAAGTATTCGGCGGTGTATTCTTTTTTTAACAAACGCTGCACCGGCGCTTTTATATCGCACAGGGAAATCTTTCGAAGCAGGTCGAACAGAGAGGCATAGGCCATCCATTCCCAATCGATCGAAACGCCTTTGTGCTCTTCGAATTTTCCGATGACGTAAGCGATGATCATCTTTTCGCCGGCTTTGTCCATTTCGATTAAATCGAAAGGCCGGATCAAATCGTTCCAGCGCTGAATGGAAAATCCTTCGAAAATTTTGAGGGCGAGCGCTTTATTGATCATTAGGAACTTGAACCCGCCTTTTGATCGGCGTCCATTTTATCTTTCCAGATGACGGCCTTTTTTTTGATATCTTCGGCGTTTGTCTTATCGCCGATCGCAAGACAGAGTTTGTGGCGCGCAAGCAGAAATTTGATCGCATTGCGCATATCGTCGATGCGCCTCGTCGAAAGCTCATATTTATCGCGATAGCCGTTTGCCGAAGCGTCGAGCAGTTTTTGCAGTTTGCGTATGTACAGCACCGTCGTTTCGTAATCGACAGAGCTCGGTTCAAAATAATCGCGCGCGCCCTTTTTCATGTCGATGAGATTTTTTGCAACGGCGGCAAATCGTCCTTCGAGTTCGACGAACGACCACTTCCATTTGCTGTTTTCGCCGAACGCATCTTTTAAAAGCCGTATGGCAAGACCGAGCTTTCGAATAAGCAGATAGCGCTTTGCAAGCGGCGTATTCGCGATGTTTTCCCATTTTGACGAAAGTTCGGAATACGGCACATCGATAAAATTCGTTACGATATCTTCGAGATAGATGATTGCACGGTAAAGCGTTTTGCGCGATTCGTTGAGCGCGTCGTTATTTTTTATTTCGAGTATTTTCAGCGACAAACTGTTTTCCGCCATGTAGAGGCTCGAAACGAAAACCATGTCTTCGGCAAGCTGCAGCTTTTTATACGCTTCGCCCGCGTGGTCGCTTTTCATGAGGTCGATGAACGTTTTTTCTTTTGCAAGCAGATCGTCGATCTGTTTTTGATAGGGTTGTATCGCTTCGGCAAGCTGCCCTCGCGTCGTCTCCGATATCTTTGCCATACTGTCCTCCGAATAAAAGCTTGAAGCGAACGAACATCAGTGCGCACCCGTCCGAAGATTTTTACCGAACGCTGCCGAATCGTTCGAGCATCGACCGCGCGTGTTCGAGCGATTCGCTCGAATTTTCTCCGGAAAGCATACGCGCGATCTCTTTTATGCGCTCATCACCCCGAACGCTTGTACAGCGCGACGACGTCTTTCCGTCCGCCACGCCTTTTTCAATCTTTATCTGATTATCGGCATAAACGGCAATACTTGCAAGATGCGTTATGCACAATATCTGTCGGTTTTTTGCAAGATTTTTGAGATGACTGCCGACCGACACCGCGACTTCCCCTCCGATGCCCGTGTCGATTTCATCGAAGACGAGAGTTTCGACGGGATCGGTTTCGGCGAAGATCGTTTTAAGGGCGAGCATGACGCGGGAAAGCTCTCCTCCCGACGCGATTTGAGCGAGCGGTAAAAGCGGAGAGCCGGGGTTCGCGCTTATCAAAAATTCGACGTTGTCCATGCCGTAGGGGCCGCATTTTTGCACCGCGCCGCTTCCGGGCTTTTCTTCGACGCGCACCGAAAAGCGAGTACCTTTCATGCCGAGTTTTGCAAGCACCGATTCGACTTCCTTCGACATCGCCTCGCCCGCAGCCTTTCGTTTTTCGGAAAGCGCTTTTGCGGCCGTATAGACGCGCCGCTCGGTTTCCGCCGCCTCTTTTTCCAGAGATGCTTTATCGGCTTTTCCCGCGCCGAGCCGTTCGAGATTTTCTTCGGCTTCCGCCGCATACTGCAAAACTTCGGAAAGAGGAGCGGACGGGGACGATGCGTATTTTTTCTTTAAATTGTAGATAAGAGAAAGACGGTCCTGTACTTCGGCGAGGCGTGCGGGATCGTAGACGAGCTTGCCTTTATACGCGGAAAATTCTTCGGCAATATCGGACACTTCGTAAAACGCCGATTCCACGCGCGAATCCAAATCGGAAAGCGTTTTATCCATTTCGAGCGCATGAGATGCGTCGCGCCGCACTTGCTTTAAAATCGACACGGCTGAAGTTTCGTTGTCGGAAAGCATGTTCGTAATCGCGTCGATGTCGGAAGCGAGCTTTTCGTAAGACGAAAGCCTCCCCTCCTCTTCAGAAAGCAGGGCGTCTTCATCGGCTTTGAGTTTTGCTTCGTTTATTTCGTGTACTGCGAACGAATACATTTCGATTTTCCGAGAACGCTCTTCGCTCGACGCGTTGAGTTCGTCGAGGAGTTTCCGCTTTTCGACGAGTTCGGCGTACAACGCGGTAAAGCGCCGCACGTCTTCGGTGATGCCCGCCCTCGCGTCGAGAAAAACGCGGTGGCGGGGAACTTTCATAAGAGACTGGTGTTCGTGCTGACCGTGGATGTCGACGAGAAGTGCCGAAAAAGAGGCCAAGTCGGCTCTCGTAACGGGCGTACTTTGAATCCACGCGGACGACTTTCCCGAATCGCGGAGCGTGCGGCGCACAAGCACGCGACTGTCATCGCTTTCGATACCGTGTTCCAAAAGCCACGCTTCGGCAGTAACAGCTTCTTCACCGTCGGAAGTTGCGTCCGTTTTCGGCACATCGTTTTTGGCGCGGCCGTCTCCGTCTGTTCCGCCGAGCAAAAAGGTTCCCGTCACCGACGCTTCGTGAGAGGGGCTTCGGATCATCTGAGCGTCCGCCTTTCCGCCGAGCAAAAACGACAGGGCGCCGATGAGGATCGATTTACCTGCGCCCGTTTCTCCCGAAAGCACGGTAAAGCCGCGCGGAAATTCTATCGAAACCGAATCGATGAGCGCAAAATCTTTAATCGTCAGGTCTTCGAGCATGCGGCCCTCCCGACCAATTCAATTTTGAACGAAGCGCGCTGCAAAACTTTTCCGTCGTGCAGCCCGCAAGCTTTACTTTGTGCGCGGCTTTCCGTACGGTGATGACGCTTTCAGCTTTCAGCGCAAAAGGCGTCTGCCCGTCTACGGTGATAAGCGCCGCCTCTTTCCGCACCGAAAGGAGCTTTATGCACACTTCTTCGCGCGGATCGAGCACGATGGGACGCGATGAAAGCGAAAAGGCGTTTATCGGAGTAAGAATAATCGCATCGAGTTCAGGATCGACGATCGGCCCGCCTGCAGACGCCGAATACGCGGTCGAACCGGTGGCCGTACTGACGATGATGCCGTCCGTTTTAAAAACGCCGAGCGGCACGCCGTCGTAGGATACTTCAAGTGAAACGGTTTTTGCAGCCGTATCCGCGCTGACGACGACATCGTTTAAGGCGACGGCGGAAAAATCCCCGCGCAAACCGCGCGAAAACGAAACTTCGAGCATACTCCGCTCGCCGACGAACATATCTCCCGCTAAAAAAAGCTCGAGCTTTTCTTTCCATTCGTTTTTTTCGATGCTCGCGATAAAACCGAATTCACCCAAATTGACGGGGAATACGGGAATGCCGAGAGATGCGCAGCCGCGGGCGGCAAAGAGCACCGTGCCGTCGCCGCCGAGCGTTACCGCAAAATCCGAGTCGGAAAACGGATTGGCATCGCTGAAACCGTCAAAGCGGTAGAGCGACGATGCTATGTTCTTTTCCGCCAAAAAGCGCTTGATTTCATTTCCGAGCGCCTGCGATTCGGGTTTTGACGTGTTGACGACGATACGGCACTTTTCCATACGGCTCCCGCTCACGGCAGCGTGCCGAGCACTTTGACGATCTGCGCCGTTTCGGCATGCGTGAGCCGCGGATAGAGCGGAAACAAAACGCAGCGCAGGCTGAGCGATTTCGCGCGGATGCACGACGGAGAAAGCGCTTCATCGCGGAGCGCAATAACCGAATATTCGAAAGCGCGGGCGATTTCAATGCCTTTGCGGTCGGTGTACTGCTTAACGTCTTTGTACGCGCTCGAAAGGACGAGCGGAAACGTACACATCGTCGACGCGCCGTCGAAATCGCGCACGAGCATTTTATGCCTGCCCGACATACAGGCACGCTGAAAAAGCGTAAAGATTTCTTTGCGTTTTTCTTCGTTTTTATTGAATTCGCGGAGTTCGACCCACGCAAGGGCGGCATTTAAATCGGGGAGCAAATCCGTAAGAGGCGCTTCGTCGGTGTATTTTTTAAGCGGAATCCAATCCCGCCTGCTTCCCGCCATGACGACAGCTCCCCCGCCTGCGGTGACGACATCGCGCTCTTCGAGGCTCAAAATGGCAAACACGCCGTATAAGCCCGCCCTCGCGCGCGCGGCTTCGGCAGGCGTACGCTCCGTCCCCTCCGGCGCGGGAATCGTTGCACCCGCGCTCTGTGAAATATCTTCTATGACGGGAATACCGAGAGAAACGATCGCGTCCATATCGGGCATAATGCCGTTCGTTTCGTGCAGGAGGAGAATGCGTCCGCCTTTTTTGATCCCCTCGGAAACGATATCCGCCGTTACGAGAGCGGTCGCTTCATCGACGTCGAGCACGAGCGGCGTATAGCCGAAATCTTCGAGGGCGAGTATCTGCCACGAAGGGGCAAGAGCGGAAATCATGACGGTCGTACCCCGTTCGGCGCCGAGCGCTTTCATCGCGTATTTCAGCGCGATGGACGGACTTCTCACGGCAACGGCACCGTCGCATTTGAAAAATTCTTTGACCGATTGGATAAAACGCGCGTTCATCTCGCCCGGTCCGATCTTTTCGTCGACCATGCAGGTAAGCACGGCGTCCATCTCTTTCCGTCTGATCGTTGTGCTGTATGTTCGAATCATCGCCGTCCGTTAAAAATCGACAATCTTTTGCAGTTCTTTCGGATTGAACAGTTTGTGTATGTCGAGCATGATGAGGTAGGTGCCGTTGTCGGAGCGGATAACGCCTTGAATATATTCGGAGCCGATACCGCTGAACATTTGCGGAGGTTCTTTTATATCTTCGGCCGTCACCGGAACGACGCGCGCGACACGGTCGATGATGATGCCGATTTTATTGTTTTCGATACTGAGGATAATAAAACCGCCTTCGATATCGGCATCGATATCTTCGTCACGCGGCGATTTCAGCCGAAAGCGTTTGTGCAGATCGATGATCGGAATGATTTCTCCGCGCAGATTGATAATTCCTTCGACGTAATACGGTGCATTCGGGATGGGACGCACATCCTGTATTTTTACGATTTCCTTTACATCCATGATATCGACACCGTATATTTCATCACCGAGCTGAAACGTCACGAGTTGAAATTGGGAATCTTCTCCGGCCATATGCGCTCCTTGAAAACTGTTCTCGTCATCATATACTATATTTGCACATTTTGCAACATTCAATCCGCGATAAATAGAGTTACGGCGGACACTTTTTCGGCTCCGGCGGATTTTAAAACGGCGGCGCAGCTTTCGAGCGTTACACCCGTAGTAAAAAGATCATCGATGATGCACATGTTTTTCGGCACCTTGCCGCCGAAACGCTTGAGTTCCCTTTTGAACGCTTTTTCGGATTTCAACGCATATATTTTTCCGATCGATTCGAGTCTCGCTTCCCGTCCGAGCCGCTTTTGTTCGCCTGTCGTACGGCGTTCGAGAATCCGGCATACTTCATACCCGTAGCTGTATTCGAGAAAACGGCAAAGTTCTTCGATCTGATCCCAGCCTTTTTTGCGGATCTTTCCCGGACGCGGCGGTACCGGAACGACGACAAACGCACCCGGCAGAGTTTTAAGGGCTGAAGCTGCGCGTGCGGCAAAAAACGGCGAGAGGGCGCGTTCTCCTTGTATTTTCCAGCGGAACAAAAGCACGCTGTTCCACAAACGATACGAATAGAGGGGGAAAACGGCATCCGTATGTACCAAAAGACGCTCCCGCCTGCAGCGCATACATACGCCGCGCTCGGATATGAGCGTTTTACCGCACACCGAACACCGCTCTCCCCCTCCGCAAGGAGGCTTCGCAAAACACCGCTTTTCGCACTCGCCGCACAGAGGAATCACTCCCGCCTGCCCTCCGCAGACCGCACAAGCGTTTCCGCCGGCAACAAAGGACAGGGCTAAGCGCATGGCGTACACTGCCCTTTCTTTCAATGCAAAAACGAAGCGTTTCACGCCTTATATATCGCGCACACTTTGCATTTTTACGCGTTTTTTTTAATTATTCGGACGAAACTATTCGGACGAAACCGGTTTGCTATCCCGCCTTCCGTGATTCGCTCACGCTCTGCGTCCTCGCTTCGCTCCGGTCGCCGAGTCACTCCAGGCGGGCGTACGTTATTCCCCGTTTCTTCCGTAGAACTTGCTTAAAAACGCAAGAGAGGCGGCCGCTTTGTCGGAGAGCGCATTCTCATCCATACGCCACATCCAATTTCCGCCCGTCGTCGACGGCGTATTCATACGCGCGCCGTTGTCAAGAGCAAGAATATCCTGCAGCGGGATGACGGCGTACGAAGCGATCGACGCGAACGCTTCCCTTACGAGTTTTCCGCACAATTCGCCGCTTGTGACCATTGTCCGAGCGTCTTTATCCGAAAGCGGCTTACCGCACACATATTCGGCAACACAGCGCACGACATCGCCGCCTTCTCGGAGGAGCCAGCCCTGCAGCGTATCGTTGTCGTGCGTACCGGTATAGACGACGCAGCGCGTACTTTCGTATTCGTGCGGCAAAAAAGCGTTCGTCATGCCTCCGCGTCCGGCTTCTTCGGGATCGAAAGCGAACTCGAGCACTTTCATGCCGGGAAAACCGCACGCATCGCGGAGCGCGCGCACTTCGTCGGTAATGACGCCCAAGTCTTCCGCAATGATAGGGATATCGCCGAGAGATGCTTTGACGGCGGCAAAAAAATCCGCGCCGGGGCATTTCACCCACATACCCTTTACGGCGGTCTCCTCTCCGTACGGAACCGACCAATAAGATTCGAAGCCGCGGAAGTGATCGATGCGGATGCAGTCGACGAGAGAGAGCATGCGGCGGATGCGCGAAATCCACCACGCGTATCCGTCCTTTTTCATCGCATCCCAATCGTAAAGCGGGTTTCCCCACAGCTGCCCCGTCGCCGAAAAATAATCGGGCGGCACTCCCGCTACCCGCGTCGGAATGCCGTTTTCATCGAGTTGAAACAGTTTTTGATTCGCCCACACGTCCGCCGAATCGGGGGCGACAAAGATCGGAATATCGCCGATGATGTCGATGCCGAGGGAATTGGCATAGCGCTTCAAGTCGCCCCACTGCACTGCAAAGAAAAACTGTATCGCTTTAATAATTTCGATTTTTTCCGCGTGTTCATCTTTCCACTGCTCGACCGCTTGCGGCTCGCAGGATGCAAGCTCTTTCGGCCACGAGTTGTTCCACATCGCATTCGCTCCGTCCGAATTTCCACCCTGCATTTTCGCTTTTTCCTCGAAAAAGTTTTTTACGCTCATAAAGACGGCGTAAGTGTCGAGCCACGCTTCGTTGTCGTTTTTAAAAGATGCGAAAGTATTTCGGTCGGCGTCGTTTGCGTGCGACAAAAAATAAAGAGCGCATTTCGAAAGCGCAGGGAGCTTCCACCAAACAACCGAGCCGAAATCGACCGGCCCGTCGGAGCGTATATAATCGGGCGGAACCGTATCGTCCGTACACGCCCAGCCTCTTTCGACAAGCAATTCAAAATCGACGAGGAGCGGATTTCCCGCAAAAGTTGAAAACGATGCGTACGGAGAATCGCCGTAACCGGTCGGTCCGAGCGGCAGTATCTGCCACAGCTTTTGGTTCGAACGATGCAGCCAATCCGCAAAACGATATGCGCTCTTTCCGAGCGTTCCGATACCGGGACTTCCCGAAAGGGATGTCGGATGCAGCAGGATGCCGCTTTTTCGTGTAAATGTCATGCCTTGATTTTACTTTTTTTGTACTTCATCCGCAAGCAGATAATCGTCGCGGGCGATCATCCACGGAGCCTTTTCCTTTATCGATTTCATGTCGATGCCGGAAACGAGCCTTTCGATGGATGTGAGCAGATCTTCCAGCTTGTCGAGCGTATTTTGTATATAGATAAAATAATAGACGCTCGTTCCCTTTTTATGGCTCGTGATGATACCCGTGTCTTTAAGTATCTTCAAGTGATGAGAGATTGCCGGACGGGAAAGATGCGTCTTTGCGGTGATCGCCGCCACATCCATACCGTCGAGCCCCGCTTCCGCGAGGATGAGAACGATGCGCTGCCTCATTTCATCTCCGAGCGCGGTAAAATACGGCTTACACACGAGAAATTTTTTCCAAATCCGCTGAACTTCAGTACGAAAATTTTTAACCATAGCGACCGGCTTTATTCGATTGCAAAAAACGCATTTCAATCGATTTATCAATTATCAGTTTAAACGTTTATTCGTTTAAGTATATGATACAGTATATATCTATCGGCACGCTTTGTCAACAAAAAAAGATCAGTCTCAAAAATCGAATCGTTTTTTCAACGCCCCGTTTTAATCCGTCTTTTTTTTGCCGCACCCTATTGACTTTTCAAAGCGGCTTTATTAGTATTTGTTTATGTGTTTAAGAACTTAAACGAAAGAACTCACAGATAAACACAAGGAGGCTCCATGCAGCGATTTTTTAAGCACCCGCGAATCATCATCATCGCCTGCCTTGCCGTCACGGGCATACTCGGCATTCAGCTCAAAAACATAAAGCTCGACAATTCGGTCAGACAATTTTTTCCGCACAAGCACGCATCCTACACGCGTCTCATCGACACGGAAGATATGTTCGGCAGTACCGTCGTCATCGGCGTTTCGCTCGAAACGGACGGAGATTCCATCGTCACGCCGGAAAACATCGCAATTATCGACCGCATTACGACCGAAATCGAAGCGCTTGAAAACGTGGAAAGCGTCGACTCGCTCACGAACATCGACTTTATCTACGGAAAGGACGATGCGCTCATTGCGGGAAACCTTATCGGCGTCGAACGCAAAAACGGGCTTTTGCCGCCGCTCACCGACGAGCAGGCGGAAACGGTAAAGCGAAACGTAAACGATTGGGACGATATGTACCGCCGCGTCATCCTCTCCGACGACGGGAGAGCGGCTCAAATGCAGATCATCTTAAAATCGAACAATCACCCCGATCCGAATGAAGTACACGAATCGGATGAAGCCGTGAGACAGCGGACGCTCAATGCGATCCGCGATATCGCAGGCAAAGCGACGGAACACACGAATCTCAACGTCATCTATTACGGAGATCCCGTCCTCACCGAAAGCTCGAGAAAATTCATGCTGAGCGATTTGAAAAATCTCATTCCCCTCGTAGTCGTCGTCGTATTGATCACGCTGTTTTTAAGCTTTAAAACGCTCGACGGAACGCTGCTCCCGCTCATCGCCGTACTCATGGCGACGATATGGACGTGCGGCACGATGGCGGCATTGGGCTTTACGTTTACGATCGTCACGAGCATTATCCCCGTCGCGCTCATCGCGTGCGGGTCGGCATACGGTATCCACGTGCTCACGCACTACTACGTAGCTCTCGACGATGCGCTCGAAAAAGGAGGTACGCTCACAAAAGAGATACACAAAGCGCTCATCATCGAAAGCCTCAAAGACGTGTTCGTTGCGGTGTTCCTTGCGGCACTCACGACGGCAATCGGCTTTATTTCGCTCGTTACAAGCCCCATCGGGCCGCTCCACAGCTTTGCGATATTCACCGCACTCGGCATCGCCTTTTCATTGATCCTTGCAACGACGTTTATCCCCGCGCTGCTCATGATAAAAAATCCGGAAAAGGTCGGCTACCGCTCGAAGCGCTTTACACAAGCGGAAGCAAAAGTCAAAGCGAAAATCGAAGCGAAGCGGACGGGATCGCACCGCTCAAGCGAAACGCTGTACGGTATCTACAGCTTTTTTTGCGGCTCTAAACCGCGCATATATCTGTTCTGTACGCTCATCGTGCTGTTTTCCGCGGTCGGTCTTTCGCGCCTGCACATCGATACCGCGCTCATCAGCTATTTTCCGTACATGTCGAAACTGCGGCAGGACGTCTACTACGTCGACGAGCGTTTTGCCGGCACGAATACCGTATACATGATCGTCAAAGGGCCGGTACAAAAAGACGAAAACGGAAACGACGTGCTCGACGAAGACGGAAAGCGCATGTACGTTGCGGGAAGCATGACAAAACCGGAAATATTAAAACCGCTCGACGATATGCAAACCTATCTGCTCGACAACTTCGACAGCGTCGGAAAAATCGTTTCGTTTACGACGTTTATAAAACGCATGAATCAAGTCATGCACGTTCCGGCGGCGGAAAACGTTTCCGACGAAAGCGCATCCCTGATCGCCGATGACGGCTTCGGAAGCGGAGATTTCGGCAGCGACTTCGGTTCAAGCGATTTCGGTTCGAACGATTTCGGAAATGACTTTGCCGCAAGCGATTTCGGAGGAGATTTCGGTTCTTCTTCCGCACCCGAAACGGAAGCGCCGGTCGATTTTATCGATCCGAATATAGAATATGCGCGAAAACTTTCCGAAAAGATGTCGGTACGGGATATGCTCGATATGCTTTCTGCAGCGTATGTAGAAGCCGGCGGGCAGCACGCGACCGTCGAAAAAATCGTGTCCGCCCTCGAAAAGAAATTCAATTACAACGGAATCGATTATTACGAAATCCCCGACGACGTAAAAAAATATCCCGCGGCAAACCGCGAAGCGCTTTCCGACCTCGTGTCGCAGTATCTGCTCCTCTTTTCGGGTTCGCTCGACCGCTTTGCAAATAACCAGCTCCAGCCGTCGGTTTTGCGCACGCAAGTGCAATTCCGTTCTCACAGTACGGATGACATCACGCACTTTATCGATACGGCGAGCGACTATGCGCAAAAGCATTTTCCCGAAGGCTATACGGTCGAATTCACCGGGCCGGGAGAAATGGAAGCGACGATGACCGATATGGTCATTTCGAGCCAGCTCAAATCGCTGCTCTTTTCGCTCATCTGCGTGTTCATCGTCATCGCCGTTTCGTTCCGCTCCGGCTGGGCGGGACTGCTCGGCACCGTACCGCTCGCGTTTACCATTTTGCTCAACTACATGGTCATGGGATTTTCCGGAATCAAGCTCGACCTCGTGACGAGCATTCTCGCGTCGGTCGCGATAGGTGTCGGCATCGACTATACGATTCACTTTCTCGAAACGTACCGCGCCGAACGTTCGCTCACGCGCGACGGAAAAGACGCGGCAAAGCGGACGTTCAGAAAAAGCGGCATCGGTATCATCACGAACGCGCTCGCCGTCGGACTCGGTTTTCTCGTGCTCTATTTTTCGCAATTCGTCGTACTCCGCTTTATCGGCATCCTCGTCGCGATCGTCATGTTCACAAGTTCGGCGCTCGCGATGACGATCATTCCGGGATTCCTCGTCGCCTACGATCCGAAATTCATACGAGCGAAAAAGGAGGTCGAACGCGATATCGGCGAAAACGACACGGAATAGGAAATAAGAAAGTTTTTATCAGGAGGACGATCCGAAGCGCCGTCTGAAATATCGCCGCCGCTTCGGATCTCGAGTTTGCGCGGATGTTTGCGGAAGATAGGTACACGCATCGTTTTGATGGAAATCGAATGAATACGATACAGTATATTTTCGCAAACTCGATTATTAAACGTGTGCGCGTACGCGCACGA
>NZ_AVQI01000065.1 GCF_000468115.1 Treponema socranskii subsp. socranskii VPI DR56BR1116 = ATCC 35536
TAAAAGAAAAACGCTGCGGGCGTTTTTCAACTCTTAGCACGGCAATTCTTTTAGCGGAAAAATGCAGCTTGCTCGATCGCCGTACACATTGCTTTATTTGCGACGCCGCGTTTACTTTCCACGCTTTTCGGCTTTCGTGCGCTTGCGCTTCATCGCGATTATGCTGAAGTTGATCGTCTTTTCCGTTTCCATGCCGGGCGCAAGATCGATCGGCCAATGCATCGCTGCGCACAGCGTCATCGCTGCCGGAACGATTTTTTCACCGGCGTATTCCGGACGGCGGAACGTGATCGGCAAAAACGAAAGACCGCAGCTTTCGTTCGGCTCGAACATAAACGAAAGCGAATTTTCGGCATCGGAAAGCTGAACGGCGGAAACGTCGGAAATAATGCCCGACGGAGAGAGTGAAGCGGACGATTGTGCCGAATCGCTTTCAACGCGTTCATCCCCTGATGCGATTTCGATCGTATACGGAGTAAAATCGGGGACAGCGTAATCGGTGTGCGCGAAATTCGACTCGACGACGAAATCGGCGCGGAGCGCTTCGGCGCTTTCGTTTTTTACGATGTATTGCAATGTAAAACCGTTCGAATTCGCAGCGTATTTTTTTCGTACGGATATCGCCTGTTTTTTCTCGCCGAATTCTCCGAAAAATGAAAGCTGCACTTCTTTGTGCTGCGGAGAAAATTTTTGTTCGATGTACTGCGCTCTTACAAAGGTTTCCCGCTTTGCACATTTGCCTTGCACATAGCCTTTGACGTCGGCATCGGAGAGGATGTAATCGATAAAGAGCGAACGGACGTAATCGTCGGTACAGCCGTCGAAGGCTTCCATGCGGCTCAAATTGTCCGCGTAATTGCCCGCGCCCTGCATGATGTCGAGTTCGGAGATCGCGCCAGCCGCCCGCGTTATGCATGCCGTAAAGCCCGTCATGCGGAACATATATTCGTCGATGCCGTCGGCGTTGTAATCGAATCGAGACGCCGCCTCTTCGAATTCGCTACACTCGCGGATGATCTTTTCCGCTTCAGAGAGGTTTTTAAAAGCGATTCTGCGGTAGGCTGCGCGTACGAGCGGAGCGCTTGCCGTACACACAAAACCTTCTCCGCTTTGGGCTGCCCAGAGTTTTTCGCGTGCGACTTTTTTGCGCGCTTTATCGCCGTGACATTGATTGGCGAGCATACTCACGTACAGCATGCGGTTACACAGCGCTTGGCTTTCGGGATAGGTTTGCAAAAAATCGTAAATCGTGACGGGATAGCCGTCGCTTTTCGTAACGGCCGTATACGGCACTTTCGCCCACTGCGCGATTTCCGCGTCGATACCCGCCGTAATAAAAGCGGGAACGCGGGCACCGGCCGTCTTCAAATAGGCACCGGGATGCGAAAAGCGCAGC
Organism: Treponema socranskii subsp. socranskii VPI DR56BR1116 = ATCC 35536; assembly: GCF_000468115.1. Taxonomy (GTDB): domain Bacteria; phylum Spirochaetota; class Spirochaetia; order Treponematales; family Treponemataceae; genus Treponema_D; species Treponema_D socranskii. The sequence goes on from NZ_AVQI01000065.1 coordinate 1,397, forward strand.
GTATCCGAAAACTGAGAAGAAGCGCTGTCGGCAAGTTTTTGCAAATATCCCGATTGCAAAAGTTTTTGAAATTCCGCATGCGTCAGCGGTACATCGACAAAACGCTCCGAAGCGGCGGCATCGTACGCATCTGCGCGCACACTTTTTTTTACGGATACAAAAAGAGACATCAAATACTCTTCAGCGGAAACTTCGAGAGACGGTTTGTGTTTTCGGTAAACGGGAACTATCGTTACGGATTTGCCGCGGTCGGACATGATGACGGGAAGGTACGACTGTTTTGCAGGAGGAATAAGCGAGCTGTCGAGCACGACGTATTCCATACCGCAGGTTTGAAAGCTCGTCACGAGGGATGCATCCCAGCTCGAAGCGCACAGCGTCATGCCGCGCGGCCGCTTTCCGAGCGTCTGCCGTATTTCGGCGGAAAGCAATTCGATTTGATCGGTGCGATCTTTCGGATACAAAAGCGGAAATACGGGATTGTAAAATCCCCCGCCTAAAATTTCAATCTGCCGGCGGGCGATGAGCTGTTGCAATATCGCAAGGAATTCGGGATGCTTTTTTTTGAAAAACTGCAATTCGTTTCCGTTAAACGAAAAAGCCATACAAAAACCGGGATTGGCGTATAGAAACTTTGCCGCCGGTTTGTAGATATCCTGATAATCTTTTTCACTGTCGGAAAACGTTTTGCCGGCCGGTGTTGACTCGAGGCCGAAACAGATACACATCGCCTTCACTTTGGCTTAAAACTCCTTCCGCTCATTTTACACTATCTTTGCCATATTTTAAAGGTCTTTTTTCGATTTTTGAAGATTTTTATTATTAAGAAATTTTTAAAATCCGATCGAGTTTTTAGAGATATCTCTTTATTTTTTTGCGGGCATCGTAAAAGATTAACGCACGCAGTAATCGGTAAGCCACGAAACGTTCCACACCGCACAAGCGATGACGAGAATCGCCAAGGCAATCATTACAAGTACGTGCCGGTTTAAACCGTCGTTTTTTGCCCGCGCGATATCGATGCGGTAACGGAGCGAGGCAAGGACGGGTAACACGACAACAAAGGAGAGCATGCAGCTTGCAGCGATAAGGACGGCATCGAAGGTACCTGAGCTTTCGGAGAGCGAAAGAAGCACGATGAGGTATGAAGCGGCGCATTCTCCCGTTTGCATGAGCGGCGGAGTACGTATAAAAAGTCCTGTGCCCGACAAAAGTGCCGTAAATACGAGCAGCGCTGCGAGCGGATAGAGCTCTGTAACACCGAGCGGAAAAAGCAAGTGTACGGTGATGAGCTCCGTCAAAAAGGTCGCTGCAAGTGCGGAAACGCCGCATCGGAACGCAGGACGGAAAATGCTTTTGTCGAAAGCGACGCTTAACACGGCAATGCGCTCAAGCCCGATACCGTAAAACAAGACGGCGGAAGCGTAAAACGCATAATACAAAACGATGTCAATCATGGCTCGTCTCCGCCTTTTCGGCAGGCGCCGATTTCGCTGCGATAAATGCAGAGACGGCGAAGATAATCGCCAGAGCGATAAGCGCGCCGGGAATCGTCGCAAAAAACGACGCAAACGCGATATGTTCCGAATCAAACAAAACTTTTTCTTCGATACCGTTCGGGCCGATATACGTAATCGTTCCGAAACCGACAATATCCCGCAGCAAAAAAAATGCAAGCACAAAAACGGAAAAGAGCGCCGTAGAATTCATATTTCGTTTTAAAATCGATTTTATCCCCGCAGTTTCGTCAGTCGGAACCAAGCCCGCGGCGAATGCTGAAACCGCCGGCACGTAGATCGCAAAACCGAGCGTAAGGGCGGCAAGCGGCAAAAACACCGCGAGGATTTGCCGAAAAAGTATCGCAAGAGCGACGATAAGCGACATACAAAGCACATTTCCGATTCGCACGAATTCAAGCTTGCGTATCGCATCACGCAGCAGCGTAGCGGCGGAGACAAGCGCGAAGAGTTCGACTACAAGTATGAGACCGTACGCAAATCGGCCGGGAAACGGAATCATACAGGCGAGAGATGCCGAAAAATAAAACGAAACGAATCTTTTACGCATCACAGTCTTTCCTCCTGCTGCCGTATCAGCACGGGTATACGCTCCGCCCAATACCTGATCTGGCTTTTCGCTCCGCTGCTTTCGATCGCGTCATACACTCTGCCGTGCAATCCGGCAATTCCGATAAAACGCGCGGTATGCTTTCCGTCCGAAATAAAAACCGCAGGAAGAGGGCCGTAGATCGTTTCCATGCGCACGATGCACGTGTAAGCGTTTCCGCTTCCGCCTTTTACGCTGAAACACGCTGCACTCGACGATACGGGAACAGCGAAATCGACAAAGTCTCCGATATGCCACACTCCCGGCTCGGCTTCTTCGAGCACGCGCGCTATTTCGGTTTTAATTCCCGCATGCATGGCGCCCTTCGTACAAATCGCCGCGACGGACAACACGATAGCGAGCAATACGATGCAGCCTGCGAAAATGCCGTACTCCTGCAATGCTTCTTTTGAAAATCGCTCCGTCATCGCCCTGCCCTTCCTTTACGGTTTTCCGCAAGCGCGGCACGCAGTCGCGCCGCATCCCGCTTGTCTTCAGCGGCTTGGATGAGCGGCGAAACGACGTTCGCGCACAAAAGCGTAAAGATCATTCCTGCCGACGACATACCGCAGCCGGCAATCAAAAATGCGAAAATGCCTGCAAGCGTGCCGTAAAGTATTTTCCCGTACTTCGAGAGAGGCAGCGTGCCGTACTGCTGCACGACGAACACCGTATAAAAGAGCGTTCCTCCGGTACACAGCGCTAAAATCATATCGCCCTGCCCTGCGACGCCGCCTGCAATCGCGGGACCGGCAAAGCGCACAAGCAGCGCATATACGATCACAAAGCAGCTCGGAACGAGCAGCCCCTGCATACCCCATGCAAACAAAACGATCGACGATAAAAGCGTCAATACATTGAATCGAAATGCAGGAATAACCGAATGCGTATCCCACAAAAGCGAAATATAACCGTCGGGAATAGAAATATTGACAAAACCGAATACCGTATTATTGAGCGTTTCCGTTATCGCGCGGTCGATACCCGTAATCGGGAATACGCCGTTTTGAATTAACACAAACGAAGGATTTTTAATCTGCAATATATCGCGCGTTAAATCGGTTTCGGGAAACGAACTCATGCCGACTATCCATGCGACGGCGGCAATAAGGACAGCGCTGTTCACCCAGTCGGCCGCAAAGGATCCCGACAGGTATTTTAATAAAAGTACTGTGCAAAGCGCGATGCAAAAAACCGTTACCGGTGAAAAGGTCGACGGAAGCAGCATCCCCGCGACGATTCCCTGCACGACATCCGCAAGCGGCGAGAGGCGGCAGCGCACGATACGCTTTGCATACAACAAGTCGGCGGTAAAAAATCCCGCAATCGACGAAGCGATGACGATGAGCGCTCCGTAACTTTTCGTTGCGGCGAGCATGAGCACTTGGACGGACAGTAAAAGCGCCGTGACAAGCAAAACGCTCTGCGCCGACGGAGACAAGTATAAAAAAGGACGCGCGATTTTTTTCTTTCGCAGCAGTGTGTCCGTCGTATCGTTCATATCGGTTCTCCTGAATATCGTATGCGCTTTATCGCTTGGCTTATCGAAAGCCTTGAAGGGCATACCGAATTACACAATCCGCAGCCCGAACACAGTGCCGCCGATTCGATGTATTCTTTCGACACTTCGGCTCCGCCTGCCGCGTGCCGGTACAATATGTCGGGCGACAGATGACGGGGACAAACGACGCGGCACTCGCCGCAGCGTACGCAAGCTTGCTCGCTCTGATCGGGGATGCGGTGCATCGGCAAAAACGAAACCGATTTGACGTATTTCGTCACCGGAGCGTCGAGGCTCGCGGCAAAGCTTCCGAGCATGAGACCGTTTACAATGACGGCGGCGGGAGGACGTTTTAATCCGCCGCACTGTTCGGCTAGGAAGCGCATCGTCGTTCCTATGCGAACTTTCATAAGGCCCGCCGCCGGTACGCATTCGCCCGAAACGTACACATACTGTTCCACGGACGGCACACCGTAGCGAAGCGCATTGTGTACGGCGATCATTGCAGACGCATCGGCAAAAACGCATTCGGACGAAATTCCGTCGAACGGCTTTTCCTTTGCCGATTTTTTTACAGCGGCGATTATTTCATTGCGGAAACCCGCCGGATATTCGGTGATGTCAACGGGCACAAAGCATACGGGAACGGGCGAATCTTTGACGCGATCAGAAGCGAAGTCCTGCAATGCCGATTGCAGAGGAGACGGATCTTCGTACGCTTTCACCTTGCGCGTCGTATTTGTCGTCCCTTGCTCCGCTTTTCGTTTTTGCATCTCCTGCGCATCGCATGCGAAGACGATACCCGCATCGCCGAGCGCACGCGAAGTGATAAAGGCTCCCGTTTGTATATCGTTGAAAAACGCTTTCGATAAAACGGAATCGGTAACGCGCTTGGGATCGTCATCGTAGAGACGTACGACAAGGACGCGTCGCCCGTGCAGTCCGACTCCGTCGATTTGAGACGCGAGGGATGCGGGTTCGGTCGTATCGAAAGTATTGATGACGCCCGCATCCGCGATTCTCTGAACGATTGCCGATGCCGGGAGCGCTCTCCAATTTTCGGAAAACCGCTTTTTTCCGAGATACGAAAATCTTCCCGACAAGCGGATTTTTACCGCGTCTTCTTCGCGTCCGTTCGGACTGATACACGAAACGATATCTTCGACGATGCCCGGTACGCTTGCGTGCAGTTTGGCGCCGTAACGAGACGACGCATTCGAAGCCGGGACGGCTATGATATCCCCTTCGCGCACACGGTCTCCCTGCCGAACAAGGCAGACGGAAGGAGTGTGCGTTTCGTGAGACAGCGGAATCGTCACGACCGGCTGCAAAAAACCGTTTACGGCGCCTTTGACGAGATTTCCTTCGCTCGTATATATGGCGGGAATCATCTTCATCGCATTTTACTCCGTACCAATAAAATCGACGGTATGCACAGCGCAAAAGCCAAAAGCAGCGTGTGCAAAAGCCCCCCGCCGCCCGACGCAGAAAACGCGTACCCCACACGGACATGAGCGTCTTGCGCTTTTATCAATTTTTCGACTGCAGGATACGGCAGCGCATCGATATCGCCGAGCGCCGCATCGTAAAAATTTTTATCGAATACCATAGAGACGCTCGTCTCCGAAATCCCTTTATCCCCGTCGGAAAATCGAGGAAAGACGATACTGTCGCCCGTCTTCGGGTGCCGCTCGTGCGCGCTTTGCGCGTTCACCGAACGATACGGAGCGGTTTTCGTATTCCAGTACCACGCGACGTATTCGTCGAGCGTCGGAAAACTCCCCGCCGGCGACTGCGCGCGCGCCGAAGGAAACTCGAGCGCAGAAGTATGCGAAAAAGGAGAAGCGGCAAAGCCGCTCGAAAAAGAGGACAAAAGTGAAGCGGCGAAAAGGACGGCAATGCTCGAAACGCATGCGGCCGTTCCGCGAAACGTCGCTTTCGTAAAAAGCGGAATCGCCCGAGCGGGTCGGATCGGAACAAGCGTAAACCGATAGCGCGCTTCGTACAATCGCTCGCCCGTTGAAAACGCGGCAAGTACGGATACGGTACCGGCGGCGAGCGGCACAAAAAGCAGGGCACTCCGAAGCGAGGACGCGCAGGAAGCGATAAGGGACGCGGCAAAAAACGCGATGAGGACAGGATTCGTTTTGACGGCCGAAAACGCTCCTCGCCTTCCCCATAATCTCAGCGCGATAAAAAGCCCATACAAAAAGAGGCAAGCCGATGCCGCGGCAGAATACAAGGGCACACATGCGGCGAAGAAAACCGGAAAAACCGCTGCGACAAAAAAGAGAGAACGGTGAGGAGACAAAAAGCACAAGAGAAGCGCAAAGGCCGTACAGATAAGCGGCACGATAAACGGATAGACACCATGGGTATCGATACCCGCCGCTACGCCCGACGCACGGAATTCCTGTACGGCGTCTTCGGCAAACGGCGCATATCGCTCTTCGATATAATAGAGCCGATACTGTGCGCCTCTGTCGAAAAAGTACGCCTTCCGCTTTGCAAGGTAGCCGTCGGCATCGGCGAAAGCGAGCGCGAGAGACACTTCGGGAGAATGCATCGGCAGCGTGACCGGAAGCCGCTGAGAAGAAAGGCTTATGACGTTTTCACATCCGGCGCGCTTTAAAACGTCGGCCGCATAATCGTCATCCGCCGCATCGTCGACATACACGATACGATAACGCTCCCACAGATTTCCCGACGGCACCGTCCGAAAAACAAACAGAACGAAAAGCGAAGCGACGGCGATGCCGAAAAAAACAGACATTTTTTTTACTGCGCTCATAGTTCCTACTGCAGCAGCGCAAATGCGAATCCGATCGAAAACCCGATCAAAAGGCCGACGATCACTTCAAGCGGTGTATGCCCCTGCACTTCCTTTATGGGCGTATATGCGATGATCTTTTGCCGGTCGAGTTCTTTTCCGATTTCGTTCAAGCGCTTTGCTTGAATGCCGCTTGCGCGTCTGACACCGAGCGCGTCGCGCACCGTGACAAGCAAAAAACACAGCGACAATATAAATACATCGGAATGAATGCCCGAGTGAAAACCGATAGACGTCGTGAGTGCCGAAACGATCGCGGAATGGCTTGAAGGGAGGCTGCCCGTCCGCCACACCATCATTTCAAAGAGTACCGACAAGCTGCGGATTTTATGAGACAGCAGAGCGATGATTGTTTTTAAAAATTGCGAACAAAACCAGCTGCAGATGCACGCCAAAAACACGGGATTCGCTAAGAAGAGTTTCAGTTGTTCTTTTACCGACAGCAACATATTTTTTATTGTATCATGACAGCATTTTTTTTACAACACGCGCATACGCGTATCTCGGAAATATGTGATATTTTCGTATACGCGCACACACTGTCGGGTATCGGACACTGCAGAACAGAGGAAGTATAGAGCAAGCGGCTTCTACCATTAATGCGCGGGACAATGTATTTTTTTTCGTTATTCTATTATAATAAACGTACCATCGCTATTTTTAATTAACGGAGGTTTCGTATGGGTATCGACGAAAAAGTAACGCTCAATAACGGAGTCGCTATGCCGAAGTTCGGGCTCGGCGTTTACAAAGCCGGAGACGCGACGATTCAAGCAGTGCAGACGGCGCTCGAATGCGGTTACCGCCTCATCGATACGGCGGCATTTTACAACAACGAAACGCAAGTGGGCAAAGCGATCCGCGAAAGCGGCGTGCCGCGCGAAGAAGTTTTCGTTACGACAAAGATGTGGAATCAGGATCAGAGAGACAACCGACAAGAAGACGCGTTCCACGAAAGCCTCAACAAACTCAAACTCGATTACATCGATCTGTATTTGATTCACTGGCCGGTGCCCGGCAAATTTATCGACACGTGGAAATACATGGAGGATTTTTTCGCATCGGGAAAGGTTCGTGCGATCGGCGTAAGCAATTTTTTGCAGCATCACCTCGAAGAACTCGCCGCCGTCTCTAACGTCGTCCCTGCCGTCGATCAATTCGAATGTCATCCGTTTTTAACGCGCGAAAGTCTCCGCGACTACTGCACTTTACATTCGATTTTTCCCGAAGCGTGGAGCCCCCTCGGGCGCGGTATTGTGCTCGAAAGCAGAACGATCGCCGAAATTGCCAAAACTCACAAAAAGAGCGCGGCGCAGATTACGCTTCGCTGGGATTATCAAAACGGCATCATCACGATTCCGAAATCGGTCAATCCGAAACGCATCAAAGAAAACGCCGCGATTTTCGATTTCAGTCTCACCGACGACGAAATGGAAAAGATAAGCGATTTGGACACGGGCATTGCAAAACAGGATCCCGATAATTTCGATTTTTAGGTCGAATGACGAGCTTTGAAGGTATTAGCTCATAAAATTGAACCTATTAATAATCAGCCGTCTGCAGTGACGCCGTTTCCGGATGTTCAGTAATGCAATGCACGTGCTTGCGGCACGGCAAAGATTTTGTTAAAATTGTTCAGTATGAATTCCGAAATCACCGATCGAAACGAAACACATGCCGTTCTCATGCGGCGGGCGGGTTATATCGCGCTTTTCGGAAATCTTGCGCTCGCATGCGTAAAGATCGTTCTTTCGAAAGTTTCGGGAAGCCTTGCCGTTATGGGCGACGGCATCGATTCGCTCACCGACGTCGCGATCGCGCTTATGACGCTCATCGTAAGCACTATCGTTTCGCGGCCGGGCGACAAAGAGCATCCGTGGGGACACGGCAGGGCGGAAACGACGGCGACGATGGCCTTATCTTTCGTCATATTTTTTGCCGGCACGCAGCTCGCCCTTTCGTCCGTAGGCTCTCTTATCAGGCACTCGTACAAAAGCGAAGTGAGCGCTGCGGCACTCGCTGCTGCCGCAGTATCGATTACGGGAAAAGCGATACTCGCCGTAACGCAGTATACGCTCGGTAAAAAAAGCGGCAGCGCCATAATCAAAGCGAACGCACAGAATATGAAAAGCGATATCGTCATGTCGGGAGGCGTGCTTTTAGGCATAGGAGCTGCGCGGTTTTTCCGCTGCCCTTCACTCGATCCCGTTACCGCCCTCCTCGTAAGCGCATGGGTTATCAAAAACGCGGTCGCGATCTTTTCGGATATGAATACCGAACTCATGGACGGAAACACCGACCGCGAAATATACAAGCGCCTTTTCGACGCCGCATCTTCCGTAAAAGGCGTGTCGCATCCGCACCGCGCGCGGATCAGAAAAATCGCTTCGCATTGGGATATCGACTTGGATATCGAAGTGGCGGCCGATATGAGCGTGTCGGCTGCTCACGAAATCGCCTGTCAAGTGGAAAGGGCCGTCCGAAAAGCCATTCCCGACGTATACGACATCATGGTACACGTGGAACCCGCAGGACTGAACGATGAAAACGAACAGTACGGTCTCGATGAAAACGACGTAAGATAACGAATACGCGGGAAAAAAGCTGTGCGCGGCGGCTTATAAGCCTGCAAGCGCAAGGAGGCTAATAAAACCATGCTTTCTTTCGTCAAAAATGACCGTCATACAATGGTCTGTAGACGTATGCGAACGCCGCTTCCGCAAGCAGAATGCACAAAGTCGCACGTGGAGTGAGGAGAGGGAGCAACGCTACAGCGATTCGATTTCCGCTTCGGCGAGGCCGGTTGCTTGGGCTATGGTTGCGACCGACAATCCCAAACCGAGTAAATTCTTCGCCGTTTCAAGCGCTTTTTGATATGCGCCTTTCGCTTCACCCTGTGCGATGCCTTCTTTGAGCGCAATTTCTCTTTCTTCTTCCCGCTGCACGGCAATGTCGACATCATAATCATATTCGGCAATTAACATGTTCATCACCTCCCGACTTTTTCTTTGTAAATACTCCCGCAAGATGTCATTTTGTATGCACTCTTTGATCGCGTTCCGAAAGCCGTTTTCACTGTCGAGCTTCGTATGTCTTCGTACGGCTTCTACGAACAGCGTGTATTCTTTCAGCGGTTTACATGTATGCAATATCTTACTTCCCTTATTATAATTGATATTCGTCACGCTGACAACGACTTCGAGAGCAGGTCTTTCGGGCACTGTCATAAAGGCGTCGGAAAGTCGGAGCGTTACTTTTTCAGGGTAATCTTCTTCCCCGTTGTAGAGCACGTAGAACTCCGGCGTCGGAATCTTTTTCAACCTGCGGAGATAACGGTCGCGTGGATT
>NZ_AVQI01000066.1 GCF_000468115.1 Treponema socranskii subsp. socranskii VPI DR56BR1116 = ATCC 35536
GGACATAGCTGTGCAAAGAGAAGAAGAAAGAGAAATTGCACTGAAAGAAGGCATTGCACAGGGTGAAGCGAAAGGCTCACATCAAAAAGCGCTTGAAACGGCGAAGCTTATGCGAACGCACAACTATCCGATTGCCGAAATCTGCACGATGACCGGCCTTTCTGCTAAAGAAGTTGAAAATCTTTCAGAATGAGTAGGAATGAACATGCTCATAGCCGAATACGATTACGATGTGGACATAGCTGTGCAAAGAGAGGAAGAAAGAGAAATTGCTCTGCAGGAAGGCATTTCCGCCGGCTCACATCAAAAAGCGCTGCAAGATGCGGCTAATTTCAAACGGCTCGGTGTTTCAATCGATATTATCGCCCAAGCGACCGGCCTCACCGAAGCGGAAATCGAACAGTTGTAAACAGATCTGTCCCGCGCGGCAGCAATTCGTCACATCTTCGACTACCTCACGTTTTGCCTTTTTTCATTTATATGCTTTTTTCCGTGTATACATTTCCGGCGTGCCCGCTCTGAAAACAATAATTGATAAAACGAAAATATCACGTGTCCTTGATAAATAATTAATAAAAGTTGTGAAAATCAGCGGAATATGTTATAATAATCATAAGATAGTGGAAAGGTTCGGCATCGGAAGACGTGCATCTTACAAAAGTTTTCAGAGGAGGTACGATACAAAGCGCGGCTAAAATAGCGCCGCCGCTTTGT
>NZ_AVQI01000067.1 GCF_000468115.1 Treponema socranskii subsp. socranskii VPI DR56BR1116 = ATCC 35536
TTACGACACCGACAACAAGTACAAGCCTGTGTGGTGGCACATTGCAGGAGACGGCACCCTTACCGAACACAAACGCGGCATCGACAAAGGCGCAGCGCGCGGCATTTGCGTTGCGGCACAGGAATAAGGGATAATTCAAAAATTACCCATTGAAATGACTGACCGCTCTCAAGCCGGAAAAAGCTCCGGCTTTTGGGCGGTTTTTTTATGCGGGAGAGGACATACGGCAAAGGTGAATCGCTCGGTTTTACTGAAGGTTCCCGTCAAAAGCGCTTGAAACCGCACGCATAGCAAAACAGCCCGGCGATTCCGTACAAAAGATAATGCAGACTGCCGGCCTCACCGAAGTCGAACGACTGTAACGCGAGCCGAAGTACACATCCGTTTTCCTTTAAGAGTGCGATCAAAGAATGCAGACAAACGGAATTTTTCTCCTTGACAAGAAATCAATCTCGTCATACACTGTTAGTATGGACTTAAGAACAGTTTTAACGACCGATACCGTAGATCTCCATCTCAAGGGAACAACAAAAGAAGCGATCATCGACGAAATGCTTGACTTGCTCGTAAAGGCCGGTAAAGTTGCGGATAAAGCGGCTGCCCGTGAATGCGTGCTCGACCGCGAACGTAAAATGTCTACCGGCATGAAGCACGGTATCGCGATCCCTCACGGAAAAACGGACACGGTGAGCGACCTCGTCGCATGCATCGGCATTTCCGACAATCCCGTCGATTTCGATTCTCTCGATCAAGAGCCGTGCCGTATCTTTATCATGACGCTTTCTCCGGTAAATAAAACCGGTCCGCATCTTCAATTCCTCGCAGAAGTAAGCCTCCTGTTCAAGAGCCCGGAAAAACGGCAGCTCATCCTCGAAACGCAGGACAAAGCGGAAGTCATCAGAATCCTCACCGAATAGCGTTTTCGTTTTTTAGGGAAAACGATTAAAGGCGGTCTTTATGTATTGCATGAAGGCCGTTTTTATTTTAAACTCACACTATGAAACTCGATGTGCGCTTCGAATCGAAAAACGGAAAACTTTATGCGCTTAAAACGGGCGAGGAAGCCGATACGGGCGCTTTGATTCCGTTCGACTCGAGCGTCCTTGCAGACGCTTCGTCCGTAAGCGCGGAAGCCGAAGCGCAAAGATTTTCGCAGGATAGGGGCAAAATCCTCGCGGTATACGTTCCGCTCCGTACCGCAGAAATTTCTGAAAATACGTACGATGAAATGTATCTTGCAGCCCTCCGCGTGTTTTTAAAGAGTATCGAGACGTATGGCGCGTATGCTGTCGTCGTGCCGATTTCGGACTGCGGGTGCGGCGCGGGGCGGTTGACGCAAGCGATGTGTCATACGGCAAGGAGGATTAAAGACTGCGCGTCCGTCATCGGTTTTGCGATTCTCGATACAATGACCGAAAGCGAAGCGGCGGCCTTTATCGATGCGATGAGCGAAAAGCACGCGCACTATGTCTATTTTTCAAACCGGCATGCGGGTTCGTCTTTCGTCACGTACGCCGTCGGATGCGGGCGCGCCTAACCGTAAGCTTTTGTCGCGGGCGGGACGGACGTACAGACGACGCACGTGCGCGCGCCGATTATCGGTATAATAAAAATGAAATACAAACCGGACGGAAAAAATTTTGCAAAGACGCAGCGAAGCGTCCTCATCTTTATAAGTGTATTGGGTGCATTGGCGCTGTCGATATTTTTTATATTTCCCGAACAAAAGGTCGCACCCTTCGACATTCCCGCAGCAAAAAACGAAAAGCCGAAAATACGGGCGGAATTCAATACGCCGCTGTCCGACAAACCCGCCGCCGTGCGGCACGGAGACGAGGGACTCACGCTGTACCGCCAGCCGTATTACCGGCTCGCCGTCGAAGATTTTTATATCAGCGAAACGAACAATCGCGACATTACGCTGGCCATCCTCGAATTTGCCGACAAAAACGATATTCCGCTGTCGCTCGCGTTTTCGCTCGCATATACGGAAAGCCGTTACAATATACGAGCGGTCAACTACAATACGAACAGCTCAATCGACCGCGGTCTCTTCCAGCTCAACGACCGCTCGTTTCCTCATCTCGACGAAAAAGATTTTTTTAATCCCGCAGTCAGTGCGCGCTACGGTATGGCGCACTTGCGTTTTTGCCTCAATATCGCCGGAAACATCATTCCCGCGCTTGCGATGTACAACGCGGGCGCGAACCGCGTGCGCGCAAACAGTACGCCGCAGTCGACGCTCAACTATATCGGAAATATCATGACGCACAAGCAGATGATCGACAAACGCTTTGCCGAAGAAGTTATGGCATATATCGATTACAATAATCCGCTCGATGCGAACGTATCGGTCGCGATGGGCGGAAAACGCTGAACGCGCAAACGACAGAGCTGCCGCCGGAAATGCAGCCGATTTTTTACGATAACGGTTGTTTTTTGGAGAATATAGATTTTCATGTGTAAGCCCTTCTTGACAGGAAAATAAAAAATATTTATAGTAATTATTGAATTTGAAAAGTAGCTTTTATGCGCACTACACTCTTTAATACAATTATAAAAACCGATGCGCTCAATTTTGTTAAAAAATTGAGTCTCCTGTATCAAAACACCCGCCGGTTTATTTCGTATTGGGCACTGCAATCTTTTCTCATTACAAAATCGCATCCGTATTACGCAGGCGATCATCTTCCGCATTTAAAGGGCAGCAATGCTCATTAAAAAGATTCACAAATTTTACGGCAGTGCCTGTAAACAAAAGGAGTATAAAATGAAAAAACTGTTTTTGGTTTTTTTGGCAGCAGCAGCGGTTTCCGCGCATTCGTTTGCAGCGGAATTTATTCTCTCGCCCACGATAGGCTTTTCCAATACGAGCAGCATAGGGATCGCAGTAGCGCAAGAAGGATCGCATGCCGGCGACCGTGAAACCTGTAAGATGTATTTCAATCATATGCCCGTCGGTATAACGCTGGGGCTTATTACGAACAAAGGTTTTACTTTTATGGTAAACAACGATTTTTCTCCGATAGGCAAAGGTACAATGAAGCTTAAAGACGATTCGGGAAACTTAAAACTGGATAAAAATATCATCTTTCAACAGAGCGTTTTTTTCGGCTATACATTTAAATTGGTCAACCAAAAACTCTTTATCAACATCGGGTCCGGATTTATTTGGGGCGTCGGGAGACTAAAACCGTATAGCTTTGAAAGCCACGGATACTTGCCGGAGAATATGCCTCTCGTTACTTTCGGCATTCCGGTACAGGCCGGGGCGCAGTTCTTTTTTACAAAAAACATCGGCATCAATTTGATGGTGACGGATGCGCTCGGATTCGCAGTCGGAAACTTAGGTAAGAACAGCAACGATGACCGAGTGTATTCGATCGGGTTTTCCTACATGGGTACCGTAAAAGTCGGTCCGGTATTCAAATTTTAATAATTGACTACCGCTAAAAACTCGGCCGTTTTTAGCGGTACCGTTTAATCGTCCGAACGCAATATGCGCCGACGGGAAAGCCCGCCTCTGCACGCTCACTTTCCGACGCAAAAATTCCCGAATACGCTTTCGAGTATGTCTTCCGGCGTCACTTCTCCGGTCACTTCGCCGAGAGAGGCGAGCGCGTCTTCCAAATCCTGAACGACGGCATCGAGCGCGTAGTCTTCGTCGGCGCTCTCAAGCGCATGGCGCACGCTTAAAAGCGCTTCTTCGACCGATTTTTTTTGTCTGGCCGATCCGAGTCCCGCCTGCTTCCGATCCGTATCCGTTCCCGAAACGAGAGAGCGTTTTACTTCTTCGACGAGCTTTCCGATCCCGTCGCCCTTTTTTGCACTTACGGTCACTTCCGCGCGGAGATCCGCGATCGTTTTTTTCTGTTCATCGGAAAGCCGCCTCTCATCTTCGATATCGCTTTTGTTCCATACGAACACGACGGGTTCGGAACACTCTCTCAAAAAAGCTTCGTCGTCGGAGGTAAAACCCGCCGTACCGTCGGCGAGATAGAGTACGACGTCCGCATCCTTTGTAAGGGAACGAGCGGATTCGACGCCCTGCTTTTCGACGATGTCCGCCGTCGCGCGCAAGCCCGCCGTGTCGAAGAGGCGCACCGGTATGCCGCCGAAATCCGCCCAGCTTTCAAGCCAGTCGCGAGTCGTACCCGCGATGTCGGAAACGATCGCGCGTTCTTCTTTTAAAAGCGTATTGAATAAACTCGATTTGCCGGCGTTCGTCCTTCCGCACAAAACGACGCGCGCTCCGTCCTGATAAAGCTTTTCGCTTTTCCACGAATCGACGAGAGACTGCAAAAAAAATGCCGCCTGCTCGATGTCCGCACGGTCGAAAGAATCCGCTATCGTCTCTTCGTCTTCGGGATATTCGACGGCGACTTCGATAGAGGCGAGCGTATCGACGAGCAGCTTTTTTATCGAATCGATTTCGTCGAAGAGAGAACCCGAAAGCCTTCCGGCAGCCCGGCCCCTCGATGCGTCGGTGCGGCTTTCGATGATTTCCCTCACCGCTTCCGCTTTTGTCAAATCGGTTTTTCCGTTGACGTAAGCGCGGAACGTAAACTCTCCGCGCTCGGCTTCGCGAAATCCGTTTGCAAGCAGCAATTTATTAATCGCGTTTACGACCGCAGGCCCGCCGTGGCACGAGATTTCCGCCATATCTTCGCCGGTAAAACTTTTCGGAGCGCGAAAAACCGACACGAGCACTTCGTCGACTTTTTTATCTCCGTCCCGAATCCAGCCGTACACGATCGTGTTGCCTGCGGCACGCAGCAATGCGTCGGGACGCGAAAACAGTTCGGCAATGAGTTCGATGCAGCCTTTTCCCGAAGTGCGCACGATGCCGAGCGCGCTCGGAGCGAGCGCCGTCGCTATAGCGGCTATAGGTTCATCCGGCGTATAGGTTCCCGACATGTACGCTCCTCAGCGCAAGCGCATAAACGGAATATAGAGAAACGGCGTATAGCCGGACGCTTCGGACTCTTTGCGCGTTTTTTCCTGATGGAGTACGCTGTCGAGTACGGAAACCGTTTCATCGGCAAAGGGCGGCTTTACCGCGCTTCCGAACGCGGGCTTTCTGAACTTTTCATCCGCTTCGGGTGCCGTACCGATATACTTCGATTCGGCCGTTACGTCGGGAAGGATATAATCGTAGGCGCCGAGATTGTTCCAGTACAGATAACCGCGGTCGACGGAATCGCGCACGCCGAAAATTTCCTTTTGAATGTATTCGGTACCGTAATATTGCCGGTCGTAGCTCACGTTCAATCGGAACGCCTGCACCCACGGGCGGATAATCGTTCTGTTCCTCGTCATCACCGATGCACGGAACGTTCCGTAATAGTAAATTCGATACGTCCTGTCCGCATAGGGCGCGCGGTTCATAAAATCGTGTTCGAAGTGATTGGGATAAAACATCGGCGAGATGACATCGACGTATTCGCCGAGCATTTCCGCATCCTGCCCCGTGCGCGTACCGCTGCGGTACCATCCGTTGGCACCGTAAATATCGATCCCGATCGGCGCATCGATGTTTTCGCGCGCATACGAAAGAAACGAAATGAGCGCACTCTCTTTCGTCATGCCCTTGCTTTGCCAGCGATACGACGCGCTCTTCAAATTCAAACCGTCCGTCGGAAAGCGGATGTAATCGAATTGGATTTCATCGAAACCGCGCGCGATAAGCTCTTTTGCGACAGCGACGTTGTATTCCCATACTTCTTCGGAATACGGATCGACCCAGTTTTCATCGTAATACGACGCCGTCTTTTTCCCGGCCGAATCGGATCCGGCATCATAAGACTTAGTGCCGACCCACGGACTTTTCGACGCGGCATCCCATACCGCGTACTTGCCGCCCGAATACTTGGCGAGGTTCCGGTCTTTAAACACGACGATGCGCGCAATGAGATATACCTTATCCTTTTTAAACTCGGAGACGAAGTGATCGACATCGACGGCGTACTGCGATACGCGCCCTTTTTCCGCGACGAACGGATCGCGCGGCTTGTAGCGCAAAAGACCGTAATCGTCTTTCATATCGATGACGAGCGCGTTCAAATTATTATTATTTATTAATTTTCTGAAATTGTCGATTCCCGTCTGCTCGCTGCCGCGGTTCGGCGGCATGTATACGCCCTTTTTCAAGTTCGCTTTTTCCGCGTACGGCGTGTTGATCGTGCCGGGGTAGAGCATCCACAGCTCTCCGAGCAAAAGACCTTCGGCAAGACCGCTTTTACTTTTCGGCACCCACGCCGCGTTGACGATGCCAGGAACGCATGAAAAACTCCGCTTCCAGCTTTCAAAGTTTGCAGGGATGCCGGGACTTTGTAAAGACACGGCATCGATCGAACCGAGCGATTCTATGCGCGTAAAAACGAGAACGCTTCCGACGCTCGCAATGCTTTCTATGCTGTCGGCGGGTTCCGTTCCCTCATAGATGCACACGGATGTTTTTGAGTCCCAATCGAATCGATAGAGGTTCGGCAAATACGACTGCGCAAAATAGATTTCGGTATACTTCGTTCCGTCAGCTTTTGTCCTCACGAGCGGATAGATATCCGAAATCTCGTCGGGAGATGTGAGCGACGCCGGCATTTTTATACCCTTGGGAACATCCTGCCACACGGCGTTTTTCGCATACGGAAATATATACGACAGTCCGAATATCGGGTGCGATTCGAATACGGCGAGCGCCCCTCCTTCCATCGTCGCAATCGCAACGGCTTTGATGCCCGGCGTTATCTTGCTCGTCGAGCCGATCGACTTCCACTCCTTTCCGCCGTCGCTCGTTATGTACACGTCGTTTTCGGTAGCCGTCGCCATGTTCAGCGGATTTAAGGGATCGAAAGCCAAATCTTTGAGAATCGGAACCTGCTCCGTAAGCGTCACGGTTTTTCCGTCGTATTTTTTAATAATGAGCGGAGCGATGCCCTTGTTGCGCAATTCGAAATCGGCAAGATTTTCGCTGTACACGATTCCCTTCGATGTGCGGAAATACCAGCGTTCGCCGAAATTTTCTCCCGCTTCAATGCGCACGATCTGCTCGACTTTTCCGTCCGTCCACAAAGGGATCGCGGTATTCGATGACGTAATCCTATATAAACCCTTATCCGAACCTGCAAGAAATGCCGCTTCCCGTCCTGAGTCTGCGGAAGACGGCAGCTCGTAGAGCGGCTTTGCATCCTGAGCAAAACCTTTTGCCGGAGCGATAAAAAAAAACGATGCGATAAAAAAAAGTAAGAGAGCCATATATCGATTATCGGCAAGCCCTTCGCAAATGTTTAAATCGAGCGGGAAACGCATCGTACATGCACAGCATCGTACACGATCTACGGGCGGAGAAGGCAATATTTTGCGCACATTACAATCGCGCACGTTGCAATAGTACGCGCTTTTTTCGCGGTATTCCCCAACGCGCGGTTTTTCGGCATACTGCCGGTATGACTTTTTTAAAACGTACCGTGTTTACTCTCTTTTTTCTGTCGGCAGCCTTTTTCTCTTTTGCGGAAAAGACGCCGATCGAAAACGTACACCGCTATAAGCTTGAAAACGGACTTGACGTATACGTCGTCGAAAATCATGCGGCACCTCTTGCGTATATCGAAATCGCGGTAAAGGCGGGCGGCATCGCGCAGACGAGCGAAAACGCGGGACTCTTTCACCTCTACGAGCACATGATGTTCAAAGGCAACGCGAAGTATCCGAATGCCGCGAGCGTGCAGCGCGCCATAAGCGATATGGGAGTGCCCGATTGGAACGGGACGACGGGCGCGGAGTGCGTCAATTATTATTTTACGGTGCCGTCGGCACTGCTCCGAGAGGGGATGGAGTTTTGGAGTTATGCGATCAGATCACCGCTTTTGGACGAAGCGGAATTCGAGCGCGAAAAAAAAGTCGTGCTTTCGGAAATCGAAGGAGGGCTTTCCGACCCGAACACGATTTACCGATACGATATTCAAAAGACGCTTTTTCCGAAATATCCGTGGAGATGCGATCCTGCGGGCTCTCCCGCCGTCGTGCGGAATGCGACGCTCGATCAGATCCGCGCGATTCAAAAAACCTACTACATACCGAACAACGCTTCTCTCTTTATCGCAGGCGACGTGAATCCCGAGTCAGTGCATGCGCTTGCAAAGGAATTGTACGGTTCGTGGGAACGCGGAAAAGATCCGTGGGTTCCGCCGATCGAACAACAGCCTGTCAATCCGCTTCCGCACACGACCTTCCGCGTTATGCCTTACGACCGGATTTCGATCGATACGGCGCAAGTGTCCGTCATCTGGCGAGGCCCCGATGCGGGCTATGACAGAAAGGCGACTTATGCCGCCGATATGCTCGGCTACTTTTTCGACGATCCCGACGGCATCTACGTTCGAACGATGATGCAAAACGAAGCGCTCGGCATTCCCGATCCCGAGTACCTGTGGGAAGGCTATATGACGACCCGCGCGACGAGTACGCTGTCGTTCGGCGCTTTGCTTCTTTCGCCTGAAAACGATTTGCCGCAGCGCGCAGCTCTTTTTTATACGACGCTTACAGAAAACATCGTGGAGCGCATTAGGGGCGATGCGGCGATTTTTTCGACGCGGCAGTTTTCGCGCGTATATCAAAAGATAAAGGATACCTTTATCGACGACGCAGAAACGGCCGAGCGCGTAAAGACGAGTCTCCGTTTTTGGTGGATCACTGCGGACGCGGATTATTATTATCGCTATCTCGACAATATGATGAAAATCGATAAAGACGATATCGACCGATTTTTGACGGAATACGTTTCGGAGCGTAACGCGCTCGTTACGGTGCTCGTCAATCCCGCCGTGTATGAAAAGCAAAAAGAAGCGTTTGCCGCGGCGGGCTTTTCTGAAATCACCGCCGATACCGCATTTTGGTATAAAGATACGGAGGCGATAAAATGAAAGGATCTTATATGCGTTCGTTTTTTTATCGTTTCGATTTGCGTGCGTCCGCGAGGCGCGGCGGCGAGAGATACGCTTTCTTTCGGCACACGTGGTTCCCGCGCCGTGTTCCCGTGTCGATCCGCTCCGCGCGGTTTGCTTTCTTTCGGCGGATATCGATTCCGTTTTGTGCGCTCCTGTTTTCCGCTTTTATCCTTTCGTGCGCGTCGGTAAAAACCGATAACGCGAAAGCCGCCGAGGGATGCGTTTCCGTCAGAAAGGATGTGCGGGAATTCCGCCTTTCGAACGGCATCCCGCTCTACGTCCGAAAAAATCCGGCGAACAGAAAACTCTCTCTTTCCGTCATCGTCAAAGGAGGAACTTCCTATCTCTCTCCCGAAACCTCCGGTTTGGAAAAGGCGCTCTTCGATATGATGACTCGCGGTTCGGAAAAGTACACATACGACAAACTCCGCGCTCTCGCGTACGAAACGGGATTTTCGATTCTGCCGCAGGTTTCGCGTGAAGGAGCCGTCCTTTCGATGAGCTGTATCGATTATTATTTCGACAAAGTGCTGCCGGTTTTTGCGGATGCGTTTTTGCATCCTTCGTATAATCCGCAGCAGTATAAAAATCTTATGACCGATTACGCGCAGGAAATGCAGCGCTTCGAAAGCGATCCGGAAAGCATGCTCGCCTATCGAATGACGCGGACGATTTTTAAAGATCATCCCTATGCGGCAAGCTCGTCGGTAAGACCCGAATCGATCGGCAATATTACGGTCGAAGCGATGCGCTTGCTGCACGAGCGCGATACGGACGCACGTCGCATTATGATCGTTGCGGTCGGAAATTACGATGAAAGAAAATTATTAAAAAAGCTCGACGCCGCTTTCGGTTCGATTCCCTCTCGGTCGTACGATCTTCGCTCCCCCGATGTGCCGCCGCTTACCGTATCGGGAGAACCGATCGTCATCGGAAGCAAAGCCGCTTCCGGCACGGGCTATCTTGAAAAAGCGATGAGCGGCCCCTCGCTCTTTGACGATGATATGCTTGCGGCATCTCTCGCCGCTTCCATGTATTCGCAAGTGCTTTTCAACGTCGTACGGGAAAAATACGGCGCGTGCTATTCGCCGAGCGCATCCGTCACTCCGATGCGGGCGGGACTTGCGAACGTGTACATATTTAAGGCGAGCGATTTGGCAAACGTCGTGCGCTACGAAAAAGAAGCCCAATCGATTTTCGCAGCGGGCAAAGTGATCGACGGAAAAAACGATGACGGCACGTATATTTTTTCGTCCGTCGTCGACAGGCTTCGAGGCTATAAAAATCAATACGTCAATTCGTTTTACGCTTCGTCCGTGACGAACGCCGGCGTCGCTTCGCGCCTCACATACAGCCTCCTCATGTTCGGAGACCCGTATGCGTACGACGAAAAAATTGCCGAACTTTTTTCGGTGAGCGCCGACGATGTACTCCTCGCATTTCGAAAATATTGGGTTGCAGGCGGCAGGTGGTTTTGCGTCGTCGGCCCGGAAGATATCGATACTGTTAAATTCTAACCGTATACGCCCGTGATGAGGCGCCAGCCCATGCTTCCCCGTTTCGGGAAAGGCGGAAGCGCGTCTTTCGTAAACCACTTCGCTTCGACGAGTTCCGATTCCTGCACGCGTATGTCGCCGCTTTTATATTCGGCGCGAAAGCCGAGCATAAGCTGGTCGGGAAAGGGCCAGCCCTGACTTCCGACATAGCGCAGGTCTTTTATTTCGATGCCGACTTCTTCGCGCACTTCGCGTACGACCGCCTGTTCCGCGCTTTCACCGATTTCGATAAAACCCGCGATGCACGTATGGATGTTTTGATTGCGCACTCGGTGTTTTGCGAGGAGGAGCTTATCGCCCTTTGTTACCAGCACGATGATGCACGGTTCGATGCGCGGAAAAAACTGCGCGCCGCAATTCGTACAGTTTCGCGCGGAAAGCTTTTCGTCGTCGGTGAGAGGCGCGCCGCAGGAAGGGCAAAAATTATACGAAAGGCGCCATGCGAGCATTCCCTTTGCGCGTGCGGCGCGGGCGCTTTCGCTTTCGCCGTGTTCGGCAAAATAGCTTCGAATCGGGATGAGTTCGTAATTTTCGTCAACTGCGCCGTCTTGAAGGAGGGCGGCTGTGTATGCGTACGGCGTTTCCGAAAAAATATCGCGGACGGCATTCGATTCGCGTAAAGCGCGCCACGCTTTTTCGTCGGGCAGCGCGTGCGAATCTTTACGTACGAGCAAGTCGTTGCTGTGGAAAATATAGTAGTCCATAGACAGGCTTACTATATCGAGCGGACAGTCTTTTGTAAACGCCGCATTTCGGGCATCGGCTGTCAATGCCCGAATGATTTTTAGATCGAATCAGCTGTTTTACTCGACCTCTTCTATTTGATTTTCGGCAACACCGCATGCTATAAGCATTGCTTTTATTGCGCTGCCCTTTTTTACCTTAAACGCAGCACCCGCTTTGCAGTAAGAAAACGCACTGCTGCCGATTGAGGTAAGGGCGGTACACTCTGAAAAATCAAATTCATCAACTGTGCTGCAGCCGTTAAAAGCAAGCATGCCGATTGTCTCAAGCTTTGCCGGCAAAACTATCGAATCTTCTATTCCTCGACAACCGTTAAAAGCAAAACCGTCGATAGTTTTAAGATTTGCAGGCAGCTTTAACTGCAGTAAGCCCGTACAACCGGAAAACGCATCGGTACCGATTATTTTAAGATCGGTACAGGAAGAAAGATCCGCTTCTGCTAATCTCGTACAGCCTGAAAAGGCGCCAATCGCTATTTCCGTAAGATTTGCAGAAAAGTTAACAGATTTTATCCTCCGCGCACTGCACAACAGTCTGCCGGGCTGTCTTTTATCGTAGATGATATTATTTTGAACCTTAAGAGATGTGTTTGCAGGATCTACCGTAATCGTTTCAAGTTTTGTACAGCCTTCAAAGGCGTTGCCTACAATCGTTTTAAGGCTTGCGGGCAAGTTCACGGTCTCTATTTTCGTACAGTTTGCAAACGCAAGACTAGGGATTTCAGCAAGATTGATAGACTGTGGAAAATCAAAGCCGTCAATTTTGTTGCACGAGTAAAACGCACCGATATCGATTGTCTTGAGGTTTTTCGGCAGACGCACCGTTCCGGTTATTCCCGTACATCCGAAAAACGCCTGAAAACCCAAGGTTTCAACACTGTCGGGTAAATTTAACGCTTTTAAATTCGTACAACTTTTAAAAGCAGCTTCCCCTATTTCTTTAAGATTTGGAGGAAAGTCAATCGATTCTATTTTCGGTACGCTACAAAATATCTTTGTTTTGTCGCGGTTGTAAATGATACCGCCCTCTTCGATTAATTTTCCGTCGGCTTGTACCGTAAGCGTTTCAAGTTCCGTACAGCCTTCAAAGGCGTCGCCTATAATCGTTTCAAGACTTGCGGGTAAGTCCACCGCCTTTATTTTCGTACATTTTGCAAATGCCCAACTGCCGATTGAAGTAAGATACTTACACTGTGAAAAATCAAAGCCGTCGACATTGCTGCACGAATAAAACGCACCGCCGCCGATTGTCTTGAGATTCGCCGGTAAAACAATCTCTCCGGTTATTCCCGTGCATTCAAAAAACGCGCCACCGCCGATTTTTGTAAGTCGGGTACAGGAAGAAAAATCCACCCCTGTCAAACTCTTACATTCTGAAAAGGCGTTAGCCGCTATTTCCGTAACGTCCGCCGGTATGACGAGGGTACCCGAGGGTGTTCCTTTATAGCCTTTAAGCACGCCGCCATCGATCTTCAAATTCGGGTCGGGACCGCTCGGTTCTGCAGACTGCGGACAGCCCGTAATAAACAGCGCGCACAGCAGCACGAGTGCCGGCGCAATCGGCATACTCTTTTTCATAGTTTTCATCGGAACCTCCTAATAATAACTTTGAAAGAAGTATTACCTTAATAAAACAGTGTACACTGCGTACGGATACAAAACAAGTTTTACGGACGGTACATAAGATGAGGTTTGTAAGAGGTAATGTTCTGCGAATTTACGTAAGCGTAAACACCGCAAGACTAACACACCGCCATCCGGGGCGTTGCGGGGTGTCCCCGCCGGAAGGGGCAGCGCGCAACAAAGTGCGCGCGAGGGGAAGGCTTTCCCCTTTTGTTAAGCTCATACTTTTAAAACTCGACGTTCGGACTTTTATATAAAAATCGATTTTGTGTCCGATCAATGTATCGATTGCAAAAGAGCGTATGCACGTGTATACTGTTACCGCGCCGGACATGGAGTTCAATACGGTATTCGGTACGGCACATATAAAATCAATTATTAATACAGGAATCGCTATGGAATCGAAATCTGTCGGCATACTCGGAAGCGGTGCATGGGGTACGGGTTTGGCACAAGCGCTCGCACGCGGCAATCATCGGATACGGATGTGGGCGCGCGAAGCGGACGTCGCCGAGTCGGTTAACAATGATCACGAAAACAAACGGTATCTGCCGGGCTACAGGCTGTCGGAGAACATCACCGTTTCAAACGATATCGTCGAAGTCGCTTCCGACAAAGAATTTTTAATAATCGCTTCTCCGTCGCTGTATATCGCCGACACGGTAAAAAAGATTACCGCTCTTCCCGGTATCGCAGACGGCAGTACCTGTATCGCCGTTCTTACGAAAGGCTTTGTGCCGGCCGCCGACGGGCCGAAGCTCGTGCTTTCGACGATCGAAAATCTTTTGCCCGGCATCTACAAGGGATGCACGGTCTACGTGTCGGGTCCGAGCCATGCGGAAGAAGTTGCAGTCGGGAAAATTACGGGACTCGTCGCCGCGTGCGAAAACCCTCGCAATTCGATCAGAGTGCGGGAGCTTTTGCGCGTGCCGGGGATTTTGCCCTATTCGTCGTTCGACGTCGTCGGCGTGCAGATCTGCGCCGCTGCGAAAAACGTCATCGCCGTCGTATACGGTGCGATGGATGCGCTTGCCGAAACGTCGGAAGAGTTCGGCGACAATGCGGAATCCCTTTTGATGGCCGCAGGCTTAAACGAAATTCAAACGCTCGGATTTGCGATGGGCGCGACGCACGCGGAAACTTTTACCTCGATCGCGGGCGTGGGCGATTTGGACGTAACGTGCAAAAGTAAATACGGACGGAACCGCCGCTTTGGACAGGACTTGATTAAAAAAGATATCATGTCGCAGTTTTCGAATCTCGACGATTTGATCGAAAATATGACAAAGCTCGGCTATCTTTCCGAAGGGGCGATCGCGTGCAAATACGTGCACGAAATCGCGCAAAGAAAAAATCTCAAACTGACGATCTGCGACGGATTATACCGCATATTGAATAAGGAGATTTCTCCGCGCGATTTTATCGCACAGCTTTTGACGCAGGAAAAGTAAGCGCGCGCAAACGTACGGGCATTCCGTCCGCGTCCGCAGTACGGCGCCATCGCGCTCGTCCCGTGGGGCGCTTTGTTCGGCGCGCGCCGCATTGCAAAAAAGAGGCGGGGCGGGTATAATCGGCCTATGCTTGAAAAATTAACAAATACTTTTTCATCGATTATCCAAACGGTGAGCGGAAAATCGACGATCACCGAAAAAAATATTGAAGATACGGTCGAACGCATTAAGACGGCGCTCCTCGAAGCCGACGTCAATCTTCGTGTCGTGCGCCGTTTTGTCAATTCGACGATCGAAGAAGCGAAGGGCGAAAAAGTTCTTCGCGCCGTCGATCCCGGCGAACAATTCGTTAAAATCATTTACGACAAACTCGCCTCTATGCTCGGAGACGCGAAAACCGATCTGCATTTAAAAGGGCCGGACACGCAGTCGGTGATTTTGCTGCTCGGTTTGCAGGGGTCGGGTAAAACGACCGCAGCGCATAAACTCGCATACCGCTTGGCAAAAGAAGGACGGAAGCCGCTGCTCGCCGCGTGCGATTTGGTCCGCCCTGCCGCCGTCGAACAGCTTTCGCAGCTCGGCGAAAAAATCGGTGTGCCGGTATTTAAAGAAGAAGGCGTATCCGCCGTGCGCGTTGCAAAAGATGCGCTCGACTATGCGCGGAAAAATTCGCTCGATACGCTTATCGTCGATACCGCGGGGCGCTTGCAGATAGACGAAGCGATGATGAGCGAACTCGTCGATATTAAAAAAGCGCTTTCTCCCGACGAAACGATCCTCGTCGCCGACGCGATGACCGGTCAAAACGCGGTAGACATCGCGAAAACGTTCGACGAAAAGCTTTCGCTTTCAGGCGTTATTTTAACAAAATTCGATTCCGATGCGAGAGGCGGTGCGGCGCTTTCGCTTAAAACGATGACCGGTAAACCCATTCTGTTTATCGGTACGGGCGAAAAAACCGAAGACCTCGAAGTCTTTCACCCCGACCGCATCGCAAGCCGCATCCTCGGCATGGGCGATATCGTTTCGCTCGTCGAAAAGGCGCAGGAAACGGTCGACCGCGAAGAAGCGGAAAAGCTGCAAAAAAAGATGGCGCGCAACGAGTTTACGCTCGACGATATGCTCACGCAGTTTCGGCAAGTGCGCAAGATGGGCAGTATGCAGCAGCTTATGGAGATGATGCCGGGTATCGCACAGCAGATGCAGGGACGCGATTTCGATACGGACGGTATGAAAAAGCAGGAAGCGATTATCCTGTCGATGACGAAAAAAGAGCGGGCGAACCATTTTATCATCGGACCCGCGCGCCGTAAACGCATTGCAAAGGGGTCGGGGACTTCGGTCGCTGACGTCAACAAATTGATAAAGCAGTTTGAAAAGACAAAGCTCGCGATGAAAAAGCTGAGCAAAAACCGTGGCATGCAGGCGCAGTTTATGAATCAGCTCGGCGGAAACGCCGCCGATATGGAAGCCCTCGCGAAGAGGTTCGGAAGACCTTAACTTTATATTAGGAGGGATTTGGGAAATTGCATATACCTACCAATCAAAATATGATACATCCCTTAATATAGGGTTATAGATATGATACCATACCTGTATTATTGAATGATGCTGTAAAAAATAATCTGATATAGGGTTTTTTATATTAAAAAATTAGTTTTTAATGGATTTATTCTTTTTCATTTCTATTAAGTCTTCAACTTCTTGGGGAATTACTCCCATAAAGTATAATTCAATATATTCCCAGAACCTTTTAGTGTTTCCAATGCCAATTGTTCTAAAAATATATGTTAAAAATTCAACAGATCTAATATGGAGATTATAAACCTTATTTAAAATATCGTTTGTATAATTTTCACCATGCTTGTTAATTATTTGATCTATTTTGTAATAACTATTGATGCGCATAAAGATTTCTGGATTAAAACCACCATGTGCTTCAAAAGAAAGTAGTTTAAAAGCATTAAATAAACCTAAGATGGAAAGTATCCGTTTTCTATTTGATTCTAGTATAATAGGATCTGAACGACCAAAAGAAGGTATATCTAAATATATTGTTGACTCATAGGTTATATCATTTTCATAATAGGTATAAAAATCTCTTAAAGTTAAATATCCTGTTGTGTCAATTAAATAGCTTTCCTCTTCGTAAATGGAATTCTTGATTTTTATAAATCGTGAATTGTGAGAACTTGATGTTGAGCTAAAAACAAGCAAAAGTCGAATAATAGTGTCTGATAAAGTCTGTAATTCATAATAATTCATTATGCCTAGATCTCTTTGTATTTCTTTGCATAATTCTTTTTTTGTAAAATATTTACTTTTTTGCCTATTTGTATCGCAAAACTTTATTAAAAATTCAATTATAGATCGGCATGTGTAATTTCTTCCTGATGGTAATTTATCTGGCCTTATTGAGATTTCCATTTGGGGGATTAATTTTTGAGTTCCTACTAAATTTAGCTTTTTTGGGGTACTATATAATTCGTATTTAAATTGTTGAAAAGATTGATTTGAGAATTTCTTTTCCCAAACTGACTTTAAATTAATAATTACTGTGTTTGAGCTAACCCATGTAAAGTCGTTATCAATCAATTTGGTTAATTGGTCAGTAGTAATTTTATGAAGTTTAAATAAGCCTTTTGTAAAAATTGCTCTTGGACGTGCAACTATAGGTGAATAACCAAATTTTGATATAAAATCTTTTTCGATTAATAACAAAGCTGTTTTTACTTTATTATCCAGTTCGTCTTCTTTTGCAAAATCAAAGATGGATTGAAAATCAGATGAGGTTATTAATAGATTTCGCTTATAATTGTTTTTCGCACCAATACTTCGTATGATTTGTAGAACTTGAACTAGTTGATTCTTTCTTATAGAAGAAATGCCTTGTAATAAATTTACATATTTAAAATCGCTTGGGAAAAAATCAAAAGCTGCCAATCCTTGTTTGTCCTTATCTCGAGCACAGCGCCCTATTTCTTGAACATAATCACAAACATTCCCTGTAGGTGCAAAATGGTACACAATGTCAATGTCAGGAATATCAATTCCCATGCCAAAAGCTTTTGTAGCTAACATAACATTTGCATCACCGTTCTTAAACCTCTCAAAATTTTCTTTTTTCTTTTCAGGTTTCATAGATCCGTCATATCTTGACAATTTTTGTATATCAACATCATTTTCATATTCTGCCAAAAAATCTCCAAACTCGTTTATTAACTTAATCATAGGAAAATATATCAAACTCTTTTTGTTTAACTTTTGAAATTCTGATATTCGAACTGCTAATACTGTATTTTTCTTAGTTGAATATTCCCGTGTAGATATATCTAATAAACTTTTATCAACCTTTTGAATTTCTATATTGATGTTATTACGAGGAACATAACCATAATATTTAATTGGATCTCTCATTCCAACACTATCGCGAATGTCAGCAACCATATCTTCACTACCACTATATATAGCCGTAGCAGTAAAAGTGGCAATAGGAAAATTTCTATTTTTTCGTAATTTTTGAATATAAGTTCCTAAATACCAATAGTCTGGTCTGAATTCTTTTCCCCATGTTGTTACAATATGTGCTTCATCAATTACTAATAATCCTATTTCTCGATTACCAATTAACATTGTAATATCGGAACGACTTAAAAGCAATTCTGGAGATAAAAAGACTATATCAATCTCTTTGTGGTTAATTTTCTCGATTATTTCATTTTTTTCATCTAACGAAATTGATGAATTAATGGTTGCGGCATTTTTTACTCCTCTTTCATGTAATTGAAATATTTGGTCATTCATTAATGCTACTAGAGGTTGGATTACCAATGTTAAATATCCTTCTTTTGCTAATAATAAAGCCGGGATTTGAAATAAGATTGATTTTCCGGAACCTGTGGGGGCAGTAACAAAAATATCACGATAATACTCATTTCTTTTTGCTTTGTCGACTTCATTTAATATTGATGACATTATTATGTCTTGTGAAATATCTTTAGTGGGAATAGGCTTTTCATTTTTTAATTCAGGATAAATTTTTATTGTGCGAAAATTTGGATAATGCCAAATATTTTCTAAGATAGTTTTACATTCTGGTCTTATTTTGTTCGGTTCAGAGTAGTCATTGTCAAAGATGGAAATTTTAACATCACAATAATAGATTAAATTCTTAAGTACGGATAAATATTTTATTTCAGTTTGTTTACTATCAAAAACAATGGAATATTCGTTCGGAGAGGTATTTAGGATTGATAACAGATTAATATAAGATGATTCATCATTACTAAGATAAATTTTATTATTATTGCTAGATTTTTTTATAATGATATCTTCCGATATCCGAAGATTATTTGAAGGTATTTCATTTAATGGTACAAAAAAATAGGATGTGTCTTTCTTGTATACTTGTCCTATTAAGCTTTTTAAACAATCATTTATAAAATCATTAAGTAAAACAGTTTCAAAACTCTCTATTGATTTTGCGTCTTCAGAATTCTCATCATTTATTTCATACGGACTAAAATTAAAATTAGTTGGTATTATATTTAATAAATAAGGATTTTTTAAATAAATTATATCAATGAACGTAGATAATCCATCTATAAAGTCTGGTATACATAACAAATCTTCGAAATAGCAATAATAGATTTTCGAAGAACATTTTGACATTATTTCTTTTGATAAAATCCTTCTTCTTTCTTTTTTGTTTTCTTGAAGATATTCATCTGCATTAACCTCGCTTTCAAAAACATATGAAATCGCTGATGAAATAGGTTGCTTTTTGAATCCCGTTAAAACAATTAGTCCTTTGTTAATAGATGTGTTCTCTAAGAGTCCTGAGTAGTCAATATCTTTTATCATAATTTGCCTCGAATGTTGAATAATCTTCTAACGAAAATTGTTTCGATTGCTTTAGCTTATTTAAACATTTTTCGCATATTTGTCTTACTCTTTCTCTCGTTACACCAATTTCATCTCCCACTTCTTCTAATGATTTTGGTATGCCATCTTCTAGTCCATATCGTAGCATAAATATTTTCAAATGTCTTGTTGTTAATCTACGCTGTTTTGCTTGTGAAGAGAGAACCTTTTTTATTCTTTCAATAAATTCTTTGCGTTCCATTGTATATTCAGTTTTATAATGGTGGGTAATATTATTTGGTGTGTATATATTTGAAGATGCAATTAGATCTTTTTTGCAAGTATCCAAGTTTCCATTTCCATTGTTTATAAATTCGTCCAAAGATGTATAGTCATTAAAACGATAATTGACTAAATTCACAATATTTTTATCTTGTTCCGATAGAGTGGTATGGTCTGAATTATATCTGTTTATTTTTTTTAAAAAGGATTCTGGAATTTTTGTAATACCAAGATTTTCTTTTATTTCGCGTAATATTGCCTGTTTAATCCAGAAAACAGCATAAGTTGAAAAACTGTTTTTATATTTACTATCAAATTTCTTAATAGCTTTTACTAAACCTAGATTTCCAGCACTTACGAGGTCATCTATATCTATTGCTCTTAGTTTATTTTTGTATAACCTATAATAACGATTTGCATATTTCAAGATAAGTTTTTGATTTGCTTTTATGAGTCTGGTTTTGCCTAATTCTGTTTTATTAAAGATAGGATTAAATAATAAAGTATTTATTTCCTTGAAATTTTCAGATTTTACTTTTTTTATTTCTGTTTCAGAAAGTATTTTATCTAGTGATTTGAGATGCAGCTTCTTATGAATAATAAATTTAGCTTTAGAATGCAACCCTTCGGACTCGCTCATAATTGAATATTATAGCATTAAAATGTATGTTCTGTAAGAAAAATTTAATATTTTATTTGACTTAATTATAAAAGAAACAGCACAGCCTTGAAAATTTTATGTTCATTTCCGTCAGCGCAGAACTCCTTATACAAATCATTAAAAAAGAATTGATGGCTTATCTGATTTGCCCCTGTATTTCATGAAATGATTAAAGAACAAGGTATATTCTTTATTTGGGCTGGTCAATTTTTTTCAATGACGTATGATAGAGGGGGAAGACTTGTAATATTGCAGATTTTTCTTGAAAGAAAGTACAAGAAGACTGTCCGAAAGATGAAACTTTCAGACACTTGCTTGCTCTGTTTTCCGTATCGACTACGGCACCGTGATGACCGATGCGACGCGACCGTCTTTTGTATACGCTTTATTCGGATTCGTCGAGTCGGTGAGCGCGTCCATTCCCGAATAATAATTATAATAATGCGTGCCGGACGGCAGGGGCAGTGCGATTTCGTACAAGCCGCGCGATGTTTCTTTCATTTCGTAAATCCACGGATCCCAATTTGTAAACGAGCCTGCAAGGTATATCTTTTGATGCGTATTTGCGCGGCAGATAAATCGTACGATGTTTTCCGATGCCGCGTTTGTTGCGGCAGGCGCGGTTTTTTGCGGCAGATCGGAAGCGAAGGTAAAGCGCGAAAGAGAGATGCCTGCTTTTTCGTCATAGTAGCTGTCGGGGTTCGCCGGGTCGGTCGTCCATAATCCGTCGATGACGAGGCGATACGAAACCGAACGGGCATTGCCGGGCCGTTTTAAAATAAAAAACAAAACCGAGCCTTTTGTATTTCCGTCCATATCGCGCATTGTGTGTATGCGGAACGGATGAATCGTTTTGTATCCTTCAAAATCGAATGCGATTCCGGTAAAGCGCGATTTTGCGTCGGCGGTAAAAACGACCGTACCGTCTTTTTCGTACGGAGCTGCGACGCCGCGGATTTCGAGAACGGTTTCATCGTTGTAATCCGCTGCGGCGACGTGGCAAAGGATTGCCTGAAGCGCGCACAGCAAAAAAAGAAAGCGTTTCATACTCCGATTATCGGCAAAACAGTGTCGAAGATTTACCGAACCGGCAAAAGAAGCTGCATACGCCGAGCGAGACTTTTCTAATGTACGCGTGAAAATCTTCCGTTATTATAATAGAGAATACGCAGGGCAAATACTTGTAAAGACGGGCGTTTTAACGATACAATAAATCGGGTGGATTATGCCGGGGTTAAGCCAACTAAAGAAATTCAATTCAGATATTCTCGCACTCGGCAATGAGGTACACGAACGCGCGTCCCGCGGCGAAAGGCCGATCATAATTCCGCTTTCGAAAACAATACGGGATGTCGATGATTCCGAAGATTTTGTTCTCGGTATGCCGGAACGCTCCGAAGCGGCGGTTACGGCGGCAGCTTCGCCGGAAACGGAAGATTTTTCCGATATTACCGGGGCGGGAAAAAAGGAGGCGGCACCGAAGCAGAAAACCGAAACGTCTTCGGCCGGTGTTCCCGATCTTTCCGATTTGCTCAATCCCGTGCTCCCTTCCGCATCGAACGGAGACGCGGAAATGCCCGACCTTTCCCAATTTGCCGATGAACCGGAACAAAAAATCGAAGAGGCCGAGCCCGAAGCGGTATCGATCGCGGATATGAATCTCGACGATCTGCTCGGCGATATGAACGGTGTGGAAGCGGAAGCAAGCGATGTACTGCCGGAAGACGGCGCATCCGATATGCCGTCTGAAGTGAGCGCTGCGCCGTCCGATACATCGGCGTTGAATCGAAGCGGCGCTCCATCCCAAACGCGCGCCGCGCCGCCGGATGCGTTTTCTCTTCCGCCGCATGGGGAGTTTTCGTCGGCAGTGCCGGATATTCCCGTTCCGAACGATATTCCCGCTCATACCGTGCCCGATCTTCCCTCTCTTGACGACTTTACGCTTTCTCCTGAAAATGATTTTGCCGTTCCCGCGCCTCTCGAACACGAATCTCCGTCCGCGCATAGCCTGCCCGCCGGCGATGCGGAATCTTTAAGTATACCCTCATTCGATGTACCTCCTTCGCCGAAAAAAGTCCCCGAGCAAAAGACGGACGAAATGCCTCCTGCAGCGACCGAGTCTTCTGTTTCCGATTGGGCGGATGATTTCGATACCGGCGGGCAGACGATCGATATGAATATCGAAATTCCCGGCGATATGCCGGAAGGCGAATCAGGCGTACAGTCCGCAGGTGAAATTGCGCTTCCGGAAAAAGACGTTGATCGCGCATCGGCGTTCGACGAAACGCCTGCGGATCAAAACCTTGTCCGAATGTCCGGCGAGAGCGAAGCATCCGAAAAAGGGAAATCGTCGCCCGACTCAAGTCCGGACCGAACGCAAGGCAGTGCACCTGATGTACGTGCGTCGTTTTCCCCGTCCGACGGTAACGTGAACCGGGAGCCGCTTGACGCAGCTTCGGACAATTCCGAACTTCCCGATTTCGATTTTTCATCCATGTTCGATGAGAACGGACTTTCGCCTACAGCCGGCGTTTCCGGGCAGGAAAAAACACCGGCTGCCGTTTCCGAATCTGCGACCGATACGGCTTCCGTTCCCGATGAAATTTCACTTGGCGGTGAAGAAGATGAAATCGATGCGGCAGTGCAAGCTCAGGGCACGCCGTCTGTTTCCGACGAAATTTCACTCGGAGGGGATGCGGCGGAAGAAAGCGAAGAGACATCTTCGGATATGCTTGCCGCCCGCTTGCCGCGGGAACCCTTCGATCCCGAAACCTTCGATTTCGATCTCGATATGGGAGACGGGGAAGAAGGGGCGGGCAATAAAGCCGAAACGCCTGGACGCGATGAAACTTCCGGTGACGTTCCGTCCGAAGCGGGAGACGAAGAAACCGTTCCGATAGAGCACTTCGATACGTCCGAAATGGAGGGGCTCGACTTTACCGTCAAAGAGCCGGAAAAATCCGAAGCGGACAAAACCGACTTTGAACTCGGCATGAACGGCGATCTTTCCGATTTTGAAATCTCCGGTTTTTCCGATACGGCGGAAGTAAAGACGGATAAAAGCGGCCGTATCAAACTCCCTACGCCCGATTTCCGCGGAGCGGCCGAAGGCGGAAAGCCTCCGAAAAATGTGCTTACCGACGCGCAGTACAAAAAATTCCTTGCGAACCTCGCGCTCTATCCGCTCAACGTGCGCCTCGCCGTCGAAAATCTGCTTGTCGCAAACGAATTTACCGACGATGCGCAGTTCGAAATCGTTGAAAAGATTCTCAATAAAGCGCCTGCTCGTCAAGTTGCGTCGAGCCTCGAAAAGATGCTCGACATCGCGATTCCCGTTCCGCGCGATTTTGAGCGGCGTACCGTAGCCGAATACAATGCATACAAAGCGTCTCTGCAGTATCAGCTGCGAAACCGGATCATTCCGGGCATCGTACTCGGTGTGCTCTCTGCCGCCGCAGTATTCGGTTTGATAATTTTTACGCGCAATTTTATTTGGCGTCCTTTGAAAGCGAACGGTCTGTATAAACAGGGGTACGCACTCATTCAAGCCGACGAATATCCTCAGTCGGAAACGCTCTTTAATCAAGCCGCCGGCGTGCAGCTGCAAAAAAAGTGGTTTTTCAAATATGCGCGCGCATACCGCGAACGAAAACAATACCTCAGGGCGGAACGGATGTACCGCAATATCCTCTATTATTTTAACTACGATAAGGAAGCGGGTATCGAATACGCGCGCATGGAATGCGACGATTTGGCAAATTATGAAAAGGCCGAAGAGATCGCTCGGCGGAGCGTACTCGATTATCACGTAAACGATGCCGATGGAATCCTTTTGCTCGGCGATATCTACCTCGAATGGGCGACCGAAAAAGATTCTGCAAAATTCGAAGAAGCGCGCAAACAATACGCATCCCTCGTGCAGCTTTACGGTCCCGTCGACCGCTATCTCGCGCGCATGATGCGCTATTTTGTGCGTACCGACAATCTCCGCGAAGTCCTGCAGCTGAAAGAGCAATTTTACCCCAAAGCGAAATCGCTCGATGCCGACGATTGGACGGAGATGAGCGGATACCTCCTCGATAAATTGTACGGGCCGCTTCCGCCCAAAGACGAATACCTTCGCACGAAGATCGAAGACGTGCGCGATATGCTCGACCGCGCGGTAAACGCCGATCCGACAAATCCCGTCGCCTTTTATAATCTTTCGCGCTACTTTGTACAGATGCACGATTCGGAGCGAGCGGTGCGGATGCTCGAACACACGGTTAAATTGTTCGAAAATCGCTCGCAAAATCTTCGCCGCCGCGATATCTACAAGCAAATCGATTCGTACCGTCTGCTCGGAGAGCAGTATGTTTTGGGAAAAGAGTATTTGACGGCCGAAGAAACATACACAGAAGGCATTTCGCTCTACGAGAGGGAAAAGGCGAACAGCGGTTTTCCCGGAAATGAAAACATCGGAAAACTCTATGCCGATTCCGGCGATATCGATTATTTTATCCGCGGCGATTACGACGGTGCATATAACGATTACCTTTCGGCGATCCGCACACACTACGATACGGCGTCCCTGCATTACCGCGTCGGCTTTATTCAATATTCCAAAAACGATTTGGACGGAGCGGTCGGTTCGTTTATCAAAGCGGGAGCCGAAAAGCCGGACGACGATCACTTGCTGCTCGCGATGGGCAATACGCTTTCGCTTCGGGATGCGAACTATGCGGCTGAAGGTTACTACAAGCAGCTCGTAAGCAATCTCGATGCCGAGTTCGCAAAAAAAGGAGTCGCGTTTACGCAGACAAAAGCCGCCGAAGACGCGCTCACGGAACTTTACCTGAAAGCTGCGAATAATTTCGGCGTTACGCTTTTCCGTCTCGCCCGGCGCACGGGCAACAGCAGGATGAATGCCGATGCGATGGTACAGCTTTCCGTGTCGATGCGCGCGTGGGATGCGCTCACGCGCAATCAAACGACGATGGTGCGCCTTGCGGGCAGCAATCTCGCCGAACAGAATATGCGCTATATGAGTCATCCGATGCCTGATTATGAACCCGCAATCTACACGGATATTCCGAAGATTCTCACCGGAGAAAAGGAATTGACGCAATGAGTGCCGACGAAAACAGAGCCGGCATCCTGCAGGCGCAATATAAAAACAGCATAAAAAAAGAACTCGTCCGAAAAAGCATTCACATCTGCAGCGCGCTTATCCCCACGCTTTTGACCTTTGCGTACTATCCGGTTATCGTCTGTCTTGCCGTCGTTCTCGCCTTTTACATCGCGTCCGAAACGCTCAGAAAATGCGGCATTTCCGTTCCCGTCGTATCTCATATAACCGAAGTCGCTTCGCGAAAGCGCGACGAAAATAAATTCGTGCTCGGCCCCGTAACGCTCGTGCTCGGCATTATCGCTACCGTGCTTGTGTGGCAGCCCGAAGCCGCCCGTATCGGCATCTATGCGCTCGCCTTCGGCGACGGGCTTGCGAGCCTCGGCGGAAAACTCTTCGGCCGTACGGTCATTCCGTTTACGCACGGAAAAACGATCGCGGGAAGCCTCACGTGCTTTTTTGCGGTGCTCTGCTCATCCTTTGCCGTGTGCAAAAACGGATTCGTATCGCTTGTTTTGGCGCTTTCCGCAATGGCAATCGAACTCATGCCGCTCGGCGACTTTGATAACCTTCTCATTCCCGTTGCGATCGGCGGACTATCAACATTATTAATGCGCTGATTTTATTGCCACAGGTATTTTCGGTGCAGGCTTTTGAGGTATACCGCCGTTCCCCCGAAAAGCAATATGCCGCCTGCGGAAGCCGCTGCGTATGACGTCGCATAACACGAGATTTCGTATCCGAATGCCAAAGCTGCAAAACCGAAGGGAGATGCATCTTTCGTTCCGAGAGAGCGGGCATTGACGAAGAGCGAAAGGATTGCCGCGGCGAGGATGAGCGCACGAATTGCGATGAACGCTTCTCCGTTTCCCCATTTTATGCAAAAGTTCGGGAGCACGACGGCCGTGTTGAGCGGCATCAGCATTGAAATCATGACGGAAAGCACGACGAGTATGACGAGATTCCGCTCGACGTGCTGGCGCGCTTCCGTCCCGCTGAAAACCGCGCCGAACAACAGTGTTGTCGGAGCGAGCGTTCGGCCGAACAGGACGATCCGACCGGTACAAAGCAGAAAAGCCGAAAGCTCGTGCCACAGATTGAACAGCGGTGTGCACAGCCGCGCCGTTTCCGAAAAACAGCCGACGAGAAACAGCGCGAAAAAGATCACTTCCGTTGACTGCGTTTTTTCGAATTCGACGGAGAGATAGATGACGGCAAGCAGCGCATACAGTGCGAAGATAAAAAGAGAGGCGATCGTCGCGATAAACGAATAACCCCTCGTATAAAAACCCGCAATGCGTTCGGCCGGAAAAAAGTCGGGACGGGTGAGCGTGTCGGTGTAGATCGAATATCCGAGCATCGCGGAAGAGGCTAAAAGTAATCCTGAAAATGCAATAACCAAAGCAAGAAAAAAATAGTTCCGCATTTTGATAGTCATAGAAACGATGATACCCGCAACGGAAATAATAGTAAAGGACTTATCCCGAAATTCCGACAATGTAAAAGACGGGAGGATACCGTATGAAAAAAATTATTGCAGGCGGAGTGATTTTTGCGCTTTGCCTCTCTTTTGCGCTTGCCGGCGACGCTGCGGTTTTTGTCGACGGCGGATTTTCATCCGACGGATCGGTGTATCTCTTCGGTCAGTACGGCAAAACCGACAAATCGTTTCGGGGCTGGGCTGAAATCTATACGGTCGATGTCGCGAAAAACGATTTTGTTAAAGGCGGCACATATAAAATACAACCGTCTGCCGTTACGGCGGGAAAATCGGGACGCGAAGTATACGATTCGCTCGCTGCAAAAAGCTATTTCGATACGAAAAAATATAATTTCGTACCCGCATCTCCCGATCAAATCCTCTATATCTGCGGCGATGAAAGCAAAGACGGAAGCGATGAAATCGTATTTAAAGATTTTTCCGGAAAACTCGGCGGCAAATCGACATACCGCATACGGCTCATCCCGACGGTGAGCGGTGCGGGCGAAAACGCGCGATCGTCGTTTTACATTTTGATGGAACGACTTAATGAAAACGGCTCTGTCGTAAGCCGGCAAAAGATCGGCTCCCCCGATGTCGTTCGAAAAGGCGTAACGTCGTACAAGATAGAAAAAATACTGTGCAATAAACGGGGCGACGGCATCGTCTTTATCGTCGCGAAAACAATGGAAAATAAAACGGGCGTGCTTATCCGCTACATGGCCGAAACGGCGAAACTCTTCGATTGAATGTGCCGGACGCCGCAGAATAAAGCGACGGACGCCGTATCGCGCAGGCGCAAATGCGGCGCTTTTCGTTCAGCAGAGCCTTATCGTTCAGCCGGAACGTTTGCCGCTTAATCGGCGCGGATGCTCGTGTTTTTGACAATGACGTCGTGTGCCGAACCTTCTCGGATCGACGCTTGGCTTACGAGCGTGATCTTCGCTTTTTGCTGCAGTTCGGGAATCGTGAGGGCGCCGCAGTTGCACATCGTGTGGATGACTTTGCTCGTCGTCGTCTGCACGTTGTCGTGGAGGCTTCCGGCGTACGGAACGTAGCTGTCGACGCCTTCTTCGAAGGCCATCTTTTTCGCCCCGCCCAAATCGTAGCGCTGCCAGTTGCGTGCTCTGTTCGATCCTTCACCCCAATATTCTTTAACGTAATTGCCGTTGACGATGAGCTTATGCGTCGGGCTTTCGTCGAATCTTGCAAAGTATCGGCCGAGCATGACGAAGTCCGCGCCCATCGCGAGCGCAAGCGTTATGTGATAGTCGTGTACGATGCCGCCGTCCGAGCATATCGGAATATAGATGCCGGTTTTTTCGTACCACTCGTCGCGCGCTTTCGCCACTTCGATCGTCGCAGTCGCTTGTCCTCTTCCGATTCCTTTTTGTTCCCGCGTAATGCAGATGGAACCGCCTCCGATCCCGACCTTAACAAAATCGGCACCCGATTCGGCGAGAAAGTTGAAACCGTCTTTGTCGACGACGTTGCCGGCTCCGACTTTGACGCCGTCTCCCCATTTTTTGTGGATGTCTTTGAGTGCACGGCGCTGCCATTCGGTAAATCCTTCGGAAGAATCGAGACAGAGCACGTCGGCGCCCGCGTCCAAAAGAAGGGGCACGCGTTCCATATAATCGCGAGTATTGATGCCGGCTCCGACCGTGTAGCGCTTTTGCGCGTCGTGAATTTCGAGCGGGTGCTCTTCGCGGTTTTCGATGTCTTTTCGAAACACGAGCGACTGCAGATTGCCGTTTTTATCGACGATCGGAAGCTGATTGATTTTGTGATCCCAAATCAAATCGTTTGCGTCGTCGAGCGAAATGCCCGCTTCCGCTTTTATTAATTTTTCAAGCGGTGTCATGTAGTCGCACACTTTTGCACCGCTTTCACAGCGGTTGATGCGGAAATCGCGCTCGGTGATGATGCCGGCGAGCTTTCCGTTCGGGCTTCCGTCTTCGGTGACGGCGACCGTCGAGTGCCCCGTTTTTGCGATGATTGCGGTGAGCTCTTCGAGCGTTTGATCCGGGCGGATGTTTGAATCCGACGGTACGAATCCCGCTTTGTATGATTTGACGCGCGCGATCATCGCCGCCTGATCGGACGGCGTCTGCGAACCGTAGATAAAGCTGATGCCGCCTTCCTGCGCGAGCGCGATCGCAAGCGTGTCGTTTGAAACCGACTGCATGACGGCGGACACCATCGGTATGTTCATCGTGAGCGGACAGGCGTCTCCGGCTTTTTTATTGTATTTGACGACGGGCGTGCGCAGCGATACGTTTGCGGGGATACACGTTTCGGACGTGTATCCGGGGATCAATAGGTATTCGTCGAATGTGTGCGAGGGTTCGTCAAAAAAATATGCCATGGAAGCGCTCCTTGGAACGTCAGTATATGTCATATCGTTTGAACCGTCAACATTTATACGAGCCGGGATTTACAAAACCCCTTATTCGGGCTATTATGATTTTGTAAAAGGAGTTTTACGTATGATATCGTTGATTGCAGGAATCATTTTAATCGCGTTTACCGTTTTTGCGCTGCTTCCGTCGTTTCCGCTCAACTGGAGCGCCGACGTGCTTGCATTTCTCAGAGGCTGTCTGCCCGTCCTTGCCGCCCTCATCGGTCTTATCTGCCTGTTTATCGGCGTAGCCGATATTAAAGACAA
The DNA here is from genome assembly GCF_000468115.1 of Treponema socranskii subsp. socranskii VPI DR56BR1116 = ATCC 35536. Taxonomy (GTDB): domain Bacteria; phylum Spirochaetota; class Spirochaetia; order Treponematales; family Treponemataceae; genus Treponema_D; species Treponema_D socranskii. Next base: position 29,380 of record NZ_AVQI01000067.1, read on the forward strand.
AAAAGAAGCCGCGCGCGAAGAGCGGGAAGCCCGCGAACGGGAAGAAAAAAAATAAGCGTCGTATTGACTAAGCGATAAAAAATAAGATACAATGAGCTTCCCCGTATTGTAAAACGGTGGCTGCTCACCGTCGTTTTGTGTTCGACGGCGCGATGCATCGTTATCGAACACGCATACTTTTATTTTGCAGGATTTTATTATGGATACGATTTTTGTAAAAGCGCAGGATATAAAACGTACATGGTACGTGATCGATGCTGCGGGTAAGCCGCTCGGCCGCGTTGCCGCAAAAGCCGCCTCTGTCGCGCGCGGCAAGCACAAGGCGTCGTATGCGCCGCACCAAAACACGGGCGATTATGTCGTCATCATCAACGCGGACAAAATTGCCGTTTCCGGCGGGAAAGAGCAAAAGAAAATGTACTACAATTATACCGGTTTTGTCGGCAACCTCAAACACTATACGTTTGAAAAATTGCTTGCCCGCCATCCGTCCGAACCGCTCGAACGTGCCATCAAAGGTATGCTTCCGCACAACCGGCTCGGCCGTGTGCTTTTCGAAAATGTAAAAGTGTATGCAGGCGCGGAACATCCGCATAAAGCGCAGAATCCTCAGCCGCTTGAAGTTTGATTAGGAGTTTCAGTATGGTAAAAAATTTGGCAATCGGTACGGGAAGAAGAAAGACCGCGGTTGCGCGCGTTTTTGTGCGCGACGGCTCGGGTAAAATCGTTGTCAACGGAAAAGAGCCGAAAGATTATTTTGTCACCGACGAACAGGTGCAGATCGTCCGCCAGCCGCTGCTCGTCACGTCGAACGACAACAAATACGATATCCTCATCACCGTTCAGGGCGGCGGTATGAACGGACAGGCTGCGGCTTGCCTTCACGGCATTTCGCGCGCCCTCGTTCAAATCGATCAGGATTCTCGCACGGCGCTTAAAGCGAACGGGTACCTGACGCGCGATTCCCGCATGCCGGAACGCAAAAAATACGGTCAGCGCGGCGCACGCAGAAGATTCCAGTTCAGCAAGCGTTAAGCGGTGGTCGTTTCCGAAACGAAGCAGGTGTCCTCCGGTTGTATAAAAATTACGACCGAAGAAGGGCCTGCTTTTTTTATACGCGAAGCGTATTTGATGCGAGTCGATTCCGAAGCGATTTTAGGCGGCGGCGTTTTCTCAGGGGAAGATGAAGAAGACATTATAGACGCGGGATTTTGTTATGCGGCGGAATCGAAAGCGCTTTCGTATTTGGCGAGGGCGGAACAGTCGCGTTTTAATTTGACGCGGAAACTCGGTGCAAAAGGCATCGAAAGGCGCCACATCGAAAAGGTGCTCGATTACCTCGAACGCGAAGGCTTTCTTTCCGATGCGCGCTTTGCACGCGCATGGCTGGATGTGCGCAAAATCAATCACTTGGAGGGAAGGGCGAGACTCTCTTCCGAACTCGCTTTTCGCGGCATAGCGCGGGAAGTCGCCGATGCTGCGCTCGACGAATTCTTTTCGGAAAATTCTGAAGAAGCGATCTGCAAAAAAGCGCTCGAAAAATGCAATCGGCGCCGTATGCGGGAAGATAAAATTATCAATTATTTGCGGCAGCACGGTTTTTCGCAAAAAACGATACGGAGCGCTGCGGGTAAAAGCGAGCTTTGACGGGACGCCGCGCGGTGCGTCCCGTATTCGTTTTTAAATGCCGAGTTCTTCGAAGCGGTAGGATTCGCTTTCAGTGTCAAATGTGTAATTGTATGACTTTCCCGTTTGTGCGGTGATTTCCTGTTTGCTCGGCCGATAGGTCGTTGTAACGCTTCGGTAGAAAAATCCGGGTCGCGTTTTTGAAAACGATGATTCGACGACATGCGTTCCCGGCGCGACAAAAAATCCGTTTACCATTTTTTCCGTAAAGAAAATCGGCTTTTCACCGTCGACGGATATAACCTGTATTTTGTGCATCAGTTTTTTTAGAATTGAATTGTTTTTCCCAATGTATACTTTTGCCGCATTCGGATGTGCTGTGAGCCAATCCTGCTTTCTCCGGCGGTCGCCTTTGAGCCTGAAAAACATATACGCCGCATAGGCGATGATCCCGATCGGGATAATGATAAAATAATATACGTGACCGATATTATTTGCATTGGAAAGAGCGCTGTCCATCATATTCTCCTTGATGTTAATAATTAATCAATTTCGATTTTTTAAACTCGAAACATTCCTGCCGTCCCGTATTCGGAGCGGTTATTTGTTTTGACTTTCCGTGATAGTGGTCAGTTTGGTGACAGGATCGCCGTCGATACCCAAATCGCTTAACAATTTTTCGAACTGCGCGATACCGATAAGTTCGCAGTTTACGGTCGTTTCGTTTTCTCCCTGCCGCGTCAGGTAGAGCGTACATTCCGTTTCGCCGTTCGAAGTAACCGTTTTTGCTCTGACTGATGTGGTGTCCAGTGAATACGTATCGATTTTTTCACCTTGTTTTACGGACAGAGTTGAGCCGTCCGTTTCTATAACGATCATATTACCTATGATGACCGTCCGAATGTAGAGCGCCAAAACCGCTGCAAAAATCAAAACGAACCATAGCGCGCTTTTAAGCCATATCGATGCGATAAACGCGACAAACAATGCCGCCGCCGTTCCGAAGACGAGGTTTAAAAGTACACGATAGAGTTTTGTTTTGTACGTATTTTTCACTGTATCCGCCTCAAAAAATTATGTAGGAGTGATAATATGATTAGTTTTACCCTTTTGTCAATCACCTTTTCAGTATGTTTTGATTTGAGAATTATCAATCGTATTCTGGACAAAAATATTCGAAAAACATATACTATCCGCACATAAAAATGTGCTTGCGTGCATGATTTTAGCAGAGGTATTATTAGGAGGCTTATATGAAAATATCGGACAATCGCGTTTTGTCAAAAATTGCGGTTTTATCTGTGTGCACGGCCATGATGCTCTCGTTGGCTGTGGGCTGCGGGAGCGGCACGAAAGTCAAATGGGACTACCAAGCGGACGTTGTCATCATCGGAGCGGGAGGAGCGGGTTTGCCCGCCGGTCTTAAAGCGATCGAAGACGGCGCATCCGTTTTGTTTGTGGAAACGAACTGGGATGTCGGCGGACACGCGGCGGTCAGCGAAGGTCAGCTGCACTCGGGCGGCAGCACGGTTTCGCAAAAAGAATGGGGTATCGAAGATTCGGCCGATTTGTACTACTACGATCATACCAGAGGCCAAGCGGTCGATTCGCGCTTTAACGAAGTTTCACAAGTGCGTTCCGTTGCGAACAGCATGGCAAAAGCGTACGACTTTATCTTAAAGAACGGCGTAAAGGTATTGGAAATCGAACCGATGGTTCGCAACTACTATCGCGACGGCGGTTCGGATCCGGACAGCGTCGGACGCATGACGTATTCCGACAGCGGCGAATGGAAAAACGAATACACCGGCACGACGGCTGCAGGCGTTGCGGTTACCCGTCCGCTCGAAAAATCGGTTCGCGAAAAGGGTGCAAAATTCCTTCTTAACTATCACATGGACAAAATCTACCGCGAAAACGGTCAGTCGGGAAAAGTGCTCGGCGTGCAGGCTCATTATACGCCGCACGTTCTTCCGGGCGAAAGCAAACCGCTTACGAGCCTTATGTCAGACGGCAATATCGACAGCACGAAAGAAACGCTGAACATCAAAGCGAACAAAGCCGTTATCATCGCGACCGGCGGTTCGACCGGCAACGTGCAATTCCGTACGATGTTCGACCCGCGCCTCGGCCCCGAATACGACGGACTGGGCGGTATGCCCTTCTCCGATCAGGATGCATCGGGTGAAATCGCCGCGATGGAAATCGGCGCGGCGCTCATGTCGCTGTCGTCGTACCAAATGTCCGAAGGCGGCGCACAGATGAAAGCGCCGAACCGCATCGGCTGCCAGTACGGCTACGGCCGCGGCTTTATGAAAGACAGCAAAATCTGGGCTCTTTCGAGAGCAACCGGTATCGAAATGGATCTCAACAGCATGATCGTCGTCAATATGCTCGGACAGCGCTTTGCCAACGAAGACGATTACCGCGGAGTATTCCCCGGCCCCGAATATCAGCGCTTTTTTAACAGTGCCGCAACGAGCGTATTTATCGACGCGGACGGCGACGGAAACGCCGAATGCTACGGCGGCCCGGTATGGGCTATCGTCGACGACGCAGCCGCAAAACGCAACGACTGGGTTATGGAACAGGGCGTTCTCGATTTCGAAGGCGGTTATGCGTTCAAAGCCGATACGCTTGAAGAGCTTGCACAAAAGGTCGTCAACAAATACTACGAAAACATCAAGATGGATCCCAAAACCCTCGTCGACACGGTCAACCGTTACAATTCCTTTGTCGCGGCCGGAAAAGACGGCGATTGGGGAAAGACGACGCTGCAAAACCAAATCAAAACCGGCCCCTTCTACGCGTTGTGGGCGGTATCGAACATTCACGATACGCTTGCCGGTTTGCGCGTCGACGACAAAATGCAGGTTGTCGATTTGCACGGAAAACTGATTCCGAACCTCTTTTGCGCAGGCGAATCCGCCGGCGGTATGAGAGTACACGGACTCGGCCGCGTCATCACGGCGGGTTATATTGCAGGCCGTTCGGCCGCTTCCGTTGACAAAGACGGATTTGCGACGGCGAGCACGGCTCTCGATCCCGCATTCGCCGGTCCCGAAACGAACTACAAGACGAAGACCGACAAAGCTTCGTACTTTTCGCTTCGCGGTTCTACGCGCGCAACGAAAACGCATTCCGAAAAAGAAGCCGAATTAAAGGCGATTGCAGCCGGTCAAAAAACGACTGCAGCCTCCGGTTCCATCTTCAACTATACGAGCATGTCGGGAGCTGCGAACAACACCTTTACGGGCGCGTCCGACAAGGGTATGGGCGGAACGGTTCGCGTTCAGATTACCGTTAAAGACGGCAAGATGACGGACATCAAAGTGATCAAACACTCCGAAACGCCCGGCATCGGCCCCGAAGCGATCGCAAAACTGACCGAGCAGGCGCTGCAAAAACAAAGCGCAGAGCTCGACACGGTTTCAGGTGCCACGATGACGTCTACCGCGTTTAAAGAAGCGCTTGCGACGGCTATGAAAAAAGCGAATTTAATAAAATAAGAAAACAGACTGTAAAAAGCTGTCTTTTGCTTTGCTCCGCTTTCGGCGGCGCGAAGCGGTATACGGCGGTTTCGATTTGCTCGAACCGCCGTATTTTTTTATGCGAATGTCGAGTATTGTTAAAAACCGGAGTTTTCGGACAGCCCTATTTTCCCGGATGCATTAGGGTACTCGGAAACTTCGGTTTTTAGAAGCGCACAGTCAATTTTTTCCGAATACTTTCTCTTTTAATTTTTGCGCGGTGGGAGTCGCCGCAAGTCCCCCGAGCGATGTCTCGCGCAGAGAGGACGGCAGGGCTTCTCCGACTTGGCGCATCGCAAAAATGCATTCGTCCGCGGGGATTTCCGATGAGATGCCGGCGAGGGCCATATCGGCGGCTGAAAAAGCGATCATAAGAGCTGCCGCATTGCGCTTGATACACGGAATTTCGACAAGACCGGCTACCGGATCGCACACGAGACCGAGCTGATTGGAAATGGCAATGCCGCACGCGTCGGCGCATTGTGAAGGTGTGCCGCGCTGCAACTCGACAAGGGCTGCGGCAGCGATCGCGGCGGCGCTTCCGCATTCCGCCTGACAGCCGCCTTCGGCGCCGGCGATGTTCGCTTCGTTCGCTATGACCATGCCGAAAGCACCTGCGGTAAAAAGCGACATGATGAAACAGCCAGAGAAAAAAACGCAAAAAACCGGAGAATATAAATCTGCAAACAATCGCACAGTATGTAACTAAATTGCATAAAATATATTCCCCGGGCGTATATTAATCCAATTTTATCGGATAATTAGCCGTCAAAACCTCGATTTTTTGTACTGTTTTACCCAGCTGCGAAGTCATAGGCTTTGCCATTTTTAATTCAACTTGATACCAGCCATATCGTTTCGCCATTGTTGAAAGCCCTTCATTACGAAACGAACTCAGAAGAAACCTTCCCTTAATCACTGCAAGCAATGCCAAAAGCTTGTCGAAATCATCTTGATCGTAGCCGTCGTAATGTCCTTGAAAAGAACCGACGTACGGCGGATCGAGGTAAAAGAAAGTGTCTTTTGTATCCCTCGAACGAATAACCCTCAGCGCATCACAGCATTCTATTTGTACGTTCTGCAACCGTATCGCAATCGCTTCGGTAAATTCGCTGCGCTTGTGTGCCAGTTTACGAGTTGCAGCCCCCGCTCGGTCATAACCGAAACCTGCGATAAAATTATTACCGAATGAACAGTTGCCCAGCATCCATACCGCCCATGCACGCTTGATACGATCAAACATCTCCGGATTTTCATACACGACTTGCGCATGCCTGTGCAGCTTTCGGCTGTGCAAACTGATTGCGACCTCTGCCTGTAAAGCTGAAAAATCACGCTGTAATACCTCATAAAAATTGATAATCTCAGAGTTTATATCGTTGATGATTTCAACTTCAGACGGTACCTTTCTGAAAAATATCGCCGCTCCGCCGATAAACGGCTCGCAGTACACCTTGTGCTCCGGAATAAGCGATACAATTTTGCCAGCAAGCTGTTGCTTGCCTCCATAATATGAAAGAGGAGTTTTCATACAACAACCCTTAAAATAGATTGACATAAACCGAAGGACTAAAACCGCCGATCATATACATACCTGTACAGGTCGGGCGGGAGCAGGTTATCCTGTAAGTGGGCAAACACTTATCCGCGGGTTGCCGCTCGCGGGTTTCTGCCTGTTACTATCATATTCCGTACCATACGCTTGTATGTGTTAGCCGCTGTTAATACTGCATATATTTCTAAAAATTGTTAATGCTATTTTATCTTTCGCTTTACCATATATCTGTGTAATGTTATCCAAGTAACACCTAATTTTCGTGCAATTTCTGATTTACTCTTACCCGCGAGACGTGCACGGCGTATTTGTCCGCCTTTACCTGTTAGTTTATAATGGCTTGATTTCTTCCCTTTCGGACGCCCGAGTTTAATACCTGCCTTTACGGCACGTATTAAACCGGCTTTTGTCCTATCGCTTATAAGCTGGCGTTCTATTTCTGCCGAAAGGCCGAAGGCAAAGGCAAGCACCTTGCTTTGTATGTTGTCTCCAAGCTCGTAGCCTTCTTTGATTGCGCGCACTTGTACGCCTCTATCCATAAATGTCTGTAATACATTCATAATCATCATCAACGATCTGCCCAGCCGTGAAATTTCTGTGATTATTACGATGTCGCCGGGGTTAACATCCTTCAAAAGTTGACCTAATTTTCGCTTTTCAGGATTTTTAATCCCGCTGACCGTTTCTGAAATCCATCGAATATGATGTAGCCTGCGGAATTTACAGTAATTTTTAATTATTATTTTCTGATTTTCCGTTGTTTGCCCGTCCGTACTTACACGAATATATCCGTAAACCATTACATATACCTCCGGCAATTATGGTATACGGATTTACGACAGCTAAAATTTAAACGGGCAATTTAGCTAAACAAGAAAGTCAAAACAAAAATCACAGTCATAACGGAACTACTGGACATATGTCCGATAATAGTAATGGGTATTGGTCGTCAAAAGGACTCAAAGACTATAACGACAATAGCTACGGGGGTAATATAAAGGGCACTTATCCACAGAAAGGGTGTGGAAGCCAAGAAACAAGACAGTGGAATTCTTATGGCTTTGTCATCGATGTTCAACACACCCATGCTTTTACAACATCAAACAATGGCGGCAATGAAGCTCGTCCTGACAATTACACTTTCCGTATTTGGTTACGCACAGCCTAAGCAGTGCGTAGCCAGAGATTTATAGTATAATTACCCGGTCTCGTTTCAGTATCTCCCGTTAACGACACAGAGCCTTTTGCGGTTACAGAATGTGTATGCGAGACATCGATATTTAGCTTGTAAGGCCTTGCACCGTTTGTACCATCTTCGTTTTCTGCATAGATTTGTTCGTTATCCCACGAAAGAGGAGCAACAGCTCCCATTTTACCTTTGTTTGTAGGGGGTCTCACGTAAGCATAACCTCTGCTGTTTTTACTCATTTCGCCTGTAGTAACGGCAGAGCCGGAAAACGAAGCTACTAGGTTATTTACTGCTGTACTTTGTTTTTGTGCAATTAAATTGCCCGTTTTTTCTATAAAGGCCGCCGCGTTGCCCCCTGTCGCGCGGAAGAACGCACCGGCATACTGCTCTTGCAACTTCCATTTTGTACACACAAACAAATCGGTCGGGCTGGTTTGCTGCGGATATTGTACATACACCTCTCCGATGCGCGGACACGATAACCCTTCCCATTTATTCCCGTTCCAAATGATTGTCTGTATCTGTCCCGCCTGCAAGGTTGAATCTCCGTCGCGCGCAGTTGTCCCGCGTATGGCATGGTCTTTCTGCGTTGAGTTAATAATCTTTACTTCAATGCCTGCGTATGTGCCGTTACCCAGCGTCAAAATTACCGGAGATGCAGCTTTCACAACAATGGTTTTGTCGTACTCGATCGTCCCCGTATCGTAAGAGTCGGTGACGGTTATGTGCGTTCCGCCCTGCGTCTCCAACCTCTGCTTTCCGCCATTCCATCGCACAAAGGCACCGTCGCTCATTTCTGAGCTTTCCGCCCGTGTCGCAAGCGGCTGCGCGTCTCCCTCGTCTCCGACGCGCGCCGTGCCGGTTTTATCAAAAGCAAGAACGCCGTTCTTTGTACCGTCGTAACGTTCGGCAATCAAACCGGCAAGCGCATTGCTCGCTAATGCAGCAACCGCTCCTTCGCGCAGGTGTATCATATCTTTTTTTGTGTACACATCTTCCGTATGAGTGATTTTGTTTGCGCCTTTTTGTATGATATCGCCTTCGACTGTGAGCTTTTTAAGTGCAACGACGCCGTTGATGATGTCGTCGATTTCTTTCTTCCGCGCGATATCGGCTTCCGTCGCCGGTGCTGCAACTTGCGCCCGGCCGGCAGCATCGCGCATAATACCCTTGTTTGCTGCAGTCGCAGAGACAAACAATTCTGCAAGCTGTGCTCCCGATATATTGTTCGGCGTACCGCCCAGTTTTGTGATCAATCCTGAAAGATTGTCGAGTATGAGATTGATCGTTTCCGCCGGAATAAAACTCGGTTTAACAAGCGGATCGTCAAAACTTCCGTTTGTAAATTTACCGGATGCATCGACTCCCGGCCACTGTACTTTTTCACCGAAAATCGTTATTTCTTCATTCTTCGGATACATACCTGCCATACTGATCTCCTAGTCGTAAAAAAAATAAATAATCATATTCGCTAAAAGCGTTTCCCGTATCGTTCGTTCGAACTCCGCTTTCGAAGCGGGGTTTTCAATTTCTGCCTTTATAAATAAAACGGAAAAAGATGCCGGCGTACACATACGGTTTATGCCGATACGAGTGTGTCCGAAAAAAGCGGAACGGTAGGGGTAATATACGCGTTTTATTTTTGCCGCATAAAGACCTGCAACTTCCTCCAACACGGAAAGATTGATATGTCCGCGCCGCTTTGTTAAAAGCAACTTCCGCCGTAAATCGAGCGGCAAATCCGTATATATTGCACCCAGTAACACCCGTTCCCAATCGTCTATCATGGTATTTGCCGTTTTCGGCGTCGCTTCTTGGATCAAAAACGGAAAGCGGTTTTTAAATCGATGCAACTCTTCCGCTTGTTTTTCCACCCATTTTGAAACATCGCTTTCCGGGTCGTCAAATTGAACATCCCAGTAGATGCCGTACGGGAAGAGCTTTCTGATTGCTTTTTTATATTCAGTTGTGCTATGCACGAGTTTATTTGACGGCAAAGCGCACCGTCCCCCATACCGGATATTCCAGTATGGTTGTCGTAAATTCGCCGTGCGAACCGTTTGTCAGTTCCACTTTTGCCCAGCTGATTTTGATACCGTCTACGATAGCGTCGCGAAAACTGCCTTCCGTATAGCGTACTCCCGGACGCGCCGAAGCGTTGAGATAGGTCTTAATACGTTGCTCTGCCGTGCTCTGATTTTCGCTGCTGCTTTCGGCTGCCAGTAACGTTATCGTCATGTCGATCGGGCGCAAAGTCGGTGTGCGCACGGTGTACAAAACGGGCGGTGCGACTGAATCGATGTATGACGTAACTACTGACAAGTTGCCGACCTGTGTAATGCCGTTGAAATGATCGCCGGAAACAACCTGTATCAATAATGCACCGAATATGCCGAAGTTCTTAAACTCGAACGCTTTCGATACATCTGCAGACGAGTCGACCGCCCACGCCGCAAAGTCTCCGATCTTACCGTAGCGCGTCGTGTTGCGAAGCGCGAGCAACACGCGGGAAAGATATTCCTCATCTGTTTCTTCGTCAACTCCGCCGACTATACCGCTTCCGAGCGTAATCGCTTCACTCGAAAGCCCCGTTGGAATTGCCGACGACAGCTTCAGCTTTTGCCCTGAAGCGAGATTTGATGCAGCCCCCGCCTCTTCTGCCTGTAGCCATATTTCCGCTTTACCGGTGCTGTCTATTTTTGTTGCTTTATCGGTAAAATACCGCTTACCCGATGCCGATGTGTACACAAGCCCCGCCGGAACGGCCGTTCCCGGAACTCCTTTAACTTCGGCTTGCCCGACCGCTGATACCGCATACAACGGCGGAACTCTATCCGACCAGTGCATCCGAAGATAGTCGCCTGTCGCCGTATCCGGAAACAGCTGGTCGGCCAAAAACGACAGATCACCCAAAAGCTGGTGATACATACCCGCCTGTACTTCCGAGAGAACGCGAATAAGATTATGCCGCGCGGTTTGATCAAGAGGTTTAAATCGGCTCATATAGGCCGCGTACATACGGTCAAGCAAAACCGCAAGCGATTCCCTAACTAACGCCATACCATACATCCTTTATAAATACCGTTTCACCGGCGGCTTTCGTAACCGTCAATGTATAATCGATTTCGTTTTTTCCGCGACGCTCGGCTGTACACTGTATATCTTTTACAAGTCCGTCCTGTTTGAGCCACGCAAGGCTCTCCAAAATCGCCGTACGAACCTTACCCGCTGTCGTTCCGTCAACTTTTCCTTCCTGTCGAAGCACCCACAGCTCCGAGCCGAACGAGGAGTCTGCCCACCAGCGCCCTTTATCGGTTCCGATGCTCATCGCGACAAGCTCTTTAATATCCGTCCAGTTTTCAAGTTTTACCGGTTCAGCCTTGCCCATGCTGTACCTTCTTGTTTTCTATCTGCGAGAAATTTTCTTTATTTACGAGCGTTTCAAGAGAGGCAATCATGCTCGATTTAAAAGTCGCTCCTCCGTCTTGCGGAGAGACTGCCGCCGTTTTAACCGCATTGATGATGCCGTCTATGCGGGCGGTCATCTTTGCAAGCTCCTTTTTTAATTCCTCGATCTTGATAAGACCGCCGAAGTCCGTACCGTTGAGTTCTACGGTTTTATCGGAGCGGACGATTACAAAGCCGCCGTCTTTGCTCCATAAAGCCGCATCCCCGTCTTTGAGTTCCGGCGCACCGTCAACGGAACATATCGGAAGCAAAACATACGAACCTGCGTTTCCGCCTTGACTTAAAACGACAGCTTTTCCTTCTTTTGCTTTTGCAAAAAAACCGTACTGGAACAATTCTTCCGTTTCGATCGTGCGGCAAAACTCCGTTTCAACCGTTACGGTTTTATCGTCGCGAGTTTTTAAAATGCCGAAGTTGAAGACGTTTCGTATCTTTGCATACAGCTCGCTCAAATTCATTTTTTCACCTGTATGGGAGTTATATTGTGTTTCGCGGCAATCTGCTCAAGCCGGGACATCTTTCCCGTCTTTTTCGCGGCAATCGCAGCCCCTTCTTTTCCCATGTATACTTCAGGATTTACCAAGCTCACCGTGCAGTCAAAAGCGGTCGGTTCTGCGCGATATTCGACTTCACTGATCATCATTTTACCGTCAATACCGGCCGACGGTATGTAAACAGGGATTAGGAAATTCGGATTGAAAAAAAGCTCTTTTTCTTCTGTACTGCTGAAACTTTTGATCTGCTCGTCGGTCAAGCCCCAGCCTGAAACGGTTACTTTTATCGTCCGCTTTCGGCGGCGGTATAATTCGATCGATGCGCGACGCTTTGCTTTTTCCTGATCAAGGTTAAAGTCCGAAAGATTGAGCGTTAAAACCCGTTTGTTTTTGCAAAGATTATCGATCGCAGTACCTTGCACGCCGCTTGAAACGACGACGTACTCATGGAATTGTTCGGCTCCCGCTTCGGTTGTTTCAACCGATTTGATGTTTGTTCCTTCGGCTAAGATAAAATGCCACTGCTCCGCATCGCGGCCGGATTTCGTAAGGTACAGATTGCCCGCTTCATTTGACGTGAATACATAGCCTTGATTGTCCGCAGCGTTTAACAATTTCGTCCACGGAGACTCGCAGTCCCATTCAAAACTCGATACCGTTTCAGTGTTATTTTGTCCGCGAGGTAAATGGTCTACAATAATATCAAAATGCCCTGCAATCGATTTTGCAACCGTTAACAAATCGCTGCCTCCGGCCTTGCCTGTCCATGCAGAGTCAATAATGTCCCGGGCAGGAGAGCGTCCCAAAACCGTGATGTATTTTCGACCGTTGTCGGTCGTATCGGTGATCTCGTCGATAAGCACCGTCGTCACTCTGAGGTTTCCGTTGTTATGCGTTATGTATTTGTTATAAAAACGCACTTCGACAGTATCATGTACCGCGATGTTCGTGCGCTGGCTTACCGGCAGTTCAAGTGTAAGGCTGTGGCAAATCTCATCGAGCGATTTTGTGATTTGGATTCTGTTCCAAACAAGCGGCTTAAAGTTGCGCGTACCTGCAGGAGCCGCATTGACGACGATTTTAGACATAGCGTACCGCTCCTTTAAGCACAAAGCTGTCTTCAATGGTATTCAGTGCCCGCAATACCGTCTCAGCGGCTCCGAGATAATGCGTCAATGCCAACATCGGCATAGCGCTGTTAAGTGTGATTGAAAGCTCTTGGCTCAACTGTCGAGCGGCAAGTTCTTTCGATACGGCGATGCGTAAATCGTTTACTGCTTCATAGACGGCGGGATCGCTTCCGTCCACGCTTTGCTCAAGCCGTTCATATAACGCAAAAAGATTTGCCGTCTTATCGTATGACTGTGTTATAACATCCGGCAAAATCTGCGCCGCGCTGTATAACGCTGCAGCCCTGTACAAGTTTTCCGTTTCCCTTTTTGTCATAACCTGTTTAACAGTTACTGCTTCGATAGGCAGGCTGTATTTGTATTCTGTAAAAAAATAAAAGAGCGCGTTTTTTTCATTGTTTTTTATACGGAAAAAAGCAGCCGTTTCATCTGAAGCATTTTTGATCTCCGAAATCCCCGTAACGATCTTTCCTGCTGAAGCGAACAATGCTTCGGCGAGTGTTTTCGGAGAACGTATCCCTTGTGCCAAAAGGTTACTGAGGCGGGAAGCCGCATTGGTCATTTCGTTTAATTTTCTAAAACTGCCTTGTATGCGGCCGACGGTCGTAAAAAGTCTTTGCCGTATAAGGTTAAACGAGTTTACAAGCACTTGGTCTGCAGTATTGCCTCGAAGCCGTTTTTCATACGTATCCGTTACCGCAGTTTTTACCGCTTCCGCCGCTTCGGGGATGGTTTTGGTAAGCTCTCCTGTAAGCTCCCAGCGTTTTTCAACAGGGCATCCCGCACGGGTAAAGGTCAGCTGTATTTTGCATTGTCCGGCTTCTTTTGCCGACTCCTCGATATCCCAGTCGACAACGATGACGGGAAAGCGTCCCCAAAGCGGGAGACTGAGATATCCGGGATCGTCGTCCGTCGCCGGAACCCGCAGCGCCTCAACGAGCGCGTTCCGATTTTTAATATAGTTGTCGCCGCGTAAAAATCCGGACACGGTGATACCGTGCGGTTTTTCATTGAGCGGAGTCGAAGACCACAGCCCGAAAAAAGGATACTCTTCCGTGTCGACACTCAATCCGGCCGAAAGCTTCATGCTTTCATAAATAAACGGTACCGGAGCTTTTTTCGGTGCTTGATAGCTTGTCTGCGCCGGAGTGTCGCTTGCACGATACGCAAGACGTTTTTCATTTTCTCCTCGTGTCGCTCCGTATGCCATTCGCCAGTTTTCACTTGCAGGAGCGGGTAAGTCGGCGTCCCAGTTGTTCATGTTTAATACGCTCCTCTCGCTTCTACGATGCGACCGGTGTTATAGATAAACGGCGTCGAATTGGATCGTATTGCAGCACTTACCGTCGGCTTGTCACCGGTAACATTGACGTTTACATCCATGACGGCAGTTCCTTCGAGCTTTGCCGTTTGCTGTGTTTGCGGCAGCCGTTCCATCGACGTAAGCTCTTCCTTTATGGCTTCCGTCTGCGGTACAACTTTATCACGACTGAAAGCGCCGCCGATCGCTTCTCCTGCTTTTCGCCCGAGCTTTCCGCCGAGCCATCCGACCGCAGCTCCTCCTGCCATGCCGATCACTCCGCCGATGGCGGTTCCGATTCCCGGAGCGATTGCCGTCCCGATCATCGCTCCGATCTTACCTGCCGCGAATGCACCGGCGGCGACACCGAGTCCCGTACCGACGGTCGTTCCGATTGCATCTCCTATTGCGCCGCCTTTCCCGCGTGCCTTTTGCTTTTCGCTTAAATTTTCATTCGCATTGATACTGCGCACTTCGTCGATCGCCGCAAGCGTCTTTACCGCTCCGGTCGTGACTGTCTGCAGCACACCCGCCTGTATTGCCCCCGCGCGGAAATTCCGTGCATTTGCGTTCATAATTGAGCCGAGTGTCTGTGTTACACCCGCGCCCGTGCCTGCGCTCTGCGGCATACCGGTTGCCGCACCGAGTCCGCTTTGCCCCATATTGGTAACATAGACGGGCATTCCGCTCGCAGCCCCTTGTCCGAGGCCGAGAGCAGTCTGCATCTTGCCGCCGGTTAAACTTTTAATACCGTTTGAAATCGTACCGATAAATCCCGACAGAGTTGCAAGTCCTTTCACGGCGACGATCGCACCGAGTCCGTATTTAATCGTATTAAATACTTTTTCCATCCGCTCCGGATTTTCAGACAGATACGAAAGCAAATCATTGAGCCGCTCCAACGGCTTTGCCAAATTCGTATCGGCAAATTTCAAAAAAGTCGTCTGCAGATTCTGCAGGTTCGCTTTCATTGTACCGGCCATCCTGTTCGATTTCGCTTCAAGCGCGCCGGTTGTGTCTCCTAAATCATCCGTCAGCTTTTTATAGTTTTTCCCGTACTGCTGAAAAGCGCGCACGGCTTTCATCGAAGACATCCCGAATATTTCACCCAGAAAGTCCGCATTGCCTTCTTTTTCCGCAACGGCAAGTGTATCCTGCATAATGTCCGCAAGGTCGCGAAACTTGCCGGCACTGTCGCGAACGGCCACGCCGATAAGCCCCAGTTTTTCCTGTTTTTGAGGATCGGCAAGCTCCGACATTATGGCATCGAGAGAGGTAACTGCGGCCTCTTCATTCTTTGTTCCGGAGATAAGGATCTGCATCACCGCGCCGAGTTTTTTCGTATCTTCGACGGAGTTTCCGATGGGCGAGTATGCGGATAAAACGGCCTTTGCGGTCTTCGCGAATTTGCCGAACGTGTACTCGCCCTGATCGCCCTGCTTTACCATATCGTCCATAAGCTGGCTGATAGAGGATGCGCTGTAGCCGAACTTTTGAAACTCTGAAAAAACATCTCCGATACTTTCGCCCGTTTCTCCTGTCGCTTGTAAAGCAATGGCGATATTTTTAATATTGTCTTCGACATATTCGAGGTTACCGGTTTTCGTCATAACGACGTCGAGCGCATCTATAACCTTTGACGGGTCAATTTTAATATTCGGGTCTTGTGCGGCTTCAAAGATTTTCTGCTTTAATTTATTAACCTGTTCCGCCGATGCGTCGGCTGTCATACCCATGCGGGTAAGACGGGCATCCATATCGATGATCTGGTTCGACGCGGCGCCGAGAGAGAGCGACACACCGAGCGCGCCGAGCTTGGCTGTCATTCCCGAAAAAACGCTATCGACTTTATTGACGGCAGACATTGCTGTAGACGCAAATTTTTGCGTAGCGGCGCCGGCACCTTTTATCTCTTGAGAAAATTTGTCTCTTAAGGAAAGCAGTACGCCTGTTTTTATGTCAGCCATTATTTTATTCCGTTGACAGTCTTATAGTTTTTTACCGCTGCCGCATGCCATTTCTTGAGTTCTTTCCACGAAAAACTCAAAATAATGGTATACGGCAAGGACGGTAAAAGGCTCATAAGCTCGGTTACCGTTTCAAATAAAAAATCGTTTACTTCGGCAGCGGTCAGTCCGCCGCCTTGGTAGGGTCTTCTCCCGTGTTTGCCTCGTTGCTCGGATCTTCGTAGTCCGCTTTCAGTCCGAAAAAGACCGCGTAAATCTTTTGCAGATCGTACCGGATAGTCGCCCAGTCGCGCGGGTCGATCTCCTGCAAAAGCGATTCGGGCTCTCCGGTGAGTCCCGACAAAAGAGCAATGTCCGATGCTACATCACCAGCCGCATGTCCGTCGGTGCGCATAAAGTGCTTTACCTTCGGCTGAGAAAGCGTCAGTTCCGAAACGGTTCTTTCTCCGAGCGTAACCGGATGCTTCAAATAAATCGTTTTCACAACCTCTCCTTACACGAGCTTCTGGCTCTTTGCCGAGTTGTACGTCACTTTAAGCTCGCCCTTAGAAAGCTCTACCGCCTCTGTTACCCATGCAGCGGGCATCATGTGCTGACTGCCGCCGGACAAAAAAATAGTGAGTGTATCGTTTGACACGTTCGCAAATTCCTGCGGGTCGATCGCAGCGTTCAGCGTCAGCACAAGCTCCGCCGCTGTCGGCGTTTCGACATAACCTGTGTTTTCATGTACTTCGCCGACCTGTGTTTCCCGTTTGAAGCTCGACGGCTTAAACGTCGCGCCTCCTTCCTTTAAGGGCAGCTCTCCCAAACTTGTCGATATAACCCGTGATACTTTTAACAGTTGCATAAGTATTCTCCTTTTATTTGAATTGATTGAGTCCTGCGCCGATGAGGAACTGACCGATTAAAACCGGCTGATGCCGATATTCGAGCCGTGTTTTGCTTCCGGCTTTCACTTCGACAAGGATTGACGCTTTATAGCTTTCAAAGTCCTGACACCAGTTTTTCTGCCCGATAAAAACCGTTTGGTACAGGTCGGCCAAAAAACTCCGCCAGATTCCCGGCGTCATCACCTTCGCACCCGCGCCGAAGTTTTCGTCGGTGCTCGCGAGTTTCCACGCCTTAAAACGTTTTTTCGCTTCGGCGTTGATATAGGTGCGCACCGCATCGACGGTTTCGACGACCTGAATATCGAGGTAACTCGTATCGCGCCCGCCGTCCGTGTTTTCTGTGTAGCTCGTGACGAGCCGCTCGATAAGCACGTTCCCTGTCGGATCGAGCCGCCACGTTGCAACGCCTGCTTCAAGCAGTTTTTGCCGCGTGGCAAAATCGTATTCGCTGTCGGCACCCAAGCCCGTGATCTTCGTATCGTACGTGTTCGCACTCGGATCATCCGCAAGCACTCTGCAGGCAGAAGCCGCAAAGCGGGACGCCCACTCACACGGAAGTGATACGGCTTCCCCGCGCGGGATAAGGCAGATATGAGGAGAGTTGATTTTTACCGCCTGAGCAAGGATCGATCCTGCTTCGCTCGCGCTTCCGACATCTCCGGAAAGAGCGACGAACGCGCGTCCGCCTATTTGCCGCGTTGCAGAGTATCGGCTTTCAAGCTCTTCCGCCAAGAGTTTGATACTCGCTTCATCGTCAAAGTCAAAGACGATGTAATTCCACCGCTTTGCACCGAGCATTTCAGGGAGCTTTGAAAGGTCTGCAACTCCCGTTCCGTCGGTTTTCGTTCCTGCCTTTACGGTAACGCCTGCGGCAAGGCTTTTTACCTCAAGCGTGTTTTTGTTCCCTGCGGCTCCTTTATAAATAGAAGAAAAGGTGATTTTTCCCGCACCGTCGGCAGTCGCTTCGATCGGGTTGTTTTCCAGCCCGTTACACGCGGCGACGATTGCGGCGGCAATCTTATCGGCTGTAAGCCCTGCACTAACAGCTGCCCACACGCCGCGGCCGTTGACGGTAAGCATAACGCTTCCGGCTCCCGCATTCGCGGCTTCCACCGTATATTCCCTTTTCCATGCCGTTCCCGCGGCCGGCTCGTCGATCGGCAAAACGTACAGCTTTTCGGTTTTGTTGATCGACAAAAAAGATGCGGCCATAATCGAAACAGGGCTTCCGTAGCCGCAGGCATCTGCTGCTTGCGAGGCGCTTACGATATTCACGGGTACTCCTGCCTGCGCCTTGCCGGTCTTTGTCTTTACGCCGACGATGAGGGCGGTTTTAATATCGCCCGTTTCGCCCGCTAAACTGTTATCGATCTCTTGATACTGTCCCGGAACCAAAAGGCCTGCCGGAATTTGCGTAAATGCTATCGCCATAATTTCCCCCATAAAAAATAGTTTATCTTTACTCCAAATTGACTATGTCATCGGCAGTTTGTTTTTCTACAACCAAATTGCCGTCGTATCCCTTAAACCAATCCAAATCATCGGGCAATGTGATGCCGCCGTCATACACTGCCCGAGCCATAAGACACCACCGTACCGCCCAGAGCGTCGCGTTGATCTTATCGAGTGACCCCGTATACAGGCACTGCGCGTTTATCTTTGTTCCGCCGCCGTAAGACACGGGATTGTCAATTTTTTTTATAACGCCGACCAGCGCCGAAACGAGGGACAAAGCACCGTCATACAGGCGGTCTTTATTGTCCGCCCGGTGTAGCACCCAGCTCACAAAATCGATGTAGCATTCATCCGCGACATCCTCGTCGTTTATCCCGACAAGCGACGTTAAAATCGCAGGTGTTGTCTGCATCAAGCGGCGGATTTCACCCTCGTCAAAATTACCCGGATGTGCGGCGACCTTTACCCGCTTATCGTTTGCAAACGCCGCCTGTATCTGCTCAACCACACTGTTCCGTATATCCAAATATGTCGCTTTCATACTGCAATGTGCTCCTTAAGCCACACATCGATTAAGTTTGCGAGCTCTGATATGTCCTGTGTGGACAGCCCGATAAAAGGACGAGCAGGCATTCCTCGTTTTGTTCCTTCCTGTAAATAGTCGGCGTACTCTTTCGTCGCGCCGGTCAGCAGTACAGCGCCGGATACCTGCGATTCGATCGTGTCAAGCAGTTCGCCCGTACGCCAAAGCGGAGGTCGTGCACTTGGAAAATGCTTTAACAAATACTGCCGTGTTTTTTCGGCAAGCTCCGCCCATGTTTTACCTTCGGGGTCTCGCTTCGTGCTTTCGATACGCTCCGATATTTGCGTTTCGATTTCAACGCCGAGACTTTTTAAGAGACTGTTCTCTTGTGCCGGCGTTAAAGCATAGCCCTTGAGCTTTTTAGCAAGAGTTTCAATCTCTTTTACATTTACCGAAACACAAGAGACTCCCATTACAGCACCTTGCCTTTTTTCCAATAGCGCGGATCGTCCGCATCATCGGCGCCCCCTGCGACAACGACTGACGCTTCCTGTAAATCCGGACCGGATAATCCGCCTTTAAACTCACGGTCTATCTTTTCTAAGAGCTTTATGCTGTCGCTATACCATGCCCTCTGATCTTCGCTCGACGTTACTGTGTCCGTTAAACGGTGTACAGCGATGTCAGCACAGATACCTTGTAATGCGGCCGCAAACTGCGCCGGCACGGGATCGATGATGTCGTTGTCTTTTAACAGCCACGGAAGCTGTGCGACGATGATCCCCGTCGCGTCGGTGAGCGCAAGCTCCACGCGAGCGACATCGAGATTGCCGTCGTCGGCAATCGGCAGCGAATGAGGCGCCGCCCGCTGTTCCAGCTCCGAAGCCGTTAAAAGCGTTTTCATTTTACTTCCTGTGCGACAAGCCACGGATCGACAAGCAGAATGTCTGCAATGTCTTTCATAACTTCGTATTCCGCGTCGACTTGAGCGAAGCACAAGCCTGCGCGGTAATATGTCGGCCGTCCGGTTTTATTCCGGACTTTCAGGCGGATTTTCTCTCCGCCTGTGTCTTCGCCGTCATTCGCCTTTTCCGCTTCTTTCAAAGCGGTTTGCGCGGCGTCGAGCTTTTGTTTTGCTGCCGCCACGCCCTTCGTAAGACCTTCAACCTGTTTTTTCAGTTTTTCGTCTTCGGGTTTTTCCGCAAGCTCTTTTTGCGCTGCTTCCAGCTTTTCGCTCGCAGCCTGCAGCGCCTGTGCCGCTTTTTCGGCGGCGGCCTGTAACTGTTCAGTTTTCTTTTCCATTTCCGCCTCCGATTACAGCCACTGACAAACGACGAGCTTGACGCGGTTATAGTCGACGTTCGATTCGCCGCCGGCCAAATTCTGTTTCAGCAAAATCGCTTCGGCCGCAGCACGGTTTGACGCATCGACAACGAGGTGCGTCGCCTTCAAGCCCAACGAATCGCCGCCGTCGCGCTTAAACGCTTCCATCATGCCGAAAGCCTTGCCGAAGTTTTCAGGCGTCAGCGCTTCTTTTGAGGCAACCGCCTGCTGCCACAGTCCGTACCCCCAATTTCCGCGGTAGCGGATGCCGTAGAGATACTGGTCTTTCATAAAGACCGTATTGTTTTGTGTGTCTTTAATTTCATCGAACTCAGGCGCAAAGCGCTCCTGCATAATGAAGGGCTTCAAGGGACGATCGAGGGCAAGCAAAAACCACGGTTTCCCGCTTCCGGCTCCGAGTACGTTCGATGCGGGCGTGTTTGTGCCGGTACCGTCCGTTTTTTCGTAGACCGGATGGTCGGTGTCGAAAAAGTTTTGCCCGTCGTAGCAGAGAGCGGTAAAGCCGCCTGCCATGAGCTTTGCGATCTGCCGCCAGAAAAAGGACACTGTCTCCTGTCCCTGCGACTGGGCAAGAACGCGGTACTGACCAAGATTGTCGTCTTCGATGTCGGTACGTTCAATGCCGAGTGTCGCTTCGTATTTTTTGTTTTCGATCGTGTATGCAAACTCTTTCATGCTGTTCACGACACGGTCGCCGATCCATTCGCGCATCTGCGGGAAAGAGCCGAGCCATGCATACGAGTTTGATTTTGTGTTGCTCGTTATGATCGTAACGAGCTCTTTGTAGTCTTCGCGGGCTACCGCCGCGTCGAACGCCTGTCTGAATTCCGCGCGCACCATCGTGCGCAAAGCCTGTAAGGTGCTGTCTTTGATTATCATAGTTATTTACCCCCTTTGATTTTGAGCCACTCTTCTTTCGTGTAGCCCATCGCCTTGCAGAAGGATTCTTCTTCCGCGTTGAGTTCTGCCTGCGTTTCGGCAGCAGGCGGCGTGCCGGAAGCTCCCGAAGCACCACCCGGAATGAGTGCAGGAGAGCTTTCCATGATCTTTGCAAAGTTTGAAAGCCCTTCTTCTGTCGCACACATCGCAAGGTATGCGTCCTTGCTTGCAGGGGCGATCTTTCGATCGGCGACAGCTTTTTCAACAGCGGCAATCGCCTTTGCCTTAAGCTGTGCGGCGTTCATTTCGGCAAGCGTCTTTTCCGCTTGAACCGCTCGCGCTTCCATCTGCGCCAGATCCGCCCGCGGCGCATAAGCGGCAAGATCGACCGTCTGTGCGCTGTTGGCCTGCGTTTTAAGAGCGGTGATCGCGGCAAGGACTTCGTTGTCGGTCGCGGTTTCGGGTAATCCCAATGCCGCGCAAATTTCCTTTTTCATTATGATCTCCTTTGCCGGATTATCCGCCGGCGCGGTTTGTGTACTGTTGAGGTTTTGCAGTTCGAGGTTGGGACTGTTGGTGAGCGCGGCGCGCATTATTTTAATGATCTCCCCCGATGCGTCGCATTCAAACACGGGAGAGATATAGCGATACTCCTGATTTTCAAGCGCAGCTTTTCCGCGAGACGTCCATACGGCATCAGCCCAAATCGAGCCGTCTTCTTCCGCACGTACGTTCGTAAACCAACCCATTGCGGGCGCGCTTTCACCGCGCGGCGCCTTCAAGTCGGTCGCGTGATTTTCATCGATAATGTGTTGCGGCAAATACTCGTTCGATTTTTGCGCAATGGCATCTGCGCTGCGCTTTGTCCAGCGCCGACCGTCGCGACCTGCAACATACTCGCCTGCAGGCAACAGTTGTATTTTGTCCGGTATTTTTCCGCCTTCGAAGTTGAGGCATAAAAAAAGACTGTCGGTATCCATACCCAACAGTCTAGTAGTTTTTTGTTTCCGACCTGTTATAACGACCGTTAATAAAACCGCCGCTAAAAATCGAACGCGCGCTGCGATGCGGCAGCCTTCGCTTTTTTCGCCTGTGCTTCGCCCGCATGCCACAGCCGGTAAATCTGCGTAAGCGAGCAGTTATATTTGCGACATAAATCCCTCATACATTCCTGCGTGCCGTCGTATGCGCTATGTACTTCGAGCGCAATCTGCTTTTTAAATGCCCGCGTTTCGAGTGGTATATAATGCTGCACCCCGCCGTACAGAGTTGCGATAACATCCAATATCCGATCCGCGACCGCTCCTCCGACGGCATCCGTAAGGATCCCCCTGATTTGCTCTGCGAGATCGGTGTCGGCATGTACCGGTATATAGATGTGCTGCCCGCCGTAGTAGCGGGCAAAATGCCGCAGGGCACAAAGAGCATCGTCGTAGTCCACCCCTCGATCGACAACATCTCTTACCATGTCCTGCAATAAATTCATCTTGCCTCCGTAACCGCTATACCGTCCGGATCGTAGCCGGCACCTATCATCATCGCCCGCAATGCGAGCGTTACCTTTTGCGCCGAGTACACGTTCAAAAAACGCAAATGCACGGCGCCGGTGATCCGCCTTACAAAACGGTTCAGCGACCGCTCCGTTTTTTCTCTGCTGACCAACTCCCACATCCCCTTGATGTACGCGAGCTGTGCATCGCTTGCAAGCCCGCGATCGAGATCCGTTACCGGCAGTCTTTTTACCGCAAAGCCGAGCGATTTGAACGCTTTGAAAACCCGCTCCAACTCCGCGACGGTAAGCTCCGCGCTGCTCGTCTTTCCGCCGACACCGCTAAGCAGTGCGCGATAATCGCCGTCGCTCATCTGCAGTTTGCTCTTTGCGACGTGGATAAGCTGTATGAGTTTTTTCCGTCTGTCTATCTTTTTTCCAGCCATTTTGTATGCTCCTTACGCCTTATGAATTTTCAGTTTATTTGTGCGAAAACTCCGACGGACAGCGACATTGAAATCGCTATCCGCGCTACAGCGGAAGCCTCACGGTGCGCCCACTTCATCGACTTTGATATTTTTCCCGACAAGTGCCTTTTGCGCCGCTGTAAGCGGATTTCGCTGCATAAAGTTTTCCATCGCGTACGTCGCAAAAGATGCCACCGTACCGAACCGCTTCAGCCTTACATACTCCGTAACTTCATCGCTGTTTTCCAAAGACATAACGATTTCCGCGACATTGCCGCTTCGATTTGCAGAGCGGAGCGCTTTAAGTGTTATGCTTCGTACCAGTGCCGCGCTTCGTCCCAGTCCTTCCGTCTGAGCCATCTCTTCCAGCGCCTTTTGTTGTTCGTCCGTTATTGTGATTGAAATCCTTTTACCGCCCATCTGTATCCCCCTAAAATAATTTTGTCTGCAGCGCATCCGCCATTTTCTGCCGACGCTCCGAAAGTACGTTATCTACCTGCTTTTCAAGCTCTTTGCTTTTATGCAGGTTCGACGGTGCGGGACACCCGAAATAATTTTTTTGCGCTTCCCGCATCCGTTCCACCAAATCTGCAAATTCTCCGACTGTCATACCCGCCGCCTACAACGAGTTCACCACATCGGCATTGACGACGGCGCTCCCCAGTTCCGCCGCAAGGTTTATCGCCTTTCTCGTCCAGTTGTTTACGAGCAGAGGGTAGGCGATGCTGTACACCTGCTGTTCGTTTCGCGTCTGCCGCCTGAGCTTCATCGCGAGCGCGTCGCATCCGTCGTCGGTGATGATCGTTTTTCTGTCCCGATCGAGCCGCGCAAACTTTGTATCAAGATAGGCTGCTATCTCTTTGCCGCTTTTAAGCGGTTCGAGTTCCAACATTTCCATACGGCGGATAACTTCGCGCGCTTCCCAGTTTTTCGCCTCGTCGAGCTTGCCTTTCATTTCGGGCTGTCCGATAAGGACAATCGCCAAGAGCTTTTTAAACCCGTCTTCGAGTTCCCAAAAGCGTTTTAAATATTTCAGCGTCTGCACATGCAAATCGTGCGCCTCTTCAATCATCAGTACGTGACTCCAACCGGCACGGCTTGAGTTCGTCAGAATGCGCTCGATCTGCCGCGCCTTTGCTTCAAGCGTCCGTTTCGGATGCTCTTCCGAGCAATCCTGTATGATCGCATCGCAAATGCTCGATGCGGTCAGTTTCGACTTATCGATGATGCGCGGGATGATCACGCGTACCTTTTGCCCTTCCGTTTGCATACGATCGATCGCGTAACGGCGGATCGTCGTCTTGCCGCTGCCCGATTCACCGATAAGAGCGACCATCCCGCCGACACGCGCCGTCTGATACAGATACTCCGCGATAAAACGGGTATCGCTTGTCATGTATACGTCTTCCGCTTTTGTTACATCACCCGTAAACGGGTCTGCAACGATTTTAAATTTTTTCCTCGCCTGTAACGACAACATACTTTGCTCCTTGTTATCCGATGCGCTCCTGCGCACGCTCTGTATACTCTGCCGCCAAATCGTCTATGAGACTCGACGGTACCGCATTGTTAAACTCCGCTTGCATGCGTGTGAGAAAGCCGTCCGGCACATAACCGAGCCGAGCTTTTATCCGCTTTGCCGCTTCGACGCCGCTTATCAGGATGTCGTGCACTTCGACGGTGCTTACGCTGATTTGCGTTCCGGTTGCCTGCCGGATAAACGGATTTTCAGGTTTAATAAGACTGTGCGTCTTAAAGCCCTTGCCTTCGGTAATCGGTGCAAACGCCGCTTCTTTTCCGTCGCCCGCAAGCGCTTCAAGCTCTTTGTTCTTTACCTCGCGATCCGTGTTCCGCTTTTGCTTGTATTCCTGTCCGATCACGGCGGCGCCTGCCATAAAGCCCGCGTCGTCGACGGCGACCGGAGCAAGTTCCGCGCGTTCGATACTGCCGTTATGATCGAACAACACTAAACACAACGCTTCGTCGTCGACTAAGATCGGCTGTGCGTTTACGATGCTTCCGCTCGTTATGCCCGGTATCGTGTGCACACTGTAACACAGCGATTCTTTTGCCTTCGGATGATACACGCTGATCGTAAGGTTTCCGCCGACAGTGCGGCTCTGTATACCGTTGGTAAATATCAATCGGCATACGTCCCGATCCGGCAGCTCCCGAAGCTGTTCTGTCCGTATCCGCTCCCACAGCTCGTGCCGGCTTCCGATCGCTTTTCCGTACCGCGTGAGGCGGCTGTCGTATCCGCTGATCAGGTTCGCGTTGAATGCTGCGCACCATCGTTCGACCGCTTCGTTCAGCTCGTCAATGCTGTGCACTGCTTCGAGCTTCAAGAGGCATTCGAAATGCGTTTCAACAATGTTGTTCGCAATTTCGACCGCACCCTTTGAACGCGGATTACCTGCCTCGTGCGTCTCAGTCTTTACCCGCAGCGCTTCAAGCGCGGTGCTGGTCGCCTTATTGATGTTGCCCGATCCCTTATCCCAATACAAAAGTTCGGGAAGTCCGTGGAAAGTGTATGTCGGCAGCTTTTTCTGCCCCCATGCATACAGCAGAAAATCGTACATATTCGATGCCGTCTCTCCGTGCGCCGCATAATAGCGCACACAGATAGATGCCGAATAATGGTCGATGAGGACATAGCGCAAACATTTTTCTTTTCCTTCCAAAAAAGACTTGTTTTTATATTCCTCATCGTCTCGTACGATTTTCTGCTTCCCGGACGGCGAATAGTACAAAAGACTGACCGACGGATCTGCCATGTGTACGTGGTTCGGATAAAGCGAGCGCAGGTTTTGATGCGGACGTGCCTTTTTCAGCTCCGCTGTCTGAAGCTGCTGCCCCCGAAGCAGTTCCCGCAGGCGGCTGTTTTTTACCGGCACGTTCCAGCCGTTTTGCAGCAGTACCGAGCGCGCAACCGTTACCGGCATGACCTGTTTGCCGTTTTTTCTGAGGCTGTGTTTTGTAAGAGCCGCGACGGTTTTAATCGTATCTTCGGCGACCGAACTCTTACCCGCATCGCGCCGCTTTTTCCGACCCGACTCCCAGCCGCTCTCTTTAAGTACCTTATAGGCTTTCGCGGCGGAAAACGCAAATATCCGGCACATCTCATCTATGATCGCCTTCCGCTCTTTCGCGCTCTCCGCACGTCTCATTTGTTCGGCGTATTGCTCGTACACGGCACGTCCTCCTTTATAGGACAGGCAGCGTTTAACGCTTCGTCAAGCGTGTCCAGCTTTTCTTTGAGTAAACTCATTTCACTGTCGAACGAACGCGCAAGGCGCGTCAGCTGATCGAGCTGTACGTCGTCTGTCCTGCAGATGTCTTCCACCCGATCGATCGCGACCGACAAGTCTTCGATGCCGCTCATAATCGCCGTAAACAGCGGCTTTCGCTTTTCATCGAGTTTTGCCTGCGCGATGTCTTCCTTAGTCGGCGGTTGCCTGCCGGCAAGCTCCATCTCCATGTCAGAGATTTTGCCTTCTTTTTGGCGTACGACTTTTTCAAGTGCTTCAACCTTTTTTTGATGATCTTCTTGTTGTGCCGTCATTTCTGCTTGTATGCGTTTTACTTCCTCTCTGACTTCTGATTCTGTCATAGCGGCAATGCCCTCAAGCGTTATTCCTGAAATTTCATCTCCGTTGTCGATTTTCTCCAACTGATCTGACGAAAGAAGTTCCAGTGCATTCAATTTTGATGCAGGCAAATTCGACAATTTGTCGAATTTGCCGAATATCCGCGCCAATTTCATATAGCGATTGGCTGTTCGTTGTTCTATACCGACCTTCTGGCAAATGAAACCGAAATTCCCATGTCCTCCGTGAGCTTTTAGAAGAATCAATTTTTCACCGGCTCCTACGACAGAGTCTTTTGCGAGTTTTAACAATGATTGCGTCTCTTTAATAAGTCGCAATTCATCATATTCTTGTCCTGCAAGATATAACTCATCGGCTTTCTGTATTGTCAGTTCCTCTTCTTTGTGCAAAACCAATGCCCCGTCCATAACAGTCGCATCATAATCTTTTTCTAACGGTTTCCTTCCCATTCGGTTGTCTCCTTATTAATTTTCAAAATGGATAATAGGTCTGCTTTAACTACATTACTGCATTGCCGTAATGTACCGTTCTTCGTCTCTTGAAAGTTCGAGACGAGCTGTTTTGTAGGATTTCATTATCTGTCCTGCAATTCCGCCAAATTCTGCCGAGAGTCGCCAGCGACCTTTTTCACCGCGGCTGATCCACTTGTATTTTCCGAATATGGCTAAATCACGACAAACATTCGATTCCGACGTTCCGATTCTTTCAGCTAATTCTTTGTTGGTAAGTCCTGTTGTGTGATTTTCAAACAGCATCTTTATCTCTTCCAATATCCGCTCTTGACTTGATAATTTTTCCATCATCGCCCTCTCATTGTTAACGCGCAGTCCATTATCGCAATCCCCAGTCGCTGTAACCCCGCGCTGTGTATGCGCTCGCCGATGTTCTTTATCCGTAATCCCACCCGATAGATACATCCCATTGTGCGCCCCCTTACAGACTTGCCACGTCGAGCGGTATCTGCTTGTAGCTTTCGTCTTCCTGCCGCTCGTAAAAGCGCATATACGTTTTCGAGCTGACCACCTGTATGCTCTCGGTGATCGCGTCCATCGCGCGCCGCCATGTTGCGTCCGTGATGTTGAGCCGGCGCAAGCCGAGCACTTTGCCGGTACTGACGAGTCCGTTTTTACCGACGTTAAACGCGTCGTCGACAAGCACTTTCAGCTCCGGACGTGCGTTCTTGCTCCACTTACCGATACATTCGTCGATGAGTTGCTTTGCGATCTGGAGCTTTTCGTTGAACAGAATGCCGTCGTTGACCGCCACGATGAGCTTGTAGCGCCCGTCAAAACTCGTGAGCGTGATGTTGCCTTTTTTTCCGCCGAGCTTTTTCGCGCCGCTGTCCTTTGCGCTCTCATCGACAAACGCTTGAATCTCCTCCCATACCTGCCGCTTGAACTCGGCGAGCCGCTCGCGCTCTGCAAATGTCCGTTCCATGATCGAACACACCAAATCGTTCCGTTTAAGATCGAATTTTTTAATCATCGATACCGGTACCTGCCGTCCCTGCGCATCTTCCATAAATTGTTTACTCATTCTTTTCCTCCTGTTTCTCTTTCGTGCAACTCTTGAAAAGCATCCTCAAGCCGTTCCATATCGTAATCATCCACTCCGCAGCTCTCAGCAAACTCTTTTGTAATACCTGCGTTTCCAAGCACTTCAACGATTTCCGCTCCGGAAGCTATCTCTGCAAGCGCAAGACAAATACCGCACGTCATATATTCATCTCTGATCCTTTTTTGATTTTTTACTTTCATACGACATTCTCCTTTGCCGCCCGCTTTGCAGCCGCGAGTACCGTCTGCCAATCGGGAAGCCCGAGCGCTTCGGCGATCGCCTGTTGAATGCGCGCCGATGTGCGCCGTCCGTGAATAACCGCCCACACCGATGTATCGCGGACTCCGAATTTCTCAGCGATGTCCGTTTGCGATACGTTGATGAGCGCGAGCTGATACTTGATCCACCCGCCGTAAATGTGACCGAGAGTTCGATTTTTCGGCTTGTGAAATTTCACTTTTTGCTGTATCATAGATACCGTCCTTGCCTGATCACAGGCTTGTTTTTTGGGAAAAGCGGAAAATATGAAGCGTTTTTCGCTTTTCTTTTTTTTACCGGCTTAGGTTAACCAATGTTCCAGCCGATATGTATTATTATAATACATATCGGCTAAATGTCAAGCGGATTTGTATTAAAAGAGGTTATTTTTGGAAGATTTAGCACAAAAATTAAAGGTTTTTCGGGTAAGCAAAGGTTTTTCGCAGACCGAAATGGCCGAAAAATTGAAAATACCGCAAACGACATGGTCAGGATATGAACGAGGACGTTCCACCCCGACATTGGGTGTGCTTATAGAACTTGAAAAAATAGGTTTTAAACCGTTTAAATCACCTTTTGAAAATGCCGCCGAAGATGCGGGATTGACGCTTGAAGAAGCAAGCGATCGCCTTGACCTATTGGCAAACCTGCCTGCAGATACGGATTTAGCGACAGCAGAAAAGATAATCAGTGATTTCAAATCTGATCAATACACGATTTTTAAGTACAATAAATCAATTCCCTTGCCGATACCCACCAATAAAGCAGATACTGCCGCGCTTGTACTCTTGCCGCTCTATAGTCAAAAGGCCGCGGCGGGAACGGGTGAGGAACCGACACAGCTCGGTACGGTAAAATCGTATATACCTGTTATCACTGATTTACTGCGTGGAGCCGATCCGCGTAAATGCGGAATGTTACGAGTTAAAGGCGACAGTATGACCGATGTCGGCCTATATGACGGTGACTATGCGATTTTTGATACAACACAACTTGAAGGTGACGGTATATATGTCATAACCGTTAATGGACTAACACGCATCAAACGGTTGGAAAACCGTGTCATAGAAAAGAAAATTATTATTTCAAGCGAAAACGCGCGGCGTTATCCGAAACCGGAAGAACTTTCCTACGAACAGGCGGAATCGTTGCTTAGAATACACGGTAAAGTCATCGGCTGGATACACAGCCATTTTTATTAAAAAAATGTAATTAAGGATATTTTATCATGAAATATAAAATTGTGTGTGTATTATTTTTTGTTTCTATAGCTGTCTTTGCTCAGTCGTGGGAAGATCCTTTTTTTACCGCGTTGGAACGAAAATCATTAGAAGAGATAAAAGAACTTGTTGTCCAAGGCACCGATGTCAATAAGCAGGATTATGCTGGATGCTTCCCCCTTGAATATGCTATCAGGTGTCGTTGTGGCGTTGAAATATTACAGTATTTAATCGACCAAGGTGCGAACATAAATCCGAAAATTGATTCCGTAAGTTCCTTGCCACCTCTGTTACGAGCTGTTGATATGGATGATGCCTCTTTAGAAACTATAAAACTTCTTGTGAAACACGGGGCTGATATAGCGGCTATAGATCATAACGGATATACAATAATGATGCTTGCGGCTGATCATAGCGGTAATGCGCCAATTATTGAATTTCTTATACGAGAGAGAGCTGATATACAAGCAAAAGAAAAAAATGGACAAACAGCTCTGCACTTTGCAGCAAATAGACAAGAGCCAGATGTTATAAAACTGTTGGTACAAGCTGGAGCCGATATAAATGCACAAACAAAAGACGGTGATACGCCGTTGATGAAATCGATTGACACTCCTGCATCAGAACATAATACGGCAGAAACGCTAATAAAATTAGGCGCAAAAGTAAATCTGCAAAACCAGAAAGGAATGACTGCTTTAATGTATGCCTGTAAACAGAACCGTTATATTGACACAATACAATTGCTCCTTGATTATAAAGCGAATTCAACATTGGAAGATGTAACAGGAAGAACCGCACTGGATTATTTTGATGTAAATAAAAATAAATTTGTTCGCGAAAACCCGATTAGAAAAAGATTAAAAGAAGCAATATAAAGATTGGAAATCTTATAGAAAGTACGGGCAAATAGTCCAGCCTTAATATACTTTTTCAATGTGCAAAATAAAATATCGTATCCCTGTTTTTGCACCCCATCTTTCAAGTCCTTCTCCGATGCTGAGCCAACATAAAATATCGATATGAGGGCTTTGTTTCCGATAACCGTTTCTAAGCCGTACATGAATCGGTGCAATTGTTTTCAAAAACGGAGAAAACCTGCTTGTATAATACGGTTTGATTTCTCTATATTCTTCGCGTTTTTCTCCCGACCGTATCATATCAAACCATTTCTTTTTGATGGGTAATATAATCATAGCTTATTTACAACAGAGATTTTACCTGTTTTGACTTCGCTGTAATTCTTTATAAAACCCTGCCGGTGTTTTATCGGAGAGTGTCCTCAGATAACCGAAGCCGATCATAGCAAGTTGTTTTTGTTCTTTCGGGGTTAGTGTAACCCACATATCCATATAATCGCCGCCGGTTGCATTTTCTGTTTTTTGTTCAAGTGTTTTTCGCAAAGCCTTTTTTCTGCTCGATTTAATTTGTCGAAAAAAAGTATCTGCACATTTTTGACTGCATACGAAAACTTCTTTTTTCACTTCAGGCAATTTCTCATCCGGCGCTATCACGCATCCAGAAGTTTTGCACTTACCGCACACTGCACATTTACGAGCCATATTATTTTCTCTCTTTTAATTCCTCAACGGTAGCGCCCACGGCAGAACAAGCAATATAACCGTTGCGCCGATATAGATGAAGGCGAACAACGCATTGGCAAAAACTTCTGTCGCATTTTTTGCACGTATTTTTACCTGTATAGAAAGCGCGAGCAGCACTCCGAAACAAAAACAAAATGTCCGCATTACGATTTCAATGTGTTTCATTGATCCACCGTGTAAAACGCTTAACGGGCATACCCAAAGCCTGCGCGATACGTATTTCCAAATTCGCGCCGCGCGAATTTGTCCAGTTGGGAAGCGTCGCCACCCCGTCGCACGCGAGCAGTGCGGCTATATCCTTTTTCATATAATCTTCCCACGTCGTTCCGTGATGCCGTATTTTGCACGGGTTTACGACGATGTATCCGCGCAGGCGGAGTGCACGCTCGGCGGCGAGGAAGTTTTTTTCATAATTTTCTATGCCCGTAATCGGACCGGATATATACAGTTTCACGTATGCTGTCCTTTTTAAAATCATAGATGCGGCGGGATGAGATTTACTGTCCCGCCGCCTGTCGATAGCGTTGTCAAAGGTTAAAACGTGCGAGCGGAAAGCCGAAGAGTATTAGAGCTGCCGACCCGAGAATTGCCAATAATATCGTCCCTGAAAAAGTAACCGCCCCTGCAATAAGCAGTAGCACGACGGCCGTATATAGCGCGCATAAAAGCGCGATAAGCGTCGGTTTTTTCTTGACGGTTTTAATTGCGTAAACCGTCGCAAGCGCACATCCGACAATCAGCACGATACCGCCGATCACGTCGAACACCCAGTACGTGCTGTAACTCATGCAAACCGCGCCTCCTGCGATGAGGGCGAGCGCAAGAATTAAAAAGAATTTTTTCATGTTTACCTTCCTTGAAAAAATGTGCCGGCACGAGTCCGCCGGCGGGACATCCGATTGGATCGATGTTGTCGATCGAGGTTATGAGTATTTTAATAAGATTGCGCTTGCCGTGTGCTGTAACGGCTGTTAATAAAACTTGACATTTGTGTTATTTGGAGTTAGAGTAAAGGCGAGATAGGATACGGTAAGAGTGCGTCGTGTGTGTCTTTATGACCTCAGCGACCAGGGACAGACCCCACAAGGGAAACTCCCCCGGCGGTAACGGAACGGGGATGTAGGCTGCCGGATTCCTATCTTATTTTTTTTAGTTTTATTATCTTGCGGTATGCTTCAATGCCGGATTCGCTTTCCGTAGAAATATCCATATAAAACATCGTATCTATTTTTGGCAGTTTTAAATATTTTTCCGTCGCAGATACATCAACGGCAATTTTCAGATATTTCATTTCAGTCAATTTCTTTAGGAAAAGCAAAGAATTCTTTTTTTCGCCGTTCCAATAGACATCCGCGTCGGCAAGGTAATCAAACAGGTTTTTCCAGTCTTGCCGTGTCGGTGCGTTGCCGGCGGCAGTGTGGCGCTTTAAGTATTTATCACTCGTAATGAGATATTGCTCGAGCACAATGATATTTCGTGCATCGGCATCGATCCCTTGCGTGTGCAAAAAATCGATGATTTTTTTATCGAAAAAGCCGACCGGCGTCGTGTTGCGGGTGTTCACGCGATTTATCTCTTTATTTTTATACGCCTCATCGACAAAGGCCGAAAGCTCATCCCGATAAATTGTCGAGTTCTGCAGCGTTTTAATAACGGCATCGATCTCTTGCGGCATCTCCTGTTGTGCCTTTTTCAAACACTCCTGCAGCACCGGGATCGTCCGTCCCGTTTGCCCCTGATTCCAGTTAAACCCCGGCGTGATGCCTTGCGGTAATCTTTCAAGCGTTCCTTTTCGCTCGTTAAAATAGTTGCGATACTTGTCCGGAGGCGCTTTTGTTTTTATGCGAAGCGTCCCGCCGCCCGAACCGTCGGCGGCAGGCGGCACTTTTATGCCTTCGTTTTCATATCGTTGTTTTCGCGCTTCCGTTACCGCCCGCGTGTAGCACTTGCACCCGTACCCATTCGGCGGAAAATGATTGTTCCAAAACGGATCGTCTTTCGGCAGGATAAGCCCGTCCCATGCGAGGTGCTGCTCGCGGTGCTTTTGGCTGTTGCCGACCCGGTACATTAAATACGGATGCATGTCGCTTGCCATCGTGCGCTCGTACTGTCCCTTTTGATACGCGCTCCGCAAATTCACATTGTAAATCGTCCGGAGCCGCCGGTCACTTCCGAGTTGCGCGTCCACCTCGCGTCCGGTCAGCGGATCGGTCATTTGCTTTTTGCCCCACCATCCCTTTTGCTGGAGTGTCGGCCTTATGTTCTTCTTAAAACTCTCAAAGCTCTGCCCGTCCTCTATCGCCTTTTCAACCGCCTTTTTCATATCGCTTAAAACATCGATCTGCATCGCTTTCGCGACGGTAAACGCCGTCGCATGTTCTTCGTTCCACACATCCTTGTACGAAAAACCGACTTTGAGATTTTTATTTTTGATATAATCGAGCGCTTCTTTCGGGATAAACTTTTCAGGCATTTGCCGCCGCTCCTTGCTCACTGAAAAGGCTTCGTTCTTTTTCTCTTATCGCGTTTTCAATCCTCGTTTTAGCGATGCTAAAATAATTGTCATCCAGCTCCATACCGATAAACTTGCGGCCGGTATTGATACAAGCGACACCGGTCGTGCCGGAGCCCATAAAGGTGTCAAGTACGGTACCGCCTTCGTCCGTACTGTCTTTGATGAATTTTTCGATAAGCTCTACCGGCTTTTGTGTCGGGTGAACCTTCTCGCCGTTTGTTTTTCGTGCGCCGGAGACAAAAGACCGAATGCCGGATATAATGCTATATGTTCCTTTTACATTAAAAGCATTCCGCTTTGTGGTAAAAATAACGAGTTCGTGTTGATAGGTATAAAAGTTACCAGGACCGGCTTGTTTGTCCCATACAAGCATATTTTTAACACCTAATATGCCGTACATAATCGGGTAGTAAAACGCATAGCTACGCCAGTCGCAAAAAAAATAAACACAGCCGTCAGGCTTTAACACCCGCTTGTATGCCGTAAAGAGTTTTTCATAAAACGGTTTACAAATGGCAAGGTCATTAAAACAACCTTTTTGTCCGTTATGCGTCATGCCTAAAAAATACGGCGGATCGGTGATGACGGCATCGATACTTTCAGCAGGAATTTTAGGCAAAAGGTCGATACAATCGCCGTGTAATAAATTGATATTTTCAGTTATTTCCATAAAATTATTCTCCATTGTCAAAGTTCGCATCACCCTCTGCTCGTGCCTTAAAAAATGCGATCGCCATCGTGCGGGCGATTTTTTCAGCATCCCAGCCGCTCACGAGCTTTTCAAGCTGAGCTTCAAAACTCTTAAAATCTGTCGCTTTATCCGCAGCCTTTTCGATGACCGCCGCAATGTCGTCCGTTATTTCGATAAAGCCGTCGCCCGTATAGTCGTCAACGGTTTGGCCGCTTTCATCTTGTGCAACTTCGCTTGCATTGAGTGCAACGAGTTCGGATGTTTGAGCGTTCATCATCGGCTCGTATGCGGCAGGCGCGGTTAATACCTCATCGTCTTTTTCGGGCGACGACAATCCCAAAAGTGCGTGCATCTCCTGCGCTTTTACATTAAAGCCCAGCGGAACAAGTTTTGTAACCGAATCGACGATGAGCTGCACGTTTTTCGGCTCAACGTATTTTATCCGCAGCTTCGGATATCGCTCCTGTTTCCCGAAATTGAAATTCACATACGGAATAACAAGGTCGCGGTTCAACGTCTGTTCAAGCTGACGTACATCGGCTTTGAGTATGTCCTGCCTGACCGCCTGCTGGTCTTGGCTGTCACCGAGTTTTCCGGGAGTTCCTTCGGCACTTGCCGTCTGCCCCAGTACGAGCTTCGACAGCTGTTTGTCTGCCCATTCGGCAATCTTTTCGTAAACTTCGGAGTTCCCCGCGGTCGTCTTGCTTTCGATGATATCGATCGCCATAGCATCGGGGATCACCGCACCGACGTCGCTTCCGATTGCGGCAACCGCCCGCTTCAAAGTGGCAATATCCTCTTTTGTAGCCTTCCTGCCGTACTTTCCGAGCCTGACCGGATAGCCGAAGCGATCGGCAAACGCCGCCCAGCTTGTTACGTCGTAGGTTTTTACGAGCCAATAAAAAAGCGCGGTAAAACTCAAACCGCTCGTTATCTGCTTGCCGCTCAACAGGTTCGGCTCGTGTATGATAAACTTGTACGGCTCTAGCGGGTGCAGCTCCATCCCGTACACATCGCGGAGCGAGAGCACACCCGTTGTCTTGTCGTAAGCAAACCAGCGCGGATCGCGATAGATAAACGTTTCGGGTTTCCAGCGCGCGCTTCCGGTATTCCAGATGATTTCATTGACGGAAAATCCCTTGCCTAATGCGTCGAGCGCATTCTTTATCAAATCCATGCTGTCGGCATGGCTGATGATATCTTCATTTACCGCTTCCGCAATGACAAGCGCTTCTTTATCGTCGCCTCCTGCCTGTACATACAGCTCCAGTCCTTCGACCGCGTGCTTACGCGTCGAGAGAACCGAGCGATAATGCGCGTCCCGCTCTTCAAGCTCTCCGGCGATCTCCAAATACTCGGCGGGTACCTCTCCGCGCCGTACCCGATTCAAAATGACGGCAAGCCGCTCCGGAGTAAGACCCGCGACAAGGCCTCCTGACCATAGATCGCGGTTTGAGTTCGCCACGGGTGTCGCACGCTGTTCGGTAAGCTCTTTTTTATGTATCTGTTCTTTTTTCGTTGTATCCGCTTCTTTTAATCGTCCCAACCGTTCCATGGGTCAACTCCTTTAGCGCCAATTTTTGCCGTTGTCTTTACCGCTTCGTAGGCATACGGCTGATAGTTCGCTTCGTAGCTCTGCAGTTCCGCATACTTTGCCATTACTTTGGCAATGCAGGCGTCTCCGTGCCGCTTCGTTCTCCCGCCTCCAGTGCGTTCGGTGATGAGCGGTACTCCCTGTACCACCTTGACGACCTTAAAATCGTCTCGGATAAACATGTCGTTCGACACGGTTGTGTTTTTATCTTCAAGCGCGCTTTTAAGATGCGGAAAGTTTTCAGCGTACCACTTACGGCTCAACATCACCTGATACACATAGCCCGGCCATTCCTGCGCGGCATATTCGGCGATCATCTGCCCGTTGCCTCTGGAGTCAAAAGCGGCTCCTTCAAAATCTTTTAATCCGTTTCCGATGAGCTTTATCAGCTGCCATTGCTGGGCAAACGGTATGTTGCGCAGTTCGATAACGCAGAGCGTTTTTGTCTTTCCTTCGGCGACGATCTCGTCGAGCCAAATAACGGTCAAGTCTCCCGATCGCGCAAAGTCTTCGCCCATAACGACGGGATTATCCGTATTGTTCAGCACCGGTTTTATTTCCTTAAACCACACGTTGATTTTCCGCTCGCGCTTCCAATCGCTTTCAAAAGTAAACGCATCGCTTTCGACAAAACGGAAGACCGGTACATCCTCTTTTACGCTGTCGATAAGAGCGCGCGGAAAATATTGCGTACCGCTTGCGCGAGGCACACAAAAAAGCTCTTCGTCAGCCCCGTCCCCGTAATCTTTAATGAGAGCATCGAGCCACGCCGCTTCTTTTTCCTTGCTCCATTCTTCGCCCTTTACCTCGCAAATGCGTTTATACAAACCGTCGTTCAATGCGTCGGTTATGGTCGTCCGCGTCAACGAGTAATCTTTTTTTCCCTCGTGAATTTCTTTTATCAAATCGTTAAACGGATTATCTTCGCCGTTATGTGTACTCAATATTGCGACTGATCCGCCCCACATCAAAAGCGCCAAAGCCGCCTTAAGCAGCTCCGGCAAGTCGTCGCAAAACGCCGCCTCATCGATTATCACATGCCCTTGCTTTGAGCGCAGCGATCGCGCAACACTCGGTAATCCCCAAATTTCAAAGCCAGAATCGAAGCGGATTTTATAGACCGTAATGTCTTTATCCTCGTCTTTGATGACCGTCTCACCCAGATCGCTGTATGCGATGTTTAAAAGCTTCGCCCAAAAAGCGGCATCGTTGATAAATTGCTGTGTCATCTCTTTCGCGTACGAAAGATAATAGCAGTTCATGCCGCCGGCACTGCGGGAGAGCGAGGCAAGCAGCACGGAGCACAGCGCCTCGACATAGCTTGCTCCGATACGCCGACTTTTTTCCCATACCTTAACCTTCGCTTCGTTCAACAGCCATTTTTTTTGATAATCGAGCAATATATCTTTGTTTAAGGCTTCAGCTATGGTCATTGTGAAATCCCGAATAATTCCCGCATTATGATTTCTTTCTTTTTTGTGCTGACCCCTTGCTCTTTGCAGACCGCATCGATTTTTGCGGCAGCTTCGGCAAGGACTGCTTTTCGAATTTCATCTTCCCGTTCGGCATTCAGCTTTTCCGCCTGCTCCAAATCTTTTAATCCCCGCGCAACCTTGAAGATGACTTCCGTCATCAATTTGGGATCAACTTCCGATTCTTCCTTTAATTCCTCCAACTCGGAAATAAGGTCAAAAGCGACAAGCCGTACTTGTTCGTTTACCACTTTGCCGAGCCGGTTCCGCGTATCGCTGCCGTATTTTTCAAGATACGCTTCCGCAACCTCACGTGCCTGCCGATTCTTTTCGGCAAACTTTTTCATTCTGACGGCATAGCGGTTCAAGCTGCTTTTCGAGATGAGCGGCTCTCCCGCTTCCGCATTTATAGCGTCCACTATTTCAAGCTGCGTGACATCGGGGCGGTTGAGTAATTCGATGAGCTTTTTCCGTAAATCTTCCGGCAGCCGATCGACGGCGCTTTTCTGTCCCATGCGTTACTCCTCGAACGGCGGATCGATACCGTCGGCGCGTAAAAGCCCGAGCGCAACATCCAAGCCCGGACGGGTAAGTTTTGCCAACACCAACGCTTTATCTGCGAGCCGTTCCGTGCGAACATAGCCGCGGCGTTCAAGCCAGTTCACGAGCGCATTCACATCTGCGAGGCTTACCGTATGCCCGTAGCTTTTTAAAAGCCGTTGGAGCATTTCATTCGACAGCGTTCTGCCGGCATCCTTTTCGAGCCCTTGCAGGATGAGTATTCTTTGATTCGGCAAAAATATATTTTCCATTTCCGTCACCCTCGCGGTGTTTTATTGATAAACCAATTTTGTATGGACTGCAAAATCGGACGCATACTTTTCAGCTCGCCTTCGATATTGCTCATCCGATGTTCGACTGACTGTACAAATGTGTTTTCGAGGTTTTCAATCCTCTTTTCCAATTTGTTTACATCCCTTTGCCGTGCTTCGCTTTCCCTCTGTAAACTTCCTTTCGTTTCGGTTTTGAAATCATTGTATTTATCCTCCTGCTTCTTTTTCCAATATTGAAAAATACTGAAAGAAAGCGTAAATACCGACACAAACGATCCGATCGAATAAAGAACAAATTTCGCTATCTCCATAGTTGCTGCAGTTTAATAGCTCAAGCGTAGCCCGATGCCTAAACCGATTCCTCCTAAAAATCCTATACTGACCCCGCTCAAGCAAAACATCCAATTTTTTATCGTTTGATTGCGCAGCTCCTTTTCAAAGCCCTGCGCCTTTACCTTCCAGTATTCGGCATCCGGTTTATAAGCGAGTACCCCTTGCTTGTACCCTGCGTTATATGCCTCGTCTATGCTTTTCTCAGACTCTTCAACGACGATATCAATGAGCGCTTGGACTTCCTTTCCCGTGTAGCTTTTCGTTAAGTCGATTCCGTACTTCGGCTCTGAACCGTTCGGCGATCGACTCCCGTTCCCCGCGTAGCTCATTTGCATTACAAGCAGCATCAACAAGATCGCCACCGGACGTCTGTTCGATTTCTTCTTTCGTTTTATCCCTTGCATTTTGCGCTTTCTCCTCAACCGTTTTTCGATCCCGTTTACGCAGCAAAATAAACCCCGCTACGGCACACACTGATGCGAGGATTGCCCAAACGGTAAGTACGACTTTTTTCAGCTTGCTACACAACACCTGCTTTACCCTTGTATATATTGTTTATCCAGATCGACGTATCAACCGGCAAAAAAACCGCCTTGCAAAAGCCGCCTGCCATGAGCGCGTCCGTCATCGCGATATGTGATATGCCGACGGCGTTCAAGACAAACGACCCGATAACGATCGCGATGCCTACGCCAGCCATCACATTGCTCACCGTCTTCATATCGATTCCTTTCTTCTCTTCCATGCTTACACCTCTATCAAAGTTCCCTGTATTTCATCACCGGCTTTTACTCCGCACGATTTTAAAACGCGATTAAACGCAGCCAAATCATTCGACGAGAGGATAAAGCAACCGGCGCTCCACGCATAACGGGTATCGGCGCCGAGTGCAAACGAAAAACGATCATGAATAAGCCAGCGGCCGTTTTGATAGCCGCCTCTAGTCGTCTGCATCGCGTTTCGGTCTATTTCCTGCCCGTCGATGTCGCGCGTTTTTGTAATCGCATGGATTTGTCCGTGAAATCTGCGCGGCGGCACAAAACACCGTACTGTAAAATCTCCCGCGGCAACGCTGTCACCGTGCGGAACTGTGTCGCCCGGCTTCATCTTCCCGAAACAATAATTTGCAACGCTTTGGCAGCGACAACGGAAAAGCTCCGTATCGTCTGCGGTCAGGATAAAATCGTCGAGACTGTTGTTTTTCCAGTTGTTCTCAAAACTGTCCGGCTTTTTCGGGTCGGCCTTAAAATCATAAGATGTTTTGTATCGATTTATTTTTATCCGCAGCATTCTTAAACTCCGTTTCCTTATCTTACCGACTTTCATCCGTAAAACTCTCGAAACGGCTGTTAATATAATCGCTGATGTAAAAAAAAGAGAGCCTTTCGGCTCCCTAAATAATTACATATACTGTAACGCGCTTGCACTATATTCCCGATATTTCCCGCTTTTTCCCGGAAAATCCCGCCTTTTCTCCGTCATTTAACATTCTATTCTCTGGCTTTATCAACATGACCGCCGCTCTGCGCTCGATTTTTTTATCTTCATACATGGCAATCAAACAGCCCGGAAGGATGCCGCAGCTGCCGGCAGTGGGAGCCGCGACGATTTTACCCATAGAGGCGTTGCAGCCGGAAACCGCCAAAGCCCGGCTCAGCGCGCGCGTTATAAACGAACCGCACAGCCCGCCGCCTGAAACTTCAGCATAGTGCAGCATTTTATAGCCTTCGCCGCCGGTCAAGCCCGACATCGATTTTTGATTTTTTTTCTGTCCGTATTGTACGGCTTCGATCATCACTTGAAAGCTTCGATCCATTTTTTCATACAATGCTTCGGGAGTGCTTTCCATGTCCGCAGCCTGATCGGCGATGACGATTTCGCTTATCGTTTTGTTTTGCGCCTGTGCGGCTTCCGTCAATTCTGCAATCGATGTATATGCCAACATAGTTTAAATCGCCTTTATCAATAAAATGTGTATCACATTCGGAATGTGTTTGATATCTTCCGTAAGACCGTCCGGAATCTGTCCGTCCACTTCAATCGTCATGAGTGCCGGCCCGCCTTTAAAAGACCGCGTCAGTTTAAAGTTTCCGATATTGATCGTTTTGTATTCTTCGAACATGAGATTTGTAACGGCGGCGACCAGTCCCGGCTTGTCGTAATGCAAAACCAAAAGCGTATTGTTTTCGCCTGAAAAATCGACTTTCATATCGTTTATCCGCGTTATGCGGATATTACCGCCGCCGATACTCGAACCCTCAACGATAATTTTTTTTCCGTCTTTTGCGGTTATGGAAAGGCGAGCCGTATTCGGATGCGTGTCGGGTATATCGACGGGAACGATTTTGTAGCGGATGTGTTTCCGTTCGGCGATCGCAAATGCGTCTCTGATTTCGGGGGAATCGCTGTCAAAGCCCAT
This sequence comes from Treponema socranskii subsp. socranskii VPI DR56BR1116 = ATCC 35536, assembly GCF_000468115.1. Taxonomy (GTDB): domain Bacteria; phylum Spirochaetota; class Spirochaetia; order Treponematales; family Treponemataceae; genus Treponema_D; species Treponema_D socranskii. The sequence goes on from NZ_AVQI01000067.1 coordinate 70,790, forward strand.
GATCCCTGCGAGCAGCGCTCTGTCCGTGCCGTGCCCCGCATAAGTTTTCGCAAAGGATCCGGAAAGTTCTACGGTGATTTTTGCCGGTTCGGCACCTTCGAGAATTTTATGTGCGACGCGCCCGATGCGTACCGCTCCCGCCGTATGCGAACTTGACGGTCCGATCATGACGGGTCCGATGATATGAAAGACGTTCATAGATGTACCGAATCGAAATACTAGCATTACGGAACAGTAAAATCAATTACAGGGCATCGATGTTGATTAATTGCAACTATGGCAGAGACGGTGAAAATGCGCTATACTGACCGCCGTAGCGGAGGCATACATGAACGTATTGGTAATCGGCGGCGCCGGGTATATCGGCAGCCACGTCGTTAAAGAATTGATGAAGCAAAATCACCGCGTAACCGTTTTCGACAATCTTTCGAGCGGATTGCGCCAAAATCTTTTTAAAGAAAACGAATTCATATACGGAACGATTTTGATCCCGGGTGATTTGGACGCGGCCTTTGCAAAAGGCTTTGACGCCTTTATACACTTGGCGGCTTTTAAAGCGGCCGGCGAATCGATGATCGCTCCCGAAAAATATTCTATTAACAATATCAACGGTACGCTCAATATCTTAAACGCAGCCGTCTCTCACGGCTGTAAGCGCATGGTGTTTTCGTCGTCCGCGGCCGTATTCGGAGAGCCGCAGTATCTTCCGATAGATGAAAGCCATCCGAAGCATCCCGAAAATTATTACGGCTATACGAAGCTTTCGATCGAAGAGTTTATGGCGTGGTACGAAAAACTGCGCGGCTTGCGCTTTGCAGCTCTCCGCTATTTTAACGCCGCAGGCTACGACGTCGACGGAGAACTCTCGGGTCTCGAACAAAATCCCGCAAACCTTTTGCCGGTGATCATGGAAGTCGCCTGCGGTATGCGCGAAAAGCTCAAAATATTCGGCAGCGATTACGATACGCGCGACGGAACCTGTATCCGCGATTACGTGCACGTAAGCGATTTGGCCGCCGCTCACGTAAAAGCGCTCGAATACATCGCAGAACACGACGAAAGTATTTCGGTAAATCTCGGAAGCGAAAAAGGTACGACGGTGACGGAAATGGTCGAAGCCGCGCGGCGCATCACAGGCCGCCCGATCCCCGCCGACTATGTCGCGCGCCGCGCAGGAGATCCCGCGTCCCTCGTTGCGACGAGCAAATATGCGTACGAAAAGCTCGGCTGGAAAGCGGAGTATTCCGATACGGATACGCTCGTCCGCACGACGTGGAACGCGTATCAAAAATACAATGCACAATAGTATTGCGCTGTGAGGTGAAAAAATGGATAAGGATACGAAACAAAAACTCTTCGATTATATTGCATCTTCGAAACGCGATATCGTCGCGCTCGAAACGCTTTTGACGAGCCATCCCGCCCTCGCTCCGGAAAACGGCGGGCAGGGTGAAATCGAAAAATGCGAAGCGCTTATCGCGTGGCTCCGCGAACAGGGTTTTACGAATATCGAACGCTACGACGCGCCCGATCCGCGCGTTGCAAGCGGCATACGTCCGAACGCCGTCGTGACCCTTCCCGGCAAATCGGACGATTTTTCGGTGTGGGTTATGGCGCACTTGGATGTCGTACCCGTCGGTGAAAAATCGCTGTGGCATTCCGATCCGTGGAAAGTCGTCGAAAAAGACGGCAAGCTCTACGGGCGCGGCGTCGAAGACAATCAGCAGGGGCTCACGTCCGGCGTCTTTGCCGCCCTCGCGTATATGAAGTGCGGCATCGTCCCCGAACACACGGTCAAACTTTTATTTATGGCCGACGAAGAAGTGGGCAGCGAATACGGCATAAAATATTTATTAAAAGCGCACAAGCTTTTCCGCAAAGAAGACATCATCGTCATTCCCGACGGCGGAGACGCAAAGGGAGAAACGATCGAAGTCGCCGAAAAAAATATTTTATGGCTCCGCTTCCGCGTAACGGGTAAACAGACGCACGGTTCGCGTCCCGACACCGGATGCAACGCCTGCCTTGCCTCCGATGCCCTTGCGCTTTCGCTCCACGATATGAAAGACGTGTTCGACAAGCGCGATCCGCTTTTTACGCCCGACTGTTCGACTTTTGAGCCGACGATGCGAATGCAAAACGTAGCCGGCATCAATATCATTCCGGGAGAAGACGTGTTCTGCATGGACTGCAGGATCATCCCGTGCTATACGCTCAAAGAAGTGTACGCTGAAGTCGATAAGCGCTGCAAAGCGATAGAAAAAAAATACGGCGTAAAAATCGAATATACGATGCCGCAGGCAGGCGAATCGCCGGCAACTCCCGTCGACGCTCCCGTCGTGCAAAAGCTTTCCGAAGCGCTCAAAGCGGTGCACGGAAAAACCGCTCGGACGATCGGCATCGGAGGCGGTACCGTCGCAGCTCCGCTTCGGGAGCTCGGCTACAACGCCGCCGTATGGAGCACGCTAGACGACATGGCGCATCAGCCCGACGAATACTGCATCCTCGACAATATCGTTTCCGACGCACAGACGCTCGCATTTTTGTTCGGCGCCTGAACGGCACGCAATTTTTACAGAGGCGATCATGAACTTTGCCGCAGTTGAACATCGTTCGTTTGACAATTACTGTTATCCGCTTGATAAAGATACGCTTTCGATACACATATGCACCGGAAAAGATATTCGGCGCGTAACGCTTGTTTGGGGCGATCCGTTTGACCGCGGCCTCATGGGAGGTGCGTGGAATTGGATCGGAAAACGTACGGAAATGACGGACGTACGTGAGCTGCCCGATCACCTGTGGTGGTCTCTCGCGGTAAAGCCCGAATTCAAACGATGTCAATATTATTTTGAACTCGACGACGGCGAGCAAACGCTGTGCTTTGTCGAAAACGGTTTTTTTACGCAAGCGGATTTGAAAAAGCAAACCTTTCCTTTCGTGTTTATATTTCCGTGGATGAACGAAGCCGATATCTGTACGCCTCCCGTATGGCCGGAAAATACGGTGTGGTACCAAATTTTTCCGTCGCGCTTTTGCAGGGGCGGCAAAGCCGATACAAATGCGTATCGCAAATGGGCGCCTCCCGACAAAACGGTAACGAATGAAGAGCGATACGGCGGTAATCTGCAGGGTATTACCGACAAGCTCGATTACCTTGCGCGGCTCGGCATAACCGGTTTGTATCTCAATCCCGTCAACCGCTCTCCGTCGCAGCATAAATACGATACGACCGATTACCTGCGGATAGACGAATCGTTCGGTACGAATGACGATATGAAGCGCCTCGTATCGGAAGCGCACAAACGCGGCATCCGCGTTATGCTCGACGGCGTTTTCAATCATACGGGCACGGATTTTTTTGCATGGCAAGACGTGCTTAAAAACCGCGACAAATCGAAATACGCATCGTGGTATATCGTCAATAATTTTGATTTCGCCGGCAGCGGCAAAGCGCGGCACGGCGATTATTATACGTTTGCATTTGCGGACGGCATGCCCAAGCTTAATACGAACAATCCCGAAGTACGGGAATATTTGCTGAATGTGTGCGAAACGTGGGTGAAGGAATACGATATCGATGCGCTTCGCATGGATGTTGCAAACGAACTGTCGCACGTTTTCTGCCGCGAGCTGCATGAGCGTATGCGTAAACTGAAAAGCGATTTTTATATCGTCGGGGAAATATGGCATAATTCGATGCCGTGGCTGCGCGGCGACGAATTCGATGCGGTTATGAATTATCCGCTTTCGAATGCCGTTTTCGATTTCGCCTCTTCGCCTGAAACGGATACGCGGACGCTTGAGAGGAATATCAATTATTGTTTTACGATGTATTACAGCCAGACGACTCGCGTACAATTCAATTTATTGGACAGCCACGATACCGTAAGGCTCGTTACAAAGACGAAAAACCGCGATAAAACGCTGCAGCAGCTTGTGTTTTTGTTTGCGATGCCCGGCAGCGTATGTCTGTATTACGGCACCGAAGTGCTTCTCGAAGGCGCCCACGATCCCGACAATAGACGGTGTATGCCGTGGAAAGAAATCGAAAGCGGCACGTACGACGAGCAAATCGATTTTACGAAAAAGTTGATCGCGCTCCGCCGCACGCACCGCGCGCTTCGAAGCACCGACGTGCGCTTTATATATGAAGGAGCGGCAAAAGCCGATTCCCGCCTTGTGCATATACGCAAATTTGCCGATGGGGAAACGGCGGATATCGTATTTAATTTCGGAAACGAAGACGTCCGTATCGCCGATGCAAGCGGAAAACCGGTGATGAGCGGCGCATACGAATCCGGTATATTGCATACCGGCGGATTTGTCGTAATGCTCACATAACTTTCCCGACTGCCGCTTTATTAGCAGCCGCGAAAAAAAACTTAAAAAATACTTAAAAATTTTGTTGACAGATTTAAAATATCGCAGGATAATTATTGAAAGTACAAAAAAGGCTTTAGTAAGGAGGCTTTAATGAAAAAGTTTTGTGTTTTCATCTCTGTTTTACTGATATTCGCCGTTCATGTATCGGCGGACGTATCGGTAAAAAAACTCGGCGACGGAAATATAGAAGTAACGTTCTTCTATGGAAATCCGCGTGCACAAGAGGTTGTCATCGCAGGAGACTTTACCGATTGGCAAAACGGCGCTCTGCCGATGACAAAAGGTGAAAAGGGATGGACATATGTCCGTATCGTTCCGCCGGGAACCGTTATGAAATATAAATTTATTTCAGACGGAAACTGGACGGAAGACTTACGCGAGCCGGACAAAGTGGACGACGGCTTCGGCGGACACAACGGTCTTGTCGATGTCGACGTTTTGGTTGCGGCGCAAAGCAAATCGGAAAATGCCGCTGCAGGTGCGAAACGCGCCGGTAATCTGAAATTTTCAACATGGAGCATGCTCGGCTATCAGATGAAGTGGGGCGACGGTACGAAAGACGCCAAAAGCGACTTCGACAGCGCCGGTTTGAATCTCTATTCGTATCTTAAAATAAGCGGCGAAGCGCTTCCGCGTCTGCCTATGTACATCGAAGTGGCGGTCGCCGAACAAAAAGGTTTTGACAATCTGTATAAACGCGGTAAGACGGATTGGGCCGACGGTTGGAAAAATCTTTTAGTCGACACGATTTTCGATCCGATTTATTATTACGGATGACAGGATAAGGCGAAATCCTATCTCGGGCACCTCAAAATGGGATTGGATACGCCGTACGTAAACTGGACGACCGGCTATAAATATGCGAAGCTTTCTCCGCACCAAAACGTAAACTGGAACACGGTCGATAAAGAATGGGAAGCGGGCTACAATGAAGTCGGCGGTTTCAATCAATTCGATTTTGCACCGCTGTTTGCAAAAGTGCTCGCAGATACCGGCGTGGAAGCCGATGTCGTCATCGCTCCGAACCGCTCTGCAGACCGTGCAGGTTCGCAGTACGGTATGTACACCTACGGATGGGCGCGCTTTAACATCGCCGATTTCCCGCAGTATATCGATCTCCAATATAACGGCGCATACGGCAAAACCTATGATAGAATTTTCAAAGAAGTGATGGAACACGACATCATCTTGGGCTATCAGGGTATTTACGGACCCGTCACCGTAAAAGCGAACGCTCTTTGGAACCGTTACGGTTCGTACGACAACGGCGACGGAACGAAGACGCTGTACGCTCCGGCGTCATCCGATGTCGGTTTGGTTGACGACAACGATAACAACTTCGGCAATAATTCCGCTTCCAACGTGAACGTTTCATTCGGCTCGGATACGGTCAAAGCGACGGTCGGGTATCGGCACCGCGGTATTCAGGCCAATATGATGTATGTCGAACAAGGAGCGGACGATCATAACAATATCACCGATCAGCTCGGTTTCCGCAATACTCAAGTGATCTTCGGCGGCGCCGATGTCATGCTGCTCGATAACGCGCTTACCGTCGGCTTGGATGCGCAGTTTACGACCGTACTCAACAAAGACAAGGATTATTACTACGACGAAACGACGAAATTCAACAACAAAGATACGGCTCTCATTAAAATAAAACCGCACGCAGCGTACGACTTCAATCCGTACTTTGATTTCCCCGCAAAAGTCGACGGCTATATCAGATTCGATGCGGTTACGAAAAGCGACGACGAGTTTAAGCGCAAAGACAAGAGCGCCTTTATCGTCGCGGAAGCGGGTGTGCGTTATAATCAAACCTTCGATACGACAGTCGTAAAAGGCCTGACCGCAACGTACGCGTTCGACAATCTCGGATGAGAATACGTATTCAATACGCTTTCGGCGGATGTTTCGATGTTGCGCGACATCGTGGCAAGCTGCGGTATCGGAGTGCGAACGGAAGGTGCGAAAGACTTCGACGATATTATAAACCCGTTTGCGTTCTTTATCGGCGCACGGAAAAAGCTCAACGTTGCGGCCATTTACAAGCCGACCGCGTATTGCTACGTATTGGCGGGTATGGATCCGTTCAAAGAATTCAACGACGGGCCGACGGCGTATCGATACAATACCGACAGCTATACGTGGTATCGCCATACGGACAGCCGAGGCGACTATGACGGCGAAACGGCAATTCGCATAGGTCTCGTGTGGGATCTCTAATCGGGAGGAAAAATGATGAAAAAAATGACAATGGCGGCACTTATCGCCGCAGCGATAGCGGCGCTTGTTTTTACGGGATGCACGACCGGTGATCCCGATTTACCGGTAGCGCTTACGCCTGCATATATCATCGGAGGCGCGACGGCAGGAGATGCGGCGGGCACGGATATGTGGGGCACAATGCGCGTGCCGATTACGTTTGCAGCGGGAAAAGCGACATACGAGTTTACGCATTCGGCGGAAAAAGAGAATGCATGGGGCGACCATGCCGGTAAAACGTCGTTTAAGCTTTTGCTCGACGAAGGGGGAGCTACGGCGTGGGCGACGAACGGCGGGCCGATCACAGCCGGCACGGAGATCGTTACGGATGTCGGAGGCGCAAACAATATCGTGCTTAGCGGATTGACGATCGGCACGAAGTATAAGATCACGATTACCGCCAGCGGATCGACTATAAAAGTCAAATTCGAATAAAAGGTTTCGTATACGGACTGTCCGAAAACTGAAGTTTTCGGACAGTTTCTTTTATTTACTATGCATTTATAAAAAATAAGTGAGGAACAGTATGAAACATAGGGGATTTTTATGCGCGCTCGCGGCGGCGGCACTGTGCACGGCTGCGGCGTCTGCGGCGCCCGCAAAGCGCATTTCGCTTAAAGTATGGGAATCGGCCGGCCCGGAACAGGAGTTCATCGTTTGGGCTATAAAAGAATTTAAAAAAACGCATAATCGAACGACGATCACGTACGAACCCGTCGGATCGACGGACACGCGCGCAAAGATCGAATTGGACGGACCCGCGGGCGTGGGTGCCGACGTTCTCGTCGCCCCTCACGATCATATCGGGGCTCTTGTAAACGGCGGACACGTCGTTGCGAATACGACGGCAGGCTACCTCGATCCGTTTATTCCGGCGGCGAAAACGGCCGCGACGTATAAAGGTAAAGTCTACGGATATCCGCTCGGCATTGAAACCTACGGTCTTTTTTACAATAAAAAAATCATTAAAACGCCCCCGAAAACGTGGGAAGATGTCATCGCCTTTGCAAAGACGTACAACAATAAATCGCAAAACAAATATGCGCTCGTGTGGCCTGTCGGCGACGGCTATTACGAATATATGTTTATGAGCGCATTCGGCGCGCAGCTTTTCGGACCGAACGGCAGCGACAGACGGCAGCACAATATCAACAGCCCTGCTGCGATAAAAGGTTTAACCTATCTGCAAAATCTGCGCAAACAGATTCTCGACGTTCCGTCCGCCGATATGACGGGAGATTTTTGCAATTCTTCGTTTATCGAAGGAAAGGCGGCTATGATCATCACCGGACCGTGGAAGATCTCGGACTTTACGAAATCCGGTGTCGACTTCGGCATCACGACGCTTCCGGAATTTCCGGGACAAAATAAACCGGCGACTTCGTTTTCCGGCGTACGCCTCGCATTCGTCAGCTCGTATTCCGAAAATGCGGAAGAAGCGGCCGCATTCGCCGCGTTTATTACGAGCAAAGAAGCGCTTATGAAACGTTTCGAAATTACCAAGCAGATTCCGCCGAGAACGGACATCACGACGAACGATCCGGTTTCGAACGGAATTTTGGCGCAGACAAAGTACGCTATTCCCATGCCGACGATTCCTCAAATGGGTACGTATTGGTCGGCGATGAATGCAGCCTATGCCGGCATTTGGGACGGCGATAACGTTGAAAAAGATCTCAACGCCGCCGCCGCCGCAATGGACGCCGCTCGCTGATCGGTTATCGATAAAAGGGAGCGCATCGGCAGTCCGGCGAATGCAAAGTACGCTTGTCCGTACGCTGCTTTGCATTCGTTCCGCCGTTTCTGCGCAGCTTTGTTTTTCCCGCTTTAGACTTCACGGCATATTTTCGCCGGTACGCTCTCCGTTTTATTTAAAACCGTAATTTTTTTTCAGTACGATTTTGCGATACAATTCCAAATGTACGTTTCTCTATTTCAAAAGGGGATATAAAAAATGAACAATAGGGTAAACCCTGACAAAGTGAGGAAGGCTCCCGTCGCTTCGTGTTTTTTTATGGGGCTCGGACAAATTCTTTACTTAAAACAATACTTACGCGGCATCATCCTTGCGCTCTTTGAAGTCGTCATACTGTGCTGCGTTATCTTCGGTACAAAAAGAATCATACCGAAAGATCAGAGCGCCTACGAATATATGCAGGGCGCTCCCGATACCGTCGAGATGATCGATTATCTCGAAGCGAACGACTGGCCGAACCTTGCAGAGATCGTGCTTGCACGCAAAGAAAAAATCCGCACCTATGTGCAAAACAGTGCGCAATCGTGGATCGCTTCCGTTACGCGCTATTACAAAAAGAAAGACGCCGCACTCGGCACTGCGGTGCAAAATCATTTCGACGATTTTGTTCCCGGCTTTTTCGCTTCGGTCGATTGGGATGATCCCTATGCCGTCGAAGATGCCGTTTTCAATTTTGTCGATGAAGTCAATACCGCAGTCGATGATTTTCAATCTCAGCTTGCGGACAAAGCGGACGATGCCTATGCCGATGAAATCGACCGTGCCGGAGAAAAATTCATAGACCGTTACGCCGCGGCAGCCGCAAAATACGATCGCAAACTTTCCAAAGCGACGGCAAAAACCGCGCTTGCAAAAGGTGAAATGGAATTGTTCGACGAAAATTACGACGGATGCGCCGTTTGCAAACATGCCGCCGCCGCCGGACGCAGAACACAGGGACATCGCGCGTTTTTCCGAGGTCCCATCGTTACCGCAATAGCAGGTTTGATTACGCTCGGTTCTCCGCAGGCGACGACGGTAACGAAATACGCCGACCATTCCATCTTTATGATGATAAACGGTTTGCTTTGTCTCATCGTCCTTGCGATTTTTTTCATCACCTATGCGTACAATATAAAATCGGCAAAAGAAGATGCCGAAAAAATAATAAAATTCAATAAATTTCCGACGCTTCGCGAAACGCGCAACGATATTTCGCAGCGTTCGTTTGCGGTGATCGGAATTACGCCGTGCATTATCCTCATAGCGTTTTTTACGGTTATACCGCTTTTGTTTTCGGCGTTCGTCGCATTTACGAATTATTCTTCGCCGGATCATATTCATCCGAACAACCTCGTCGATTGGGTCGGTTTCAGAAATTTCGTAACGATGTTCAGTTCGCACGGAAGCAGCGGCGGGCAGTGGGCGAACACTTTTTCACGCGTTGCGCTGTGGACGCTCGTTTGGGCGGTTCTTTCGACGACTACCTGCTTTTTTACGGGATTCTTTTTTGCCGTCATCCTGCAGGATAAGCGCATAAAGATTCCGGAACTGTACCGCACGGTGTTTATCCTTCCGTATGCGATCCCTCAAATGCTTTCGCTTTTTATCTGGGCGAATTTACTGAACGGAACTTTCGGCCCGATAAACCGCACGCTTATCTTTTTCAAAATCATTTCACAAGGCATACCCTGGCTTTCCGATCCGATGATGGCAAAGCTGACGCTCATCCTCGTCAATATTTGGATCGGATTTCCGTACAGCATGATCCTCATTACCAGCAGCATGACGGCCATTTCAAATTCGATGTACGAAGCGGCCGTCATCGACGGCGCGAATAAGTGGGAACAGTTTCGAAGCATTACTTTCCCGCTCGTGATGTACCAGCTGAAACCGATTCTCATCATGCAGTTCGCAGGGAATATCAACAACTTCGGCGCCGTATTTTTCCTGACCGCCGGAGGGCCGAATCTGCCCGATACGATTTCGACGCAGGCGGGATCTACGGATATCCTCATATCGTGGATATTTAAATTGACGATGAATACGCCGAATATGTACAACATCGCATCGGTGCTCTCTATTTTGGTCTTTATCGTACTCGTGCCGTTTGCACTGTACAATTTTATGCGGACGAAATCGTTCAAGGAAAGCGAAATATGAAACAAGACAGAACAAACAGCCGTTCTCCGGTAACCGTTTTTTTGACAATCATATTGGTAATTCAGCTCGTCGTCGTGCTGTATCCCATTGCGTTTACGATCAGCGCGGCGTTTACAAGATCGAATTCGCTTGCATCGACGTCGATCGTACCCTTTCCCCGCGATCCGTCGCTGTTCCAGTTTCAGCGCCTGCTGACACCCGCCAATCAATTCGTTAAAGGCACGACGGACGTGCTCGGTACCAATTACGTGCACTGGTATCTGAATACGCTGCAAATCGCATGTATGAATACCGTGCTTACGGTTCTCCTGTGCAGTACGGTCGGATATATTTTTTCGCGCTTTACGTTTCCGTTCCGCAAAACGGTTATGGCGTCGATGATCATTCTTCAGATGTTTCCGAGTTTTATCGGAATGATTGCGACCTATGTCATCCTGTGGAAAATCAACGGCCTCAATACTTTGTGGGGACTCGTGCTCGTCTATGCCGCGGGAAGCCTGCCGTTCAATTCATGGCTTATGAAGGGCTATTTCGATACGGTTCCGAAAGAACTCGCGGAAGCGGCATATATAGACGGCGCTGCTCCGTTTACGGCTTTTGTCCGTGTCGTTTTGCCGGCCGCAAAACCGCAGCTCGTATTCCTTGCGCTTACGAGTTTTACCGGGCCGTGGATGGACTTTATCTTCCCGCGCCTCGTGCTCAGAAGCGACGACAAAAAAACGCTTGCGGTCGGTCTCTATGAAATGATAAGCGGCCGTGCTGCCGATAACTTTACGATGTTCGCTGCAGGAGCGCTTCTCGTCGCGGTGCCGTTTACCGTTTTATTTATGCTCGGACAAAAAGCGCTCATTCAATCGCTCGCCGGAACGGGCGGGAAGGAATAATCTCATGAAACGCGTATTCCTGTTGCCGCTTGCGCTCTGCGGTATGCTGCCGTTTTTTTCGTGCAGCTCTTCTCCGAAAAGCGCCGCCCGTCCGCGGCACGCTTCCGAAAAATCCTCACCTATCGTACGCTTGGCGGATAAGCCGTCGGAAGGCGTGTACTACAGTCTTTTCGTGCGCTCCTTTGCCGATTCGAACGGCGACGGAATCGGCGACTTTGCCGGCATTATCAAAAAACTCGATTATTTGAATGACGGTGACGACGCAACGACGGACGACCTCGGTATCACGGGTATTTGGCTTTTGCCGATTTATCCGTCGCAGTCGTATCACGGTTACGATGTCGACGATTATTACAACGTCAACCCCGATTACGGCACGATGGGGGACTTTGAAAAATTGCTCGCCGAATGCAAAAAGCGCGGTATTTCGGTGATACTCGATATGACGTGCAATCATTCGTCCGTTTACAATCAGTGGTTTATCGATTCGCGCAATCCCGCAGACAGTCACCGCACGTGGTATCGATGGATTTCACCCGACGACAGCCGCTATAATATGCGTCAGCAGATTTGGGGACACAACGTATGGAATTATTCCGACGGCTATTATTATTCGGGGATTTTTTCTCCGAATATGCCGGATTACAATCTCGACGACGGCGCCCGCAGGCCATGCGCCGAATGTCTTTTCCGCGGCTTTGAGCGCCGTTTCTTTTTGTATGCCGCCGCTTATAAAAAGTGCGCTGTTCTGCGGCACATAGTAGCATCGGGCGATATTCATGAGGATCGTACGGACGCCTGCGAGCGGCGTTTTCGTAAAGAGCGCAGGATAAACGCCCGAATCCCGCTTCCACGGGGCTACGGCATAGATGCGCGCGTCTATGCTCGCGTTGATAAATCCCGCCGTACTGAACGAATAATTCATCACTTCGCTTTTAAGTGCGGTAAACTGCGCCGCTATGTTCGCATCGCTGAACGACGGGGAAAACGCACAGTACGCAAGTTGGGAAAACGCTTTTTCGATTTCCTCCGGCGCGATCGTCACAACGCAGCGCGCCGCATCCGTATCGCAGGAAATTTTTGCCGATGAAGGCAGCCAGTCGTCAATCTGCTCGGGATACGAAGCTTTGCCCGCTTCCGCAAAGAGCCGCGTATAGAGCGGAAAAAATCCCGCCGTTTTCGGCGTCTGCTCTCTTGTGCCCGCCTTTACCGCGTATTCGATTCTGATCGGGGCGGCTGCGAAGTCTTCGAGCACGAACACGTGCATACCGTTTTGGAGCGTGTATTCTGCAAAGCCATGAGGAATATCGGCTTCATCGCCTGCAGCCGAAAAAACGCAAACGGCAAAGAGGAAAACAAAAAAGTGTGTGTGCAATACTCGTCGAAACATCATAAAATCAGTATACCATATACTATGCGGTTTCAAAAGCTCGGTTCACGGACGCGTATAGGCATATAAAACGCATACGAATCTTTCCTGCAACGGTAAGAGCATCGGATACCGTCATAACGTGTAGCTATTTTATTAATTTTTTCAGCACAGCGTCTTTTTGCCGCCAATTTTTATCGACTTTTACCTGCAAGTCGAGATCGACCGCGTAATCGAAGATGGTACGGAATCTGTTGATCGATGCCGTACGGATCGCTTTTATCATCGCGCCGCCCTTACCGATGACGATGCCTTTTTGGCTTTCGCGTTCAACGCAAATGCTCGCGCGCACCCAGAGGCGTTTGCCTCCGTCTTTCATTTCCGTATCCATGATGTCGACATAGAGACAGTGCGGCACTTCTTCTTCGAGCCGATTGATCGCTTCTCCGCGTATGATTTCCGCGATGCGAAAGCCGACATCCTGGTCGGTGTAGTATTCCCTCGGGTACAATTCGGGAGCGACGGGTACGAGCTTGTACAGCGCTTTCAACACATCGTCGATGTTTTCATCGTTTTTTGCCGATACGGCGATGACGCGCTCTTCGGGGATTTCCGGCAGCGTGTTTTTAATAAATTCGATCGTGTCGGGCATTTTTGCGTTCGGCGCGTCGCGCTTGTTGACGGCGACGACGGTTCTGTCGGCAAAGGGCTTAACGAGTTCTGCGACGAGCGCTTCTTCTTCTCCCGCAGCTCTCGTACTGTCGATGATGTAGAGCAGTGCATCGGCGGTTTTCAGCTGTTCGGCTGCGAGAGAGCGTAGTTTGAGGTTGAGTTTTTTTTCACTCGCGTGGTAGCCGGGCGTGTCGAGGCACACGAGTTGTCCGAGCGACGTATTGATAATGCCGCGAATCGCATCGCGTGTCGTCTGGGGTATTTTCGATACGATGGATACGAGTTCTCCGCACGCCGTGTTGAGGAAAGTCGATTTGCCGGCCGAAGGCCGCCCGATGATTGCTACGATGCCCGCTTTTCGGGTATCGCTTTGTACCGTGTGTTCCGTATTCATGTATGTACCACAGTATAGCGATATGACGTATGCGCGGCTACGTACCGTACGCAGCGTTCAGATTGACGCATTTCGTTTTTTACCGTTATACTTCCCATTATGGAACAAACGCTCCCGAAAATGCTGAAAAAAACCGCCGCCGACTTTCCCGAAATCGCGGCGCAATATTCGAAAAACGCCGAAGGCGTATTCGAGCCGGTGTCGTACCGAGAGCTGTATGAAACCTCTCTCGATTTTGCCGCCGCCTTAAAAGAGATCGGCGTCGTGCGCGGCGAAGCGATCGGTCTCATCTCCGACAACCGCAAAGAGTGGGAACAGGCCGACATGGGGATTATGGCGCTCGGCGCCGTCGACGTTCCGCGCGGATGCGATGCGACGCTTATCGACTTGCAGCAGATTTTGTCGTTTACGGAATGCGCCGTCGTCATTGCGGAAAACGCCGCGCAGATTAAAAAGATCGTATCCGTAAAGAGCGAACTGCCGCATCTGAAAACGCTCATTTCGTTTGAAGATGTCGGCGACGATATAAAAGCCGACGTAAAAAAAGCGAAAATCGATTTATTGTTTTTTAATAATTTATTGAACGAAGGAAAAAAATACAATATCGAACACAGGGCGGAGATCGAAGCCGAACTCGAAAAGGGAGAGTGGAACGATACGGCGTGCATCATCTTTACGTCGGGTACGACGGGTATGCCCAAGGGTGTCGAACTTTCGCACGGCAATTTTTTGACGCAGCTCGACGAACTGCAGGAACGCATCTATTTGAATCCCGGCGACCGCGCGTTGTGCGTGCTTCCGGTGTGGCACGTGTTTCAGCGCCTGTGCGAATACGTCATCATGATTCAAGGAGCTGCACTCTGCTATTCGAAGCCGGTCGGAAGCATTCTTCTCGCCGATTTTCAAAAGGTCAATCCGCACCTCATGCCCGCCGTTCCCCGCGTGTACGAAGCGATCTACGACGGCATCAACCGCAAGATGCGCAAAACGGGCGGTTTCGTTTATATGCTGTTCCATTTTTTTGTCGGCGTCGCGATTTTGCATTCTCGGATCGACAGACTCCTCTTCCGCAAAAACGTGCGCTTCGGGCCGGACTATATCGGTGCGCTGTGGGCACTCCTCGTCATCCCGTGGCTTTTGCTCTATCCGCCCAAATTGCTCGGAAATGCGCTCGTGTTTCGAAAAATCAAATCGATGCTCGGAAAAAACTTCCGTGCGGGCGTTTCGGGCGGCGGCGCTTATCCGCACAACATCGACGAGTTCTTTTGGGCGATCGGCGTAAAGGTCGTCGAAGGTTACGGCTTAACGGAAACCGCTCCCGTCATCTCCGTGCGGCCGATAGCCGATCCCGTGTTCGGCAACGTCGGCTCTCCCATCCGCGGCGTTAAAGTGCGCATCGTCGATCAGGACGGCTACGTGCTCGGACGCTGCAAACAGGGCATCGTACAGGTGAAAGGCGGTACGGTGATGAAAGGCTACTACAAGCGTCCCGATTTGACGGCAAAAGTGATGACCGTCGACGGCTGGTTCGATACGGGCGATATCGGTATTCTTTCCATTCACGACGAAATCGTTTTAAAAGGCCGCATGAAAGATACGATCGTGCTCCGCGGCGGCGAAAATATCGAACCGCTTCCGATCGAACAAAAACTGCAGGAATCGCGCTTTATCAAAGCGGCCGTCGTCGTAGGGCAGGACGAACGTTACCTCGGCGCGCTTATTCTGGTCGATGAGGACGAAGTAAAAGGCTACGCCGCGGAAAACGGCATCCAATACGATACGTACGAAAATCTGCTCGCATCCGAATACGTTCAAACGCTGTACGCGGGAGAAATCAACGGGCTTATCAATTCGAAAAACGGATTTAAGATGTTCGAGCGGATCAATAAATTCGTTCTTATCACAAAGCCCTTTGAAGTCGGCGTCGAACTTTCGGCAAAGCAGGAAATCATGCGTTTCAGAATCGGCGAAATCTACGCTAAAGAAATCACTTCGCTGTTCGCTCAGGATCCGAAAACGGATATGTGACGGACACGATATATTTACAGAGGAAATTGAATATGAAAGACGTACTGCCGGCGGAGATCATCGTACGCGATGTGTGCCGCGTAAAAAAAAGCGAGCGAGTGCTCATCGTTGCAAATCCCGAAACGAATGTGATCGCACAGGATTTATTCGAGTCGGTAAAAAAAGCAGGCGGCGAGCCGGTGCTTGTATTTCAAAGCGCAAAAAAATCCTTCGATAACGCATCTCCTGAAGTGCTCGCCTCTATCGCGACGAATCCCGACTTGTGTTTTTCCGTGTCATCGTCGAAGCTTGGAAAAGATCCTGGAGCTGCGGCGCATCCCTATGTCGACAAAACGGGTACGAAATTCATGCACATCTTCGACTTTTTGCTGAGCGGGAAAAAATCGATGCGCGCCGTGTGGATGCCGGGCATCACGCAGGAGATGTACGAGCGCGCGGTGCAGATCGATTACAAAGAGCTCGCCTCTCGCTGTGCGGCGTTGAAAAAAGCGTATGAAAAAGCCGTCTCCGTTCACGTTACTTCTCCCGGCGGAACGGATGTCGTCGTTCCGGTTGCGGGGCGAAAAGCGATGGAAGATGACGGAGATTTTTCGAAAGCGGGTACGGGCGGAAACATCCCCGCGGGAGAAGTGTTTATCAGTCCCGTCGTCGGTACGGGAGGCGTGCAGGACGAAGGAAACATCCTCGATAAAATCAAGCAAAAGATCGGCGCTCAGGGCGATGCCGAAGATGCGGGAACCGCCGGCGAGCAGGGCGGAGCGGAAGGGAAGGGCGCACAAGAGGCCGGCGAGCGGGCTGAAGAAAAAAGCGCGCAGACCGCATCCGGCACGAACGGGAAAATCGTATTCGACGGTTCTATGTCGTTCGGTGACGGGGACGCGCTCCTTGAAACACCGATCGTTGTGCAGGTTTCCGACGGTTTTGTGACCGACATAGACGGCGGAGACGAAGCCGCGCGTCTGAAAAAAACGATCGCCGATGCGGAAGCGAAATCGCTCGCGATGGAAAAGGAAGGAAAGCTGCCCGAAGGACAAGGAAGCGTGTACCGCAGAAATGCACGCAATATCGGAGAGCTCGGCATCGGCTTAAATCCCGCCGCCGTCATTACGGGAAATATGCTCGAAGACGAAAAAGCGTTCCACACGTGCCACTTTGCGATCGGCGAAAATTACGACAACGACGCTCCCGCGCTGATCCATCTTGACGGCATTGTACGTGAGCCGACGATCGAAATAGCGTATGAAGACGGCTCTGTGCGGACGATTTTGCAAAACGGCGATTTGACGCTGTGAGCCGTGTCATCGGTACGGGAATCGAAAGTATGATATCGACCGAGCCGTATTCGGAGTAACCGGCGTATCCGTTGTTTTGCGGCAAAATACGGTGGCCTATACGGATATGTTTTTTATACTGCACGTTTTTGCCGTAGGCGAAAATGCGGATGTGTATATTGACACGTTGTGTGCAGGTATGCTATAGTTGTTGAACAGCCCTATGCTGTATGTCTCCTTCGTCTAGTGGTTAGGACATCGGGTTTTCATCCCGACAACAGCAGTTCAATTCTGCTAGGAGATGATTCATGGATATAATCGTTTTCGATCTCGGCGGCGTTTGTATTTTCAATTTCCAAACGATCGGAAAAATCGCTTTACACTATCACCTCAAAGAAGACGACGTATATGCCGAATATATGCGCTCGGATATTCCGCTCATGGAAGGCAGTATAACGACAAAGGACTGGTGGAAAACCGTATCCGGAAAATTCGGCGTTGATTCGGATGCCGACCCCCTCGTCGATCTCTTTACGCCTTATCCGAATTCTCCGGTTCTTGCGCTCGTCGACGAACTTCGCTCGCGCGGAAAACGGGTCGTGTGCGGTTCCAATACGTGTGAGGGGCATTGGCAAAAGATGAACGCGTGCGCTTCGCTTGAGTCGCATTTCGATCGTTGCTATCTTTCCCAGCGCATGGGACTTGCAAAACCCGACGTGCGTTTTTTCGATTATATTTTGCGCGCCGAAGGCGTCGAAGCTTTTCGTGCGCTTTTTATCGACGATACGAAAGCGAATATCGAAGGCGCCGAAAAAGCGGGTATGCGCGGCTTTTGGTTTCGCGACGAATTTTCATGGGCGGCCGTCGATAAACTTCGGAGCATCGTACTGTAATGTGAAAAACGGCATAATTGGGTACCGCTAAAAACTCGGTTAGATTTAACGTGATGCAATACGCGTCTTGACTAATTCCCGTATTTTCCGATACAATAATCGATACGCATAGTCTAAAACGGTTTTGCATAATCCCCGTTTCGTGTGCCGCCGTTTTATGCGCATTATTTTAATAATCAGGAGTGTTGCCATGTACGCACTTATCGAATATAAGGGCAAACAGTATAAAGCGGAAAAGGGTGCCGTCTTAACGGTCGATAAATTGAGCGAAGAAAAAGGCGCAACCGTCGAACTCGATTCCGTTTTGCTCGTAAGCGACGGCGATAAAATCAGCGTCGGTGCTCCCTATGTTGCGGGCGCGAAAGTGAAAATCGAAGTCGGGGAAACGTTCCGTGACAAAAAAGTGCTTGTGTTCAAATACAAAGCGAAAAAGGATTACCACAGGCTCATCGGGCACAGACAAGCCTATACGAAAGTTACCGTAACGGAGATTACCGTCGCATAATGATCTCCGTTCAGCTCGCGCGCGCAAAGGACGGTTCTCTTGCATCGTGCAGAGCACTGGGTCACGCGCGTTTTGCCGAAAAGGGAAACGATATCGTCTGCAGCGCCGTTACGGTTTTGCTGCGCACGACGATGCAGGCGCTTTCCGAAACGGAGGGCGTCTTTGTCAGGCTTGACGCTCCGGATCGGGGGGCATTGGATTTTGATGTAAGCGCGGAAAGCGCGCCTCCGGAATCTCGATGTGCGCTCGTATATGCCGGGCGATTTTTGGAAGCGGGACTCGCTTCTCTTGCGCGGGAATATCCGCACAACGTAGAATTGAAGATACAAACTGATTAAACGAGGTATACTATGGGAAGATCGAGAGGCGGCAGCGGCGCCAAAAACGGACGTGATTCCAATCCTAAAAATTTAGGCGTAAAGCGATACGGCGGAGAAGCGGTTACGGCCGGTTCCATACTTGTCAAACAGCGCGGAACGAAATTTTTTCCGGGCAACAATGTAAAACGCGCGGGCGACGACAGCCTGTATGCGACGGCGGACGGCAAAGTCGTCTACCACGAACGGATGAACAGAAAATATATTTCCGTTGCTCCGGCAAACGCGTAAAAATTTTGTTTGACACTATGACGATACCCGGTTCAGCACAGCCTGCGCCGGGTATTTTCGTTTAGGGTAATTTTAAATGAAAATAGCAGGGCAACTGCACTGGAAATGTATACACAGAAAAGAAGCGTATACTTACATAAGAAAAGGCGGAACGCGAGGCAGCGGAACTGCCGCCGAGCCGCTCAGACCGATGGCAAGCAAACTTTTTGCAAAAAAAGTTTGTGCAGTCCGATTCCGATTACGGTCTGCCGCGGCGAACGCAGGGCTGCTGCCGGGAGTGCCGCCGATTTTTTACGTTACACGCTATTTTTAGATATATAGTTTTCCAGTGCGATTGCCCGGATATAAACAAGAGAACAGTATGGCACAGTTTGCAGATGAAGCGGTGATCGAAGTCCGCTCGGGAAAAGGCGGAAACGGCTGCATCGCGTTTCGCAGAGAAAAATACATTCCGCGAGGGGGGCCGAACGGAGGAGACGGCGGCAAGGGAGGAGATGTCGTGTTTTGCGTCAAGCGCAATATGCGCACGCTTGCAAAGCTCCGCAATCAAGTCGTCTTTAAAGCGAAAAACGGAGGCGACGGTTCGGGCTGGAACAAATACGGCAAAGACGGAGAAGATGTCGTCATCGCCGTTCCGCCCGGCACGACGATACGGGATGCCGAAACGGACGAACTCATCCACGATTTTACCGACGAAGACGAAAACGAGCGCTTCGTTTTTTTGAGCGGCGGTAAGGGCGGCTGGGGCAATGTCCATTTTAAGTCGTCGACCAATCAGGCGCCGCGTTACGCGCATCCGGGTACTCCCGGAGAAGTGAGAAAGCTCCGCCTCGAGCTTTCGATCATAGCCGACGCGGGGCTCGTCGGTTTTCCGAACGCCGGCAAGTCGTCGCTCTTAAACGCGTTTACGAACGCGCGTCCGAAAATCGCGCCCTATCCGTTTACGACGAAAATCCCCAATTTGGGAGTGCTCCGCGTCGACGGAGAGCGCGATATCATCATTGCCGATATACCGGGAATCATCGAAGGCGCGTCCGAAGGCGCGGGGCTCGGATTTAAATTTTTAAAACATATTTCGCGCACGGCCTGCCTCATCTATATGATCGACTGTTCCGACGAAAGTTGCATGACCGCTTACGCTGCGCTGAAAAAAGAACTCGCTTCGTATTCGCCCGAGCTCGCTGCAAAGCCGAAAATGGTGCTGTGCAATAAAATCGACGTGGAAGGAGCTGCGGAAAACGCGCAAAAAATTATTAAATCGATTCGCGAAGCGGAAAAGGAAACTCCCGTTATCGCGATTTCGGTTACCGCGAATATGAATATGCGGAGCGCAAAGATCGGGATCATCGATATGGTCGATGCCGCTTCGGGCGTAGGGACTGAGGGGCAGGACGGAGAGATTTCTCGCGGAAATGAAGCGTCGTCGTTTCTTTCGACGCGGTCGGTCGATGAAAGTATGGAAACGCAGTATCCGGGGACGGAGCGTTCATGAAAATCGCTTTGCTCGGCGGCGCGTTCAATCCTCTGCACATCGGACACGCCATGCTTGCCGAAATCGCAGCGGGCGAGCTCGGCTTCGACAAAGTGCTCCTCGTCCCGACCTTTATCCCGCCGCACAAACGTTTTACGGATGCGGCTTCTGCGAAAGACAGGCTCGGTATGGTGCGCTCGTTTTGCAAAGATTCTCCGCACTTTGCCGCCGAAGCGTGCGAAATCGAGCGAGGCGGGGTTTCGTACACTTTCGATACGCTTGAGTATATTATTAAAAAATTCGGCGATTCGATCGAAGGAAAGCCCGCGCTCATCATCGGGGAGGAAAACGCACGTGAATTTGAAAAGTGGTACCGCGCATCAGACGTCGCTTCCATGTCCGATATCGTCATCGCGCGGAGACGCGACGGAGAAAAGGGGGAAGCGCTCAAAGCGTTTCAAAATACGCCCTCGGGAAATTATACCGGCGGATTTGACGGAGTAGGGGAGTCCGAGTCTTTTCCGTTTCCGCACAGGCTTCTCGACAATCCTCCGCTTACGCTTTCTTCAACCGAAATCCGTTCCCGCATCGGTTCGGGAAAAAGCTGGCGTTACCTTGTTCCCGAAAGCGTTTTTCGATATATTATACGGAAACGGCTCTATGGATACGGAAGATTCTGATTGCAGCTCCGCGCTCACCGAACGCGTCAAAAATTATGCGAAAGCGGTTTTAACAAAAGAGCGTTACGAACATTCGGTGCGCGTCGCCGAAACCGCTTCCCGGCTTTGCAAAAAATACGGATTGGATGCTTCGCGCGGCTATCTTGCGGGCATCGCGCACGATATGTGTAAAGGCATGAGCGACGAAAAGATCGCGGCACTCGCCCGTGAGGACGGAAAAGCGATCACTGCGCTTGAAGCGCAAAAGCCTTCGCTGCTGCACGGACGCGCGGCAGCTCTCATGCTCCGCCGCGATTTCGGTGTAACCGATAAAGACATACTGCAGGCGGTCGCCGTGCACACGTTCGGAGAAGCAGGTATGTGCTCTCTTTCGAAAGTCGTTTACGCTGCGGATAAAATCGAGCCCGGCCGTCCGCAGGCGACAAAAGCGTATACGGATTTTCTCGATCGTCTTTCGCTCGACGAACTCGTAGAAAAAGTGCTCGTCGACGGGATCGCGTATTTGAAAAAAAAGGGATATGCCGTCGCGCCCGAATCGGAAAAACTTTTGCGGTCGTTGAATCGCCGTTAGATTGTTAAGGAGTTGTTACGATACATGCATATCCGTGACGAACAAAAAGGCATACTGTTTTTGATCCTCATATTTGCCATCATCGCGGGCGTTTCGATTTTTATCGCGATGTCGCTCCGTACCGACACTGTCGGTAAAAGCCTTGAAAACGATCAAGTGATCCGTACGCTCTATGTGCTCGACGACGGTGACGGAAATGCGCTTATGACGGAAGTCGTCATCTATTATCCGGTTTCGAAAAAAGCGGCCGTCGTCAATATTCCGTACAATGTCGGCGGCATCTACCGCGTACTCGAAGGCGTCGAAGGCACGCAGGGGCGTACCGACGGCATCGCGGTCATCTATCGCGAAAAGGGGATCGCCGCTTATCTCCGGCAAATCGAAAACCTGCTCGGAACGTCGATACCTTTTTATTCGATCGTAAAGCTCGACGATTTTATCACGCTGACCGATATGATGGGCGGTCTGCGCGTTTTTATTTCCGCCCCGGTCGACTCTCTTTCCGCCGACGGTGAGCGCTGGCTTTTGCCGTCCGGAGCGGTAACGCTTGACGGCGATAAAGTTTCGACGTATATTCGCTACCGTTTGAACGAAGAAACGGATGCCGACGTATACGAGCGCTATCAAAACATCATGATCGCTTATTTTACGCAGCTCGGCGAAAACAAAGCTATGATACTGGCCAAAAAAAATATTAATAAATTTTTGCCGCTCTTTTCGTCGAATCTCGATGCGAAAGATTTTACGACACACATGTCGCTGCTTGCGGAGATGAATACGGAATACATCATCAAGCAAAACGTAACGGGAAGAGTGAGTACCGTCGACGGTAAGCAGCTCCTTTTTCCGCTCAACGGCGGCGAGTTTATCAAACAGGCGGTCGCACAGTCGACTAATATGCTCATTTCGACCGGCAATACGATGACGAGCCGTATCTACGTACTCGAAATTCAAAACGGTACGACGGTGCAGGGGCTTGCGCACAATACGGCGATTTTGTTTCAAAACGCGAGCTACGATATTTTAAGTACGCTGAATGCCGACAGAAACGATTACGAAAAGACGGTGATCATCGATCACATCGGCAATAGGGAAATCGCGAAAATGGTCGGCGATTTTATCCGCTGCACGAATATTCAAGAAGAAGAAGTGGGGAATGACGGCGCGAACGAATCGGTTGCAAGCGTCGACTTTACGATTATTTTGGGAAAAGATTTCGACGGCCGCTATGTGCGCCCGTCCGCGAATTGATGTAAGGTTTGATATGAAAACGACGGAAGAAAAAGCGAAAGAACTCGCGCGGCTTATGGAAGACGGCAAAGGAAAAGATGTCGCGCTTATCGATGTTTCGGATCTGAACAGCTGGACGGATTATTTTGTCATCGTTACGGTTACGAGTGCGGCGCACAAAGAAGGTTTGTATAAACAGGCGTGCGATTATGCGAAGGAAAACGAACTCGAACTTTACCCGACGCGCAGAAAGCAGAGCGACGGCGATGACTGGCAGCTGACGGATTTCGGGGACATCGTCGTACACTTGATGTCGAGCGAAGCGAGGGGATTTTACGATTTGGAAAAGCTGTGGCACTCGGGGCTCCGTGTAGAGTTTAACGATTAACGCACGGTAGTGCTGCGAGTTTCGGAGGAAATGCAGAGCAGAAAAAGGCTTTGCGTGCGGCAGGGATTGGAGAGGCGGCGGAGCCGTTCCGAAGGAATGGAGCCGGACGGCGGAACCTCGGAAAGCCCGGTTTTTGCGGTTTGCCGCAAAAAGTCGCCCTGAAATAAAAAATAATAATTAATAAAATCGGAATTGAAAGCCGAGTCTGTCGGAAATTTTTAAAAAATGAAAGCGTGCCGATCGGTTTTTAAAGATCGATATCAATAGGAGTCGTCGTCGATATCGTCGAAGTCGTCTTCATCGGACAGATCTTCATCGTCGTCGCGTACGGCACCGTACCCGTCTTCTTCTTCGTAATCGTCGTAGGGTTCGTCTATGTCATCGTCTTCTTCAAGGGGATCGTCTTCGAAAAAATCGGCGTCTTCGTCGAATTCGTCGAGCTCTTCGTCTCCGTCGTCGCTGCCGAAATCGTCCTCGGCATCAAAATCGTCGTCATCGTATTCGTCGTCATACGAAAAGAATTCTTCGGCGGACATACTAACTCCTGTGAGGCTTGTATTGCTGACTGCTCTCAAACCTCACTCACTGTAAATGACCTGCGCGATCGTGTCAATAGAGTTTGACATACCGGATTAAAATCTGTATAATTGATTGAATATATGAGAACGGAAATCTGTGTAACCGCTCCGGCAAAGATCAACATCGGTTTGCATGTTTTGCCGGGATGCGTAAACGGATTTCATAGGATCGAAAGCATTTTTCAAACGGTAACGCTCTTCGACACTTTGGTCGTGCGCGCATCGGAAAAAAACGGCTGTGTCGTCGATTGTGAAGGTATGGAACTTCCGAGCGACAATACGATTTCGTTGTCATATACTGCGTTCCGTTCTGTTACCGGAATCGATAATTTCGGTGTACGTGTTGAGCTGAAAAAACGAATCCCGTCCGGCGGCGGATTGGGAGGCGGCTCATCCGATGCGGCTGCCTGCATACGGGCATTCGAAGCGTTAAACGACATAACGCTTTCCGTTCGGCAGCTCGAAGCGATCGCTTCAAGCATCGGCAGCGATGTGTTCTTTTTTTTATTGTGCGGTGCGGAGGGATGTGCGGTTGTAACGGGTCGCGGCGAAATCGTAAAACCGATTCGCGCCAGAAGCGATCTGTGTATACTGCTTGTTTTTCCCGGTGTGCACAGCTCTACAAAGGAAGCCTACGCGCTTCTCGACGAGAGCTTTGCGGCGGGAAAGATAGCGCCATGCCCGGCTTATGCGGATTTAGAGACTGTGTACACGACTCCGGTTTCCGGCTGGAGTTTTGTAAACAGTTTTACTCCGTCATTAGTAAGTCGGTTTCCGGAAATCGGCTTTGCGCTGGACGACCTTCGTCGGGCCGGCGCTTCGTATGCCGAAATGTCCGGATCCGGTTCTACGGTTTACGGGATTTTTCCTTCCGAAGAGGAAGCGGAAAATGCCCGCTCTGTGCTGGCTTCAAGCTGGAAAGGATGTATTGCAGTGCGTCCTTTTCAGAGCACATAAGCTCGTTTGAATGAGCGGAGGAACGTATGCAGATTACGGAATTGCGCATTCGGAAAGTGGAAGGCGAGGGTAAATTACGCGCCTATGTAACGGTCACTTTTGATAACTGCTTTGTTGTGCATAATGTGAAGATCATCGAAGGGAAAAACGGCTTGTTTATCGCCATGCCCAGCAGGAAAACTGCAAGCGGCGAATATAAAGACGTTGCGCATCCCATCAGTCCCGATTTCAGGGCTGAGCTCCAGAAAAAGATTCTGGACGAATACAATGCCGGCCACGTTGAAGAAGCGGGCTCCGGCGACGACGCTCCGTTCTCTTCCGTAGACGGCAGCGTGTAACACGGTTTTTAATTGGGACGTCGGCAAGCGGTAAGCCCCCGGCTTTTGGTGCCGGTATTCCACAGGTTCGAATCCTGTCGTCCCAGCGAATACAGCGAATATCGGAAAAACAGCGGATTCCGAAAAGCTTCTGCTGTTTTTTTAATGTAAGGAGTCCTAGGATATGGATCAGTTGGTTATCAATGCGAAAGTTCGCACGACGACGGGGAAAACCGCGGCGAAAAAATTGCGTGCTCAAGGCCGCCTTCCTGCGGTCATGTACGATGCGAAAGGCAAGTCGACGATGCTCGAAATCGATGAAGTTGAGTTTAATAAAGTGTGGCGTTCGATTACGCCGACGACGCTCATCTCGTTGAAAATAGACGGACAGGAAGCGCACGACGCTTTTATCAAAGATACGGAATACGCCATCCTCAAGGATAGAGTGCTTCATGCCGATTTTTTTGAACCCGATGCGGATGAAAAGCTTATCGCAAAATTCAAGCTTTCGTATACGGGAACTCCCGCGGGCGTTTTGAAGGGCGGCTATATGCTCAAGCATTTGCCGGAAATCACCGTACAGGCGGTGCCGCACAAGATGCCGCAGACGGTTACGGCCGACGTATCTTCTCTGAACATCGGCGACACGTTCCGTGTAAAAGATTTGAAATTGAACGAAGGCGTGACCGTCCTGACGGACGAAAACGCGTCTCTCGTGAGCATCACTCCCGCCCGCTAAGCGCGCGGCAAAAAAGGTATGCGGCTGTCTCTTGCGAGGCGGCCGTTTTTGTTTTAAAATACGAAGCGCATGAAAAGCGATATTGCTTCGGACGATGATTTTATCGACGATTTTATAGAGCGGGTGCGCGTCTCTTTGTGCTCGTGTACGGGCTGTGCGTTCGACGGCGCATCGCCTGAAGCTCAGGCGGTTTTGCATGAAGCGGGCACGTCGAGGGCAGAGGGCGCATTCGATGCCGCATCATCTCAAAGCGCTCCGATTTCGCTCGGAGCTGCGGTATCGGGCGGAGCGGATTCGGTCGCTATGTTCGTTTCTCTTGCCCGCATCGCGCGTGAAAAAAATATCGCGCTTCACGTCATTACGGTAAATCACAATATCAGAGACGAAAAAGAAAGCGAAGGGGACGCGCTCTACGTACAGTCGCTGTGCGCCGATTTTTTGAAAGAAGGCTTTCCCGTCGACTGTACGTGCAAAACCTTTTTGCCGGGCGAAGTGTTCGGCGAAGCGGAAAAGCGCGGGAAGGGTTTGGAAGAAGCCGCGCGCCATCTTCGCTATAAAGCGTTCGAAGAATTCGCGCGAGAAAAAAAAACCGCCTTTATCGCGCTTGCGCACACCGAAGACGATCAGCTTGAAACCCTCCTCATGCGTTTTTTCGAAGGGGGAGGCGCGGACGGAGCGGGCGGCATAAAAAAAACGCGCGGTATGTTTATCCGTCCGCTGCTCGGCATTTCGCGGCGGGAGATTGAACGGTTTTTAACGTTGCAGCGTATTCCGTGGCGTGTCGACGGCACGAACGGCGATACGTCGTATTTCAGAAATAAAATCAGATGTCGTCTCGTTCCCGTTCTCGACGCCCTTATTCCCGGATGGAAAAGCGCCGTTTTAACCGGAGCGAAAAAAGCGCGAGACGACGACGAAGCGCTCAGCGTGCTCGCCTCGTCTTTTCCGTGGAGCGAAAACGGAGACGGAATGCGTATGCCGAGAGCGGATTTTTCTTCCGCGTCCCGTGCGATTCAAAGGCGGCTTTTATACCGCGCTTTTAATAAAATCGGAATTGAAGTGCGCGTGCCCTACCGTTTTGTCGAACGCATCTGTAACGCAGCCGCCTCTTCCGGCGTTTTTTCGGAAGAGGCGTCGGGTCTTTTCGTTGAAATAGAGCGCGAATCGATTTCCGTAAAAAAAGTGCAAAAGGGCGCGACCGACACGGGATTTTCTGCTATAATACGGAAAACGGGCACGTATGAAATGCCTTTCGGTTTGCTCTGTGTCGTGCAAAAAGGCGATGCACGAGGTCGATGTGCCCGAAAAAGCGCGTCCGTTTTTTGCAAGGGGCAAGCGGGAAAATCCTCCGTGCTGTGCGTTTCGCTTCCGTTTTGCATACGGAGCAGACAGGCAGGCGACGCTGTTGCAACGGCTTCAGGCGGTGAAAAATCCGTATCCGATATCCTCTCGGATTGGAAAGTTTTTCCTCGCGACAGAGAGCGCATCCCGATCGTGCAGGAACTTGCAACTGCCGAACAAAAGATCGTGTGTATATGGGGAAGCGTATTTGGTATGCGCGATTGGATCGTAAACGATATCGAGGTTTGAACTATGAAAAAGACGGCGCTTGCCGCAGTGTTTGCATCGATTGTTTTTATTAATTTTACGGCATCTCTTTTTGCCGAAGATAAGGCGCTTGCCGCGGCGAACAGAAAAACCGCCGTCAGATTTTTAAAACTCGCCGAAGATTGTTTTGCCGACTCCGCGTGGGATGCCGCTCTTGCTCAAGCGAAGATGGGGCTCGCATACGATGACAGTGTCGCCGACCTGCATTATATCGAAGCGGCCGTTCTTGCAAAGCTCGGACATCCTCGCGCGGAAATCCTCCCGCTTGCAGAAAGGGCGCTTACCGAAGGAGTGTGGACGGGCTATAACCGCGACGGAGCTCGGCTTTTGTACGCGGATTTATTGTGCGATACGGGCTCATACGAAAAAGCCGTCAGCGTGCTCGACGAGCCTTCATTTATCTATTCCGCGGACGCCGAGTATGTGCGCCTAAAAGCGTATTACCGCATGAGAAGTGCGGATACGATCGATAAAGCGCGGAGCATAGTGAACGGTGCGCGTAAAATCTATCCAAACGATACGCGTTTCCCGCTTTTGTTTTTTCGCTGCGAATACGCGATGAAGGGCGACGATGTTCCGCTCATCGTTCAGTCGATAGCCGATTCGCTCATCGCCCGCATGGGGCGCCGGAACCGTACCGATGCGGAGCTTGAAATCTATGCGTGCCTCTTTGCATCGGGCGACGCACAAAAGCGTATGCTCCAAGCCTTTGCGGCGGCAGGCATGAGACATCCGCTCTATGCTCGCGCGGCTTTATCTGCGGGTCTTATATCGCAGGAGGAAGCCGTTTCGTATTTTTTTTATTTCGCCGATAAAACGATTTCTCTCCGCGTACTTTCAGACTTTGCAAGTGCCCTCACCGAAGAAAACGCAAAGCGCATCTTCGTCGAACACATCGCATCTTACGGTGGCGTACTCACGGTCGACACGGACGGCGATTTGGAAGCGAACCTTACCGTCCGCTATGAGCGCGGGAGACCCGCATCGATCTCATACGACAAAAACACCGACGGCGTTGACGAATGGAGCGCCCTGTGCGATTTCGGCGCTCCCGTGTCGCTTTCGATGCGGAACTGCAAAATCGAATACGGAAATTATCCGTCCGTTTTAAAAGCCGAGTTTACCGAGCAGGATTCGCAAAATCATACATCGTCATTCGATTTTGCCGACGGCGCTCTTTTGTGGTCGCCCTTTTCGATGGATGTTCTTCGCGAGTTCAAAGACGATTTCGGGGTCGATTTTTTTGTTCCCGTCGTAAAAAACGATGTTCCGCTGTCCGACAGCTCATCGCTTTTGCTCGCCGCGTCGAAGTATGACGTGCCGTCGACCGAGCGGGAAGGGGCGACTATCTCATTCAGCGTGCTCGACGGAAAAATGCAGACGGCCGATTATTATGCGGGCGGCAAAGCGTATGCGAGAGCGGTCTTTGAAAACGGTTTTCCGAAAACGCGTTCCGTCGACCACGACGGCGACGGTGTTTTCGAAACCGTCGAAGTTTTCGGAAGAGATACCGAAAACGCGATGCACCTTTCTTCTGAAGAGCGTCTTCGCGTTTCGAAAAACATACTCGGCTCTCCGAAAGACGAAGGCGTCTATATCAAAGCGATTCGAATCGACAGAGACGGAGACGCTTCCGCGGATTTTATCGAAGAATATGCCGCCGACGGTGCGAAAACCGTTTCGTGGGATACCGACGGCGACGGTTTATGGGACGTGCGCTACGAGCGTATGGCGCAAAAGGCCGGAAAAGCGACGGTTGAAAAGGCTTCGTTTTATCTCTTTCCCGAAAGACGTCTCGTCGTTGTCGGAAGCGAAAACGGTGTGCCGGTAAAAGTCGTTTCGGGCGGTATCGATTATAATGTCCGAAAAGGAAAGCGCGCTTCTTTGTATAGGATAGGAGAAGCCGGAACGGTCGAAGACGAAGCGCGTGCCGTCTCCGCGCTTGCATCCGTTTCCGAAGAGGGAAAAGTGACACCCGTTCAAGGTGCTTCGCGCCTTATGCTTGCAGTCCGTATCGGAGGCGTGACCTATGCCGCCCTCGTGCCGGATGTTCCGAAAGAGATTTCCTCCGAAACGACGGGAGACCTTCCGAAAGCGGCTCAGACTTCTCAAACGGCGGGCGAAACGGGAAATGCGGGAGCCGTAAGCGAAGTGCAAAACGGAGTGCGGGGTAATTGAGGTTTTCATGCGTGTAATAAAATTAATAAAATATATTTCAGTCGTCGTCGTTTTATCGTTTGCGGTTTTGTCGTGTAAATCGCTCGGCGAGCCGAAATCGGTTTATGAGCGCTTGAACTACACGGAAAAAGACGTGTACGAAAACGAAAAAAAACGCATCGCCGACCTTGTTAAAACGGAGCCGGTAAACGCGCTCTGGCATGCCGAGCTTCTCGGAGATGCCGATGTGGTTTCTCTGTGCCGGACGGCGGTCGCTCAAAAATACGACGAAGCGATAGGGACAAAAGACTATCTATCCGCTTTGAAATATTACCGCTCGCTTTCCGCAGTCGGTGCGGCATCCGTTTTGCGCCAAGACTTGAGCGAAAATGAATTGAGTGCATTGTGTGCATCCGGCGTTCCCGGTCTTTCGGTCGATGAGCGCTGTCTTCCGAAGACGATCGCCGACTGCATCGATGCGACGGTGACAGTGTGGATCGACCGCGGTATATCGATCAAAGACGGAGCGGGATACGCCGACCGCGTTATCGGTTCGGGTTTTTTTATCTCCAAAAATGGCTATATCGTGACGAACCATCACGTCATCGAAGATACGGTAAATCCGAAAAACGAAAAGTATTCGCGCCTCTACATCAAGCTCGCTTCCGACCCCGACACGCGCATTCCCGCAAAAGTCGTCGGCTACGATGCGGTGCTCGACCTGGCGCTGCTGAAAGCGGAAGTGGATGCGCCCTTCGTTTTTGCCCTCGGTTCAAGCGCGGAATTGGGAATCGGCGACAGAGTGTCCGCGATCGGTACTCCGCTCGGACTCGGCGGCACGCTTACGCAGGGCATCGTGTCGAACGTCGAGCGAAAGCTCTTTACGACGGGAAGCGTTTTTCAAATAGACGCCGCGGTGAACTCGGGGAATTCCGGCGGTCCCCTCATAGATGCTCAAATGCGCGTGCAGGCGATCGTGTTCGCGGGCATCGTACAGTACCAGGGCTTGAACTTTGCGATTCCCGTCGAATATCTGCGGCAGGATTTGCCGATGCTCTTCCGCGGCGGAAAACGCGAACATCCGTGGATGTGCGCGTACGGGCACACGAAAAAGACGAACGACGGCAAACAGAATATCGGGCTTGAAGTGCAATACCTTATGCCCGGCGGCAGCATGTACCGTGCGGAATTCGCTGCAGGGGACGTCGTCACGTCTGCCGGCGGAAAAACGGTCGATTCGATCGAAGCGATGCAGGATATCCTCCGCTCGCATATCCCCGATACGATTGTAAAATGCACGTACGTGCGCGGAGATGCTTCGGGCGAAAAATACGTCTATCTTGCGCCCCGTCCCGACAACCCGGGCTACGAAATATACAAAAGCGATTTGATTTCTGGTTCGTTCGTTCCGATTTTCGGCATGAAGCTCGCTTCTTCTTCGACCGTAAATCACCGCTCGTATACCGTCGTCGACGTACTCAAAGGCGGCATCGCCGACGAATCGGGTTTTTCGGAAAACGATCCGGTGAGCGTTTCGCGTGTCGTATTTGCGGACGATAACGATGCCGTGCACGTTTCGTTGTATACGCGCAGAAGGAAAAAAGGTTTTCTCGACATCGCGATGGGATTGACGGCTCCTCTCGACAGTCCTTATTATTTTTAACAATTTCGGATACGGCTATGGATTTAAACTACAAACGCAATTTTTGCATTACGGCTCATATCGACCATGGAAAGTCGACACTTTCCGACCGCCTCATTCAAAAGGGAAAAATCATCGACGAGCGGAAGATGAAAGACCAGCTCCTCGATACGATGGATATCGAACGGGAGAGAGGCATTACGATAAAAAGTCAAGCGGTGACGATTCCGTATACGGCAAAAGACGGAGTCGATTACGAACTCAATTTCGTCGATACGCCCGGCCACGTCGATTTTTCCTATGAAGTGTCCCGCGCCATCGCTTCGTGCGAAGGCGCCCTGCTGTTGATCGATGCGACGCAGGGTGTCGAATCGCAGACGGTGAGCAATATGTATATGGCGGTCGAACACGATCTCGTGATCATTCCGGTCATCAATAAAATCGATTTGGCGTCGGCCGACGTCGAAGGAACGAAAGCGCAGATCACCAAAGAGCTCGGTCTCGACGGAGATGAAGCCGTCCTCGTGTCGGCAAAGACCGGCGTCGGAGTCGACGAACTTAGGGAAGCGATTGTCGCCCGCCTTCCGCCGCCCAAGGGATCGCCCGACGGAAAACTCTGTGCGCTCATTTTCGACTGCAATTACAACGAATACCGCGGCGTCGTCGTCCACGTGCGCATCATCGACGGAAGGGTAAAAAAGGACGATGTGATCCGCATGATGGCGGGTTCCGCCGATTACAAAGTCGAACAGGTCGGCATATTTAAAATCGATTTTGAAGAAACCGATTGCCTCGAAGCGGGCGACGTCGGCTATATCATCGCGGGGATAAAAACCGTAAGCGACGTGCGCGTCGGAGACACGATTACGAATGCGGCCGATCCCGTCGAAAAAGCGATGCCCGGTTTTAAAGACGTAAAGCCCGTCGTCTACTCTTCCATCTATCCGATGGATTCGAACGAATACGAAGAGTTGAAAAACGCGCTCGAAAAATTAAAGCTTAACGATGCGAGTTTGATTTACGAAAAGGATAATTCGCTCGCGCTCGGAAACGGCTTCCGCTGCGGCTTTTTGGGGCTGCTGCATCTCGAAGTCGTACAGGAGCGGCTCGAGCGCGATTACGATCAGTCGGTTATCTTTACCGCCCCTTCGGTTCGCTACAAACTCGTTTTGACCGACGGCAAAGAAACGTACATCGATAATCCCTCGGAGTATCCTTCAGGCCGCATCAGAGAAGCCGAAGAGCCGTACATCAAAGCGTCGATCATCACGCCTTCTCAGTACCTCGGCTCTCTCATGGAACTGTGCAAACAAAAACGGGGCGAGCAGACGAATATGATGTATCTCGATGAAAAGAGAGTCGAGCTCGTTTACGAAATGCCGCTTGCCGAAGTGCTCTTCGATTTTTACGACAAACTCAAAAGCTACAGCCGCGGCTACGCTTCTTTCGATTACGAACTCATCGGCTACCGGCCGACAAAGCTTGCCAAAGTCGATTTTTTGGTAAACGGCAAACCAGTCGATGCGCTTTCCCAGCTGACCTTTGAAGGAAACGCAACCGAGCGCGCGCGGAGCGTATGCGAACGGCTCAAAGGCGAGATAAGCCGCGAACAATTTAAGATCGCGATCCAAGGCGCCATCGGCGGACAGATCATCGCGCGGGAAACGGTGAGCCCCGTCCGCAAAGACGTACTCGCAAAGTGTTACGGCGGCGACATCACGCGGAAGCGTAAGCTCCTCGAAAAACAAAAAGAAGGAAAAAAGCGCATGAAGATGGTCGGAAACGTCGCGATCCCGCAGTCGGCCTTTCTCGCCGTTCTCAAAGAAGGTGAAGAAAAATAATAGGGTGAATGACGATTTGAGAAGAAGCTGAACGCCGCTTCATCTTCAGACTTTGATAAAACGTATACACTTTATTGACAATACGTATTACACGTATTGTAATTATAAACGTGAAAGACAAAGACCTTTTAAAATTATTATTAAAAGACGGCTGGGAATTAGTGTCGGTGAAAGACAGTCATCATAAAATCACGAAAAACGGAAAAATCGAGATAATTCCCGTGCACGGCAAAGATATGAAAACCGGCCTTTTAGCGGCTATTCTGAAACGAACCGAACTGGAGGCAAAAAAATGAAAGTTATATATCCTGCAATTTTTCATAGTGAAGACGGCGGTTTCTGGGTTGAGTTTCCCGATTTGCCCGGATGTTCTACGCAGGGCGATACGGAAGCCGAAACGTATGCAAACGCGGTTGAAGCGATGGAGCTTTTTTTACAAGACGATTATACGGTCGATACCTTGCCTAAGGCGTCGGCCGCAAATAAAATTAAAACGGATAAAAAAAGTTTTATGTCTTTTGTATGCGGCGAATTTAAAGTAAATGAAAAGGCAATAAAAAAGACATTGACAATTCCGGCATGGCTTAATATTCAGGCGGAAAAAGCGGGAGTCAATTTTAGTAAAACATTACAAGACGCATTGTGTGAAAAATTAAATCTTGTAATATAATGCAGCTTTCTACATCGCCTGATGTAGGACGATGATAACGCGCGCTTTTCGGTTTCGGATATTGCCGGAAACGCAGTTACCCGCGCTCTTTTAATTTTTTTCCAAAATCGATTTTCCGACTGCAATGTCTTTAATAAAAAAATCGATTTCCGCTCTGACGCGCTTTAAAAACGACAGGTCGAGAGAAGCTTTTAAGCCGTCGGGAAAATGCAGGTACAGGTATTCACGGGAGAGAAGCAGCTTTTCGATTTCGGCGCTGCGCTCATTTTCGCTCATATTTTGCCCCGACGATAAAATATTTTTTAAGCGTTTGAGAGAGCGCTCTTCTTCTTCATAAAAATCACGGACGGAGAGCGCTTTTCGTTCTGAGAACGCCGTCCCTTCGGCAATGGTTTTTTCCGCATGTGCCGCTTTCCCGTCCGCATCCTTTCGAACGATATCCGTTTCCGTACCGGCCGTATTATCGCTTTCCCGAATCAATTCGTCCGCATCCTTTTTCGGGATTCCCAAGTCGATGCCCGTCGTTCCCGCATCGAAGAGATTCGGCGATTGGGAAAAATAAGCGCGGAAGGTTTGGGCGTACGAGAAGAGGGCTGGAGAAGTAAAAAACGGGGTACCGTCTTTTCCGATAATTTTTTGCATGAAGGAAGTGAATGCCGCATCGTAATTTGCCGCAGGCGCGGTTTTGAAACTCGACGCAAGGCGCGACGTATGAGCTTCCGCTCCGCGCGCGTGCGTCGTACCTGCGCGGTATGAAAAATCGAGTCCCGTAACGAAGACGGGAACCTGTTCGGTTTTTCGAAGCATAAGCGCTATCTTTGTCGCGGTGAGTCCCACCGAACCGAGGGGCGGCATAACGGGAGGGATAATGTTCCTTGCGGCAAGAGAATCGAAAAAGACCGTGTCGTCATAGTGCGGTGAAAAATAGCAGATATCGGCGCCGCACAGGTCGAAAAGTTTCGGCCACGACGTAATGCCTGCAAATACGCGAAAGCGCTTTCCGTTTGCGCCTAAAAAAAACGGTGCGATGACCGACTGCGCTTCTTCGCACACGACGGCGTCCGGCTCGATGCCGAGACGGAAAAGCGGGGCAAGGGCGGCATCGGCTGCGACGATATAAAACGCGTTTTGCACGTTTCGAATGCTTCGCGCGGTTTTTTCCATGCTTTCGCCCGCACCGAAAACGACGATCGGTTTTTCGACCGACTGCGCAACGCGCTCGATCGGGACTGAGCGGCTTAAATGTGCGAGATTGCGGAAAAGATTTTTTGAAAAGCGGCGTCCGAATTTGATGAGCGTGACGCGGTTTTTCCAAAAACGCGCTACGGCATTTTCCGCAGCTTCCGTAAGCGCCGCGTAGTGCTGCGGAAAAAACTGCGTGCCTGCCGAAAAGTCCGCGCGTAAAATGCGGCGGAAGGTTCCTGCAGGGGGAAGAGGCGTTCCGCCTTTTGTTTCGGCGCGGCGCTTTGTAAGCATAAACGGGAGATTCGGCAATTCGTCCGGCGAAAGCATCGCAAAACGGGCAAGCCCGAGCGGGATGTGTTTTATCGAAAAATCGTACAGCGCCGCGTCGAATTCGCAGCCGAGTACAAAACAATTTTCGGGAAGCGAGGTGCACAATTCGGCAAGGCATAAACACAGGACGGGGGAACAGGCGAGCACGAGGGTGCCCGGTGCAAGGGATTTCGACAGAACTGCGCTCCTGACCGCTTTTTCAGGCGCGTATTTTGAATAGAGGTATCTGCCCTTATACAAAACGGAAAGGCCGCCTTCCGTCCGCACCGGTCGGGGATTTCCGTCATCATTTTCGATCACCGCTTCTCCGTTTTTAATCAACATACCCCCTCGGATTTTATATATCGGATTGTATGACATTTTTTATTTTAGAACAAGACATCGTATTTATGTAAATACGGCTTGATTAAAATAAAAAAAACGCCGATACTGCGCGTATGTCGTATTTCTTGTATTGTGCCGTCGAAATAATTATGTTTGTCACAGGATTGATTTGTTTTTTCGCTTTGTATTTTATTCCCGCAGGATACGGAAAGCTCATCGATAAAAAATGGGGATTCGCTTTTAACAATAAAATCGCATGGATACTTATGGAGTGTCCGACACTCATCGTTATGATCTATTTGCTTTGCGCGCTCAACTATGAACACAGGCCGGTACGCGTACTGCTGGCGTTTTTTTTTATCGCTCACTATATACAGCGTACCTTTGTTTTTCCGTTTTTATTAAAAGGTAAAAGCAAAATGCCGCTTACAATCGTGCTTATGGGCATGATCTTCAACACCATAAACGCGCTTTTAATCGGCTTGTGGATTTTTTATTTTTCTCCTGCCGAAATGTACGAGCGCAGCTGGCTTTTCGATCCGCGTTTTATTGTCGGGACGATTTTATTTTTTGCGGGCATGTTTATCAATATACGCTCCGACGCCTATATCCGCTCTCTGCGTCCGGCCGGCGACAGTAAGCATTATTATCCGTCCCGTGGAATGTACCGCTATATTACGAGCGCAAACTATTTCGGCGAACTCGTGGAATGGCTCGGCTTTGCCGTTTTGACGTGGTCGCTTCCGGGCTTTTTATTTGTGTTTTGGACTGCGTGCAATTTGGTGCCGAGAGCCGATGCGATTTATAAAAAATATGCCGAAATCTTTCCTGACGAAACGGCGCGATATAAGCCCAAGCGCATAATTCCGTTTTTATATTGATTTACAGCAGGGAATACGACTCACCCTTTGTCGACGACGGCGATTGTTTTGGGTACGCTTTTATTTTTCGTAGGCCAATATGTCGCGGCCGTCTTCGGCCGAATAGGATTCGGTTTCATTCTCACCGTGATCGTCATACCGAAGCTGTGCATAAAACGGAATGTGCTTTGCAAGTTCGCCGAAATTCCACGGCGGAGCGCTGCAGCATTCGGGGCACCAATGTCCCGTTTTTAGAACCAAGTACGGGCTTGCCGTAAAGCGGTGGCCGTTATGGCACTGCCATTGCAAATGGCTGTACATATCGCCCTTCGTCATCGTTTTGCTTACGCACTTTCCGCCGCGGAAAGATGCCGCCTGTTTTACATCTTCAATATCGAGCTCTTCGGTCTTTTTCGTTTCATCGTAGCCGTGATTTAAAAGCAAACCGTTTTGTTCGATTAAAGATTCATCCTTTAATTTTTCGTAATCCAAAAAAGCGCCCGTTTCCTGATTTTGATTTTTGCACAATAAAGGAAATTTTTCCCAGCTGCGCGGAAGCGCGCGGTACGCTTCGAGCGAACCGAAAAAAGCGTTGATCCGTTTTGTAAGATTGTGCGAAACCCAAAAGGCAGGCGCATTGTTCGTGCGCAAAAGCGGCATTATCGCAAAACGTCGTACGAAACGCGGAAAGGGCTTTCCCAATTTAAAATACCATAATTTTTTTTCGAGTCGTGAAAAGAATTCTTCAAAACTTTCGTGCTGAAAATCGAGGTATTCGTTCAATACGTGCGAATCGGAAAACCACATACAGTGAAAGTTGCGCGTTGCGTTCCATTCGGGCTTAAAAATTTCGGTGCAGCTTCGTCCCATCATCTTAAAGCCGCGGTCGAGTGTTTCAAAACCCGTAACTCGGGAAGCCTTTCCGTTTCCGATGTTGTATACTTTTTTCCAAAAATCGGCGCCGAGCGTTCCATCCGAATCTTTTTCGACAAGATTTTTCAAAAGCAAGCCGGAAGTTTTTGCTGTTGCCCATTCGATAGGCGTATTCCAGCACGTATGGAACATCAGCCCGTCGTGCATATTATTAAAAAGCACGCGGTCGTATAAAATGCCGCTTTGCCGCAGTGACACCCAGCACAAAGGAGAATCGATAACCGCGCGTTCGGCTTTTATCTTGCTTGCAGCGTACACGTCGAATGCGCTCGGCATGAGCGGGTCTCCGACACGTCCCCACGGGTGTTTGAACGTTCTGTTTCCGTATTCGGCAACCGTGCCGATGTAAACGAATTTTGTCTTTTGGATTTGGCCGCTCGCAGCTACGGCTTTAAGCAGATTTTCGGTGCCGAGACGGTTGGTGCGGAACGTTTCGTCGGGGTTGTGATCGGCAGCAGGCGGAATGATCGCCGCACAGTGAAGCACATAGTCGGCGCCTTTTACGGCGGTAAGACAATCGCCGTAATTTTGTATGTCGCCTAATATGACTTCAATGAGTTTGTTTTTTTGAAGCTTTTTTGCCAAGCGTATATTCGCTTTTTTTGGACGTAAAAGAACGCGGCACAGGAATTTTCCCGTCCGCGCGATTTGCGTCAAAGCTTCCGCCCCCATCGTTCCGGATACTCCGGT
Organism: Treponema socranskii subsp. socranskii VPI DR56BR1116 = ATCC 35536; assembly: GCF_000468115.1. GTDB lineage: Bacteria > Spirochaetota > Spirochaetia > Treponematales > Treponemataceae > Treponema_D > Treponema_D socranskii. Next base: position 109,134 of record NZ_AVQI01000067.1, read on the forward strand.
AATGAAGACCGTTTTCATTTTTCGTAAAATAAAATTGCGAACATCGCTGTCAGTTGTTCGACGCATTCATAAAATAATTGAAGTATACCGTAAAGAGATCGTTTTTCAGTTTCGGACTCGCCATGAGGTGCGAAGAAGCCGACGATTCGTCGCTGCTCGCAATCTGTCCTGCAAGCGAAGCCGCGTTTTCCGACGGCTCGTCTTTTACTTCGTTCGTATACTGCAGCACGAGCACGTTTTTCCCGTTGACGATAGGCGATGAGATTTCATTGGACTTTAAGGAAAATGCCGTCTGCAAAAAGTTTTTGTTCGTGTCGGCTCCCGAAAGCCCTTGAATGCTCGTATCCACGGAATTGGCAAACGAAACGCTTCCGTAGTTGAGCGGGAAAGGAGCGATCGCCGTGTTCGCTGCGTCGATTTTTTTTGCCGCTTCCTCGAATCCGCTGCTTGCGGCTTCCGCTGCAAAATTCTTTGCTATATCCGTATAATAATCTTCGATGCGCCCCGCTTCATTCGAGCGCAGATAGCTCCACACATCCTTTACGGTTTGTTCATTTGTAAAATCGGGATCGGAAGCGCTGCCGTCCGCGTGAAACACGGAAAAGCCGATATTCGTTTCGATGACGGCACTCGTCGCATCTTTTGCAAGGGAAACGACTTTTTCGACGTCGTCGGAATTTTTTATGATGCGTTCGATTTCATATCGATATGAATTTGTTAATTTTCCGTTCGCATCGCTGTAATTTTTCGTCGAATATTCGTTTACCGCGTCCGCAAATGTGATTTCGTTATTTTTAAGGCGCTTCGCTACGGTTTCCGCTTTCGATTTTTCGCCGCACGTGATGATCGACATATCGTATTTAATAAATTTCTGCGCGTTTGCACGCCCGTATGCTTCTTTTTCGCTGTCGGGATAATCGTCGGTGCTGAAGGATACCATATCGAATCCCCGTTTTTCGGTGCCGAAATTTTCAAAAAAAGCGATTTCGTTTTCAGACGATTTTAATCCGTACAGCGCCGTACCCGCAAACTGTTCGGAAGAACCGAATACGTCGTCGGTGTAGCGGCGCATCGTAAGTTCTTCGCGGATTTCCTTTTGTCTCCGTTCGATTTCGGATGCGGGGGTTTCTCTGTATTTTCGCTGCGAGTATTTGCCGTTTTCAAAAAAGTCCGGAAGCATTTCACGGTTTACGGCGCTTTGCGGTACGACATAACCGCTCTCTGCTACCGCCTGCGTATATGCCATTTTTTGAACGACCGCGTTGAACGCATAATTAAAAATATAATAATTAGACTGCGGGTCGAGCTGTCTGCCCTGTCTTTGAAAAAGATCCGCATATTTCGAAACGTAGTCGGCAAAATCGGAACCCTGTTCGTATTTTATTTTTTTGCCGTCGTAGGATCCGAATGGCGGGAGCGTGTCCCGATTGCCTCGTCCGACCATGGCGGGAGCGAGGATAAACGCAAAAGCCGATACGGCCAAAACGATAATCAAGCCGGCGGTGTAAAAGCCCTTTTTCATGATAGAATCCTTATACCAATTCGTGTAAAATAGAAAATTGTATAATTTTATCACGATAAGGACGGAGTGTCAATTTATGCGCCGATTGTTATGCGCCGATTGTCCGAAAGTATCGCCGAATGTGTCAAATATTATCGTCGGATGTCGGATATGCCGTCGGCTTTTGTTCGGCGTCTGGATTGCTTTCGCGTACGGTAATACGTATTTTTATCTCGATACAACATATCGTCGGCTCTGCCTATGAGAGATGCCGGATGCTCGTCGGCTGTCGTACACTTTGTATATCCGATGCTGAGCGTCAGCGCGTAGGGAAGAGCTCTTTCTTGCGATTTTTCCGCGATCATATTTCGGATGGTTTGCATGAACGATTCCGGATCCGGAATGTGCTGCGCTTCGGCGATTATGATAAATTCGTCGCCTCCCCAGCGCGCGATAAAACTGTGATACAGCCGTCCGATGTCCTGAAATGTTTCGGCGACGGTTTTGATTGCGTTATCGCCTTCCAAATGTCCGTACGTATCGTTGATATGTTTGAAACTGTTTATATCGGTTATGAAAAAGTAAAGCGGGCGAAGCGCGGAAACCGACGGAAGCCTATTCAAAAGCCACTCGTCGGCGAGCCGCCTGTTGTTTAATCCGGTGAGCGCATCGCTGTAAATCTGCGATTCTTGGAGGTTTGCAAAGACGATAAAGATCGCAAACAGCATCGCCATTTCCAAAATAGGCAAGTCCGGGATTATAGCATCGATGCCGCCGGCGATGAACGGACAAAACAAAAACGCGATGAGCATAAAGTATTCTTTTTTCTTTGCAGCGTTTTTTATCCGCTTCGAAGCGACGGCGGCATGAACGGATGCGAATGCAAGATAGAAAATATCGAGCACCAGCTGAATGTCGTAGAGCGGGCCGTGGACATAATTACCTGCGGCACTGTAGTAAAAGAGCCATCCCGTAAACGGAGACGAAAGAGAGAGCAGGACGATGATGCACATCGGCACGGGGTACAGGCAGCGGAATACTTTCGACTGCCATAGGGGGGAGTGCAATTTCAATTCCGCGTATTGAAACCAAAAGAATGCGCACAAACTCAGTGCGATTATATTCATGCTGCTGAGCGGATAACCCCATACAGCGGGAAGGTAGCCGTAATTGCACCATACCCAAACGCCGTTCGTTATTAAAAAAACAGCGTATCCCGAGATGACGCCTTTAAAGGCGCGCATTTCCGATTCGCTTCCGACATCGCGAGTAAGTTTTGTTCCGATGACTACGGCAATGGCAAAGCAGATGACGGTGACGGAAAAATAAGCGACGACATACGTGAATATCACAGGAATTCTCTCCCCCTGTCATAAATCTTAGTGATACACAAGGAGTCCGTTCAAGTATAATATAAAACAAAAAAATGTACTATCTTTTTTTTACGATTTTCGATACAGTATCGGTATAGGATTTTCGAGGACGTACATGAGCGATTTTATAAAGACTGCATATCCGTATATACCCGGAATTCAAAAAGCGGCGATTTTGTTCGGAGAGTTGGGAATCGATGCGGGCGAAGCCGTTTTTCGGCATTTGCATCTGTCCGACCGAGAGCGGCGCTCGCTTACTTCCGCGATTCGAATGCTCGGCCGGTATAATCCCCGTGACGAACGGCAGGTGTTGCGCGAGCTTTCCGTTTTGCAGGAAGCGATCGACTACGGTACGGCAAAGGGAATCTTTGTTGCACCGCAAAAGCCTAAGGGGCAGGGAGATTCCGTCCGTAGTCCGGCCGATATTGCGCGTATGGCAAAAACGGAACCCGATACCGTCGCCCGCGTGTTGAAAAGCTGGCTTGAAACATAAATCCTGCGTGCGGCCCGCATTGTGCGTCGAACTTGCGCGACAGTTCATCCGCGGGCAGCGCATCGTTCAAAACAGTTTCAATCATTCGATAAAAAATCGAATGACCGAAACGCTTAAATGTCCGTCGTCTGGGTTTTGAATTTACCGACTTCGGTGACGAGCCCGTCAATGGACTCTTTGTTTTTTCCCGCGATTTCCAGCGATTCCTGTGTTGCGGAATTGATAAGATCGACTTGCGACTCGATCGAATCCATCGTCTTCCGTAAAACGCGGGTGAGTTCGTCAAGCTGCGTCGCCTGCGTCAAAATATTTTCGCTGCTCGCGAGCATTTCGGCGGAATTGTATTTTACGCCGCTTGTCGTCGTACCGATATTTTTTATCATATCGCGGATATTCGTGCTGTTTTCTTCCTGCTTGTCCATCACTTTGACGACGCTTTCGATCGCGTTGTGCACTTCGTTCGAATAGTTTGAAATATAATTGAATTTTTCGACCGCACCCGATGCGGACGATGCGAGCAGTTCGATTTCATCGATGATGTTTTTGAGCGTCGTTGTGATTTTTTTACCTTGTGCACTCGAGCTTTCCGCGAGCTTTCTGATTTCCGAAGCGACGACGGCGAAGCCCTTTCCCGCTTTGCCTGCGTGCGCCGCTTCGATGGCGGCGTTCATCGCCAAAAGATTTGTCTGGTTTGCGATGTTCTGAATGACGGCGCTCGCTTCGATCAAACTGCCCGACGCTTCGGAGATTCGCTGTGATATGTTGTTCGCCTGCGTCAGCGTTTCGCGCCCGGAGTCCGTCGCCGAAGCGAGGTTTTGCATGGTGTCCTGTGCATCCTTTATGTTTTCTTCGACGGAGCTTACGAACTTCGTTATACCGTCGAGCGACGACGTCGAGTTTTGAACAACGCTCAGCTGCCGGTCGATGTCTTCGTGCAATGCGCGGATCGCTTTGATAACTTCTTCGATTGCGGATGCGGTTTCCGAAACGCTTTTTTCCTGTTCCGTAAAATGCCCCCGCAGTTCGTCGATGCTGTCCGTAATCGCTTTTACGAATTCGCTTACGGATACCATATTGCTTTCGAGATCGGATCCGACGGTTTTCATTTCGAATGAACCGGTACTGACGTTTTTGATCGCATTCCGCAGTTTTGAGATCGTTTCGTTAAAGTAAGTCGACAGAATACCCGTTTCGTCTTTGCCGACGACCGGCAGTTTGATGGTGAGATCGCCTTCGCCTTGCGAAATATTGTGCAGCGCGTCGATCATCAAATTGAGCGGTTTGACGATACGGCGCGCGATAAAAAATCCGATGATAATTGCGACGACGAGCTGCAATGCGGCGATGAGGATAAATGTTCGGATAAGCGTCGTTATATTTTCTGCGACGAATTCCGAAACGGGCGCCATGAGCAGCAGCGTCCAACCGGAGTAGCGCATGGAAGATGTTGCCGCAATATACCGCGTATTATTTATTTTTGAAATACTCACTTTCGATTTTCCCGAACTCAACGCGTTCCGCAGAAAACCTTGAAATTCTTTGCTTTCGCTTTCGAATACTTCGGTAAAGATATTTTTATACAGTATTTCCGGCTGACGGGTTCCGAGTACGATGCCGTCGGGACTGATCAGATATGCGGCTCCCGTTTTTCCGACCGTCATATCGCTTACGAGATTCGACAGTGAACCGCCCAAAAGCGTTGCGCTGATAACGCCGGTAATCTTACCCTGAAGATCGCGCAAGGGAATCGCGATCGTGGACACGTACATCCGTTCCGTAGCGGAAAAAACCGGCTCCGTGATGGCGTACTTACCCGTCATCGCTCGTTGAAACCAGTCTTCCCGCGAAACGTTTTCGGTTTTATTGTCGGTGCGGTAGAGAATGCCGTTTTTTCCGCCGATACCGAAATTGAGCCAGCCGCGCTGACGCTGCAGTTGAATTTCATTTTTTAATAATTCTATTTTGGCCCGGTACGACAGTGTATCCTCTTGGATATCGGGGATATTCGAAAACGCTTCCAATTTTTCGAACATCGCCTTTGAGCGTTCGTCGAGCGCTTTTGAAGAGCTGAATACCAGTTCGTTGAGAAAGTATCGCGTATTGCGTACGAGGGAAAAAGAGGCGAGCGTTATCGATACGATACACGAAATGAGCACGATCGAAAGAGAAAAAAACGCAAACGCCGTTATCATTTTATTTTTTATCGAAAATATTTTATGCTTTTTTCCGTCTGAAAAAACGTATTTCATACCCCTTCCTTGAAATGCTGCATTGCAGAAAATATCAATTTTCGAAAATGCCGCAGCCGTGCGCGTTCGCGCACATATAATATATGAGCGAGTTTTCGAAAGAAAACTCGAAGTTAAAAGAGCCGCGCAATTTAAGCGGTTCTTTTATATCTTCCTCGGATTTATTTAGCGAGCGACTCGTCGGAATTTTTAACAAAATTATTCAGCACGCCCTGTATATTCTTTCCGGATGCGGCATTTTTCAGCGCCGTATTCCAATAGCCGCGCATATCCGCAAAGCCCGTGATATTGTTATAGTACTGACCGAAGAATTTCTGCAGCACCGAATTATACAAGATTTCGGGATCATCGGTTTCGATGTCGATTTTCGACGTCACGGGAAAACCGCCGGTTGCATCTACGAGCTTGGGCGCCCATACTTCATCCGTTGCCATAAAGTGCAAAAATTTTTTTGCAGCCTGTATTTTATTTTGTTTTTTGTTATTGAAAATACAGGCGCCGCCGACGATGAATTCGAGGGACGGAGCGCCCGAATCGTTGGGGAAAGGCATATAAATCGGTGTAAAATCTCTGCCGCGGTATTTGCGCTTTCCGTCATACATTTTGTTCAGCTGCGGTGAATAGAGGATCGTGTGGGCAGCGTCGGATGCCGCGAACATGCCGATGACGTCGTTCGACGTGAGATTAGCGCCGTCAAGCAGCAAGCCTTCTTTTATCGCATTCATCGTCCACGCTACATTCCTTACCGCTTGCGGCGTGTTGAACGTATAGCGCGAATAATCGTTGTTCAAAAGCGATACGTTACCGAAGAGATTAACTAAAAATGCACGAGTGCCCTGATCACCGCCCTGCGTTTTATAGTAGAATACGCCGGGTGTTTTGCCTTTCGGCAGTTTCGCTTTGAGCGCACGCAAAAGATTTTCATACTCTGCGACAGTCCACTGGCGGTCGCGCCGCGTGTACGGCAAAAGCGAAAGAAGCCCCAAGTCGTTAAGCATCTCTTTGTTGAACGCCATCGCAAAAGGACCCGCATGCATCGGATACATATAGGTGCGCAAATCTTTACCTGCGGAAACCGCAAGCATACCCGTCATGATATACGGTTTTTCCGTTGCGAGTACGTCATCGAGCGGTTCGAGCAAACCTTTGTCCGCCCATGCGATGATGCGGCCGGGTGCGTCGTATACGATATCGGGAGCTTTGCCGGAAGAGATCGCCTGTTCGATTTTATCCGCACCGTCGGCATAACTGAGCGATGTAAAGCGCACGTTGATCGATGGATTTTCTTTTTCGAAAGCCGCAATAAGCTCTTTTTCAAAATCGCCTTGAACTCCCGTTTCCGAAGTAAAGTTGGGAAACGACCAAAAGTCGATATCCGCCGAAACGGAATCGGTTTTTTGATTCATACAGCCCGCTAAAAGCGATACGCATATAACGGCTGCAATATTTTTCAGCAGAAGTCCCCACCGGCTGTTGTTCATAAACCCTCCCGTAAAAACTTTTGTACGTATACAAATCTTTTGCAAATATCCGCGCAAACTCGAGATAAAGAACGACGGCGATATTTCAGACGCCGCTTTTTATCATATCTCCTGATTCGCGCAATATTTTTTGCTTATAGTATTTGCGTATGAATATCGATAATAGTACCGACTAAAGAAGCTCGTGTCAATCTTTTATATCGGCAGGTTATCATAGTCGTAAAAATAAGGAATCAGCAGTCGGGCAAGGCGGATTTGAACCGCCGACCTCTTGGTCCCGAACCAAGCGCGCTACCAACTGCGCTATTGCCCGTTCGTCGGTTATTCCGGCGTGAAAAAAATAGGGCTGTTCAAAAACTTCAGTTTTTGAACAGCTTCCTTGATTTTAGGTGCGATGTTTAAAATTAAATCATTACAATACACAGACTTAATTTTAAACTCGATAGGCTGTCGAAAAAGTAACCGACTTTTGAAACAGCCCTTGTTACGGGAGCGACGGGGCTCGAACCCGTGGTCTCCGGCGTGACAGGCCAGCGCGATAACCAGCTTCGCTACGCCCCCGTGATTTTTATACTATAGCATAATTTTATTTTTTATGTCAAGTGTCGTAAAAACATATAACCGATTTAAAAAACCTTGTAAAAGAAATCGTCGTAACGTAAATCTCTGAACGGTCTCTAAAACGGGAGAATCTTTAAAAAGATATTTCAAATCGGCGTATTTGTTTTAGTTGCTAAACTATATTGACAAAAGGCTGCGGCGGGTGTATATTTGTTTTAGCGGCTAAAATATACTGACGGAAGGTCATAAAAACGGACGGCACGATGCACGACATACAAAGCTTTATGGAGCTTACGGCAAAGATTCAATACCGGATCAATGCCAACGATAAAAAACCGAAGCGCTTCGGCACCGCTCACCTGCTTTATCAGAGTGAAATACATTTTATCGCAGCGATAGGTTTGTCGGACGGATACAGCGCATCTGAGCTTTCGGAAAAACTCGGCATTACAAACGGTGCGGTAACGCAGGTTTCCGATAAATTGCTGAAAAAAAAATTGATACGAAAATATAAAAAAGAGGGGAATAAAAAAGCCGTCTATATTACATTGACAAAAGAAGGAGTGCGTGCGTATAAAAACCACGAAAAATTCCACGACGGTTTTAATAAAAAAATTACGGCGTATTTAAGTTCGCTTTCGAAAAAAGAATTTTCGGCGATAGCACGCTTAGCGGAATTGGTAAACGAAAACATACCCGATTTCGATACAACGGAGGATATCGTATGAAAGCCGTCGTAATCGTATTCAGTCCTGCGGGACATACGCTCGCCGCCGCACGGATGATTGAAAAAAGTATTGAAGCGAGGGGAGGCGAAACCGACATCGTCAACTTGACAAAAGACGATACTCTGTTGTTCTCTCCGGTCGGAAGCGAAAATCTCGCGGCGAAAGCGGGCGAGTTCGACGCTCTTTTTGTCGGCGCTCCGGTATATGCCGGTCACGCGGAACACACGGTATTGCGTACGATCGCGATGCTCCCGCCTCCGGACGAAAGAAGATCAAAGATTGCCGTGCCGTTTATAAGCTACGGAGGAGCGCATTCGTTTGTCGCGTTGGAAGAGATGGGACGCGCATTGAAACGAAAAAAATACGTGCCGGTTTTGGGCATAAAAATCGCTTCGTTTCATACGCTGAGCAGAAGTTTTCGCACAAAGATATTGGAAGACCGGCCGGGCGAGACGGAGCGTTGTGTAATAGACGACGCCGTAAGCAAAGTCGTCGATCTGTGTGCCGACCCGAAATCGATACGGGACGGCAGTGCATCTTTTGCATATACTAAAATGCCCATGCGTTTTATATTAAAAATACTTTCACAGGAAAGAATTCATGCGAAATTCAAAACCGTGTCGATCGTATACGAAAAGTGCCGCGTATGTAAAAGATGTATAGAGGTGTGTCCCGTCAATAATTTTGTTTTTACGGACGGTATCGTGTCGGTGAAAAATCAAAAAAATTGTATTCTGTGCGGGGAGTGTTTTTACAACTGCGCAAGCGATGCGATCGTTTTCGACTACCGTAAACTTGCAAAAAAGCGATTGCGTGACGGCGAGGTCGTTTTGGAAAGTCCGCTCTCGGCCGTATATCCTGACGAATACGGTTATATACGGGAAAAATAGGAGGTTTGAATTATGAATGAAATTTGCATTGTGTACGATTCTCCGCACAAGGGAAATACGGAAAAGCTGCTTTTGAAAATCAAAGAAAAATATGCGGATACGGCTCTTGTTAAAGCGGCCGATTGCACTCCCGAAATTTTTTCCCGCTATGACGTACTGGGATTTGCATCGGGAATTTATTACGGAAAGTTTTCTCCGTCCGTTTCGGCCGTGCTCGAACAGGCGATTAAAAGCGATGTAAAAAAATTGTTTTTTATCTATACGTCGGGAGCGGGCAGGTCAGGGTATGAAAATGCACTTCGGGCTAAAACGGAGAAAAGCGGCAAAATCTGCTTGGGTATATTTTCCTGCAAAGGTTTCGATACCTACGGTCCTTTTAAGCTTATCGGCGGATTGAATAAGGGCAGGCCGAACGAAGACGATTTCAGAGACGCGATTGCATTTTTCGAAAACGATATTTTAGCGATTTAAATTATTAAAATATCAAGTGTTTCCGAAATTTATTAAAGCAGGGAAGTCGTTTTTCTGATTTTGAGCGTGCCGCCGATTTTAATTTTCGAATAACTCTTAAATCGGTTAAAGATTATTTGCGCTCTTCGCGTCCGGCGGCGGTAAACCTTTCGTGGGCTTTAGAGCGTATGAATACGGTTTGTGTTGAGCATAAAAGCGAGCCCGATAAAGAATATACTGGAAGCGCTTTTGAGCGACGATGATCAACAGTCTGTCGCGTGCTCCGGCGCGGCGAAAACGAGTGTCGAATTCCGCGTCCCTTGAGCGCGCGTACCGTGAGGGCGGCGATTGCCGAACGACGTGGTGATTTTAATATGTTAAACGATTGACATATACGGGTTTTGTGCTATACTCGTTTATACCTATGCGCGTACTTTTGATTTCCGACGTTCACAGCAATTTCGAAGCCCTTTCGGCCGTTTTATCTGCAGAAGCGGGTTTTGATTGGGTTTGGTGCGCAGGAGATTTTGTCGACTACGGCATTTCACCGAAGCCCGTTATCGATTGGTTTCGTAATCATAGAGCGGAGAGCCGCCTTGTCAAAGGCAATCATGATGAGCATTTGGTAAATGTATGGAAATCGGGAGTATCGAAAACTATTGCTCCGATGCAGTTTAAATGGGTTCATCAAAATTGTCTGCAGCTTGATGCCGCCCGTGTGTCTTTTTTAGATTCGCTCCCTGAGATTATTTCGTTTGAACAAGATGGTCGGTATTATCTTATGGCGCATCGTTTCGATAAAACCGTTCCGTATCGCGATATAAACAGTATCGAAGAGTTCGATGCATTTTGGAATGCAAATACGCCGGAGTCTTATCATAATGCGTTTGAACGCCGCATTATTGTCGGGCATACGCATCGTCAATGCGCCCATTACCTGTACGGAAACAGGATGTGGATAAATCCGGGAAGCATATCATATCGCCGTCCCGACGAACACGATAAAAGTGCGCAGTATGCCGTTATAGAAGACGGTACGATTATTTTCAAAAGAATACCCTATGATCGCAGCATACAGTTTGCTGCTGCGGAACAATACGGGAAAAATAAATCGATGATGGAAACGGAAGTGCAGGATTTTTATTTCTTTTTCGGAGATGCAAAAACGACGCGGGATCCGCTTCCGACAGGAGCTGTATGAAATCCTACAGACGGCTGCATTTTGACGGTATTGAAAATTTTCGTGATCTCGGCGGCTGGGAATGCAGCGGCGGCGGGATGACAAAGTACGGGGTATTTTACCGTTCGACGGAACTCGCAAAAGCAACGAAAGCCGACTTGAAGCGTATTGAAGATTTGGGAATACGGACAATCCTTGACTTGCGGCACCCGGCGGAAACGTCGGCACGACCCGATTGCCGACCGAGATCCTGTGTTTATAAAAACATATCGGTGCAGGGGTCAATTCGGCCGCATGAGCTCAATGTACACGGAGATGTGTATATGACGCATACGCTGCACCATATGTATCGACAGCTTCTCACGGTGAGCGGTGATGAATTCCGCAAAGTGCTGTTTTTTTTGGCGGATGCCGAAGGGCCGGTGGTGTTTCATTGCGTTGCGGGAAAGGATCGCACGGGACTTACCGCGATGTTTTTATATACGATTGCAGGAGTCGATGAAAAGGATATCGTCGCGGACTACGAAGTGAGCCACACGTATATCAAAGGCTTTATGACCGACGTTTCCGGTTCTCACTATATGAATATGGAAAAGCTGCTCGCTTTTTTGCATAAAGCTTACGGCGGTGCCTCGCAGTACCTCGATGCGATCGGCGTAACTGAGGAAGTGCGCCGAAAAATTTACAAAAAATTTGTTATGAATTAATTGTAATGCGATTCGGTTTATATGCCGGATCGAACAGATAAATTTGTTTTTATAGAGGGAGCCGTAGGTTCTCATTTCTTAATAAAGATTTTTTGGAGGACAGCTTTATGAAAAGATGGATAGCGGTTTTGCTTGCCGGCAGTGTGGCGGTATCCGCCGTTTCGGCGCTGGGACAAACCGACGGTGCGCAACGCAAGCAGGACTTTGTCAAAGTATGGGTAAGCAGCGGTGCCGAAGACGGTGTGTATCGAAAGCTTTTTGATACTATCAGAACGACTTCGGGCATTACGATTAAAGACGAATATTACCCGAAAGACGAACTTGACGGAAAGCTGCAAGTAGCTCCTGTTGTCGGAGACGCCCCGGATATGATTATCGTCGATTATTTGCAAATGCCCGCGTATTATGAAGCGGGACTCATAGAAGCGCTCGATACATATATGCCCGCATCTTTAAAAAGCGATTTGATTCCATCCGTCGTTGCCGAGTCTTCGTATCGCGGCAAGCTTATTTCGACGGCACAATTCGACGCCGGTATGGGGCTGTGGGCAAATAAAGCGATGCTCCAAAAGGCGGGGGTACGCATTCCGGTAAGTTATAAAGAGGCATGGTCGAAAGCGGAATTTGAAGATGTACTCAAAAAACTCAAATTGAGCGGGGTTCCGTATCCGATTTATATACGCCAAAATAAACCGTCGACGCTCTATTTTACGTATATGCCCATCCTTGCAAGTTTCGGCGGCGATTATATCGACAGGAAAACGTTTCATGCAAAAGGAGTGCTCGACGGCGCGAATACGGTAGCCGCTTACGATTATCTCTCGTGGCTTTTAAAGCAGGGATATCTCAACGGCCGATGTGATTACGAAGATGCATTTTACGGTAAAAAAGAGAGCGCGCTTGCACTCATCGGTCATTGGAAATATACCGATCATGTAAAAAATCTCGGAGACGATGCGATAATCATTCCGACGCCGAATTTCGGAAAAGGCGTGTTTACGTGTTCCGGTTCAACCGTATGGGCTATGACGACCGCCGCAAAACAAAACGGAATTGCGGATGAAGTATGGCGGATTTTGCAGATGAGTCTTGAACCGGCGAATATCAGAATTGTTACCGATTTTAACGGAGCCATTCCGTCGCGAAAATCGGTTATGGATCAAGTTGCAGCTTTGCAAAAAGGCGGACGGTTGTATTTGTACCGTGAACAACTTGAAGCCGGTATTTCCGTTCTTCGGCCTCTTACTCCGGCACACATGACGATCTATACGGCCATGCAGGCGGCGACGGGAGACATCATTCACGGTGCCGATGCCAAAACAACGCTTAGTGCCGCAGCGAAAGAAATCGATGCCGTCATCAAAGAAAACGGCTGGGACAAGTAGGAAGAAGGCTGTCCTAAAACTGAAGTTTTTGGACAGCCCCTTGCTTGCAGCTATTTTATGGAGGAAGGCGGCATGAAGTCTTATTCCAAAAAATTAAGCGGATTGCAGAAAAGTCAAGCCCGTACCGCGCGGATATACTGCATTCCCGCATTTTTGTGTATTTTTATTTTTTATTTTTTTCCCTTTGTTCTCGCGGTCTTTTATTCGTTTACGAATAAAATGCTCGTACCGAGGATGGGTAAGCCGACCGATTTCGTCGGCTTGCAAAATTATCTGCGCCTGTTTACGAATGAAACGGCGGCGATTGCATTTCGTAATACAGCTTTATATGCACTCATGGTTGTTCCCGCCGTTCTCTTACTTGGAACGATCCTCGCCGTCTTTGTGAATAAGCAGCTTACCGGCGTAAAAGTATTTCGAGCCGTATATTTCAGTCCGCAAGTCGTAACGATGACCGTCGTTGCCGTAGTATGGTCGTATATTTTTTCTCCGGGGCAAGCCGGCCTTTTAAATTCGTTTTTAGGCGTATTCGGCATTCCGCCGCAGACATGGCTGCAAAACGGGAATCAAGCGCTGCCGTGTCTTGCATTTATGTATATATGGCAAACTCTCGGTCTTGAAATGGTTATTATACTCGGAGGGCTTCAGTATATTCCGCATGAATTGTATGAAGCGAGCTATCTCGACGGATGTTCCGTAGCGCAGAGATTTTTTTATATCACAATTCCAATGCTGCGCAATACGCTCGTGTACGTGCTTATATCGGTAACGATCGGGTCTTTGAAACTTTTTACGCAAGTGTACGTGCTGACGAACGGCGGACCGAAAAATGCTACGGTATCGGTTATCTATCTTCTCTATAAAGCGGGATTTATCAACAATCAAGTCGGATATTCTTCGGCGATCGCCGTCGTATTCTTTTTGATCGTTTTTGCCGTTTCGCTTATGCAAAATCATTTGACGAAGGAGAAGTGATTGTGACATCGATTGTAAAAAGAACGACGGCAAAAGTCGTATATTATATTTTATACATCCTCATTGCATTGATTTTTATATTGCCGGTTTTTTATATGTTTATTTCATCGGTAAAAGACGATATGCGGATTGTGGCGGATATGTCCACGATCAAAGCATTTATTCCGACGTTGCATCCTTCATGGGAAAATTATGCAGAGATTGTCGGCAAAGTAAAATTTTTTACGTTTTTTAAAAATTCCGTCGTCGTTGCCGTTATCAATGTCGCCCTCGTAACGATTATCAATGCGATGGCCGGTTATGTTTTGGGTATGCTTGCGTTTAAGGAAAAGAATTTTTTGCTGGCGCTCGTCATCGCCCTTGCCATCATCCCGACCGAATCCGTCATCATCAACAGATTTATGATTGTTAATAAAATGCATTTGCTTAACAGTTATATCGGACTTGCGCTTCCGACGGCCGGTTATCCGATGCACATATTTTTGTATTACAATCATTTTAAAGGTATGCCGCAGGAACTTATCGATGCGGCTATCGTCGACGGAGAATCCTATAACGGAATCTTTTGGAAAATAATGCTGCCGCTGTCAAAGCCTATTATGGCGACGGTCGCGATTATGAGTTTTGTACGATCGTGGGGCGATCTGCTTTGGCCGACACTTGTAACGCGAGATGAGACGTATCGTACGCTGCCGCTCGCACTGCGGGCACTTTCTACCGACGTCCATATTTTCTGGGGACAGATATTCGCGTTCGCCGCTCTCATGACGCTGCCCGTGCTTATTGTCTTTATCGTATTTCAAAAGCAGTTTATCGAATCGCTTACGATGACCGGTATTAAGGGGTAGGTGCGTTATGATTCGAATCCGTTATCTTGGAACGGGTGCGGCAGAAGGATTCCCCGCTCCGTTTTGCGAATGCGCTGCCTGTGAAAAAGTGCGACGACTCGGCGGTAAAAACAGAAAAACGCGCAGCTGTGCGCTTGTAAATGAACATATACTCATAGATCTGTCACCCGATATTTTTATGCAGAGCTGGGAAAACCGCCTGCACCTTTCCGCCGTAGATACGATTGTCTTTACGCATTCGCATGACGATCATCTCGATCTTATGTCGCTGATGCTCAGATGCAAGAGCGGCGCAACCGTGCTGCTTCACATCGATGAAAACGATAATTATATTTCGGTATGGGGAAACGATACCGTTCGGAAAAAAATTAATAAAAAATTTTTTGAAGAAGTTCATGCCGATCCGTCTAAGCTGCGTTTTTCGAAGATATCGTACGGAGTACCGTTTTCCGTCGGAGACGTCGAATTTACCGCATTTGAAGCGAATCATATACAAGGTGAAGATTGTTGCATTTTTGCTCTTTCTGACGGAACGCATTCGTTTCTCTACGGTAACGATACGGGGTTTCCGCGTGAAAGGACATTCGATGCATTGAATCGGTTCGGAAAAACATTTTCCGCCGTAAGTCTTGATTGCGCACGCGGTACGCTGCCCGGAGATGCACACATGGGATTGGCCGAAGACAAAAGGTTTTGCGAACGACTGCGAGCATGCGGTCTTATTGACGCGTCGACGGAAATATACCTCAATCATTTTTCGCATATGTGCGGTTTATCTCCCGATGAATTCGCTTCTCTTGCCGAAAAAGACAATATGCATTTAACCTATGATGGTATGGTCATCACCGTATAAGAGCGGAGTTATGTTTTGGCTACGATAAAAGACGTTGCGGAAAAAGCCGGAATAACGGTGACAACGGTGTCGCGCGTTCTCAATAACAGAGGCTATATCAGTACGCGGACACGAGAAAAAGTATATAACGTTATGCGCGAACTCGATTACCGTCCGAATGAAATAGCGCGTGCGCTTGCGCAAAAGCAGACGAAATTTATCGGAGCGATCGTACCGTCATTGCTGCATCCGTTTTTTTCTGCATGCATCAATTATCTCGAAAAATACGCATTTCGAAACGGATTTAAATTGCTCGTGTGTAATTCACAGCAAAACAGTAAAAAAGAAAGCGACTATATCGATATGTTAAAATCGAACAAAGTGTCGGGTATCATTCTCTGTACGAGAAGCGGTAAAATTGCAAGCCGTCTCGATCAATTTCCCGTCGTTACGATAGAGCGCTCGATTTCCGATTCGATTCCGGCCGTTTTATGCGATAATTATCGAGGAGGTGTCTATGCCGCCGAATTGCTGTTGGCGCAGGGCTGCAAGCGTCCCGCAATTTTCAGCGGCATTCCGCGCATAAAGCTTCCGGCCGATGATCGGGCAAAAGCGTTTGAAGATACCTGCCGAAAAGCGGGCGTCGCGCCGGTCGTCATTGCGACAAGCGAAGAGCAGTTTAAAGATTTCGATTATCGCAAAGCGATAGATGATATGTTTAACGGAAACAGACGATTTGACGGAATCTTTGCAACGAGCGATATCATCGCAGCGCAATTGCTTCAAGCGTGTGCGGCAAGAAATATATCGGTTCCGGAAAAATTGAAGATAATCGGTTTCGACGACACCGATATCGCCTCTCTCACGAGTCCTCCTCTTACAACGATTCACCAGCCGGTCGAAGATATGTGCCGCTGTGCGCTTGAAATTATTATTAAAAAAATGAAGGGTGAAACGATTCCTGCCCAAACGATTTTTCCCGTCACACTGATACCGCGCGGTTCAACGTTTTAAATATTTCTCTCCCGTGTTCGAACTCGGCTTTTTGTGATATAGTCGGTAATCATGGAGGAATAACGATGAAAAAACAAGTACGCGTGATGCCGATTGCATTGCTCTTTATCGCCTCTCTTTTTGCGGCAAGCTGCGCGACGATAAAAAAAGTTTCCGCGGAGTCTCCCCGCGCGGGCGTTCAAACGACGGTTTCGTCGATCGACAAATACGGAAACTGCGCGCTCAGCATTACGCAGGATGAATTTACCGCAGCGGGTTTCGAGCCGGGCGACATCGTGTCGGTAAAGGCGGGCGCTTTCGCGTTCGATGCTCCCGTGTGTACGAATTACAGCGACGTCGATAACGGAAAATACCTCATCCGTTTGAGCAAGGAAGGCGTTTCGTTCGCAATCAATATGGGTAATTTTGTCAAAACGAGCGGAGCTGCAGCCGGCACTCCCGTCGCCGTCGCGATGAAAGGGAAGGGCGCATACCTTGCCGACTATAAAATCCGCCAGCTTAAAAAAAGCGAAAACAGAAGCGACTATGCATCCGACGAAGTTTTTGCCAATTTTCGCGAAGTAAAAGCGGGATGCATTGCGTCCGGCCGCTTGTACCGATCGTGCAATCCCGTCTACGGTGATGCGCGCGCCCCTTATGCCGAAAAGCTCATACAGGCGAACGGCATAAAAGCTGCGGTAAACCTTGCCGACAGCCGCGAAAGCGCTTGGAAACACATCGATGAAGCGCCGTATTACAAATCGCTTGCGGAAAGAGGCGATGTCGTTTTTCTCAACATGGGCGTTTCGTTTGCCGACGAAGATTTTATTAAAAAATTGCACGACGCTCTCGTCTTTATCGGCGAAAAGAAAAGCGCGTCTTACCTCGTTCACTGCAATGAAGGAAAAGATCGTGCGGGCTATGTATGCGCTTTGCTCGAAGCGCTGTGCGGCGCGACGCTCGATGAAATCAAAGCCGATTATATGACGAGCTTCGAAAATTATTTCGGCGTCAAAAAAGGCACGGAGCAGTACGATATGATCGGAGGCGTCATTATCGGTACGCTCGTATCGATCAACGGAGGACGAAGCGTTACCGATCGGAACGTCGGAAAAGTCGTCGAAAATTATCTTCGCACGAAGGCCGGCCTTACGCGAGAAGAGATCGACGCCGTGCGTGCGGCGCTGCAGTAGGAAAGTGCGGCGCCGGAAATTTTACGCATATTAAATTAAAGATACGGACAGGAACGGTAATTACGATAAAAATCGTTACTTGCTTTATATTAAAACCGTGTATATTATATTTAGCAGAGGGTATCAATAATTATGAGAAAAATTCTATTTATTACTTTTGTTTTTATATTTATTTCTTTAAACGCTTGTAATATTACCGAGCCGAACAGAATGGAAAATGCGACGGTAACGAATAAATCTTCGATAACACCGATCAATTTTAAGATTGACGGAATTACTTACAGTGTATCTAATGCCGCAGGCAGCAGTATTACGATACAAACAAGATGGACTGATGCTGTTGAATTGTTGAATAATCCGAGAGTTTTAACTAATAAATATTATAATTATTCAAACGGCGATAAATTAAAAATAGATTTCGTCGATATGCCTGTGTATAAATTTACGATAAAAAACAATTCAAATTCTAATATAACGCTTAAAGAAGCGAATAATTTATTAACCGACACATACGGCGGAACGCTTACGTTGGCGGCTCATACGGAAGAACAGAATGTCAATATTTATACTGAACATCCTCTTTTATCAGTTGTAACACCGACAAATATTTCTTTTACGATTAAAAGAGACGGTAAGGTTATTATTATCGAAGAAGTTTAATAAATCTTCAAGTAATATTTTTTATCGTTTTTATCAAAATAATTCTCATAACGATAACCGCCGACATCGCAAGTGAAATCAAATCGTATGTCGTTGGGATTAAGTGCAAATTTGAATAATATCCCTAAAATTGCTTGACGTAGAAAATTGTGATATAACTGTGAATGCGGCAAACGAAATCTTACGGGGGGGGGGCGAAAAATGACAATTCAAGATTTTATCGGTGAACACAGCGCAGATTTTGACACATACGAAGTCCGCCCCGATTGGCACGGAAACAAGATATATTCAGTATGGCTGAAATCAAACGAAGGGGCTTGTGTCGGCTATCCGCAATATGCCATTGACAACGGAAAAACAATCAGGCTTTCAACTATCGAAGAAACAATAGCCATTATGGAAACAGATATACCGAGCACCGACGATTAAAATACCCGCTTAGCGCTGCGAGGATTGTCGGAGTGCGGTTTTATAACAATACTTGAGAAAATAATAGCCCTGCGTAATTGCGGGCTTACGGGAACGAAGCTTAACGAAATTATGAGCTACCGTTGCTCAAAGCCCGGCAAAGATAAAACGATAACGAAGCTGAAACGTATTTGGGCGCTGCCTATAAAGGAAAGCGCGGAAAATAAAGCGGCACGCGAGAGGTTTAATAAATTAAATTGCTTGAACGTTAATTCTTTCGAAACAATAGTCCGAGCGCGACGAGTAAATCGAGTTTTTCGGGAGCGACGGACGGGAGTTTATCGTCAAGGCGTTTATGAACGGCTTTAACGAGAAGCCATACGAGGTAGTAAAAGCCTAAAACGGCGCCGATTATCACGGCAAGAATAAGTAAAGCGATCATTGCACACCGCGTTTTTTAAGCGAGCGCTTTATAAAAGGAGAAAGTAAAATTGAAACAATTTTACCGATAAAACCGCCGATACATGCGCCTATAATACCGGCAACGAGAAGATACAAGATGGTAAGAAAAAAAACCATATTATCACCCTCGTCTATAGTATCAGTATAAAATGAATTTTGGAGATGGGGGGAATTGAACCCCCGTCCGGGTACGTAAAACAGGTACATCTACAGGTGTAGCTGTGCGAGGTGATTGTCGGGAGCGTTTAACGGCACAGCAGGTGTCCGCTCCGTATTCCGATAGATGTCCTGCGTACATATCGGACACTGTACGCAGCAAGCTCCGGTTTACGACGGAAATCCCGCCAGCTCAGAGCGGCGCGGACGGGTTTCCGGCTCTTTAAGTCGCCGCTTACGCAGCAAGAGCTAACTGTTCGTCTTCAGACACGAAGTCTTCTTCACGTTTGGCAGTTATGTTTTTTTGCGTTTTCAAAGGAAACGCGGCCTTACCTGCAGTACAAGCTTTCCCGTATCCGTCGAAACCGGTGCACCCCCGATTTTACGGCATACATTTCAAACTTGTCGTTCATTAAAAAAATACTCACGCAGCTGATTTTTGTCAAGAGCACATTTGCAAAAAAAGCCGTTTCCAAAAGCCGTGTTGCCTGCGAGTCTCAGTGTATGACGTGATGCTTTTGCTTAAACTTTTTCAGCATCGCGACCGCATTGCGTTTGCCGTTGAAGACAAATCCGCCGTTCCAATATTCGACGGCTGCAAAGAGCGCATTTCCGCCGTCGTGCTCGTCGCTCGCTGCCGTTCGGAACGAAACGTAGTTTGCGAGGTCTTCGAAATTTTGCGTGCGCAGGCATTCGATTCTTTTGCGGTTGAATTCGTTCCACTCTTCAAGATTTTTAAAACCTTCGCCTTCGTCCTGTACGATGAGATGGGCGTGAGCGGGGCTGAACGAATACCAGACGGTTACTTTTTTATTCATGTCGCAGCGGTTGCCGTGTTTGACGGCGTTTTTGATCACTTCGCTTATCTGCTGTTCGAGCAGGTTCAGCTCTCTGATTTCCGTCGGCGCCGACTGGACGATCAAAAGCGTAAAATATCTGATCTGTCTGAAATCCGACGGAAAGGTTTTTACGAGCATGTTTTCCGTATTGAACAGGGGATCGTTATCGTCCGAGTGCAGTTCTTTTATCTCTTCTTCGCGTGCCATAGGACAAACTCCTTTTTAAATGTTCGTTTTGCAATAAAGCTCTGTAATAATTAAAGATTTATAAAAAACGAAAGAAGCGCCGATTTATGCGCTTATCGCTTTCATCGGTGCTTCTTAGATAAAAGCAAAGAGCATCTTATTCTTTGACCATCTGCAGCGCTTCTTCGATGCTGTTTGCGATCGGAAAATATCCGGTCAGCTTTGTCAATTCGATAACTTTTTTTACCGAACCGTGAATATTTGCAATGGAAAGACGCAGATTCATCTTTTTGATCGTCGAACAGATATAGATGAGTGCGCCGATTCCCGACGAATCGATATAATCGACCTGTTCCAAATTGATGACAAAGAATTTGACGTTTTTTTCCAGCATCTTCATGACGAGCTCTTTGAGCTTGTATGAATTATACAGATCCATCTCTCCGTTTACATCGATGATGTAGATGTCGCCGTTTTTCCGGATTTTCAGTTCCATAGATATCCCTTCCTGTTTTACCGAATTTTTATAATCAAAAGGCTTTGATCGTCGTATTGCTGTGCGGTACCCGAATGGAGTTGTACGTCCGCTTTTACACGTTCGGCAATTTCCGCTCCGGACAATTCGCGATTCGTTTTGATAACTTGCATGAGGCGTGCTGTTGAATATTGTACACCGGATTCGCTCAGAGATTCAAGTAAGCCGTCCGTACAGCTTACGAGAATGTCGCCGCTTTGCAGCTGTACGGTTATTTCGTCGAATACCGACGTCTTTTCGACGCCGAGCGGTTCGTTTTGTTTCGACAGCTGCGACACGTCGTCCGTTTTCGCGGTATAGACGAGCACCGGATTGATGCCGCTCGTCGAAAGCCGGGCTTCCCGCGTTAAAGGGTTATAATCGACGAGGGCGACACTCGCAAAGTGATCTTCAATGCCGGTCTCCGCGCAGAGCCCTCGGTTGATCCATTTTAAAATAGAAGCGGGGCTTTGCGGAGAAGGTGCGAGCATACGCAGCATCGTGCGAATCATCACCATGACGCTGAACGAATTCATGCCTTTTCCGACGACGTCGGCCATGACAAAGAGCGTACGGTCTTTCCGCACCGGCACGATATCGTAATAGTCGCCGCACACGTTTTCGTTTTGCACCGACCACGCTCCGAGCGATACGCCGAGCATTTCGGGTATCTTTTCGGGGATGAGTTTTTTTTGAAATTTCGCTGCGGTATTGCCTTCTTCCGTGAGGCTACGTTTTTCGCTGTAGTCGAGGAAGCTCAAAAGCGTGCGGAGCGCCGAAGCGGCCGCATCGGTAAGCGTCTTTGTACGTTCGAAATCGATTTCGGAAAAGCTCTCTTTTTTCGGATCCCGCGACAGCGCCGAAACACCGATCGTTTTGCCCTGTATGCGGATCGGAACGCAGATATAGGAGCCGCATGCGAGGAAATCTTCCGGCCCGTTTTGATAGATGCGCGGATCGTGAGAGGCGTCTTTTATAAGTACGGCTTCGCCCGACGACGCAACATCTCCGAAAATTGTGTCGGAAAGCTGAAACTGCATATAACGGAAATTCGCTTCGACGCGTACCGGCTTGTGAGGCAGCGTATCGGGCAGCCTATACGGCGGCGGAAACGAGCCTGTCATGGAACGGACGGTGAGAAAATTGTCGAATTCGTCCGACAGGAGGATGACGCAGCCGTCGGCCTTTGCCGCTTCGGTGAGCTTTGCATTGAAGTAGTCGAGAAATTGGCTCAAGCTGTTGTCGAGCGAAAAAAGTTCGGCCGCCTTTGCCGCAAACTCTTCATTCGTATCGATCTTTTTTTCATACGATATGTTTGCAAGCGAATCGAGCTCGGCTTCGGAGCTCTCTTCCGGCTCTTCTTTTTTTTCGCGCTTTCGGGGAAAGCCGAATGCGAGAATGACAAAATAGGGCAGCACGAACAATTCCGAAACGAGCATGGCGGCGACGAGGTATATGCTGAGCGAAGAGCGGAGCATATAGATAAGGCCTGCAAAAAGGATGCCGAGCGCGACGTACAGCACAAAACTCGCTTTTGCCGTATTGCGGTACCGTATGACGACGAGCAACAGGAATAGAATCGTGAGCAATACCGCTGCCGTTATAATCGGTATGTGTATAAAAGAATCGATCGAATACAATTTTTAACTCCACATACTATACAATATATTTAAATATTTTATCATTGAAGCGATACGCAGTCAAGGTGATTTTATTTCCCTTTTAAACATGATGCGTTCGATGCCGTTTTTTATGCGGGCAGTAAAATGTACTCGTTTGCTGCGCGTAAAGGACTGCACCGCTTCGTCGAGCTGCACGCCGTCTCCGAATTTTTCCCGCAATTCTTCCCAATACAACATAATCCACACGTAGAGGTCGCTCTTCGTGTGCTGCCTGAAATAACGCATGACGTGCCTGTCGTCTATCGCTTTGATTATCGGAAGATAGACGTCCTCGAACCACGACATAAGCGCATCCGCTGCCGACATTTCGGCGCCTTGTTTTTTTTCGATATACGCTTTGTGCGTCAGTATGTGATTATAGATGATATCGTACTGTCCTGTCGATGTAAAATCGAGCGACCAAAAATCGGTGATGTCTCCGAAATTCGTTTCGGTGTAGAACACCCGTTTTTCATACGAAATGATCTCTTTTATCATCGATTTCAGCGTGTACGCGGGTTTTAATTTTATTTCGCTCTGCAATGAAACGATTTCCGCGTCGATGAATTCGATGCCGCGCGCTTTTGCGACCGAAACGCGGTGATTGCCGTCGCGCACAAAATACAGGCCGCCGAGCTCGTACACTTTTATCGGCGGCAGGATGATCGATTCGTATTGCGCCGCATCGACGTGTTTCCAGCGTTCGCGCAAAAATCCGCTTTTCGGAAAAAAACGGTTATCGAAATCTTTATAGCGGCCTTCGCTTCCGACGATCTTGTCGAGCGGGATAGTCTTTAATCCGACGTAAATTTCGTCTTTCGGTTTTAAAAGCGATTTTATTTCCGAAAACGAAATGAGAGACGCTTCTTCGGGATTTAAAAAATGCTGTATTTCGTTGAACAGCGCTTTGCTGTGCGCTTTATTAAAATCTTCATCCGTCTGCAACGAAAACAAGCTACCGTTCATTGCGATCCTCCCGTTTTCGGAAATTCGATGAGACAGTGCGCGTATGCGTTTACGACTGTCGTTGCGCCCGATTCGGTGATGCGGCGGGTGCGTATATCGTACAGGTGGATGTGCCCGTGCACGAGATAGACGGGCGAAAATTTTTTTATGAACCAGTTGAAGCATTCGAAGCCGACATGGCACGGATCTTCTTTGTCGTGAATGCCCCTCGGAGATGCGTGCGTTAAAAAGATATCGAGATATCTGCCGTAACGCAGTTTGTTCCACAGAAGAGAAGGGATCATACCGATGAGACGGCGCTTCATCTCTCCCTCGCTGTATTGGTTGAGACCGTTGTTGTATTTCCGCGATCCGGAAACGCCCGCGATAAGGAGCGGCGTCTTTTTCCCCGTTACGGGATCGGCAAACGAAAGCGTTTTGTCGCGGATGACGCGGAACCCGCAGTAAGCGGCTCCGTGCCCGTGCGTTTCCCCGCGCTTTTCCGCAGGAGCGTGAACGCTCGAATGATAATAGTGAAATTCGTTTAAGTTGTGATTGCCGAAGATAAAGTATGTCGGTTTATTGAACATCGATACGATAAAATCGACGTAGTCCATCGGTAAATCTCCGGCGCATAAAATCATATCGATATCGGAAAACAGCGACGAAGCGTTTTGATTATAGATAAGCGGATCGATCATATCCGAAACGCAGAGTATTTTCATTATACACCCGATTTTTTCAGTGCCTGTTCAAGCTGCTCTTTACCGATAAGCTCGACGGGCCTGCCTTCCGCAAATGTGCGCGCGCTTCGAGAAAAATCCGAACTTGAAAAAATATATGCGCGTGAACAGTTCGTCCCCTTGAGGTCGTCGAGCGCTTGCCGCACGACCGAATCTTCGAGCGGATCGGAAAAACGGTAAAAACGCAGCAAGTATAATTGCTTTCGCACGCTCATC
This sequence comes from Treponema socranskii subsp. socranskii VPI DR56BR1116 = ATCC 35536, assembly GCF_000468115.1. GTDB lineage: Bacteria > Spirochaetota > Spirochaetia > Treponematales > Treponemataceae > Treponema_D > Treponema_D socranskii. The sequence continues at coordinate 133,763 of NZ_AVQI01000067.1, forward strand.
CAGTCACCATCTCGTTCCGTCGCGATGATTTGGCATCCCCACTTTGCCGCGTCGGAACGCTGGACTGCGAACGACAACGCGTTTTGTGTGAGCTTTGCGCACATCGCCGTAAAGTCTTCGTTGCCGCATGTGAGGTAATCTTTGAGCGCGTCGTTCGTCTGTATGTCTTTGTATTTTGCAAGCTTTGCCGCGACGTCGCGGAACGCGTGATTTTTTTTATAGATGATTTCCCACTGTGCTATCGCGTTGTCGATTTGCCGCAGCACTTCAAAGCACGCGGCCATACAATAGCGCGCGTGCAGCGTTTCCTGTTTGATGCCCGCTTTGTCGAGTTCGACCGCGCGACTGAGATCGATGAGTGCGCTGTCGGGACGGCCTGCAAGCATGAGGCTGATGCCGCGTTCGATGAGCGAGCGTTCGCGGTATTCCGTACTGCGCTGCGCTTTTTCAAAGGCTTTGACGGCGCCGGCGTAATCTTTATTTTCTTTTAATATCTTTCCGAGGTAGTAATAATTCGAATACGCTTCGGGATTTAGAGAAAGGGCGAGATCGATTTCCTTTTTCGCTTCGGCAAATTGTTTTGCATTTGCGAGGAGGAGGGCAAGGGAAGCGTGCGCTTCGGCGCGGCGCTTATCGAGGGCGACTGTTTTGCGAAACAATGTGAGCGCAGTATCGGTGCGATTTTGCTTTTCGTAAATTTTTCCCGCACTGTAATACGCGTCGGCATTTTCCGGTTCGAGCTTCGTGAGCAGAAGAAATTCGCGGAGCGCGTTTTCGTCCTGATTGCATTGCAAGTACAACGCTGCGAGGTTTTTTCGGAACGGAACTTCGGCGATGTCGTCTCCGAAGACGGCGTTTTCGCTTACGGTTTTGTATTCCATGAGCGCGAGCTCGGCTCTATTTTCGGCGAGATAGGCTTTGCCGAGATAATAGTGGACGAGGTAATTTTTCGGCTCCTTTGCGAGGATCTGCTTTGCGAGTTTTTCGGCTGCGGAAAGTTTTTTTTGTTTTATGAGTTTGAGGATGTTTTCGGCGCGTTTCGGTGCGAGTACGGATTTTGTGAGAAACAACAGCAGTCCCGCGATAAACGCTATGAGCGCTGCGATAACTGCGATTTGAATCGGCTCCATAATAAATCCTCCGTATGAAATGCGGGATGCGGAACATATCGATTTTCGAAAATGCCGCATCCGTGCGCACAAACGCATTCGAAAAAATATGTATAAAACGGTCTTTTGTAAAATTGTAAATTGCTGTATACTAGATTAGTAGATTTATTAAACTCTGTCAAATGACCGATAATGGAGAAAGGTTGTAATTGAATGCGGAACGGTAAAATGAACCGATACATTAAAGGAGCGATTCTTTTTTTGCTTTTTGCAGCGCCGTTGTTTGCGGAAAGCGAAGGAGAGCGTCTTTTTAAATCGAATGATCCGACTGCCGCTATCCCGATTCTCGAACGGGAGCTTTCGTCGGGAAGCGCTTCGGTCGCCGCGTATAATTATCTCGGCCTTTCGTATTATCAAACGGGACAGTACGACAAATCCGTCGCGGTCTTTGAAAGGGGACTCGCCGTACCGGGTACGGACAAAAAAGTGCTCGCATACAATGCGGGCAACTCCGCATTCGCCGCGGGGAATTACGCGAAAGCCGACAGCTGCTATTCACTTGCGCTGAGCGCTTCTCCCGATTTTGCAAAAGCGCTTTTGAATCGGGCAAACGCGCGGCTCAATCAGATGCAGCTTGAGGGTGCGCTCGGCGATTACGAGCGTTATATCGAAAAGGTGCCGGGTGATCCGCAGCGGACTGAAATCGAACGCGTCATCGCGCTCATCCGTGCCGAGCTTGTAAAGCGGGAAGAAGATGCGAGGGCGGCTGCGGCTCTGGAGCGGATGCGCAGAGAAGAAGAAGCGCGCATGTATGCCGAGCAGGAGCGCGTGGCGGCCGATAAAGCGCGGCGGGAAGCCGAGGCGAGGGCTGCCGAAGAAGCGCGCAAAAAAAAGCTGCTCGAAGACGTAGCGAATTCGCTGCGATCTACGAATGCCGAAAATATGACGGGTGGGGCGGAAGATACGCTCGGCTACGAAACGGAACCGGAACTCGATTGATGTAGTGCAACGGGATATTTTTATAGGTCGAATGACGAGTTTTGAAACTATGAACTGATAAAACTGTGCTTGCGGCGAGAACTTCGTTCGCTGCGCTCACTACCGAGTTTGCTCTGCAAACTCGCCGTGTATGCCGCTTCGAGCTTTTTAAGCCAGGCTTTCGTAAGCCTAACGCTCGAAACGGCACGCAGCCGGAACCTTGCCTTTCGCACGATTTTACTTGTTTGCAAAACTCGCCATTCCGGCATTACGCGAAACTGATGGAAAATTTTGAGTTTTAGAAAACTCGAAATTGAACTTTTATAGCAAAGGAAAGGGATATGGCAAAGACAAAGACGACTGAAAAAACGGCTGCCGTAAAAAAGACGGCAAAAAAGGCGCCGGTTGAAAAATCGGTAACGCCGGCAGTTAAAAAAGCTGTCGAAAAACCGGCCGCAAAAAAGGCGGGCGCCAAAAAAACAAGCGCAAAGATGCCCGTCAAAGCGAGCGTAAAAAAAGCCGATGTAAAAGCGACGGCAAAAACTGCGCCCAAGACGGCTGCAAAAAAAACGACTGCAAAGGCTGCCGCCAAACCGGCGGTAGCGGCATCTGTAAAAATGCAGGCGGCTAAACCTGCTGCCGAAAGCACGCGTACAAAACCCCGAGCTGCCAAAAAGATTGTACCGGAAAAGCCCGTTGCAAGTGAAAAATCGGTTTCCGTGAAAACGTCTGAAAGCGCGGATGTTCGTAAAGCGGTCGACACGCTTGTCGCATCGAAGCCGATTTTCGGCGATGCGCCGGTATCGGTGCATACAACCGAGCAAAAAGAGCCGGTGAAAAAAGTATCGTTTGCCGATTTTTCCGCCGGAAGCAAGCCGGCAAGTCGAGATGCCGTCGAAAGCGAATCCGAAAAAAAATTGAATAAAAAAATCGTCATCGCGATTATCTGCGCGGCAGTCATCATCGCCCTTATTGCGGTTTTTTTTTAAATAGATCCGCTTTATCCGGTTCAACATCCGCTTCACGCGGCGATGCGCTCGCTTCCGTTCAGCTTTACATGGACAGCGGCGACTACGATCGCGCGCAGAGTATTCTCGAAAAGCTGCTCAAAAAGGATCCTTCGGATGCCGAAGTACGAAAATTGCTCGATGAACTCGCTTTATTAAAAGGCGCAAAGTCCGGCGACGGGGCGATGCAGGATGAGCTTGCGCGCAGTACGGCCGAAGCTCAGAAGACGCAAAGAGAACTCGAAGAATTGCTCTCTCGCGGAAAGGGCTCGGGTGCAGATGCCGCGTCAAATGTCGATGCGGGATCTGCTCAGCGGACGGGCGGACGCGATGCCGCATCCGAGTCTTCAGCCGATCGAACGGTGGCGCAGCAAAAGGCGCGCGCGGCAGAAGATGCCGCCCGGCGGGAAAAAGAGGCCGCTGCCGAACGGGAGCGAAAAGCGAAAATCGCCGCACAAAGGGAAGCTGAGGCAGCTTTGGAGCGCGAGCGGAAAGCCGAAGCAGAAAAGGCGGCAAAGGCGCTTGCGGCGCAAAAGCAAAAAGAAGAAGCGGCACGCAAAGCAGCCGAAGAAGAACTTGCGCGCAAAAATCGTGCGATTCAAAGGGAAATCGACGGCGTAAATACCGAAATCGCGCAGGGCAAATCCGATTTGACGGCAAATAAAATCGATTCGGCTCTCAATCATTTCGGCAAGGCGCAAAAAATGCTTCCGATTTCCGCAGGCGAGCCGCTTTTTTCAGGCAGTAAAAATTCGGAAATGGCGTCCGCGCTTTACGACGCTTCCCAAAACGCGGCATCGGATGCGGACAAAAGGCGGCTTCGCGATGCGGCCGTCGGCTATGCCGAAGAAGCGATCCGAAAAACGCCGAACGATGCCGCTTCCCACTATGTGCTCGGTATGGCATCTTTCGACACAAAGAATTATCCGAAAGCGCTCGACGAACTTTCCAAAGCGGTGCAAAACGACCGATCGAATGCTCTCTATCACTATAACCTCGGACGCGCACAATACCTTTCGCGCCGCTACAGCGACGCCCGCTCATCGTTTCAGAGAAGCGTCGATTTGGACGGACGATTTGCGCCGGCTCAATACAATCTCGGACTGGCAAACTTGAGAACGGGAAACGAAGCCGAAGCGCTGTCTTCTTTCCGCCGTGCACGGACGACCGATGCGAATTACGAAAAAGCCTATCTCGAAGAAGCCCGCCTTCTTTCAAAGCAGGGCGATCACAGCGGGGCTGTCAGCGCGTACAACAATGTGCTCCGCGTAAACGATGTGAACGGCAACGCGCTGCGCGAACTCGGTTCCGAATACTACGCGATGGAAAATTACGCCGCATCCGAAAATTGCTATCGCCGTGCGCTCGCGCTTTTGAGTCCGACGGAAGAAGACCCGACGACGTACTACAATCTTTCCGCAACATTGTACGCGGAGCACAAAGATGCCGAAGCGATTACCTATGCAAAGCGCGCCTACGCTTCGAAGTCGTCACTCGGCAATGCCGCGCAAGCGAACATCGTATACAATTATGCGCTTATGCTGCAGGAGGCGGGAAAATCCGAAGAAGCGATTCCGCTCTACGTCGAAGCACTGCGCTTAAATCAAAATCACGAAAAATCGAAAATCAATCTCGGAAAAATGTACCTCGAAATGAATCCGCCCGACGTCGATACGGCGCTTAAGCTTTTCAGACAAGCATACAATGCGGACAATAAAAGTTTCGAAGCGAACAATAATCTCGGAAGCGCATACCTCGCAAAAAAAGATTATAAAAATGCGATTCAATTTTATCAAAACGCGCTGCGCCTCGATCCGTCCAACAATACGGTGCGCTCGAATCTCGCGCAAACCTACGCGAGCGACGGTCAGTTCGACAACGCGAAAACGACGTACACCGAACTGATCAAGCGCGACGGCAGGAATTGGGATGCATATATCGAACTCGGAAAAGTATGTATGTCGACGGGAGATACGGCAGGCGCGGAACGATATTTGAGCGAAGTGCAAACCAAGCAGCCGAATCACCGCCGCGCCGAAGTGACGGAGCTTTTGTCGGCGCTTCGAAACGGCGGCGCTCAGGCAAGATAGCAGGCGGACATTTACGTGCGCTTTACGAGGGCGAAAAGCTCCGCCCTCGTTACCGCCGTCCACACGGGTCTTCCGTGCGGACAGTGCGGGTCGGGGAGGGTGAGAGCCTTTTCCGCCAAATCCGAAGCGGCCGCATCGTCAAGCACATAACCGTCTTTAACTGCGGCTTTGCACGCGGTCATAGCGGCGATCTCGGAAATGACGTCTTCCGGGGCGACTCGCTTTTCGAGAAGGGCGCGGTACAGATCGTTTTCGCTTCCTTTCCAGCGCTCCGGCACCGACCTTATCTCCCACACTCCGTTTCCTTTGTTTTTTGCCGCAATGCCGGCTTTTTTCATCTCATCCCGTATGCGCGTCAAATAGATATCGTCCGCCGCGTTTTGCGTAACGATTTCATAGGGAACGAGAAGCGTTTGACTTTTTCCCTGATTTTGCATAATGGCGTCGTAGAGAATCCGCTCGTGAGCCGCGTGCTGGTCGATGATATACAGCGTATCGCCTTTTTCGGCAACCAAAAAAGTGCCGAGCGCGCTTCCGAGAAAGTGAAAACCGCCGTTTGTTGTTTTGATTTTTTCGGCTGCGTTTTCGATGTCGTATAGTTTTGTTTTGTCTGCCGCATCGCTTGCCGTGCCGTCTCTCGTTTCATCGAACGAAAGCGCTTTTTTTGCAAGTTCAAGCGGTACGTCCTGCGCTTCGTGGTTTATCGAATAGCGCGCTTTGTATGCATCGGTTTTATATTCGCGGGCATAGGGATTCGTAAAGTCACCTGCGCCGCGGTGCATGACGATGCGCGAAAAATCTTTCGCCTGCCGGATCGAGTCTTTGTTTTTTCCGTACGATATGCCTTTTCCGCTTCCGCCGGCCGCATCGAAATCGAAAGATTGAAAATTGTTAATTTCATCGTTGCGGTCGTTTTTCATTTCGCGCAGAGTATATTGATGAAAAAAATTCCGCAAAGCTCCGCTTACGCCGTGGTGCAGGCTTGCGATGTCGCGGAAGCGCGCTTCTTTTTTTGCCGGGTGAATATTGAAGTCGACAAGATCGCTTTTCATCGTGACGAAGAGGGCGGCTGCGGGATAGGTGCCGTTCGGAAAATAACCTTGACCGCCGTACTCGATCGCCTGTACGAGCGAATATTCGGTAATCCTTCTGCCGTTTACGAAGATGTATATGTCTTTTTTATTTGTGCGCGATACACCCGGTTCTCCGATGACGCAGGTAAAACTCCAGTCGGGATTTTCTCCGCCCGAAGAGCCTGAGATTTCGTAAAAGAGAGAAGCGTTTTCGGAAGGGAGCGCCGCTTCTACGAATCGCTTTTTTAAACTCGTGCCAGCTTCGAGCGTTATGCGCCGCTCGCCGTCCGCAGTAAACGAGAAGGCTATGTCCGGCCTCGCAAGCGTCTTTTCGATAAACGTGTTTTTGCACATGAGCGCTTCGGCTGCCGGGCGTTTTAAAAATCTTCTCCGCGCGGGAAAGTTTTCAAAAAGACCTTCCGCCTGTACGATCGTACCCGCAGTCGATGCACTCCGTTCGATGATGTGATCTTCCGTTACCGACGCCCGCATTTTCCAGCCGCCCGATATGATCGAAAGGCGGCATACGGCGGCGATCGACGAAAGCGCTTCTCCCCTGAAGCCGAGCGTCGACAGGCGCAAAAGATCGGTTTCCGTTTCGATTTTGCTCGTCGCGTGCGGCCGCGCGCAGTTTTGCAGATCGCTTTTCGTCATGCCCGAACCGTTGTCGACGACGCGCACTTTTTCGATGCCGCCCGAATCGATTTCGACGGCGATGCCGTCTGCACCCGAATCGACCGCGTTGTCCATGAGTTCTCGCACAATCGCATTCGGCCGGTCGATGACTTCGCCCGCCGCGATCTTCCTCGCGACTTCGGCGGAAAGCTGCCGTACCGGTTTCGCATCGCTCATTGACGCGTGCCCTCCTGCGGAGCGCCCGCCGTTCCCGTCGCTTCGTCGGTACCCGAAAAGAGATCGAGTTCGGGCGTATCCGCGCTTTCGGGTGCGGGTTCATTCATGAGCATTTGGATCTTTCCTTCGATCCTGTCGATTTCGGCTTCCATGCCGCGCGCGAGTTTTATGCCCGTTTCGAAATCTTTGAGCGCATCTTCGAGCGATATGTCGTCGCGCTTGATGTCGGCGGTAAGCTTTTCAAGCGTTTCAAGGTTTTTTGCAAAATTTTTCATGACAGACTCCTTGTAAATTATTAATTAATAATGTGCTTTGCCTCTGTGCATACGCTTTTGACGGTCGCCGTAAGTTGTCCTTTTGCCGGAACGATTTCAAGTTCCGCTCCGACTGCGACGAGCGATGCATCCCGCACGACTTCTCCGCTTGACGTATCTCGCACCATCGAATAGCCTCGTGCAAAAATTTTTTCGGGACTTGCGCTTTCGAGTACATGCGTACACAGGGCGATGCGGTGCTTTGCGTCTTTTAATTTTTCATCGATGTTTTGCAGCAGCGCGACTTTTGCGCCGTCAAAGCGCGCGAGGAGCGGCTGTTCGATAGTTCGGAACTGCAGTTCGAGGTTTTCGGGATTGAACGTGCGCACGACGAGTTTCATGTTTTCGACTTTGCGTTTTATTTCCGTATGGAAGGTATCGGCATAGGTTTGCAGCGTGCGAATGATATCGCTTTTGAGCGGAATTGCGGCTTCCGCTGCGGCCGACGGAGTCGGGGCTCGAAAATCGGCTGCGTAATCGGAAAGCGCCCAATCGATTTCGTGTCCGACGGCGGAAATCACCGGTATGTTCGATTCGTAGACGGCGCGTACTACCGCTTCGTCGCTGAAGGGAAGCAGATCTTCGAGGGAGCCGCCTCCGCGGCCGACGATAAGCACGTCGCAAAGCCGGAAATAATTTGCGACTTTTATCTGCCTCACGATCGTTTCCGCCGCGCCTTCTCCCTGCACCGTCGCAGGTAAAATGACCGCCGATACGCAGGGATTCCGCCGCTTCATAATCTGCAGGATATCGCGCAGGGCGGCTCCCGTCGCGCTCGTGACGATACCGACCGTTTTCGGAAAAAGCGGCAGCGGTTTTTTGTGCGCTTCGTCGAATATGCCTTCGGCGGCGAGGCGCTTTTTGCGCTCTTCGAGCATCTGTAAAATATTTCCCGCGCCTGCGATTTCCATGCGCGAAATGACGAGCTGATATTTGCCGTGCGGCGGGTATACCGTAAGACGTCCGGTACAGCGCACGAGCATACCGTCTTTCGGCGAAAACGAAAGAGAGGGCGTCGCGCTCCGCCACATCGCACATCCGAGCTGCGCACCTGCATCCTTCAGCGTCAAATAGATGTGGCCTGCGCTCGTCAGTTTGCAGTTGGAAATTTCACCTTCGACTATGACGGTAGCGAACGAACTTTCGATTGTTTCTTTGATGAGATTTGTGATCTGCGTGACGGAAAAAAACGCGGAGGCGTCTTGAGCCGAATGTGCCATAGCGGTAATTTTATAGCGTATGGAAAAACTGGTCAACGCGTGGGCGAGGTGTTGTCAATATTATAGAATAAAAAGTATTCCGCTGCAGTATCTTTTTCCCGTTTCACTTGGGAAAAAGTTCACTTTTAAGATGAAAAGGACGGAAAGCTATATTAATAATTAATAAATTTTCGAAAGGTGATTTCATTTGAGTGCTCAGTGTCTGAGCGAATATGGCCTGCGCGATGCTTTCGAGTCGGATACGATGCGAGTGCCGACAGGAGCGGCTGTGCTGCGGTGGTAAAAAAAAGTGTAAAAAA
>NZ_AVQI01000068.1 GCF_000468115.1 Treponema socranskii subsp. socranskii VPI DR56BR1116 = ATCC 35536
AAAGCTCGACATCCGTCCTTTTTCGTGTTAAAATCGCCGCTATGGATACTCGTTCAAATAAAATCGTACCGAAAAACCTTGTTGACGAATTTAATAAACTCTACGGCAACGGCAAAGACGCCGTGCGCGTTTTCGCGTCTCCCGCACGCATCAATATTATCGGAGAGCACATCGATTATAACGGCGGAAAAGTGTTTCCCGCGGCGATCGACCGCTACCTCTACGTAATTATCAGAAAGCGGGACGATACACGCATTACCTACCGCGACGTAAAATTTCCCGGTGTCTACAACTTCGATATATGCGAACCGCTTACATACAAAAAAGAAAACGGCTACGCAAATTACTTAAACGGCATCGTGACGATTTTAAAACGAAGAGGCTGCGTCTTTTCAAGCGGCTTCGACCTACTCATCGGAAGCGACATTCCCCCTGCCGGAGGCATTTCATCCTCGTCCGCACTCGAATGCGGTTTCGCGTACGCGCTTTCCGAAATTTTCGGCTTCGGCATTTCGCGTAAAGATATTGCGCTCGTCGGTCAACAAAGCGAACACGAATTCATGAACGTCAAGTGCGGCATCATGGATCAATTCATCATCGCGACGGCAAAAAAAGATACGGCGGAACTGCTTGACTGCGCGACGCTCGATTACGAATATGTGCCGCTTGCGCTCAACGGCTGCCGTTTCGTCGTTATGAACACACAAAAAAAGCGGCAGCTTGCCGATTCGAAGTACAACGAACGGAGAGCCGAGTGCGAACAGGCGCTCGCAATTTTACAAGCGGAAAAAATTCAGCTCACATCCGCCGGTAGATATACGAATACAAAAGATATTCCCGACCTGTGCGCTTTGACGCCGAAACAGTTCGACGAATGTAAAAATATTTTTGCCGACGAAACGATTTTCAGACGCGCCCGCCACTGCGTCACCGAAAACGAACGCGTTGCACAAGCGGCCGATGTGCTTAAAGCGGGAAATCTCATGGCACTCGGAACATTATTAAAAGCATCGCATGCGTCGCTCAAAAACGATTACGAAGTAACCGGCATCGAACTCGATACGCTCGCAGACGCCGCAAATGCCGAGCGCTCGTGCATCGGAGCCAGAATGACGGGAGCGGGTTTCGGAGGCTGTGCGATCGCGCTCGTAAAAAGCGACGGCACGGAAGAATTTATCGACAACGTACAGCGCGCATACGTAAAAGCGATCGGTTACGAAGCGGCCTTTTTTACATGCTCGACCGCGGATGGAGTACGAGAGATTGAAACGGCGCGGCGGTAAGGCGGACAAAATACCGGAGCGGCAAAATGCTATGTGTGCGATGATATGCGGCACAGCGCAATCCGGCAGTTCGCATTCAAACGAACGCGGGCTTAAACCGACGAGCAGCCGCGGCTCTTTGTTTTATCAATAGCCCGGATCGGCCGTTACCTTTAACACGGCACCGGAACCTTTGAGCTTCACTTGAACTTCCATAATCTTTGAACCGGTCTCTTTTTTAAGCTGTATGTTTTCAATAAAGATTATGTTTTCGTTTCTGGTTTTTGACGCGCCGAAAATCGCACAGCCTAAATGTGCTGAAGGATTAATATTTTCACTGTTTACACACAGGTGAAACGGAATATCCGTTGCAACAAAAGGATTGTTTACTGCAGCAGCCCCATTTTCATCTACACGCAGTAAATAATAGTCGGAAAAAGTTTTTTGTTCCCACTGCGTTTTTAACTCATCGGTCAACGGAATTTTCGGTATAAGATTAAAGAATAGGTGCGTTTTTTCCGCAAGTGCCGCATCTTCGGGAATCTTTGCAAATCCCGATTTTTCTATGTTTTTAATCGCCGTAATACCGCTTTGATCTGCAATCTCTTGATTGGTCGCAATACAAAGATTTATCTTAACCGTACCCGTATAATCATCAGCATCGATTCCGCCGTTTTTAGGCTGAACGGCACCGTACGAAATATCAAGTGCAATGTGTTCATCCGTATCTTGAGTACGATAAAGATCGGCATAAGCTTGAATTTTCATTTTAAATGTATCGGTAAAAAGATTTATCGGCGCTTGTCCTGTACTTTTTGCAGCGGCATAAAAGGATGAAGCAAATTCGGTTGAATCAACTTTTATAGCGCTATCGGCGGTTTTATTCAAAATATATTGGAATACATCCCTTGCTTTAAAATAGTTTTTTTTCAGCTGCGGCGTTAAACGAGTAAACGAAAGCGACGTATTCTCGACGAACTCTTCCGTTCCGCCTTCGGCAAGTTTTCGGAACACGACGCTCGGCCGTACCCATACTTGCGTACCTGCTTCTCGCGCCCTTGCCGCAAGGGTATAAGTATCGTGTTCACCTAATTCTATCGTTGTTACAAAATCACTCAGCAAAAACGACAATTTTTTTACAAGCTTTGCACCGCTCGGATCTTTATTTACTTCCGCAATATATTTTGTAAGCGAATAATTGTGTTCTATCGCGTCGTCCAAATTAAGCTCGCAGTCGGCAAGCGATTGTATCGTTTTGCCTGCAAGCGGGTGCGTAAAGCCTGCTACGGAAATCTTTTGAGAAAAGTTTTTACCTTCATTCGTGCCTTTTACTTTTACGGTAAACGTTCCCGCTTCGTCGTCATAGGCTACAAAGTTTCTTTCGGTAAACGTAATTCCACTTCCCGCCGGCATGCCGTTTGCAATCTTTTTAGCCGCTGCCGAAGCGGTAATGTTTCCTCGTTGTAAACCGAACGCCGCAAGCACGTCCGCTTCGGTCAATTCATACGGATTTTGCGGAACGGCAGGATTTGTCCCCGGATTTTCCGCATCGGAAGATGAGCTTGCATGCCGGCAGCCGGTTGTCAACAGCACAAAAAGCAACACCGGTAAAAGTATAAACATATATGTCTTTTTCATAGATACTATTTCCTAAAAATATTTATTTTCGGTTTATTTATTTTTATCCAGCCATGCTTGCCACTGCGTTTCGCCTTTATCCAAGGTGATTATTTGACCGATATAATGATTATCGTTGTAACTATTATTACTATAATTAAAGAAATACGGATTAAAATAGTGCGGATCATTTGGGTCAATCACAGGCTCAGTTTCGGCATAGATATCTACTCCATTTTTATACCATATACCGTAAGGGACTATTTTATTGGACACATCGTTATTATCGCCAACATATATGGCGATAATATTATTATCCTCATCAAAGGCAGCGCCCCACAATGTTATGGCATGTTGGGTACCGTCCGCCCCATATCTATTCAGCCCAACCGCTTTTTGAGATTTATTTTGAGATTTAAATACAGCTTTAAGCATATCCTCGAACTCTTTTTTTGTATAAATGGCTGCTCTCTCGATAGGAGTATTCCCTTCATTAAAGACATCCGGAAATAATGCCGGAGAATAGCTTTTATTTTTTGCATTTTTAAAACCATTTAATCCGAAGAGATACCACTGTAGTCCGTTAGCAGGATCCCCTCCCTCATTGATGCATTTTTCGCGAAAGAGATTTGCTATGGAACTTTTTTGCTCCTCCTGATTATCTTCAAGTCCGCGTTTATAAAAAGGTTCATACGCTTTTGCAGCTTCGCCGGTTATATGTTTCTTTTCTATGTACTTTTTTACATTTTCTTTGTTCTGTTCAAACCACCAATGCAGCATATTAGCATCGGTTTTAGCCCAACATTGATTACTATCGGGATAACCTCCGTTCGGAGCATGCGTATGATCGACTTTCCGCGTATTAAAAAATGTGGTAGTCTGTGTTTCCGGCCAGTAAAAAACATAGTTGATATTATGGTATGTCCCGGTAGGTACCCCTTTCTTAAGTACCTCAATCTTTTCCTTTTCCGCGTCCGTGGGTGGCGTTATTCCGTGTACCCACTGTATCGCTACGTTCGGATTCTCATTCTTTTTTTGAGTAAGCTGCACTTCCAGATATTTTTTACTTGAAATTTTGATGTATTCATTCGTAATATTATCCTTAAATCTGATACGTGCAGTTCTATTCCATACGGTTTTGTTTGTCTGAACAGTTAAGCGTACCGTATCTGTACTTTCATCTGTGTGATCTTTACCGGCTACGCTCAGCCATTTTGCGCCTCCTTCTACGACTTCAGGCGTATAGTCAAGTTTTCCTTTGAGTGTTTCTATCGTGAAAGTTGCCTCTCCGCCATTACTTTCGCATTCTGCAGGGCTTGTTTTTATTTTAATCTCAGGTTTTGGCTTCATCTTAAAATGAACCGTTTCGCGAACAGAGGGATTATCATCGGATGTTATGGTTACTGTCGCTTCTCCAAGTCCGTCAGCTTTTACTTCACTGTTCCCCTCACCGCATAGCCATGCTATTGAGCTATTGGATGTGGTGAATGTCAGCTTTTTATTGGTAGCTTCCTCAGGCATTGCTTTTGCACCGAACTTATATACTTGACCGATAACCAACTCGATCGGCTGTGCAGGAAGCGGCGGATTGAATATAATAGAAGTAACAGGAATATGCGCTGCCGTAACGGTAACGGTGATGCCCTTTGTAATACCGTCCGCGGCTTGTATCGTAATGTGTGCAGAGCCGACTCCGTTTGCCGTAATCAGTCCTCCGGCAGTTACGGATGCAATTGCTGCTTTATCCGAAGTATAGGTAAGCTTTTTATCCGTTGCATTTTCCGGCACGGCATGAGCGTTGATTTGCCGTGTAGTACCTTTTACCAGCGAAATGCCGCTTTCATCGGGAGAAAGAACAATACCTGTAACCGATATATGCGCTGCGGTAACGGTAACATTGATTGTCTTCGAAATACCGTTTGAAGCTTTAATCGTAATTTTTGCACTTCCAACCGCTTTTGCCGTAATCAGTCCTCCGGCAGTTACGGATGCAACCACTTCATTATCCGAAGTATAGGTAAGCTTTTTATCCGTTGCATTTTCCGGTTGAACTTGGGCATTGATTTGTCGCGTATTGCCATTTACCATCGAAAGAGTGCTTTCATCGGGAGAAAGAGCAATTCCTGTAACGGTAACCGCCGTATCGGTCTTCGATAAATCGTTCGCACAAGATAAAAACAGCAAAGCAATGAGTGCCGCAAACAAAATCGTTTTATTCTTGTTTTTAAATAAATGTTTTATATTGTGTATCATATTGTATATTATACAATTTTTTTTATTTCTTTTCAAGCCGATAAATCAAATAAATTCAATAACTCCAATAAATCAAACAACCGTCAATATCGTGATATCGACGTAAAAAATATTGCGGGAAAAATATTTCTTACTCGCATACAGGCATTCGGGCATAAAAAAAGGATTACCGGAAACCCGATAATCCTTACGATGCGGAGAACCTGACTTGAACAGGCACGGCTCGCGCCACTAGCACCTCAAGCTAGCGTGTCTACCAATTCCACCATCCCCGCGCATTGAAGGAAGAGTATCACAAGAGCTTAAGCGTGTCAAGAGAGCGCATTGCATCACGTTAAATCTAACCGAAAAAAACGGCGTATTATATCACATGCAGCATCAATCGGGACTAACAAACGTATACGAATATGCACCCTTGTCGCCCTCAGCGATCATTCCCAAAAAATTATTATGGCTTCCGAAAACCGCAATAGGTGCGTTACTGTTCGCTGCGCATACACCGCACACCGAACTCGTATCGCTTGTTTCACATACGCTGCCCGCCTCTTTTTCAAACATCGAAGAAAAAAGCGGACGCCCGTGTTTGAAATCGTCTTCGTATTCTGGAAAGATGTGCGCCGTACCGAAGCCGCATTCGGCTGCAAGGAGAGCGGTCATCGTCTGCATCTTTTCGCGCACTTCGCTTTGTACGTCTTCTCCCGAATGCGAAGTATGTTCCGACGCGTCCGCCTTACATGAAGCGGATTGCGCTTTTTGCATATCGGAAATCGTTTGATACACCGACTGTATCGTAAACGGCGCAAGCGATGAAAAGCCCGCAGCGTCTTCGAGGCGAAAGCTTCCGACCGAAAGCCGCCTCAAGCCTGCGAGGTGGGCTGCGCTTTTACAACACGAGCCGATATCGCGGGCAAGGCTTCTGATATACGTCCCCTTAGAAACCGAAAAGCGGACGCGGACGGCTTTTACACGACCGTCTTCCAATAAAAACTCTTCCGCTTCGGAAGCATATACGGTAACGGGACGCGAGGGCATTTCGGCGCTGCGTCCGCTCCGCGCAATATCGCTTGCCCGCTCGCCGTTTATGTGCAGCGCGGAAAAAAGCGGCGGCGTCTGCAGTATGTCGCCCGTATAATGCTTGATTGCGGAAAGGACATCGTCTTTTTTCGGAAGAGGCGCGGTTTTAACAATTTTTCCGGTGTATTCGAGCGTATCGGTTTCGCTTCCGAATTTGATGACGGCATCGTAAGTTTTATTAAAAGAAGTGATGTATGACGCAAGGCGAGTGAGAGAGCCGGTACACACGACGAGGAGACCGGAGGCGAAGCTGTCGAGCGTTCCCGTATGTCCGACTTTTTTCGTACCGAGCGCGCGCTTAATCGAAAAGAGAGATGAAAAACTCGTTACGCCCGGACGCTTTGCAAAAAGAACGATGCCGCCCCGCATCCGAGCCTACTCCGTTTCAGGAAGATCCGAAGCCGCATCGGCATTTTTTGCGTCTCCGGCAGTACGCCCTTCCCTTTCAAGTTCGTTCAGCTTTTGCACCATTTCAAAACCTTCTTTCATCGCCGTATCGACGTAAAAGGTCAAATGCGGAAATTGGCGGATGCGGAGCTTTTTTGCAATCGCCGACTGGATAAAGCCCGCAGCGCTGTTTAAACCTTCGACGCCCGTCTTTACCTGCGCGTCGGGAAGAAAACTCGAAACGTAAACTTTTCCGTAGCACAGATCGTTCGACACGTCGACGCGGTTTACCGTCAAAAACGTCGACACGCGCGGATCTTTTACCTGCTCGGTGATGATGAGCTTTGAGATTTCATCCCGCAGCTGATCGCCGAGTCGCTGCATGCGGTACTGCTTCACTCTTTTTCGCCCTCGCCCGAATCGGCGGCAACGGCTTCTTCGGCAAGCGAATCGCCGAGCTTTCTCGCCACTTTGATGAGTTCGAACGCTTCGAGCGTATCGCCGACTTGGATATCCTGCCAATCTTCGATGCCGACGCCGCACTCGTAACCCGCAGCGACTTCTTTCGCATCGTCTTTAAAGCGCTTGAGCGATGAAATTTTTCCCGTGAATTTGACGATCCCGTCGCGGATGAGGTGAACGCTGCCGCTCCGCTTGATGATACCGTCGGTAACATAGCAGCCTGCGATGACACCGATGCGCGGTACTTTGAACGTATTGCGCACTTCAAGCGTACCGGTAACTTCTTCTTTCGTATCGGGCGTGAGCATACCTTCCATCGCCGCCTGCACTTCTTCGACGGCTTTGTAGATGATCGAATACTTTCTGATTTCGACACGCTCCTGATCGGCCAGCAATTTTGCTTTCGCCGTCGGACGCACATTGAATCCGATAATGATCGCATTGCGGTCGGCGCTCGCAAGCGTAACGTCGCTTTCGTTGATGGCTCCCGCCGACGAATGGATGACGACAAGACGGATATCCTTTGTCGAAAGTTTTTCGAGCGCGGTTTTGAGCGCTTCGGCCGAACCCTGCAAGTCCGCTTTGATAATGACACGGAATTCTTTGACGTTGCTCGCGTCGATCGTCTGATAAAGATTTTCGAGCGTAACTTTTTTGACCGCGCGCGCTTCTTCAAAGCGCTTCAATTCCTGCCGCTTTACCGAAACTTCGCGCGCGTCTTTTTCGCTTTCCGTCACTTGGAACGGATCGCCCGCATTCGGCATACTTTCAATGCCCAGCACTTCGACGGGCATGGACGGAGAGGCTTCTTGAATGCGTTTTCCGCGATCGTTGAACATAGCCCGCACGTGGCCGGAGTAAATACCTGCAACAAAAGGATCGCCTTGATGAAGCGTACCGCGCTGCACGACGACCGTCGCGACGATACCGCGTCCCTGATCGACCCTCGATTCGAGAATCTTTCCTTCGGCACGGCAGTTGTAGTCGGCTTTCAATTCGAGCATTTCCGCCTGCAGCAAAACCGCATCGAGAAGATCGTCTATACCTTCGCCTTTGAGCGCACTGATATTGACATACTGCGTATCGCCGCCCCAATCCTCAGGCGTAAGCCCGTGCTCGGAAAGCTGCGTGCGTACGCGGTCGGGATTCGCTTCCGGCTTATCGATCTTATTGACCGCGACGATGATCGGAACCTTTGCGTCTTTTGCGTGATTGATCGCTTCAAGCGTCTGCGGCATAACGCCGTCGTCTGCCGCAACGACGAGAACGACGATATCGGTTACCTGCGCACCGCGCGCACGCATCATCGTAAACGCTTCGTGACCGGGCGTATCGAGGAAAGTGATCGTACCCTTTTCCGTCGAAACGGAATACGCGCCGATCGACTGGGTAATGCCGCCGAACTCTCCATCGGCGACATGCGAATGGCGGATCGCATCGAGCGTTTTCGTTTTGCCGTGATCGACGTGTCCCATGACAGTGACGATGGGCGGACGCGGCTTTACCGTTTCCGCATTGTCTTTGTCGCTTTCGATGACGGTTTCGTCGTACAAACTGACAAGATGCACTTCGCAGCCGTATTCGGACGCGACAAGCGTTGCCGTATCGGAATCTATCGATTGGTTGATCGTAACCATCATGCCTTGCGACATGAGCTTTTGAATGATGTCGGACGCTTTTAAATTCATTTTGCGCGCGAGATCGGAAACGGAAATCGATTCCATGATATCGATCGATTTCGGTACTGCATTCGCAGGCGTTTCAGCTTTTTTCTTTTGCGCAAAAAATTTATCGTCTTCGAGCTGTTCGTCAGTTTTACGGTAAACCTGTTTTTTGCCTTTAAACGATTTTTTTGCAGGTCCCTTCGGAGGCGGAACTGCAGCGGGAGAACCGTAGCCGCCCGGACGCGCTCCTCCGGTGAATCCCGGACGACCGTTTTGAAAACCGGGACGAGCAGGACGTCCCTGAAAGCCCGTACGAGTACCCGAAAATCCGGGACGACCGCCTCTTCCCTGCGTATATCCGCCCTGTTGGTTTTCGCGTTCTCTGTTTTGATACCCGGCGCGCGCCTGTGCTCCGGTAAAGCCGGTACTGTCGCGATAGGGACGAGTGCCGTATCCCGTCCCTTGGGAACGAGGTGAAGATGCCCGGTAAGCCGAACGGTTTCTGTCGGAAAGATTACCCGCTTTAACGTTGGGACGAACGGCGTTGAAGTCGTATGCTTTTTTGACCGGCGCGGCTTTTACCGGTTTTGTGCCAATATCGCCCGTCGGCTGCCGGACATTCGTCTCGGAAACGGGCGGCGCCTTTTTTTCGACGGTATCCGATGCGGCCGGTTCGGACATCTTTTGTGGGGATGGAGCCTGTACATCCGTCTTTACGACGATGCGCGGCCTTTCCGCCTTTGCACCATCGACCGCTTTCGAAGCGCGCTTAACGATGACGACACGCTTTTGCTTTTTTTCCGCAGGAGATGCAGGGGCTTTATCGGCCGCCGGCTGCTTTTTGTGATGAATTACGAATTCGGGCTTTTTTTCTACTTCATCCGCCATAAATTTTTCTATTCCTCGTCCTCTTTAAATTCGAACTCGACACCGCACTTTGGACAATGTGTCATATCGAGTGTAATCACCGCGCCGCATTCCGGACAGTGGTATACTTCTTCATCGTCGGCATTTTTTTCCGCACCGCTTTCGGGCGCGTTTTCCGCTTCTACAAATTCGACGGTATTTTTAATAATCGCATCGACGCCGTCGATATCGCTTTCGGTCAACCCTTCGATGTGTTTTAAGCCGTCGTTGTCATAGGCTTCGACGAACTGTTCGATATCCTCTATGCCGGCCGTTTTAAGGATTTCCGCAACACGCATATCGATACCGGGCAGTTCGGCAACGGTTTTGATTTCGTCGTAAGCTTCGTTGCCCGTATCGTCACTGAAAAGATTTTGTGCCGTCTGCATCGTAACCGATTCGGACAGATCCATTTCGGCCGCCTGCTCTTGAGTTTTAACGTCGATGCTCCAGTCGCACAGTTTGTTTGCGAGGCGCACGTTTTGTCCCTGCTTTCCGATCGCAAGCGAAAACTGGCTTTCTTCGACGATCGCAAGCGCTTGACGTTTTTCCTGATCGAGGATAAACACGCGCTCGACTTGAGCGGGAGAAAGCGCGTTTTTAATAAACACTGCAGGATCGGGATCGAATTTCAAAACATCGATTTTTTCGCCGAGCAGCTCCCGTATGACGTTTTGGATACGCACGCCTTTTAAGCCGACGCAGGCGCCCACGGGATCGACGTCTTCGCGGTTTGACGAAACCGCGATCTTTGTACGGTGCCCCGCATCGCGTACGATTTTGACGATTTCGATCGTACCGTCGGCGATTTCGGGCACTTCCATTTCGATGATCGAACGCACGAGTTCGGGATCACTCCTCGAAAGGATAACCTGCAGCCCCGTCGATATGCGCCTGAGATTGACGATGAGCGCTTTGATGCGGTCGTCTTTTTCGTAGTGTTCCCTCGGCGATTGGAATTTAAGCGGGAGCACGCCTTCGAGCTTTCCCGCATTTCCGAGATCGACGTAGATGTCGCCGTTTCGTTGGTATTGATAATAGCACACGACGATTTCGCCGATTTTATTTTTATATTCGTTATACAATGTGTCGCGGTAGCTTTCGTTCAGCTCCTGATGAGCGGTTTGTTTTCCCGTCGTAACGGCGGAACGGTCGAAGGTTTTCGGATCTTCGAGAATATCGATTTCGTCGCCGAGTTCCACTTCGTCGCTGAGTTTTTTTGCATCTTCGAGTTCGATTTCCGTCACCGGATCGTATACGCCGTCGACGACCGTTTTTCGAGAATAGATGGCCACATCCGACATATCGTCGTTGAATTTGACGATCGCGTTGTCGGCTGTTCCGTAAGTACGTTTATATGCGGCTTTGAGCGCGTTTTCGATGATCGTTTTTACCGAATCTTCGGAATATCCTTTTTCCTGTATCAACTGACGGATCGCCTCTGCCATTTCCGACATGGAAAACCTCCTAATGCTGTCCCCACAAAATTAATAATTAATAAAAATTTAATGTAAACCGACTACTGCACAAATTTCGCTTTCGCTATCTCTCCGTAAGGCACCGTAATCGTTTCTCCTTTTTCCGTTTCCATTGCAAGAGCCTTTTCGTCGGCACTTACGATTTTTCCGCTGATCCAATCGTTCTCTTTTTTGCTCCACACGCGCACGAGTCTCCCCGCAAACAGAGAAAATTCCGCAGCATTTTTTATATTGCGGTCGATGCCGGGCGAAGTCAGTTCCATCGATGTATTGTCGGTGCCGAGCAGGGCTTCAAGTCGGGGAAGCAGCGCATGGTGAACGCGCGAACAATCGTTTACGCTTATGTTTGTATCCGGCTCTTTCGGTGCGATGACCGCAAGGATTTTCGTAATCGTTTTTGCCGGAACGATTTTTAATTCGATAAGATGATAGCCCAGCCCTTCCACGAGCGGGGCGCATTCCGAATAATGCGGAATGTCGTCAAATGCAATATACTCCATCGTCACCTTGCATCAAAAAAAAAGACCCGTGTGTCACGAGTCCATCTTAAAGGATAATTAAAATGTACGGGAATATAGTATGATTTTTTTTACGTTATGTCAAGATGCAATATATTTCATTTTGTGATAGAATGATATTTATGGAACACAACATGATTCTTTCCGCGTCGGGCTGGCGCAAAGTTTTTGCAAAATCGGGCGATGAACAGGACACGACGAGCGAAATCGGCTCTGAAAATACCGCGCTCGCCGTTATCGCCGCCGACGTTTTTTTCGATTATATCAGCGCCGCGACGGGACAAAAAAATCCCGTCATCGTATGCGGTACGGATACCCGCCCGACGGGAGGAGCCGTTGCATCGGCGATCGTGCGAACGCTTCTCGCGCGAAAAGCCATCGTGCGCTATCCCGGCGTCGTCGCCGCACCGGAAATCATGGCGTACGCTCGAAAATTCGACGGCTCTATCTATATCTCCGCGAGCCACAATCCGATCGGTCACAACGGACTCAAAGTCGGCTTGAGCGACGGAGGTGTCGTAAACGCCGAAGAAAATGCGAAAATGGTCAAAGCTTTCGTCGAAAAATGCGCCGATCCCGAAGCGATGCAAAAAGCGGCGGCTCTCCTCAATTCGTGCAGTATGCGCGATGCGGAATGGGTATACGCGGAATCGCCGGGCTGTAAAAAAGATTCGCTTGCCGCATATAAAGCCTTTATCAAAGAAGTCGTCAGCGCTCTTCCCCAAAGTGCCGAACAGGACGCTCTTTTTTCAACCATCAAAAGCGCTGCCGAAAAAGCGCATATCGGCATCGTGTGCGATATGAACGGTTCGGCGCGTACGCTTTCGATCGACAAAGATTTTTTCGCCGAAAACGGTATCGGTTTTTATGCGATAAACGACAAAGCAGGCGCCATCGCGCACGAAATCATCCCCGAACCGGAAAACCTCGTGTGGTGCGCACAAGAGATGGAAAGGCTGCAAGCCGAAGGCAAAAGAGAAGCCGTCTTGGGCTATATGCCCGACTGCGACGGAGATCGGGGCAATATCGTCTATTGGAATGAAAAACAAAAAAAAGCGCTGCCTCTGAAAGCGCAGGAAGTGTTTGCGCTTTCAGTCCTTGCCGAACTCGCATACGCCGACAAGCTCTACGCTGCAAAGGACGGCTATAAGCCCGCCGTTGCGGTCAACTGCTGTACGTCCATGCGCGTCGACGACATCGCAAAGGCATTCGGCGCAAAAGTTTTTCACGGAGAAGTCGGAGAAGCGAACGTCGTCAATACCGCACGAAGCGCGCGTGAAAAGGGCTTTACGGTGCGCATCTGCGGCGAAGGCGGAAACGGAGGGAACATCACGTACCCGTCCGCCGTCCGCGATCCGCTTTCTACGCTGTTCGCAATTATTAAATTATTGACAATGGACGGTTTGTATAAAGCGTGGTGCGAAAAATCGCATCACACATACAAAGAACGCTTTACGCTCACCGACGTTCTCGAAACGCTTCCCGTCTACACGACAACCGGCGTTTCCGAACCCGGCGCCGTGCTCCGCCTCAAAACCTCAGACAACGCGGTACTTAAAGGAAGATTTCAGCGTATTTTCGAGCGCGAATGGAAGTCGAAAAAAGCGGAACTCGAAAAAAAATACGGCATCGTCTCATACGAAGCGGTTTTGACGAACGGAACGAAAGAAACTCGGAACGCTTCCGATTTTTCAAAGAGCGGTAAAGGCGGGCTCCGCATCATCTTTTTCGATAAAGATAAAAATCCGAAATCGTTTATGTGGATGCGAGGTTCGGGTACGGAACCGGTTTTCCGCATACTCTGTGACGTAAAAGGAGACGCGCACGACGAAGAGCGGATGCTCATCGAATGGGAAACGAAAATGCTTAAAGAGGCCGACAAGGCGTAAATGCGGGGAAAACACGGTATCGGTATTTTAAATCGGCGGGCGTATGGTGATTTTGCTCCGCGCGAAAAACTTACGCGAAATTGAAGCGCTGCGTAAAACCTGCTATACTTGAACGCGCCGTACAATAATAAAATGAAAAGGGGTGTGATATGGAAAAATCGGAAATCTTAAAACGCGCGAATGCGTACATCGCCGAAGAAAAAGACGAAAACTTTCGGAGCGAAGTCGAGTCGCTCATCGCAAAAGACGATATCAAAGAACTCGAAGACAGATTTTATCAATCGCTCGAATTCGGCACGGGCGGACTTCGCGGCATAATGGGAGGCGGAACGAACCGCATGAACCCGCTCGTCATAAATCGCGCAACGCAGGGGCTCGCTTCTTACGTGATCAAAGCTTTTCCCGAAAAGGCAAAAGCGGGCACGCTTTCGGCCGTGCTCGCCTACGACAGCCGAAAAAACTCCGACGTATTCGCAGAAGCAGCAGCGTGCATTTTCGCGGCGAACGGCATCAAAGCCTATCTCTTTTCGTCGCTGAGGCCCACGCCCGAACTTTCGTTCGCCGTCCGCACGCTCGGTGCCGACACCGGCGTTATCGTAACGGCTTCCCACAACCCGCGCATCTATAACGGCTACAAAGTGTATTGGAACGACGGCGCGCAAGTGATTCCGCCGCACGATAAGGGTATCATCGGCGAAGTGAACGCCGTCAAAGAAATCAAAACGATGTCGAAAGACAAAGCGATAAAAGCCGGCAAAATCGTCCTCATCGACAAAGACATGGACGAAAAATTCTGGGACATGTGCAAAGCACAGCTTTTCCGGCCGGATCTCATCAAAGCGCACGCGAAAGACGTCAAAATCGTCTACACTCCGCTTCACGGCACGGGCGGCATGCACGTCGAAAAAGTGCTCGGCGATTTGGGGCTCAATGTGATCACCGTTCCCGAACAGCGCGACCCCGACGGAAACTTTCCGACGGTCGAAAAACCGAATCCCGAAGAAGCGCCTGCGATGAAACTCGCGATAGCGCTCGGCGAAAAAGAAAAAGCCGACTGCATTATGGCGACGGATCCCGATGCCGATCGCTTCGGCTCGGCTTTCCCCGACAAAGACGGAAAATTCGTTTTGATAACGGGCAATCAAATGGGCGCGCTTTTTCTCGAATATATTTTGCTTTCACGGAAAGAGTTCGGCAAAATGCCCGAAAAACCCGCTGCCGTCAGAACGATCGTCACCTCTCCGTTTATCGACTACATCTGCAAAAAATACGGCGTCAAAGTTTTCGAATGTTTAACCGGTTTCAAATGGATTGCAGCCGTCGAAGCCGAGATGGAAAAAGACAAGTCCGCGAGCTACGTGTTCGGTTTCGAAGAGAGCTACGGCTATAAAATCGAAAAAGAAGTGTTCGACAAAGACGGCATTTCCGCTTCCGCGATGTGCGCGGAGATGACGCTCTATTGGAGAAGCAAAGGCAAAAGCCTTCTCGAGCACCTCGACGACATGTATAAAGAATACGGCTACTTCGAAGACAAGACGATCGAACAGTATTTCCCGGGTCCTACGGGCGGAGAAGCGATGCGCGGCATCATGACGAAGCTCAGAAACGAAGGATTGAAGACACTCGGCGGAAAACGCGTTAAAGAAATTCGCGACATCGAACGGAGCGTTTCGTTCGATCCGGCAAATCCGGCGACGACAAAACCGCTCGATCTTCCGAAAAGCAATGTGCTGCAGTTTTTCCTCGACGACGGAACGATCGTAAGCGCGCGGCCGTCGGGTACGGAGCCGAAAATCAAATTCTACATAAACTGCACGGTTCCCGTCGCCGGCAACAACGATGCGGGTCTTGCACAAGCGAAAAAAGAAGCCGCTCACCTCCGCGATGCGATCGCTTCGGAAATAAAATCCACACTCGATGCGGCTGCCGAATAAGCTTTTCCGCGATTACAAAAAACTGCTCCGCCTCGTAAACGGCGGGGCGGTTTTTGCGGCGATCGATACCGAAACGACGGGTCTTACTCCCGACACTTGCCGCATCATCGAAATCGGCGCCGTGCTCTTCGATAAAACTGGCGTACTCGACACGTTCGCCTCTCTCGTAAATCCGGGAATCGCTCTGCCCTCTTTTACGAAAGAGCTTACACACATTACCGACGATATGCTTTCCTTCTCTCCGCCTGCATCTTCGGTGCTTCCGGCTTTTATCGAATTTATCGGAAGCGCTATCCTCGTCGCACACAACGCGCCTTTCGATTTGCTTTTTATCAATAAAGAATTGGAACGGAGCGGTATGCCTTCCATGTCGAACAAAGCGATCGATACGCTGAATTTGAGCCGATGGGCGTACCCTTCGGCAAAACATCATTCGCTGCAATACCTCGCAGCCGCTATGGGAATCGATGCGAAAAACGCACACCGCGCATCGGACGACGCGAAAACCTGCCGCAAAATATTTTTACGCTGCTTAAAAGACACAGAATCGGTGCAAAAAAAATAAATCGGATTTAAAAATTGTATACAACGATCATTCACCGCGATTTTCGATGCGCATCGGCCAAAGCCTGCGGCAATCGATACAGTCGGCGGAAACTTTCAACCGCGCGGCGCTTTTGCAGGGTCGATCGGCATACCGTTTTGGAAAACCATAAAGGTCAAACTCGGGCTTCCCGCCGCATTTTTTCCGGCAGTACCGACCGTATCTCCGCACACGACGTAATCGCCTTTTTTTACGTGTACCGAACCGAGCCACGAATACGCGTAGATCAATCCCGTTTTCGATTCGACGAACACGATATTTCCGTAGCCGCGGTACATTCCGGTGTACATGACGGTTCCCGCGCGGATCGATTTTACCGGTTCGTCTTTTTCAGCCGAAAGTTCGACGCCCGATACTTTACCCTTTGTATAGATGACGGTCGGCTGCTTTACCGGCCATAAAAGCGAAGAGTCTCCCGTTCTGGCAGGACTCTGAGATGAAGATGTACCCTTACCCGATGAAGGATTGTTCGGAATATTTTTTGCGACAGCTGCGGATTTTGCGGGCACTTTTATGTGCTGCCCTACTTTGATCACGGCATCGTTTGCCATATTGTTTATCGAAAGCAGATCGTATAATTTTATATCGTATCTCCGCGCGATCGAATAAAGCGTATCGCCTTTTTGAACGGTATAGGTTTCCGCATTTTTTGCAATTTCGGAAACGGGGACGCCCGGTTTCGTTTCCGGTACGGCACTCAATGCCGCCGCATTCGTTATATCGGCCGACGGAATTGTCAATTTTTGCCCCGCTTGAAGCACATCGCTTTCCGAAAGATTGTTCGCAGTTCGAAGCTCTGCAACCGTAAGCTCGTAGCGGCGGCTTATCGAATAAAGCGTGTCGCCTTTTTTGACGATATATGTGCTGTCCGCAAAAACGGACGCGGAAACTGCGATGATGAGGGCGATACAGACTGCAAATGAGGACGATTTTTTTCCGTTGACTTTCATACCGTTATAATATCGGCAAAAAAAGCGAATTTAATGAGAAAGAAGGATGTTTGACAAAGAGCATTCGGGAAGCGAGAGCCGCTTACATTACGGCTGCCGCATTTCGTCGAACCGTATTGAAAACATCAGATACGTATCAATCACAGCGGATAAAATTCAAATCCCGCTGTTCTCAGCTTATCGCCGATACTGCCGTCCGTTTCGTCGACCGCTACGATATAATACGTCGTTCCGCTCGCTCTCGTTTCCGTCGTCACGGCGGCGGTAAAGCCTTTATCTTTCAGAGCGGCGACGAGCCTGTCGGCGTTGGCTTTTTCGCGGAACAAGCCGAGCTGCAATCTGCGAAGCGAACTGCCGCCACCCTGTGCGGCTGCCGCGCTTTGCCCTTGTTCGTCGCCCGTTCGCGTTTTCGGCGCTCCGGATGATTCGGATCCGGCGGCAACGTTTTGTACGGACTGCGATTGACCGCTATTTTCTTTTGATTCCGTTTTTTGAGGTACAGCCGCTCCCGCGTCTTTTTCGGTACTTGCAATTTTTTCCGCCCCGCCGGAATCGATTTCGGGGAGAGCCGCTTCTTTTCTCGGCAAAAAATACCAAAACGGCGCCGGAAGGAGCTGCACGCCGCCTTTTACGATTCCCGTTTCAAGCGATGCGGGGAATTCTTTTTTCAACGCCGCAGCATAGGATGCGTCCCCCGTAAGGTACCACAGCGTCAAAAGGACTGCAGGTTTTACGCTCGCCATCGACTTGAACGACACATACGCTTTCAGCATGACGACGCTCTCATCCAAATCGGCGCTCACGTTTGCACGGCAAAGGTCTGCCCAAAGCGCATAGAGTTTTATCCGCGCCTGAATCGCTTCGTCGGCCGAATTGCGCACCGCCGAATTGAGATAGCACTCCGCCGTCGTATAATCGCCTGAACTGAGCGCACAGCGTACCGCATCGAGGACGAGCTGCTCCGACGATTTTTTCGGCATGCGATCGGCATCGCCTGCACGTATAGCGGCGGCGGCGGCATAAGAAGCGCGCGCATCGTCGAAACGCGCAAGCTGTTCCTGAAGAGAACCAAAAAACGCATAGAGCGCGCGCTTTTCTTTCGGGTCGGAAACTTTCGGTAAGTTTTCCGCGATATACGCAATCGACGCGTCGACGTTCGGCTTTGCCGCCGCGGCATCGGCAACGGCGCGGGCCGTAAGCGATTGCGCTTCATCCGCCGCAAGCGGTGTAAAAAAAATTAATAATAAAACGGCAAACGAACGGCGGACACGCTTCATTTTTTTTCCGTCATCCGATTTTCGGCAGGAGCTTTTTTGTCAATGCTTTCCGCGTTTTTCAGCGCGTCCTTTGCCGCTTTCGCTTTTATCTTATCGATTTTTTTTGCCGCGATGCTTTTGCCCTTGCCGAAGGAAAACGGCAGCGCGACAACGATACCCGCAACAAAGGATACGATGATCGTGATAAACACGGGTACGTTGTGAAACGTGTGAAAGATCACGTTGACGTCACAGACATTTCGGATATTAAATCCCGTAAATACCGCGATCAATACCGCAATCACTATAAAAATTATAAGACCGATCATAATCACCTCGCAATCGAGTTAAAAAAACCTTAGTAGAGATTGTACTTTAAAAAAGCCGCTTGTGCAATTCGCCGCATTGCCGCGTACGAATCGCTTCTCTACAACCGGAGTCCTGGATCTCTAAAAATCCGACCGAGTTTTCAGAGGTGCCCTTTAAACGTCTGACCCGAAAGCTCGGTCAAATGAAGCTCGACGAATTTTCCGATAAGCGATTTTTCAGCTTTAAATGCGACCCTCTCGTCCTTCTCCGTCTTTGCAAGGAGCTCCGCTTCGTCGTCGCGGCTCACCGATTCGACGAGCGCTTTTACCGTCGAGCCTACCCGCTTTTGCATTTCTTCCGCCGTAATTTTAAGCTGCATATCGATGATCTTTTGCAGCCGCGCTTTTTTTACTTCGAGCGGAATCTGATCTCGCATCTTTGCCGCAGGCGTTCCTTCTCTCGGATTATAATAGTACATAAACGCATTTTCGTAGCGCACCGTCTTCATAAGATTGAGCGTTTCTTCGAAATCTTCGTCCGTCTCTCCCGGAAAGCCGAGCATAACGTCCGTCGTAAGCGATACGTCGGGAAGCGCGGCTCTTATGCGGTCGACGAGCGAAAGATAATACTCGCGCGTATAGCGCCTGTTCATCGCGTGCAATATCTTCGTCGAACCGTGCTGTACCGGCAGATGGATGTGGCGGCACAGCACATCGTTGTGCTTGATCGCATCGATAAGGGCATCGCTCAAATCTTTCGGATGACTTGAAACGAAGCGCACCCACTCTATCGGCGAATTGTTTTTTTTAAGATGATCGGAAATAATAATTAACAATTTTGCAAAGTCGGCATCGGCGTCGCAATACGAATTGACGTTTTGCCCGAGCAGCGTCACTTCTTTTACGCCGTACGATGAAAGCGCGTCGAGCTCCGAAAGCACTTCTTCAACGGGGCGCGACACTTCCCTCCCCCGCACATAGGGCACGATGCAATACGTACAAAAATTATTGCAGCCGTGCATGATGGGCACAAAGGTCGAAAAAGCTCCCGGCTCGGCGGAAATCGGCGCGAAGGTATACGACGGCGAATCGTCGAGAGGAGCCGCCCTCACCCCCTTTTCCGCAGCTTCGATGATATCGCCGAAATATTTTTTTGCAAAAGTTCCGACAACGTAATCGATACACGGATACTCTTCTTTGAGCGATGTAAGAAGGCGTTCGGCCATACAGCCGGTAACCACAAGCGTAAGCGGCTTTGCACCGTCGCGGACAAAAGCCTCAGCCTTTTCGAGCGTTTTCGATTTTGCACCGGGCATTTTTTGCCGCAGGGCTTTCAAACCCGCGTACCAGCCGAGCCTGCCGAATATGCGGTTTTCGGCCGTCGCGCGCACCGAACAGGTATTGATAACCGCAACGTCGGCGACTTGCGCGTCTTCGGCTTTTTGCCATCCGCGCGCGATAAACAGCCGTTCGATCGACGCCGATTCGGCGAGGTTCATTTGACATCCATAAGTTTCAAAAAAATATGTCATTTGCATTCCACTTGCATTTTTCAAAAATAGTACCGCGCACGGATGCGCGGATTTTGCCGAGCGAGAATTCGCACCCTCTCTTTCGCTTCGAAGAGAACGATCTTGCCTGCGGCCGCTGACGCGGGAATCGGCGTACGCACCTGCTTCGCCTCATCATTTGGCAACCATAAGTTTCAAAAAAGTATGTCATATCGCATTCCACTTTTATTTTTTTTGCCCTGCCTGCGGCCGCTGACGCGGGAATCGGCGTACGCACCTGCTTCGCCTCATCATTTGGCAACCGTATGTTTCAAAATAATACGTCATATTTCATTCCACTTGCATTTTTCAAAAATAGTACCGCGCACGGATGCGCGGATTTTGCCGAGCGAGAATTCGCACCCTCTCTTTCGCTTCGAAGAGAATTCTCGTGTTGTGAAAAAACACGACGTTTTTTCACAACGATCTTGCCTGCGGCCGCTCCACTTCGCTACGCGGGAATCGGCGTACGCACTTGCTTCGCCTCATCATTTGGCAACCATAAGTTTCAAAAAAGTACGTCATATTTCATTCCGTTTGCGATCCGTATTCGGCACAGGCATAGGCATTGTGATTGTGAATGCTTTCGTAATTTTCCGCTTCGACGGAAAACCATGCAAAGGGTTTTGAGATCTGAAACGAACGCAGCGCAAGATACGTTTCGCGCACGATGTCTTCGGCAAAGCGCGGGTTGTCATACGCGTGTTCGGTCACCCATTTTTCGTCCCGCCGTTTAAGCGCGGCATAGAGACCGCCCGATGAAGCGTTTTCGATGACGGCGATGACGTCTTCGATCCAAAAAAAATCCGAATACAGCAATTTTACGCGCACCGTACCGCGCTGGTTATGCGCGCCGTAATCGCTGATCGCTTTCGAACACGGACACAGCGTCGCAACCGGCACCGAAACAGAAATAAAAAAATCGCGCTCGGTTTTTCCGACGCTTCCTTCATACGCGCACATATAACTCATCATGCTTTTCGTACCGGTGACAGGTGCGCTTTTTTCGATAAAAAACGGAAACGAAACGGTTCCGTAGGCGCGTGCGGCACAAAGCGTTGAGCGGATCTCATCGAGCATGTCGAAAAAGCGATGCATCGAAATATCGAAGCGATATTTGTGAAAGACTTCGATAAAACGGCTCATGTGCGTACCTTTGCAGTCTGCCGGCAAATCGACAAAGAGATCTACCGTCGCCGTCGTGTTTTGCGTTTTATTGATTTTATCGCGCACCGTCACAGGATAGTGTAACCCCTTTACG
Source organism: Treponema socranskii subsp. socranskii VPI DR56BR1116 = ATCC 35536 (assembly GCF_000468115.1). Lineage (GTDB taxonomy): Bacteria > Spirochaetota > Spirochaetia > Treponematales > Treponemataceae > Treponema_D > Treponema_D socranskii. Next base: position 21,374 of record NZ_AVQI01000068.1, read on the forward strand.
CCGACTTTTTGCAGCGGCACACCCCGCGTATCCTTTTCGCTTTGTATATCGCGCAGCGCAGCTCGGGATGTTTTTTCGTCAGCGCTCACGGCCTCTCTCCGCAGCTTCAAGCGTATTTTGCATGAGCATCGCAATCGTCATGGGACCGACCCCTCCCGGCACGGGCGTAATATACGATGCGACTTCTTTTACCGCATCGAAATCGACATCGCCCGCTAAACGGAAACCGCTCTTTTTCGAAGCATCGGGTATGCGATTTACGCCGACATCGATGACGGCAGCTCCTTCTTTTACCATATCCGCGCGGATCGTATTCGGCATACCCGCCGCCGAAACGACGATATCGGCAACCTTTGTGATCGCTTTCAAATCTTTCGTTCCCGTATGGCAGAGCGTCACGGTGGCATTGCAGTCTTTGCGAGACAAAAGGAGGGCGAGCGGTTTTCCGACGATATTCGATCGACCGACGACAACCGCGCGCGCACCGGAGGTTTCGATGTGCATCGACTTGAGGAGTACGATGATGCCGTGCGGCGTACACGGAAGCGGCGCATCACAGCCTATGACGAGCTTTCCGATATTGACAGGATGAAAGCCGTCGACGTCTTTTTCGGGCGAAATCGCAAAGAGTATTTTACGTTCGTCGATGTGCTTCGGAAGCGGCAGCTGCACGAGAATACCGTGGACGCTCTCGTCGCGGTTGAGCGATCCGATAAGCGAAAGGAGCTCCGCTTCGCTTGTGTTTTCGGGCAGCTGCACGGAACGGTCGTTCATACCCGCTTCCGAAAGCGCGTTCCGTTTGGCACGCACGTATGAAAGGCTTGCGGGGTCGTTTCCGACGAGGATGACGGCGAGACAGGGAACGATACCTTTCGATTTCAGTTCCGCCGTCCGAGAGGCAATCCGTCCTCTAATATCCGCCGCCGTTTTTTTCCCGTCGATAATCACTGCGCTCATCGTGTAACCTGCCCCGCTTTCACATCGTTTTATCATTGATAAAAGTGCTTAAAAAAGGTATACTGAATAATATATCTTTTTTTTTTTAATTAGGGAACTGTCAAAACGCTGAAATTTTTGGACAGCCCCGTTTTCATTAGATGTATTTGTGAGGAAAGATGAAACGCATTGTACCGCTTTGCTGTATACTGTTTTTTTGCACCGCCGCTTTTTTTGCATCAGGCAAATCTCAAGGTGACGAATACGATGACGGTACGGAATTCCGATATAAGATGAACGGCTCCGGCGATCAATATATTCAGATTTCTGTTATGCCGAGTTTTCCGCTCAATTTCAAAGGTAAAATGTATGTCGGCGGCGCTGCGGATCTCGGTTACCGGCGCTTTCTCACCGGATTGTTTGCCGTCGGCGGCAATATCATGGTCGGCTATCATCCGACGCTCGGCAGCAATATCTTCAACTTTTGGCCGGTAACGGCGAGCGTTATGTTTCAACCGACCGTCTGGCATTTCGAATTTCCGCTTTCGATCGGAGCCGGCATCGCGTTTGAAACCTATCAGAGCAGGAGATATTTTCCGGGCTTTGTGCTGCGGCCTGAAGTCGGCATGTTTTACCGCATGTCGGAAAGCTGGTCGTTCGGAATCGGAAGCGTCTTTTTGTGGATGCCGCAGTGGTACAGCGATTCGAGCTATAATTTCGACGGTCTTTTTTTGACGGCGTCTCTTTCGGCACGGTACCATTTTTAAGGATTTTATATGAAGCGCACATTCCCTATTTTAATAATTTTTTCCGCACTCGCATGCGCCGTTTTTTTTACCGGCTGTCAGGATGTCATCTTTGCCAAAATCATGGGGGAGGTCGAACTCGAAGACGCAACGATAACCGGCCGCGTCAATGCGATCGTTCGCTGCAAGCTCGGCTCCGACGAGTACCTTTTTATCCAAAACGGCAGAGTGTACGGGAAACCTGCGAGTTCCGTATCGCACGGAGATTGGAACACTATGTCGGACGGACTGCCGAAACTTTCCTACGACTATTATAATAAAAAATTCAACGGTATCTACATCTACCAGCTTGCGTCTACTCCGACGACGCTCTATGCGATCGGCACTTCGATTTATGAAAATACGGAAGACGGTGAAAATACCGCCGGGAGCCGTTACCTCTATTATTTTGACACAGGCTCAAAGACGTGGCGTAAAACGCACGATAACGACGTTACCGGCACATCGGGAAACACGACGATATTCTGCACAAATACGCGTGATACAACAAAGCGAAAAGCGTATATCCGTATGAACAAAAACGTATACGCGTTGAACGATTCTCCCGTAAGCGATGCGACGTGTATCGCTACGACGGCAGAAACATCCGCATTGGGAGACGCGCCCGGCGAATCCACCGTCTCTGCAGCCTACACTGCAAGCGGCATCTATTTTTTTAATTCATGCGCCGCAACAAATGAAACGTCGGTACCCGCAACGTACGTCTATTGGGCGAGCGGTTCCACGCTGAAATACGCAGCGTCAGGTACAAATGCTTCATCGGGAACGAGCGCGGTAAACTGTTCTGTAAACATCACGTCGATAGCCGTCACAAGCGACGCGATCCTTTTGGGAACGAACGGACGCGGCCTTAAAAAGACAACGAATGCAAGCGGCATACCCGGAACATCGCTTCCGAACTTTTCGACAAACGCGGATTCCGCACTCGGCTCCCCGTATATCATCCCCGCACTGCTGTGCATCGACTCCTCCTTATCGGAGACAGGCGCAACGCTTTACGCGTCCGCAGACTTTAAACGGAAATCGAGTTCGAGCGGCGGCACTTACAAAGACGTCGGCCTTTGGTCGTACTATCCGTCACGCGGCAACTGGAACAGGGAATAATCCTTAAAAAAAACGGTCGATTTTCAAAGATGGCCGCCGAAGGCCAAATATCGATCCTTTCGATAGGCAAAGGAACGGAGACGCAGTATACTGATACTATGTCCGAATCGAATGATGCCGACCTTTTTAAAAACGCACACGCGCTTCGCGAACCGCTGGCCGCACGGATGAGGCCGCGAACGCTCGACGAATACATCGGGCAGGATCACATCGTCGGCAAGGGCAGGCTTTTGAGGCGCGCGATCGCGGCCGATCAGCTTTCGTCGGTTATCTTTTACGGACCGCCTGGAAGCGGAAAAACGACGCTCGCCCGCGTCATCGCAAATCATACGAAAAGCAATTTTATCACGCTGAATGCCGTGCTCACGGGAGTCGCCGACATCAGAACGGCGATCAAACAGGCCGAAGACTTTTACAGTCTCTACAGCCGCCGCACGATTTTATTCGTCGACGAAGTGCACCGCTGGAACAAAGCGCAGCAGGACGCCCTCCTGCCGTGGGTCGAAAACGGTACGATCATTTTAATCGGAGCGACGACCGAAAATCCGTTTTTCGAAGTCAATAAAGCGCTCGTGAGCAGGAGCCGCGTATTTCAACTGAAACCGCTGACAAACGACGATTTGCGAAAAGCGGCAGAACAGGCGCTCGGCGACAAAGAGCGCGGCTACGGTCATTGGAAAGTCGAATTCGAAAAAGGTGCTCTCGAACACTTGATCGAAACGGCGAACGGAGACGCGCGCAGTTTGCTGAACGCGCTCGAACTCGCCGTAGAAACGACACCTGAAAAATGGGATGCCGCCGCCTCTCCTCCCGTGCCCGCGTGGGGTTCGACGATCTACATAAGCCGCGAAGCCGCCGAAGAATCGATTCAAAAAAAAGTCGTGCTCTATGACCGCGACGGCGATTATCATTACGATATCATCAGCGCGTTTATTAAAAGCCTGAGGGGGCGCGATCCCGACGCCGCGATGTATTGGCTCGCGCGCATGGTCGCCGCCGGAGAAGACGCTTCCTTTATCTTCCGGAGAATGCTCATATCGGCGTGTGAAGACACGGGGCTTGCAGATCCGAACGCAGTGAGCATCGTCGCAAGCTGTGCCGACGCATTCGACCGAGTCGGCATGCCGGAGGGACGCTACTTTCTCGCACACGCGGCGCTCTATCTTTCGACGGCGCCGAAATCGAACAGCAGTATGGCGTTTTTCGATGCGCTTGCATCGGTGGAAAAAGAAGACGCGGAAGTGCCCAATCACTTGCGCGACGGAAACCGCGATGCCGAAGGTTTCGGGCACGGAGAAGGCTACCTCTACCCGCACGCATACCGCGATCACTGGGTCGCACAACAATATTTACCCGACGCTCTCGTCGGCCGCGTTTTTTATACGCCGGGTACGCAGGGCTACGAAAAGACGATACGCGGCGACGTGCTTTCAAGGCGCGAAATCCAAATCGCTTCGCTCCTCGAACGGGAAGCGCTCTCGGCCGATGAAAGCGCGAAGCATAAAACGGCGGCCGCTACGAAGCACGATGCCGTACATTTTATTAACAATAAAAAAGGCGAACATCTCACCTTCAGCCCCGCAGACGCGGCAAAAGAGACGGCGCTCGACAGAGCCGATAAATCGTGGCGGGCGCGTCTCGATTCGAACCGTGCAGAAGTGCTGCTGGCCGTGCGCGATACGATGACCGAACTCGCAGGCCTTCTCCGTCATCACCGCTCGCTCGTGTGGAATGCGGACGACGGTCTTTTACTGTGGGACGTCGCGCGGAAAACGCCCGAAGGGATGACGTGCGGACTCTGCCGTACCGAAAAGGGAAAAGAAATCCTCGAACAGTACGGAAGGACGCTCGGCGATTTGGATAAACCCGTCCTGCAAGTGCTCCCCGAAGGAGCGGGAGGAGAGGGCATTACAAGCGAAATCTTTTCCGATATCGTCTTGCAGTTCGCATATCGGGGTGCCGAATTCGACCGTCTTTTTTTTCGAAATCCTTTTACCTCACCCGCATCGATCGAATCCCTAGCCTCTTCTCTTTCGCGCACAGGACTAAAAAAAGAAGCGCCTTCCCCTGCCGAAAGCGAACAGTCGGGAGAAGCGGTGTTCGCCGAAGGATGGCTTGCCGTCGTCGCACAGCGCATTCCCAAAAGCGCACAATACCTGAGCCGCATCGTCGAAACGCAGATACTCACGCCCGCAACGCTCGGCACATACGAAGATACGCTTGCAAAAATGAAAGCGGCGGAAGACGAATTTTTCGGCGATACGGAAAACCCGCTTTTCAACTGGGATGCGTCGTCCGTCGTCCGCACATTCGAAAAAAAAGGCTTTACCGTACGAAGCTTATCGCGCCGCTTCGTCGAAAAACGGCGGATCACGGAAGAAGAACTTGCAAAGTGGTTCGATACGAAATCGTCCGCATACGGCGTGCGGATCGCAGAGGCGCTTTCGTCGAAAGAGCTTGAAAAAATCGTGCGTCTCCTCGAAAGTGCGCGAGAAAACACCGTCTTCAATTGGGAAAGCGAAACCGCATTTTTTACGATAGCGGATAATAAAGAACGGAAAATACAAGGATGACGCGGAAACAGATAAAGCGGATATATCAAAGCGTTCAAACGTACGCCGTCTTTTGAATCAGAGAAAAATATATCGGCCCCGCCCCGTTTTGCACGTCGGGCAGAACATGAAAACCGTATTTCGTCTTTTCGGCTTCGGGAAGCAACGTGTCGCAAAACGGCTCGAGCTTTTGTTTCCAGTGCGGAATAATATCGAGCACGATTTTTGCCGTATCGAATTTTTTCAAAAGCCGCTCGACGACACCGTCATTTTCGGCGGGAGCAAGGGCACACGTCGAATAGAGGACGTAGCCCTTCGGGTTCAGCATGCGATATGCGGAAGAAAGAAGCGCCCACTGAGCGATCGCCGAAGTTTTTATACGGGAAGGCGTCCACGCGGCAAGATATTTCATATCGGTAAAAACGTGGCGCTCGGACGAACACGGAGCATCGAGCAAGATTCGGTCATAGCGCGCATTTTCAGCAAGGCACATTTTCGCGCCGTCGCCCAAGCTCGTCTCCACGCGCGCACAAACGGTTTTAGGCAGACAATTTTCGAGGACGCGCTTGAGCCTGTAATAACGCTCCCGAGAACGCTCGTTTGCAACGAGATGCGCGTCCGTTTCCATGAGGGACGCGAGGACGAGCGTTTTGCCGCCGGGAGCCGCGCAGATGTCGAGGATTGTACGCGCACCGGAAAGCGGAAGCGAAGAAGCTGCCAAAACGCTTGCCCCGTCGAGAAAATACGGCTCTGCACCTCGTGCATTCCACGAAACATAACGAACATCGCGTACAAGCGCTTTTTTGATCGGCGGCCATCGCTCTCCGTAAAGCGCCGAATAATACGATTCGAATCCCGCTTTGCCGGAAAGCTTTTGCGCATCTCCATCTTTTCGCAGTCCGTTCATGTTTCACTCTCCGCTAAAGCTTTGCGTTCCGTTCGCTTCCGGCAGCCGACACGCGCGTTTGCCGAGCGGAGTACACTTCCGCGACGAGTTCGTCGTTTTCTTTTTTTGCGGTTCGAAAGGCTTCCACCCGCGCCCGCCCTATCTCTCCCCCCGCCTCTCCGTCATAGCGTATGGCGCTTCCGCTTTGTACCGCAGAGTCGATGTACGGCGAAGCGAAAGCCGAAACGACGTGCCAAACGCCGCCCGTTTTTTCAAGCACAAGGATACCCCGCTCGATTTTAAAATCGATAACGCGGCGGGCGGATTCTTCGATCCGCTTTGCAAAGGCGTCGTCTTCTTTCGCGCGCGAAACGAGAAGCGCATGCTCTCGTGCAAACTTTTTTTTTGAAATCATAATCACATCGACACCCGCTTCGATCGCCGAAAGGGCCGCGCGTTCGGGAGGATAGCCGTTTTCCGCAAGAGCCGCCATAAAGATATCGTCCGAAAACACAAGGCCTTTAAATCCGAGATCGCCGCGAAGTTTATCGCCTATCCAAACGTGCGAAAGGCATGCAGGGGTATGCGAATCGGCGAGGGAAATGCGCGCATGCGACATAAGCACGCCCGCGCTTCCGAGAGAGATAAGGCGGAAAAACGGATAGCGTACCGTTTTATTAAATTCACTTTCGGAGATATCGATTTCGGGCAAACCCGTATGCGGATCGGTATTCGTATTGCCGGGAAAATGCTTTATCACCGCAGCGACTCCGTTATTTTGCAGCGCGTTGAGCGCGGCGATGCCGTATGCGACGACGCTGTCCGCATCCCCGAAGCTTCGTTCTCCGATAAAGGCTTCGTTCGATTCGGTACGCACTTCGACGACGGGCGCGATATTGACGGTAAAGCCGAGAAGACGCATCTGTAGCGCCTGCAGCGAATAGAGGCGGTACGCATCCGAAATCGAAAAAAATTCCGAGACAACGCCGTTTGCAGGAAGCTTCCCCGAAACCGCTTTAAGCCGACACACGTCTCCGCCCTCCTGATCGAGGGCGAGATACGGCGGAATGCAGTCATGCAAAGCGCAGTACGAAAAAATCGAATCGGTAAAATTAATAATTTTTTCCGGAGTATCGGCGATATTGTATGAAAAGAAAATATAGCCGCCCGGCATGAGTGCTTTACTGCGCGAAGAATCCGTCCATTCGACAGGAGTGAAGACGTCGTCTCCGACGAGGTTTTCCATAAAAAGCTGGGCAACCTGCTCTTCGATCGTAAGAGACTCGACATACGAAAAAACCGCTTCGCGCTTTGCCGTAAGGACAGCCGCGACATCTTCATGCACGGTGCGCGCACCATCTCTCATCAATCCGTCGCGCCGCATCTGCCGCCGCTCGGACACGGAACAGGACACAAAGACAAAAGCTGTAATCAAAAAAAACGCGACGCCGTTCCGTACACTCCGCATACTACGGAGTATATGCCATTTCGAGGGATACCTCAAGAGCGAGCAAATCCGAGCAATGCACAGGATTTGCGAGCGTCTCCTATAAAAGAAAAACGCGCTGAGCGTTTTTCGCCTCCAGACTTAAAAGAGCAAATCCGAGCAGTGCGCAGGATTTGCGAGCGTCTCTAAAAAAAGAAAAACGCGCTGAGCGGTTTTCGCCCCCAGACTTAAAAGAGCAAATCCGAGCAGTACACAGGATTTGCGAGCGTCTCTAAAAAAAGAAAAACGCGCTGGGCGTTTTTCGCCTTCAGACTTAAAAGAGCGATTTCGTGTTGTCGATTATCGGTACATTTATTCGATGTACTGAAAACGCGTTAGGGATTGGAGCACCGCCGGAGGCGTACCGCGCGCGGTATGAAGCGATAGCGGAAGTGCGAAAAGCCCGACCGCCCTCTCCGGCTGCCATCAGTAGGAGAGGGCGGGAACGCCCTGATAAAAATCTCAGATTCAGAACTTTCCGTTTTGATTTTGTCATGTCGATTTTTCGGCGATCGTCTCCATCACATCCCAGTGTTCGGCGATTTTGCCGTCGGAGTCAAAGCGGCACATATCGAACGTAACCTGCCCGCCCGTGCCGTAAGCTAAGTTGTGCTGAATATAGCCGTTCGCCAAAAGTGAGTGAGCCTTTTTCGTATCACTCGTTGCAAATGTTCCGATAAGAAACACCAATAAATTTTCTGTGGCACGATTTGAAAATCTGTGTTATAGTAATATTAGCAGAGGCTATCTTTTTGACTGCGTGTCAAACGCGTCTTTAAACCATGCAGGAGGTGTTATGTCGCTGAGCGAAACGCGGGAAGGATTTTCCGGAACGATAACCGATATCGCAGGAGATGCGCATTTTATCGGAAGGGTTACGTCGATGGGGCTTACGGTCGGCTGTCCGCTTACCGTCGTGAGGCACGAAAAAAAACAGCCCATACTCGTCGAAGCGCGCGACACTCTGATTGCGATCAGCTGCGGCGATCTCGATAAAATTTTCGTAGAAGCGGAGAACCGATTATGACAAAGACAATCGCATTGCTCGGACAACCGAACTCGGGAAAATCCACGCTGTATAACGGGCTTACGGGCTCGCACCAGCACGTCGGCAACTGGCCCGGAAAAACGGTAGAACAAAAAGAAGGCTATTTCACTATCGACGGAGAGCGATACATCGTCGCCGATCTTCCGGGAAGCTATTCCCTTTCGGCGGGTTCACAGGAAGAGGAGATCACACGAGACTACATCGCATCCGGCAAAGCCGACATCGTCTGCATACTCGCCGACGCCTCTCAGCTCAGGCGAAATCTCTACATGCTCGCCGACTTCGCACCGATGCGCGTGCCGGCCGTTTTAATTCTCAATATGATGGATGTCGCAAAACTGCAGGGAAAATCGATCGATACGGAGAGTCTTTCAAAACGGCTCGGCATCACCGTCGTTCCCTTTGTCGCCGCCGACAGAAAAAAATATCCCGAACTGAAAGGTATCCTCCGAAACGAATTTAATAATCCGAAAAAAATCGATACGGAAAAACTCGACGCCCTGTGCAGCGGTGCAAAAAGCGAAATGGAACTTGCGAACGTCCGCTTTCAATGGATCGAAGCGCTGCTCGACGGCGTCGTTTCGGGCGAAAAAAAGCGCGCAACGCTTTCAAAAGCCGACCGCATCTTTACGAGCCGCCGCTGGGGAAAGCCGTTTTCCGTCGCTATCATGCTGCTTGCTTTCGTCGCGTCGATGATTATCGCCATGCCGCTCATGGGACTCGGATCGTTTATTCCTCGTCTCGCATCTCCCCTTCTCCATCGCCTCATGCAGGCCGGACACGCAGCTCCTTTTTTGGAATCGCTCGCTGCCGATTTGATCCCGAACGTCGTGTACTTTGCCGCCGCGATGGCGGGCTTTGTCGTCGGCGTAACGTTTACGTTTACGGCGCTCGAAGAAACCGGATTTTTGGCGCGCATTTCCTACGCTTTCGACGGAACGATGACGAAGCTCGGGCTGCAGGGAAAAAGCATCTGCCCCATGCTGATGGGTTTGGGCTGCACGATCGGAGGAGCCGCAGGCGCGCGCGTCATCGACAATTGGGGACAGCGCATACTGACGATTATGCTTACGTGGGCGGTACCCTGCGCCGCCATCGCGACCGTCATGCCGACGCTTGCGACGATTTTTTTCGGCGCGTACGGCATCCTCGTCATGCTCGGCATCTATACGTATATGTTTTTTATGATATTCATCACGGCAAAGATTTTCGGCAACAAGCTTTCGCCCGCCGCAGAGCGTACCGGCATGCTCATGGAACTTCCGCCGTATCATCGGCCCAGGTGGGCAAACGTACTTTATACGTCGTTTGCAAAATCGTGGGATATCTTTAAGCGTGCGCTCCGCGTCATATTTTTGATTTCGGTAATTTTTTGGGCGCTGTCGTTTTCATCGACGGGGCGCGCGGAAAACAGCATCATCTATCGATTCGGCACGTACATCGAACCGGTTACGCGCTTTTTCGGATTGGGCTGGCAGACTTTTATCGCCTTTCTCGCGTCCGCCGTTTCAAAAGAAGCGGTGCTCGGAGTATTGAATTCGCTCTATGTCGGAACGGGCGATGTTATGACGGCGACTTTTTTGTCGAAAACCGCAGGCGCTTCGAGCGGAAACCTCGCATCCGTTTTGCCCGAGGCGATTTCAAAAGCGGAAGCGCTCGCGTTTATGTTCGCCGTTTCGTTCAACGTGCCCTGCCTCATGGCCGTTACGGCGACATATCGCGAAACGCATTCGCTCAAATGGACGGTATCGATCGCATTCTATTATATCGCAAGCGCGCTCGTCCTGTCGTTCATCGTGTATCACATCGCGGCTCTGGTGATGTAATAATTGATAATGGGCAATCAGACCGAATGCACGGCAATTACAAGTTTAGCCCATTATCACTTACGCATTAAAAAGCCTGTAGTATTCGAGTTTTCCGCCCAAAGCGGCAACGCGGTTGCCGCGTCCGTCGGTATATCCGCACATGATGCGCCGTATGCGCTCGTAGGCGATATCGGCGATCGTATCGAATTCGGCGCAGGCGGCTTTTTCCGCCGATTGAACGGCGATGCAGCGAAAAGAGACGCCGTGTTTTTTGTTAAGGCGCAGCACCGCCTCAAGCGTCGTACCGCTCCCTGCAAAAAAATCGAGGACGACCGCATCGCGCGGAAGGCTCATCATTTCAAGCAGGTATTCGATGAGGTTTACGGGTTTCGGATTGACGAAAGCATTTTTGACGCCGAGGAGATCGTCGAGATAACGTTGCGCGTCCCGCGTCGAGTCGGCGCACGCGATGATATTTTTCGGAATAACGCGGCTTTTTTCTCCGTTGAAAATCTTTTTGCGCGGCACGCCGTTTCCGCCTCTTCCCCAGTAGATGCGGCCGTCGCGGATCAGACTTTCCATTTCGTCTTTACCGCACAGCCATTGGCGCGTCCAGGTTTTGCCAGAAGGAGACGTAATGGAAAAATAATTGACGTGCTTCGGATTCGATCGCGGCTCGGTAAACGAAATGCTGCCCGAAAACCACGGACCGCGAAGGTCGCCGTCCGCGTTGGAATGCGCCCAATCCGCCGTTTCCGAGGCTTCGAACGGAGGAAGGAAACGCTTGCATTTTGCAAAGCAGAGCGTGTGCTGCGTTACCGTGCGCGACCACGAATCTTTTTTCCCTTTTCCGTGGACATACATAAAATCGTTTACGTAATTTTCTTCGCCGAAAACCGCATCGCCGAGCAGGCGCAAGCGCGCGTATTCTTCATCGCCTATCGAAATAAAAATGCAGCCGCGCTCGCACAAAAGTTCCCTCGCAAGTTCGAGACGGCGGGACATAAACGAAAGCCACGCGGAATGGCGGGCGGAATCGTTTTTGGAAATGAGCGAGCCGTCGGGAAGGCGGCGTAAAAAGCGGCTGTCATTGTAAGTAATATCGGAACCCGTGTTGTACGGCGGATCGATGTATATCGCGTCGATTGCATTGCGCCGAGATTTGCATAAACATTTCAACACGGGATAGTTATCGCCTTCGATAAAGATGTGTGCGCTTTGCGACGACGAAGCTGCGCCTTTATCGGCATTTTCGGAAATCGCTTTTTCAAACACGGGCACGAGCGAATAGAGATCCGCATCCGTGCCGTCCGCGCGTTCGGGGACGTCGATCCATAAAAGACCGCATCGCTGATCCATAGGCATAAAGAAAAAAGCCAACTACCGGACTTGAACCGATCACCGCCGCATTACGAATGCGATGCTCTACCGGATGAGCTAAGTTGGCAAATACGTGCGAACTATAGCATAATTACCGAATTATGGCAATATGCTGTGCGGCGCTTACGGCGGCACAGGCCCCGTATTTTCCGCCCGTTGATTCCGGCATTTCGAATATGTTATAGTAAATCGATTTAGGATGACATAGGTGATATATGAGTTCCGATTTTCCGCTCAAGCACGATGAGCTTTTAAAATTAATAAAAAGATTTCCGACGCCCTTCTACCTTTACGATGAAAGGGCGATCCGCGAAAACATGCGCCGCTTTACCGAGGCCTTTTCCGTCTTTCCGAAGTTCCGCGAACACTTCGCCGTAAAAGCGATGCCGAATCCCTATATGCTTAAGATCCTCGCGGAAGAAGGATGCGGCGCCGACTGTTCGAGCTTACCCGAACTCATGCTCTCCGATTTGGCGGGCATCGAAGGGGAGAGCGTCATATTTACGTCGAACGAAACGCCCGCTCCCGAATTTCAATACGCGTACGAACACGGAAACCTCATCAATTTGGACGACATCACGCACATCGATTTTTTAAAAAATGCGCTCGGCGGCAAATTACCGAAGCTGCTCTGTTTCCGCTACAATCCCGGCCCGCTCAAGCAAGGCGGCAACGCGATTATCGGAAAACCCGAAGAAGCGAAATACGGCCTGACGCGCGAACAGCTTTTCGAAGCCTATGCGCGCTGCAAAAAAGAAGGCGTCGAACGATTCGGACTCCATACGATGGTCGCTTCGAACGAACTCAATCCCGATTTTTTTATCGACACGGCGGATATCCTCTTCGATCTCTGTGTCGAAATAAAACAGAGGCTCGGCATAAAAATCGAATTCGTCGATTTGGGCGGCGGCGTCGGCATTCCGTACAGGCCGGAGCAAAAAGCGGTCGATCTCGGTTATGTAGCGCACGGCATCAAAAAAATCTACGACGAAAAAATTATTAAAAACGACCTCGATCCCATGGGTATCTATTGGGAATGCGGCAGACCCGTCACCGGCCCCTACGGCTGGCTTATTGCGACGGCGATTCACGAAAAACACATCTACCGCGATTATATCGGAGTCGACGCGTGCATGGCCGACTTAATGCGGCCCGGTATGTACGGCGCTTATCACGAAGTGACCGTCAGCGGAAAAGAAAGCGCGGTAAAAGACCGGGTATACGACGTCGTCGGATCTCTGTGCGAAAACTGCGATAAATTCGCCGTCCGGCGAAGTCTGCCGAAAATCGATATCGGCGATATTTTAATAATTCACGATGCGGGCGCGCACGGAAGGGCGATGGGATTCAATTACAACGGAAAGCTCAGAGCGGGCGAAGTGCTCATGAGAAGCGACGGTTCGTTTAAAGAAATCAGGCGGCGCGAAACGATTGCCGACTATTTTGCGACGCTCGATTTGAACGGCGTAAAAGATTTCAGATAGCAAAAGATTTTACACAGCGCGGACGAAAATTAATAATCGACGTACCCGAAATATCCGTAACTCAAGGCAAGCACTCGTCTTCCGGCAAGTACCGCCGAAACTTATTGCGGATATTCGAACGAGATGCGCTATTTTGAAGCGTTTTGTGTTGCAATAATAATCGTCACCGTCGTCGAAACGGCGGAAAGAACGGTCGTTATAACGGGCGCATACAATCCGAAATAATATGTAAACGAATTTGCAGATGCCGTTATCGTCGTTTCCGGCGTAATCGGATCGGTTTTTCGCAGTTTTTTTCCGTTTATGTCGCGGATTTTCACAACCTCGCGCGTATTTTTTTCATTAACAAAACCGCCTGCAAGACCGATATAGTATTCCCACGTGCGGTCGGGGATGTACGGATACCTACCGGGATTTTTCACAGCACCGGCAACGGAAACGAAATACTGCCGAAACGGTATAATCAGCGTATCGTAAGGCTGTACCGTTTCTTTACTGTAATACATGGCGTCGTACAACATCTTATTGATATCGATCGGAATCGGTTTCCCTTTGCGAAGGATGTATGCGTTTTCAATATCCGCCGTCGATGAAAAACGCGTTTTATTGCGCCGCACGAGCGTAGCATAATTTTCGCCCGTATCAAACACGACTGCAAACCGTGTTGCGGCATCGAGCGCCGTACCGGTTGCAGAAGAAAGCGCACCCTCGATAAACATAACCGGCTTTATCTCCGCATACGTCGGAACACGTACCGTATCGTAACACAAAAGCGGATAGTCGGATGCGACGGCAGCGTTATTCAAGTACAGTATTTCCCCCGCAGGATCGTCTTTGCCCGATGTACGTATCAATTCCATGCGGTTCGTATCCGCACGATCCGCAAAGCCGCCGCCGTAATAATCGACAAGCCGCCGGAGGTTTTCTCCCGCAAGCAGTTCATAGGTTCCGGGTCGTTCGACGGCTCCGTTTATCGTCACTTTTCGCGTCATGCGTCCGACGGTGATTCGATCGCCCGGACGCACATAGGGATCCTGCGACAGATCGCCGAAACGCACCGCTTGAAAAATATCGTACGTATTTTTTTTCCCGCTTTCGCCTGTAACGACGATATCGCGCGTCGACGCGTAATCGGTCAGCGTCCCCACAATAACATCCGAAAGCCGAGAGAGCGCCCACGCCTGCTTAATCGTCGTTTCCTTTACTTCTCCGTCGATGACGACTTTAAAAACGGCAGGCGTCGTAAGCGCAAACTGAACACCGCTCATGGGATAGTTTTGCATAACGATTTCTTCTACGCGCTGTTTGAGGCGTAAAAACGTATTGCCCGCCGCGTTGATCGTCGTAATATTTGCAACGCGGATCCGATACGACGTATCTACCGGTATGATATAACTGACGATAGTTCCGTTGACCGCAAATGCAAGCGTATAGATATCGCCCGCCGTTACGCGATAATCGGCAGAAGACATCGCAAGCTGCGGCGTCGGAACAAGCGCATTTTCTTTGTCGAGCGGTTTTTCTTTTTCCTCCGTTTCCCGTTCGTTTATCTTATCCGCAGTCGACACCGTATCGGAAGTATCGGAAGATGGATCGGTTTTAGACAGTCTGCCGGTCGTACCGTATCGACCGGCGTTCGCCGTCTGCGCAAAAAGCGCGCCGCAGCTTGCAAGCGGAAAAAAAGATATCGTTAAAGAGAAAAAGACGATGCCGTACAAATATTTTTTCATAGATGCCGTTTCCGATTTTGATGTGATGCGACGGAAAGCTTTTTCATCGCTTCGGGATCGCGCTTGATGTTTTCTATCGCATTTAACGCAAATGCGATAAACACCGACATAAAAAACGCCGCGAAAGTTGCGATGATGCACAGCATACCGCGCGACGGCGCCGATTTTCTGTCGGGCACTTCCGCATGTTCCAAGATTTGAAATACCGGCGTTTCGCTCGCCATTTCCACTTTTAAAAGTTCGTATTGCGTTTTAAGCTGCTTGTACACCTGTTCCTGCGCTTCCAATTCCAAAACGAGTATTGCGTTTTCCACAATGGGAGAACCGTTCGGATTATAACGATATGCGGCGGTATTTTCGTTTTCACGGATCTGCTTCGATAATGAAAGAATTTGTTTATAACTCGCATCGATATTTTCTTCGAGGTTCTTTTTCGCAAGTTTGTTTTTATCGATACCGAGTTCTGCAAAAACGGTTTCCATATAGTCCGCCGCAAAATTTATGACGGATTGTGCGAAGACAGGATCGGTATCCGTAAATGCAAGCGAAAAAACACCGGATTTATCGTCAAAAGACGCACTTAAATTTTTTTGCAAAACTTTACGTGTTTCGGTTTTCGGGGAATCTTTTATCTTATAGCGTGTCGTGAGATCGAACTTATCGATAATCGCATCGAGATAAGTATTTGTCTCCGCAATGTAAACGGCGAGCGCACTGTATGTCGCGCCTCTTTTTGAAAGACCCGAAAGCCCCATAAGACTGCTCAACCCGCTTGAGTTCAACATCGACGAAAGGGAACCGCCGGAAGACGACGAATCGTTTATCAGCATAAGCGCACGCGGCGTGTATTCGTTCGGAAGCGGCGATTTTTCAGGCGGCAGCATAAGCGATATCACGGAAAATAAAAGAACAGCGGCAGCAGCGGCGGACGTCATTAGAATGATGAGTTTTTTATGCCGAAGCAAAACGGCAAACAGATCGATAAGTGAAATCTCTTCGTCCGACGAAGACGGCGATGTATTTTTGATATCCGATACACTTTCCATAGGAGTATTATATAAGAAAATATGCGGCTTTACAACCTAAGGGAAAAGCGTATCTTCTTCCGGCAAGTATCGCCGAAATTCTTCATGCTCCGCAGCAAATACTCGAGCCGCCCCATTGTAATTTTCCCATGTCGAATCGAACAGCTCCTCCACGCCCGGAATGCACGCGATATCGCTCACCATAAGATAACGATAATCGATGTGATTTTTATTAAAAAAATCCCGCACGCTTTGCACGGAATTGTATAGAACGTATGCGACAAAAGTCGAACACACAAATTTTTTTTTCATTTTTTTATTTTCCGCATCGTTTACAGCTTCTATGTCTTTTTTCGATGCATAAAATTTATCCATAGGTCTGTCGTTTTCCGCCGTAAATAATTTCCGTTTTACAGCGCGGTTGGCGATTTTAAAATTTTTATCGACATCGTAGCGCACATTCTTATTTTCCATAAGAACACGGATCGCTTTTTTGCGTTCTTCACCGGTTGCTTTGATCGCATACAGCATTTGCTTTGACGATACAGCATCGCACTGCTTCGTATAGTTATTTGCTTTCGTATCGCTGCAGTGTTCCCTGTCCAGCTGGGGTCGAGCCATCAGCGTAAGGCCGAAAAAATCGTCGCGCAAGTCGAAACCGATGCTCACGTGACTTGCCGTAAGCGGGTTTACGTCTACTTTTGCGATGCCGTTTTTAAGAATATTCGATACGTAAAACGGAGAGATAAGCTGCGGATCGTAAAAACGCAAAAAAATATAGGAATCGTCGGCGGCTTCCTCTGCCGTATCGACTCGGCACATAAAATCTTCATCGGTCAGCAGGTACGCGTTTTCGGTTTTCGTCGAAGCACAGGATGTCGTCAAAAACGCGCACACCGCGGCGCTCAATAAAAATAGAGTTTTTATTAATCGCATATTCATCATTACTCACTTATCGGTACGGTGCTGCCGTTTTTGCACTCGATATATATACCATAGTGAAAAACAAGCGCGATAACAAGCGGTCACTTGCATTTTAAGTATTTAATCGAATCGAGGGCGACCGCCGCGATCAAAATCAATCCTTTAAATACAAAGTCCAGGTTCGTGTCGATACCGAAAAAGGAGACGGCGAAAACGGCATCCTTCCTTAGCGATAGTAGGAGAGTTTCGCTTCGATGCGTGCAAACACGATTTCGACACCCCAATTCATCGCAAGGTAAAAGACACCCGCGACGAAGAGCGGCATAAACGAAAAGAGGCGGCTTTGCGTTTCCTGTGCGACGCGCAAAAGTTCGGATACGCCGATAACTTGGATGAGCGCCGTATCTTTGACGAGGGTTATCGCTTCGTTGCCCATCGCGGGCATGATGCGCTTAACAACTTGCGGCAAGACGATATACAAAAAAGTTTGTCGCTTCGTATAGCCGAGCACTTTCGCAGCTTCGTATTGTCCTTCGGGAATCGATTCGATACCGCCGCGATAAATCTCCGCAAAGTACGCCGCGTAGTTTACGATGAGCGCAACGAGAGCGGCGAAAAAGCGCGGCCACGCGACACGGAAATCGGTACCGAAATTGTTGTTGAGCCAAAGGCACAGAAGACTCGGGCCGAAGTATACGACGAGCAGCTGCAGCATGAGAGGAGTGCCGCGTATGACGAGCAAAAACGCTTTCATCGACCCGGAAAGTATTCGATTTTTCGCCATGCGCCCCGCACAAAACGAAAGCGCGAGCGGAAGCGAAAAAAACAGCGTCAAAAAAAACACTTCGAGCGACGTTGCGCTTCCGCGCAGCATCGCCTGCAGCATCTTCTCCATTTATTTGCCGATCACCGAAATATCGCGTCCGAACCACTTTACCGAAACGGCGGTAACCGTTCCGTCTCTTTGCATATCTTCCAATATGCTCTGTACTTTGTCGCGCAGGGCAGCGTTTCCCTTGCGGAACGCGATACCGTAGTTTTCATAGGACAGCGCTTCGTCGATGACGATAAAGGGCTTTCCCGTCGCGGAGATGCTGTAGTTTGCGACAACGCTGTCCATGACAACGCCGTCGACGCCGCGGATTTCAAGGTCGTTGAGAGCGGTAACGTTGTCTTTTAAGAGTACCTGTTCTTTGAGCGAACGCGAAAATTCCGCATTGGCATCGACGGCTTCCTGCGCGCTCGAACCGCTTTGCAGTGCGATTGTTTTTCCCGCCATGTCTTTCAAAGACGCAATGCCGCTGTCGTTTCGCACGACAAGCACTTGCGCGTTTTTCAAATAGGGCTTCGTAAACACGAGCGCTTCTTCCCGCTCTTTCGTCATCGTAAAGCCGTTCCAAATGCAGTCGATTTTACCGGTGTTCAGCTCCATCTCTTTCGCACCCCAATCGATGGGCTGCGCTTTAAATTCGACGCCGAGCCGCTTCGCAACTTCTTTTGCCAAATCGATATCGTAACCGACGATTTCGCCGTCGGAAGCACGAAAGCCGAGCGGAGGGAACGAATCGTCGAGTCCGAGCACAAATACGCCGCGCGAGATGAGGTCGTCAAGCGAAGTATCGCGGGCGGAAGCAGCATCCCGTTTTTTGCAGCCGGCGCTTGCCGCCGCGAGACAGAGCGCGAAAAGCGAAGCTAAAAATACCCTTATCGTTTTTTTCATTTATTATCTCCTGTAAATAAATTAATAATCAGAGCCGTTTTTTTGCGAAATCTTTCAGCACACGTATCTGCTCCGCGACTCGCTCGGCTGCAGGCCCTCCCTCGGTTTTTCGCGAAGCGACGCAGGACTTCGAATCGATGAGCGGGTAGATATCGTCCTCGATGCGATCCGAACAGGATCTAAAATCTTCGATCGGAAGTTCTTCAAGCCTGCATTTTTTTTCGATCGCGGTGCGCACCGCTTTTGCCGCAATGCCGTGCGCCGTGCGGAACGGAATGTCCTTTCGCACGAGGTAGTCGGCGACATCGGTCGCATTGAGATAGCCGTCTTCGCAGGAGCTTTCCATGCGCTGCGTATTCCACGATGCTGAGGCGATCATATCCGTAAAAACCGACACGCAGGCGCTCACCGTATCGAATGCGTCGAAAAGGCTTTCTTTGTCTTCCTGCATATCGCGGTTATACGCAAGCGGCAGCGCTTTCATCATCGTCAAAAGAGCTACGAGATCGCCGTACACCCTGCCCGTCCGCCCGCGGATGAGTTCGGCAAAGTCGGGATTTTTTTTCTGCGGCATGATCGAACTGCCGGTCGACCACGTTTCGCTCAATTCGATAAACGAAAATTCCGACGTAGACCACAGCACGACCTCTTCGGCAGCGCGCGAAAGGTGCATTTGCAAAAGCGCAAAGCACGATGCGAATTCGATGCAGTAGTCGCGGTCGGAAACGGTGTCGAGCGAATTTGGCGTCACGCCGTCAAAGCCGAGCAGTTCCGCTTCGAGTTTTCTGTCGAGCGGAAGGGTTGTTCCGGCAAGGGCTCCGGCTCCTATCGGTGAGCGCGAAATGCGTTTAAGCGCATCGGAAAGCCGTTCCCAATCGCGCGTAAAACTCCACGCCCACGCGCACAGATGATGAGCGAGCGTCACCGGCTGAGCGTGCTGCATGTGTGTAAAGCCCGGCATAATCGATTGCGTGTGGCGCTCGGCGAGAACGGCAAGCGTTTCGATGAGATGTGCGATGCTTTTTTGCAGTTCGGGAATCGTCCGCCTGAGATACAGCCTTTCGTCGAGGGCGATCTGGTCGTTTCGGCTTCTGCCCGTATGCACTTTTTTGCCGGTCTCTCCGATCCTGTCGGTAAGCGCGGCTTCTATAAACGAGTGAATATCTTCAGCGGAAGCGTCGACGGAAAGCTTACCCGACGCCATATCGGCATCGATAGCGTCGAGCGCTCCGATAATCGCATCGGCTTCTCGGCGCGAAATGATGCCCGTACGCGCGAGCATTTCCGCGTGCGCTTTGCTTCCGAAAATATCATCGCGAGCCATGCGCTCATCGACGTGAATTGAAGTTTCAAACGCGACTGCCGCTGCGTCCGGCCCTTCGGAAAAACGACCGTGCCACAAAGCGGTGTGATTGTCTCCGGTCATCGTACCGTGCGTATCCATAGTTCGGACAGTATACACTACATTGTTTATTTTTACAATGATTTGTATACTGTATGAGTACGAATCGCAAATTCACAGGCAAAGTCGACTTGTTCGTTGACTTTTTACGGGAGTGCGTTATGTTAAGAAAATTATTCGTCATCGTTTCGGCGCTGATTTCGGCAGGCTCTCTCTTTGCCGTACAAATCGATACGGCGCTTCTCGATACGGCAACGCGCGTGGACTATATCGAAGATATGTCCCCTGTGCCGAAAAACGAATTCAATACCGCAAAGCAGATACGCGATATGGGGCGCAGACTCGGCGGAAGCATTAAACGGCAGGATGCGCAGCATAAAGACGGAGAGCTCTACGCATCGGGCGCTCCTTCAAAAAAATACCGCGCGCTCCGCGTACCTTCGTCGGACTCGCTTCCGGGAGCCGACATCATCTATATCGCGCCGAACGCGAAAGTCGGAACGATCAAAGCGCTCGCCTTTATCGTCTCCGGCTACATCGAAACAGCACACGGTTTGCCTCCGGAACAAGCGGATACTCTCGCGCAAAAAGTGTGTTGGTGGAATACGAATCGTTACGACGATCGAAATTATTTTACAAAGCATTTCAACGCACGCATACTCGAATCTTTTTCCGATGAAACGGCAGTCATCGGTCTTGCCGACTCATACAAAAATTGGGCGGGACATGCGCGCTTCGTCATCCCCTTTGCGCCTGAAAAAATGCACGATATACAGGCAGCGGCAAAAGACGGCAAAAAGCAAAGCGCAAAAATCGATTCGAAAAACAAAGCCGCACAAAAAAACAGCGAGACCGAAAAAGAGGCGGCACAAAATAAAAAAGAGAGCGCAGGCAAAGGCGCGGCGCAAAACGACGCCGATAAAACTGCAGCGGATGCGATCCGGAATACGCTTGAAAACGAAGCGCTGCAATTTAAAACCGTGCCGGCAAATTATAAAATTCTCTTCGGCGCTTTGTGCCTTGCCGCGCTTTTGCTCCTTATACTGCTCGTGCGGGTTGCCGTAGACATGGCGAAAAATTGACGAACCTTATGCCGAATAATCGTCCTGCAGCATTATTTTGATGAGCTTCGTTTCGGGATTCCCCGCGCGCTCGTTCGTGCATTCGATTTGATCCCGCTCAAGACTGATTCCCGCAAGCGATGCAAAGCGCTTCGCATCTTCGGAAAGCAGTGACATCTTCGAAGCGCTGCACGCGTATACCGTGTTGCGCTCGGCGATAAAGCCCGTAAACAGATGCGCGAACTCATCGTCGCCGAAGGGAAGGCCGTAATACATAAAAATCTTCGAATACTTGTGAATCGCCGCAATTCTCCGGCAGCAGTTTTTAAGCGCTTTCGAAAAATGCCCGCCGCCGGAAGCGTCCAGCACCAGCCCCTCGGCAAACACGTACAGACTGTCGTTCCAATCGCTTTTACCGCCCGCATTCGCAAGGCTGACGCATTCGTATTTTTTTGCCGCGCCGGCAATGCGTTTCAAAAGCGAATCGCCCGAAGGAACAGAGTCGTGTTCCTGCGCGCTCGCCGAAACCGTTATATCAGTCGGCGTATTTTGCCGCAGGATATCGCTTTCCGTGACCAGCATATTGAGCTCGTCCTGCGAAATAGGCTTAAATCCGTCGTCCGCCGTCTGCACGTTTTCCGATTTTACTTCGGAAGCTTTTTTAAAAATCTCATCGACACTTGCTTGATTGATATTCGGCATCGTCTTTTTCTCCATTATATCGCTTGATTCTCTATTATTAAATTTACAGATTTCGATTTCATCCGGTATCGCTTCGCCGTCAAAATTAATAATTTCATATTCTCGTTTTTCGCCGCCGCTTTCCGCATCCGGCTCCGCAGCATCCTGCGCTTCCGCTTCGATCGCATCCGGCGCACAGACTGCTTCTTCGGACGTTTCATGCCGCTTTTTTTCAGCGGACTCCTCCGATTCGACTTTATCGAGCGGGGCACGGACATCTCCCTCAAATATAGCGTCCGGCCGATTTTCCGCAGTATCGGAATTATCGTTTTTTTTCGATAATGTTGCAACAGGTTCTTTTGCATCGGAGACGGCGCCTTTTTCCGCGTCGAAATCCGAATCATCGGCATCGGTTTCAACGGCTGCATCGTCCCCCTGCCCTTCGACAAGATCGGAAGCCGCGTCGGTTGTATCGCCGGTTTTTTCGCCGCCGCACGCTTCGCCTTCACGTTCGTTTTCACGCAATTCCGCTTCGTTGGCCGCTTTGCGTGCATCCGCTTCGTACCGATCGATTTCGGAAAGGTCTTCCTTTTCAAGCTCGTCGGAAGGCGTTTCATCTTCATCGGTTTTAATCAATTTTACCGCCGTCTTTTCAAAATCGCAGGGACGTAGAACAATAACCGAAGTACCGTCCTTTTCGCGGCGATACAAGCACCCGTCCTTTTCATCGACGTAAAAAACATCGTTATCTTCCGAAATGCGGATATGGCGGAGCGACGAACATCCGGCGAAAGCACCCGCTTCGAGCGTTTTGAGCGAAGAAGGCAATACAACGGCAGCGAGTTTCGTACAGTCTGCAGCAGCACCGCTTTTAAT
Source organism: Treponema socranskii subsp. socranskii VPI DR56BR1116 = ATCC 35536 (assembly GCF_000468115.1). Lineage (GTDB taxonomy): Bacteria > Spirochaetota > Spirochaetia > Treponematales > Treponemataceae > Treponema_D > Treponema_D socranskii. The sequence goes on from NZ_AVQI01000068.1 coordinate 44,283, forward strand.
CCGCTCCACCGTATCGGGAATGACGAGCGATGCGAGCGACGTGCAATATGAAAAGACGTCTTCCGAAAGCTCCGTGAGGCCGGCGCGGAACGGAATCGATTTTAACGACGAGCAGCCGGAAAACGCAGCTCTGCCGATCGAATCGATTTCGGGAGGCATAACAATTTTTTCAAGAGAAGAACAGCCTTCAAAGAGCCGGTCGGGAAGAGAGCGAAGAGAAGTCGAAAGCTTTATCCGTTTGAGCGAAGCGCAGCCGGAAAAAAGAGAGGCTGGTATGTCCGTAACGGAATCGGGAATATCGACGGATTCGGCGCCTTCGTCGGGAACAAACGAAACAACTGCAGTACGGTCATCCGAAAGCAACAATCCGCTTCTGTGAAAACCAGTGCGCATACTATCGATATAATAACCCGAATACCGGATCTTGTAAATTATGTGATCGGACAGAAGGAATCCGTACCGTTATCGCCGAAATTGTTTTCTACGGCTACCGCTAAAATCGCTTATCGTTCATCGCACCAATTCGCAAGCAAATACTTTTCCGCCTCCGCATTCCACAGCCCTCTGTGGGCGTCTACGATGTCGGCAAGCTGTCCGAAACGGGAATCGCTCTCTCCGAGAGAACGGAAATCATCAATCGCCGTGAGAGGAAGATCGAGGTGCGTATAAATCAGTTTTTTTCCGCCCGGTATTTTCGGAAGTTCAAGCGTTGTCTTTGCGACGCTTTCAAGACCGCCTATATGTGTAACCATCACCGCAGGTTCGAGCGTCCCTTCTTCCGTCATGCGAAGCGATTCTATCATATCGCTTACATTGCCGCCGCTCGTCCCGATAACGTGCGTTGCATTATAATGAACGTCATAAAAATTTATATCGGCATGAAATTGTTTGTCGGTCGGGCCCGCGAAAAAATTCAAACAACCGTCGCGTCCCAAAACGGCGGAACCGAGCGACAGTACGGAAGCTACGGGAACAAAACAAAACACATCATCGAAGCCTTCAGGCGCGTACCGTCTAAGCTGCCCTGCAGGATCCGGGCTGTCGTTTGTATTGATTATTTCGACTTGCACACCAAGTTTTTTCATTTCGGATTCGGGGAAAATTTTCTTTGCGCGCGCTATGCGTTTTTCATCGATATCGGTAAGCACAATAAGCGACGGCCGTCTGTCGCAGTGGACGGCATACATCAATGCGCCGAGTCCCATGGGGCCTGCTGCAGCAAGCAGCGCGAGCTTTCCGCCTTTTTTGATTCCCATTTCGTGGGCGTATACTCCCATCTGCGTATGAAAGCTCGCGTGAAAAGCGCCTATACAGCACGACATCGGTTCCGCAAGAGACGCTTCAAAATATGCGTCGCCGTTATATTCGAGCAGACAGTCAAGGTCCATGACTTCGTGCGGCAAAATACAGTACGTCGCATCGCCCCCGCAAAATTCATAGGAATATCCCGGCGACCACATTTCACCCTTGTAGTTGAGCGCCGGCTGGATCGTAAACTTCATACCGGGTTTAAAGCGAGATGTATACTTTGAGCCGACTTCTATGATATCGCCCGCAAACTCATGCCCGATTATTGCCGGATGATCCGCGATGTCGGGATGAACGCGCTTGTGTTTCGTTCCGAGTACCGCGCACTTATAGCTGGACATGCATATACTGTCGGAAACCACTTTTACGAGGATTTCATCGTCTTTAATGGGAGGGAGTTCAAACGTATCAAGACGTAAATCATTTGCACCGTGTATGCGCACCGCTTTTGCCAGCATTTTAAAACCTCTTTATATATCAAAATAATTTTCCGAAACCTTCTGCAGTATGTCGTCAAGTTCGCCGATATCCCAAAGCAGGCGCGTTCCGACGTATTTGTCGCGGATATCTTTCGTACATTTTACAAGCGTCGGAATATCGTGCGGTGCGACACCGAGTTCCGTAAGACGCAGGGGCATGCCGAGCGCTTTCATAGTATCTTCGATTTTCTGCGAAGGCGGAAGCATCTCTTTCATCACACTGCGCAATTCGGGCCACTTTTCGGCAATCTTTTTTATGCGTACTTTGTGCGAGGCTTTATCGTATTTGCGCTCTTTCGCTTCGAGCGCGATCATCGACTCGGCGGATTTTCCGACAAAGGCGCGCAGCGTTTTGCTCCATTCATCGTAATCGAAGGCGGCGGCATACCCCTCGGCTTTTGCAATATCTATCGCATCGATCTTTTCGATTTCCTCATATAATTTCAGCGTATACAGCGTCCCGATGCCCGCTTGAATACCGTGTAAATCCGCAGGGGTTCCGAAGACGAGATGCCGCATATCGATGATATGTGAAATATAGTGTTCCATGCCGCTCGCAGGCCTCGTAACGCCCGCATACGCCATCGCGCAGCCGGCAAGCAGGAGTCCGTCGGTCAATGTCCGTACCGCCTCTTCGTCCCCCGACAATAAACGAGGGGCGGCATCGAATACCTGTTGCAGCGCGCTTTGCAGAAGAGATGCAATTTTTTCGCAATAGTATTCGCCGGTGATGATATGCGAAATCTTCCATTCCGTTACGCTGATGTACTTGGCAAGCATATCGCCGAATCCCGCCAAAATCATGCGCCGAGGAGCGCGTGCCAAAACGTCGATATCCGCAACGACGGAGTGCACCGTAGCGGACGGAAGCGATACTTTGAGCGACTGCACGTCCATCGATGAAGTCGGAGAAACCATGCCGTCCATACTCGGCGCCGTCAAAACGAGGATATACGGACGACCGCTCACGCGCGATACGAGCTTTGAAACGTCGTTGATGACTCCGCTCCCGACGGCGACGATACAATCGCAGGACGGATCCCAAAACATCATAACGCGCCCGAACGTTTCCTCCGTCGGCGCAAGCGGCTCGGTCGTTTCATATACATAGGATGAAAACGGTATGCCGGCATTTTTCAAAATATCCGAAACCGTATCGCCCGCCGCTTTTTTCGTATTTCCGTCCATTATAAGAAACGGCTTTTCGGCGCCGGCTTCACAAAGCAATGACGGAAGCGATGCAAGCGCACCTTTTTCGATTATTAATTTTTTTACGCCGCATACGTGTTTTTTCCCGCAGCCGCACGATCCGCCGTTATTTAATTCCATATCGCCGTATCCTTTGCAAAAAATATCAGGACGCTGTGCCGGACGGCAAGCTCATCTTAAAAACAGCACGCTGCGGCAGCATATTAGGCTTTGTTCCATGTGCTGAAATAGGTGCCTGAAGGATCGATAATGCGCTCGATCATCGCATCAAACAGTCCCGTTTCGTACAGCAAATCGACAACAGTATATCGGTTCCGCATCATCTGAGCAACGCGCATACCGTACCGATGATTTTCGCTCGACAGGCAAATATCACTCGGTTCGGTCGGACAGCCGGCCGTTTGAAACATCTCTTTCAGCTTTGCAAACGGGATAATCTGCCCTTCGATTTTTTGCCGCAGCTCAGCCCACTTTGCCGCGATCGCAGATTGCCGCGCGGCGAGCGCATCCCCTTCCAAAAACTTTTTCCGGCATATTTCGATTTGTCTGTCCCGCACCGACGGCTCTCGGACAAAATGCGCGATCGATTTTTGCCGCTCTTCCCACGTTTCGGGTGTATACGATGCGGCCGCTTTTTCCACATCGCTTTTCGATAATTTTAATAATTCTTCCATAATTGCGGTAGTCGTCAGCGTACCGATCGCAACTTTAAAACCGTGAGAAGCTTCTTTACCGCCGACGGTACAAGAGCCGCGCATTTCCCATACGTGGCTCATAAGATGCTCGGCGCCGCTTGCCGGACGGGAATCGAAATACTCCTGCATCGCAAAACCGGTTTGAATGAGCCCTGTAAAAACAGCCGCGGCGGCGGCGGGATCCCGAGCGCGAAGTTTTGCAGGTTCGGAAATCGCGGCTTTAAGCGAGGGCTGTACCATATCCCACACGCTTTCAACTATTTTTTCAATGCCGAGCGCATCTGCAATAAGCCAATCCGCGCCCGCAGGGACTTTCGCCGCCAAATCGCCGTAACCTGCTGCGATCATATCGATCGGCGCGTTCGACAAAATATCCGTATCCGCGACAACGAGAACGGGAGCGGGACATGGAAGCGTCATCTTTAATCCGCGGTCGGTAATGGCCGCACCGTTGCTCGTAAAGCCGTCTACCGACGGTGCGGTTGCGATGCACATATACGGCCGCTCGCCTGCAACATAGGATGCCCGCTTGCACAGATCGTTGATCGTGCCGCTTCCGAGCGCAACGGCGACGGCGTCGGGCTTTTCTTCGAGCGCCCTCTGCACAGCCGAAACGTGCTCATCGTCCGCATATATCGTTTTTGCATCGAAACAATGACTGCTGCATTCGTCAAACTGGGAAACGACGATATCTTCGGCAAGAGCTTGCGTGTTCGTATCTTCTATAATTAAGGGCTTCTTACCCGGAAATTTTTTATGGAACGCTTCGGCTGCTTCCCTCACCGCGCCGCTTTTCATCAGCAGTTCGCTGCGTATCATATATACCTCTCCCTAAAAAGGCACTGATTAATCCCTATATAAAACGCTCACCGTCGGATATTATATAAATTGAAGTTTTTTTTGTCAAACAAATTAAAACAGATTTTTTATAAAAAATTACAAAACAACGAATATTATTAACACTAATTCACTTTTTTTATACTTTATGCTATAATAATCGACGATATATTTTCACAATAAATGAAATTCAGGGGAAAAATGAACAAAACCGGAAAAGAGCAATCGACACCCAAAAGACGCGATGCGGTTTATCAATTGCTGCAGCAATGTAAAATCGCATCGGCAAAAGAGATAAGCAAAAAATTACACGTGTCGGAAATGACTATCAGACGCGACTTTGAATATTTGGAAAACAAAGGATTGGTAGAGCGAACTCACGGCGGTACAATCATTTCAAACAGATACAATACCGCCCTGCTTTTTTCACAAAAGAATATGCTGCATATCGAAGCAAAGCAAGCTATCGCACGAAGCGCAGCCGCATACATTCAACCATACGATACGATTTTTTTAAACAGCGGAACAACAACGATGCGCATATTTCCGTTTATCACTGCAGAACACGTAAAAATCATTACAAATAATCCATGTATTCCCCTCGACGAAATATCCGAAAATATCGAAGTTATTTCTACCGGCGGCATATACAACACCGAATCGCTTACATTGGTAGGAGGAATCGCAAATACAAGCGTCGGCAACGTGTGGGCGACAAAATCCTTTATCGGAATAGACGGTATCGACGTCAACTGCGGTCTTACGACGCCGGTCGAGCAGGAAAGTTATATCAATCGATTGATGATCGAACACACTCGGGGAAACATTATCATAGTTGCAGACAGCAGCAAAATCGGTAAAATTTCCCGGTTCCGTGTCGCTCCGATAACAAGCATACATATTTTGATTACCGATACCGATATATCGAATACGGACGTTGAAAAATTCACAAATGCGGGAATTCAAGTAATCAAAGCGTCTTTTCTTTGACATAACGCAATTACGCTGTAACGCTTTCATAGTTATTATTAAAAGTAAATTATTGTTAAAGAAACCCATAATTTTGTGAAATTATATAAAAAATCTGTTCGAATTTTCTTGACAGGTGATTTTTCTGTGGTATAATTTTTACTGCAATTCCTTATAAGCTACTTTTATTCGTTTTTTCCTTAATTAGGAGGATGTTCGTACGTAGTTTGTTTTTGTCCGAAAATTACGAATTTCTTTGCAATATATTTTACGATTTTCCAGGAGGCAATTATGAAAAAATCGGTGCTTTTAGGATGCATGTTTTTCGTATTTTCCGCTGCATTATTTGCACTGGGCGAATCGGACGTTTCGAAACAAGACAGCGGCCCGGTTAAGCTGACATTGTGGCATCGCTGGTCGGGCGCAAACAGCGACTATCTTGCACAAGTCGTCCGAGCGTTCGAGGCAAAAAATAAAAACATTAAAATCGATATTATCGCAAAGCCCGGCGAATATATGCAGCTTTTGCAATCCATGGTTGCGGATATAGCGGCCGGAAATCAGCCGCCCGATTTATTTATCGGAGGATATAATCTCCTCGACTATATCGCAACGGAATTACAGCCGACGGAATTGAAAAATTTGGCTCCGAACGAAGCGGCTCTTTCGGAACTGCGATCGCGATTCGATAAACCCATATACGATATTACGAATATCAATGGAAAACAAATCGGTCTGCCGTTCGCGCTTTCAAATATCGTCTTGTACGTAAACATGGATATTTTTAAAGCGGCGGGATTAAGCGAACGCGACATCCCCGCAACATGGGATGAAGTTATACGTGTCGGAAAAATTATCAAAGCAAAAACTGATAAAATGCCGATCGCCATCCAGCTTCCCGATACATGGGCGGACTGCAGCCTCATCTATTCTGCGGGAGGACGGATCAAATCTGCAGACAACAAACGCATCGACTTAACAAATACGGGGGCAATACAAGCGCTCACGATGTGGCAAACTCTTTACCAAGAGGGTCTTTCTCCTGTCGAAACGGACGCGGAAAGCGAATCCGGCTTTGCTGCGGGCAACCTTGCGATGCGTCCGACAACGATCATGAAAATCAACGGATATCTTTCACAGGCAAATTTCGATCTTCGTACGGCAAAAATGCCGAGCTTTGCGGGAAAAACAAATAAACTCGCAGCCGGAGGCGCGGCCGTCATCACGTTTGCGAAAGATAAAACAAAAAAAGATGCGGTATGGCAATTTATGAATTTCGTCGCATCAAAAGAAGGAATGGATATCTTTACGAAGACGGGGTACCTCTGCGTTACCAAAGACGTCGTCGCAAAGACAAAATATCAGGAAGTCGCTTACGAGCAAGAACCGCTTGCAATGATATGGCCGAACTGGCCGGGCGGGGCTGCAGGAATGGAAATCGAACGGCTGTATCTTAACGCCCGCAACAAGATCGTGCTTCAAAATGCACCGGTTGAATCGACGCTGAAAGCGTTGGAAACGGAATGCAATAAACTCTTGGCAAGGTAGATACGATTATATTTTTAAGGAGTTGTTATATGAGAAAATTATTAAATGTACTGATATGTTTATCAGTATTATCTGCAGCCGTGTTCGCAACCGGCAATCCGGATGCCGCCGCAAACGGCAACACGATTCAGCTGACGCTGTGGCACAGATGGTCGGGAGGGCACAGCGACAGGCTCAATGAGGTCGTAAAAGCGTTCGAAGAAAAAAATCCCGACATCAAAATAACCGTCGTTGCAAAGCCCGGCGAATATATGCCGCTCTTGCAGTCACTGGTAGCAAATCTTGCCGCAGGAAATCAACCGCCCGATATGTTTGTCGGAGGATACAACTTACTCAACTATATAACGACGGAATTGCAGCCTGTAGAATTAAAAGACTTGGCGCCGAGCGCTGCGGCTCTCGCTGAAGTCGAATCTCGGTTTAATAAATCAATCTATAACACGACCAACGTTAACGGAAAACATGTCGGCATGCCTTTTGCCCTGTCAAATATAGTCATGTTCGTGAACATGGATATATTTAAAGCCGCAGGATTGACCGAAGCGGATATTCCGACAACATGGGATGAAGTAATGCGAGTCGGAAAAATCATAAAATCGAAAACGAAAAAATATCCGATCGCAATTCAAATGCCCGATACATGGCCGGACTTCAATCTCATCTATAGCGCCGGCGGCACTATCAAAACGCGTGACGATAAAAAAGTCAATTTCACCAATGCCGGCGCTATAGAAGCGCTGACGATGTGGCAAAACTTATACAAAGAAGGTCTTGTTCCGATAGAAACGGATGCGGAATTCGAATCCGACTTTGCGGCCGGCAATATCGCCATGCGTCCTACATCCTGCATGAAAGGTGCTGGATACGCCGCTCAAGCAAATTTCGATTTGCGATGTGTAAAATTTCCTTCCTTTACGGGGAAGTCGAATAAACTCGCAGCCGGAGGCGCGGCAATCATTTCCTTTACAAAAGATAAAACGAAAAGAAATGCCGTATGGAAATTTCTTGACTTCGCGGTATCGAAAGAAAGCATGAACATATTTACGAAAACGGGATATCTTTCCGTTACAAATGCCGATGTTAAAAAAACTCCGCTGCAGGCTGCAGCGTACGAACAAGCGTCAAATATGATCATGTGGCCGAACTGGCCGGGCGGCGCCACAGGGATGGAAATCGAACGTTTATACTACAATACGAGGAATACCATTATTCTGGAAGGTGCACCCGTTGCACCCTCATTAAAAAAACTCGAAGAAGATTGCAATAAATTATTATAGAGCAAAACAATAAAAAGAGCTGTATGCCGTTTTATCGGCACAGCTCTTTTTGTCTATAAAAAAAGAAACCTTAGACACCGAGGAAACTATTTATGGGTAATAATTTTTACCGTGACAAAAACGAATATGCCATTTCTACATATCTGTTTGAAAACTGGGATCTGGAAAGCGCTCTGCATTCGGTTGCAGCGCACGGTTTTAATTCCGTAGAATTGTGGGCAGACGAATCGCACCATGTCGATCCGCGCAGTTTAGCCGATGAACATAAAGTCCGCGCTTTATTAAAAGAATACAATATCCGCGTACATTCCATTCATACTCCGTTCCGAAAGTTCAGACCTTTCGACAGCATCGAAGAAGCAAGAGCGCATAGAATAAACGTAAAAAAAGCCTCTATCGATTTTTGCGGCCGATTTGAAATTCCTATCGCCGTCATCCATGCCTGCGACCGAAAGGAATACAATGCCTCAAAAGCCGATATCCCTTATCTGCATGATGCATTAACGGAACTTGCGGATTATGCGCATAAGCAGGGCGTAAAACTTGCCCTCGAAAATATTCCGAGCGGTAAAAACAAAGATGACGAAGTGCTCTGCACATTGATAAATCAGCATGCGTTATTCGGCGATATCAAGAATTTATATTTTTGTCTCGATATCGGGCATGTTACAATTACGAGCAACGATATGCAAAAAGAAATCGAAACGGTAGAGCCGGAACGCCTCATCACATTCCATATACATAACAATGACGGAAAGAGCGACAGTCACAGGCTTCCCGACGACGGTATAATCGATTGGCCGAAATGGCACGATATGATACGCAATAGAGGTTTCAAAGATCAATTTGTTTTTGAAATTTGTGAATACGGAAATCCGTTTGCAAAGATGGATGCCATCAGCGCTTTATTCAAAGAGTAAAATTCGTATGACAAAACAAAAAAAATCAAAGACTGCAATGCGGCAACAAATAAAAATGAATATATATTTTTTGTTGTATGTTCTTCCCGCTCTCTTTGTATTTCTCTTATTTAAATGGTGGCCGATCATCTACAGTTTTTTCCTCAGTTTTGAAAAATGGAATTTTATCGGCGCAAAACATTTTGTCGGCCTCAACAATTACGCACGTATGTTTACGCATCAAAGTTTTGCAAAAGCATTCGGCAATACCTTTGTCTACATCGCGGAAATGTTTCCGTTTTTTGTAATATTCCCGCTGCTGTTTGCGCTGTTTCTCACTTATATTAAAAATAAAAAACTGCAATCGACGTTTCGCGCCATGCTTTTTATTCCGACCGTTTTAGCGTTTTCCATCGTATGTCTCGTGTGGATGTGGATGTATAATCCGACTTTCGGCGTATTTAACAATATTTTAGCGCAATGCGGAATTCCGAAAATAAGCTGGCTTACGGACACTCGCTTTGTGATACCGTCTATAGTGACGGTCACCGGCTGGAAGATACTCGGTTCCAATTTGATTTTGTACGCGGCGGGCTTGATGATGATAAGCGATGAATACATTGAAGCCGCAACGATAGACGGCGCATCGCAGTGGACAATCTTTTGGAAAATCAAATGGCCGCTTCTCGGTTCGACGACGATTTACAATATCATCACCGCCATCAATTATTCTACCGACAAAGCCTTTATCCCGATTAATATATTGACTCAAGGCGGACCGAATGAAGCATCGACCAATTTGGCGCACATGATTTACGTATTCGGTTTTAACTTTTTCAATATCGGCCTCGCTTCGGCAGCTGCCATATTCACTTCGATTCTCTTTTTAATTATCACCGGTCTTATGATGAAATATGCGGGAGGATTCGGATATTATGAAAACTGAACATAAAAAATTAACGGTCGGGCACATTGGCTTAATCATATTTATGGTGTTTCTTGTAATCTGCAATATCTTTCCCATATTGTGGATGTTCAGTTCCGCATTTAAATTACCGAATGAATTGTTTACAAATGAAATTCATATTATTCCGAGATATCCGACATTAAATAATATGAAGACGGTTTTCTTCGAATATGATTTTTTTGAATGGCTGCACAATACCCTTGTTTCAACCGCATGGATAGGCGTCGGACAGATCGCCGTCTCCGTACTCGCTGCATTCGGTCTTATCTATTACAAAACGAAATTCAATAAAGCGGTATTCCTAATTTTAATAACGACGATGGTCATTCCTTTCCAAGTAACGATGATACCTAACTATATCATCATAAGCAAATTCCGCTTATTAAATACGATGACGGCCGTGGTAGTTCCCGCACTCGCATCTGCCGCCGCGTTTTTCTTTATCTATCAGCATTTTCGCGGCGTCCCCGTCGCATTTTATGAAGCGGCGAAAGTAGAAGGCGCAAATTCATTTTGGATTTTTTCCAGGGTTGTCATCCCCCTCTGCAAAAGTTCGATTTCATCGATGTTCATATTGTGCTGCATTGACGGCTGGAATCAATATTTTTGGCCATTGCTCGTTTTAACGTCATCAAAAAAACAAACCCTCGCCATAGGTTTGCAGCAATTTCTCGATTTTGAAATGGGAAACAACTGGGGGCCTTTTATGGCGACGGCGACATTGGCATCGCTGCCGATCATCATCATTTACCTATTCATGCAGAGAAATATTATAGACGCATTTATGTCGTCGGGATTGAAAGGATAAGGTACTGCCGAAGCTGAAGTTTTCGGAAGTACCCGGGTATTTTATTCGTGTGGAGGATTCAATCCCCTGACGCTCTGCGTCGGGGTTGTTGATTGCGGAACGATCTCTCGATAAAAAATTGTTCCGCAAATTTTCCCCGCCCGTCTATCTTTATCTTTGAACCGTTCGTGCCTTATCCCGCAATACGCTCGGCTACGAGCTCGCCCATCTTTTTCGTGCCGGCAAGTTTTCCCGCAGCTTTTACCGCCGAAATATCTCCCGCGATGTCTCCGGTGCGCCAGCCTTCGTCGAGCACGCTTTCGACGGCAGTCTCGATCGCGCGCGCTTCGGTTTCCGCGTGAAAGCTGTAGCGCAAAAGCATCGCTGCGGACAAAATAGTTGCAAGCGGGTTCGCCGCATCTTTACCCGCGATGTCGGGCGCGGATCCGTGAATCGGTTCGTAGAGTCCCGGCCCGCTTCCGTCGCCGAGTGACGCGGATGCGAGCATACCGATGGAACCGGTGATTTGGCTCGCTTCATCGCTCAAAATATCGCCGAACATATTGCTCGTCGCGATGACGTCGAACTGCTTCGGGTTTCGCACGAGCTGCATCGCCGCGTTGTCGATATACATATAGCCGAGCGAAACGTCGGGATAATCGCCTTTGACGCTTTCCGTAACTTTGCGCCACAGTCGGCTCGTGTTGAGGATATTCGCTTTATCGACGACCGTGAGCACTTTCCGCCGCTTTTGCGCCGCTTCAAAGCCGAGCCGCACGATGCGCTCTATTTCATGCCACGAATACGTTTCCGTATCCCATGCGCTCTTTCCGTCCTCCGACGTACCCCGCTCGCCGAAATAGATGCCGCCGGTCAATTCGCGTACGATGAGGATGTCGATGCCGTCGCCGGAGTCTTTGAGCGGACAGGCTTCTTTGAGTTGTTTGAACATGACGGCGGGACGGAGGTTCGCGTATACTTTCATGCCGCCCCGTAAACCGAGGAGCGCTTTTTCGGGACGCATTTCAGGCGCGACGTTGTCCCACTTCGGCCCGCCGACGGCTCCGAGCAGCACCGCATCGGATGCGAGGCAGATATCGAGCTGGTCTTTCGGAAGCGGATTTTGCCGGCTGTCGATCGCTTCTCCTCCCGCAACGACATTTTTATATACAAACTCGTGTCCGTATTTTTTTGCGACGGCGTCAAGCACGCGCACCGCTTCCGCTACGACGTCCGGTCCGATTCCGTCGCCGGGAATAAGCGCAATCGTCTTTTTCATATTCACCTCATATCATTTTTCGAAAATGTTTTTCGATATCTTTTATCAATTTATATTCGAACGAATCGACGAGGGCAAGCCAAGAGGCTTCCATGATATCCGCCGAAACGCCGACCGTCGTCCACGAATCGCTTCCGTCGGTACTTTCGATGAGGACTCTCACGCGCGCTGCGGTCGCGGACTTCCCGTCGATGACGCGGACTTTAAAATCGGTGAGCCGGATCTTTTTTACGGCGGGATAAAATTTTTCGAGCGCGCGGCGGAGCGCGATATCGAGCGCGTTGACGGGGCCGTCGCCTTCGCCCGCACTCACCGCGATCTGTCCGTCGACTTCAACTTTAATCTGCGCGCACGCGTTGACTCCCTTTTCGGGCCTCGGATTGATGCCGCTCGTCTGATAATAATGCAGCGTAAAAAACGGCTGGTATTTTCCGATCGTTTTGCGCACGAGCAGTTCGAAACTTCCGTCGGCTCCTTCAAACTGGTAGCCTTCGAATTCGAGCTCTTTCATTTTTTTAATAATTTCCAAAACGACCGGATCGTCTTTTTGAATCGCCGGATCGAATTTTTTAATCTTTTCGAGGATCATGCTGCGCCCGGCAACTTCGCTCATGAGGAACACGCGGGAGTTTCCGACGCTTTCGGGGGCGATGTGTTCGTACGCGTCGGGATTTTTGATAACCGCATCGATGTGCATGCCCGCTTTGTGCGCAAACGCATTCGCGCCGACGTAGGGAAGCTGCGGATTCAGGGCGATATTCGCGATTTCGGCTACTCGCCGCGCGATCGGTGTAAGCGATTTCAGCTTTTCGTCCGGAAGACAGGTATAGCCCATCTTCAACTGCAAGTCGGCGATGATGGTCGCAAGGTTTGCGTTTCCCGTGCGTTCTCCGAAACCGAGAAGCGTTCCCTGCACGTGGCGGGCTCCCGCTTCGACCGCGACGAGCGAGTTCGCAACGGCAAGCCCCGAATCGTCGTGCGTGTGGATACCGACAAGGGCTTCGCGTCCGAAATGCGCACACACATCGGCAACCGCTTTTTTGCATTCGTCGATGAGGCAGCCGCCCGTCGTTTCGCAAAGCGTGAGTACACCGGCTCCCCCTTCGATCGCAGCTTTGAGCGTTTTCAGCGCATAGTCTCTATCGTACCGGTAGCCGGTAAAAAAATGTTCGGCATCGTAGATGACACGGCGGTTGTTTTTCGTTAAAAATGCGCACGTATCGCGGATCATCGAAAGGTTTTCTTCGAGCGTCGTTTTAATAATATCGACGACGTGGAATGTCCACGACTTCCCGAATATGACGACGTCTTCCGTCTCCGCCGCCAAAAGGCTTTGTACATTTACGTCTTCCGCGCACGAAATATCTTTTCTGCGCGTCGCGCCGAAAGCGCAGAGCTTTGCGTTTGCAAGCGGCGTTTTTTTTATCTCCTGAAAGAATTCCATGTCTTTCGGATTCGAGCCGGGGTTCCCCGCTTCGATATACGCGACACCGAGTTCGTCGAGCGCGTGCACGATGTGAATTTTATCCTGAACCGAAAGACTGATCCCTTCTCCCTGCGCGCCGTCGCGCAGCGTCGAATCGAGGATATCGACCCTAGTATTTGAACGCATATCGATAGTTATAATGGAAACGGCGGATAATGGGAAGTGCGGGATTGTCGTGTCGGAGATGCCCACGGCGCGTAAAGCCCCGAAAAAAATGCCGCAAAAAAACACGCAGGCCGCCGCTCGTATCGTTCGGGAAAGCAATCAAAAGCGCTGCAACAAGTAACAATGCCCCCGACCGCTAAAAAAGGTATCGATTTTCCGATCACATGAGTTTTTTCAGCATCGAAACGAGGCGGCCTTTTTCGATCAAGTCGATGGGACGGCCTTCGGAAAATTTGTGCGCACCTTCGGTAAACGCGCCCGCCGTGATGCAAAAGCCTTTGTCGCATTTCATGTCGCGGAGCTTTGCGTGAAAATCGCGCACATACAATTCGCCGATCGCTCCGGTGCTGCGATAAAATCGAAACATCTCCGAATCTTCCCAGCGCGGCGTATCGACGGTACAGAGGATTTCGACGAACTCCTGCGTCACCGTAGCGTCTTCGATCTTTACCGTCGCATCGGAATAATACGAAGCGACGAAACGGCGGCACAGAGCGACGAAATCGCCCGTCGGCGACATGAGATAGGTTTGCAAATTCGCGTTCGTATTGAGTTCCTGATAGCGCTGGATCAGGGCGGGCACGTCTTTATAGCCCGGCACCGTATCCTGTATCGTTTTGAGATGCGCGAGCGCCTTACCGATATTCTTTTGCGCGAGACACACATTCGCAAGCCGATAGCGCAGCGTCGTCTGCAGATCGAGGGGAACCTCTTCGAGCTTCAAACCGATTTCATAATCCTGCTCGGCAAGCTGATATTGATTTATATGTTCGTGAATCAAACCCGCCGAAAGACAGGACCGGGCGCCGTACTGCGGATCCGGGCGCAAGTGCATAAACACTTTGAGCGCTTTATCGCCGTAGCCCGTTTTGTCCATCGCCGTCGCGATCGCAAAAAGCGCGTCTTTGTCCGTCGGGTTTTCATCGAGCACGCGGCACAAAAAAGGAATGCTTTCACGATAGTGCTGCGATTTAAAATACGAAAGCCCGAGCGGTTCGTCCGTTTCCTCCGCTTCGGGGTTGATGGAGCGTGCTTTCCGCAGACACAGGATTGCTTTTTCGTATTCGTTTTTTTGATACATGAGCCGTCCGAGATAAAAGTTCGCATCGAAATTGTCGGGTTCGAATTTGCATGCGGACAAAAGTCCTCGTTCGGCGTCTTCGAATTTATTGCTGTGAAACGCCGAGATGCCCTGCCGGCAGGCGATTTTTCCCGCATCGATTTCGACATGCGTCGGTATCAAGTCGAAGAGGAGATTGTAAAGCGGGAACGCTTTATCCCAATTCCGCTCGTCGTAATACAGCTCTCCGAGCGTCAAGAGCGCCTGCACGTTGCGGGGATCGCGCGCGAGCTTTTTCGAGCATTCGCGGATGACGAGGCGTCTGCCTTTTTGTCTGCCTCCCGTTCCTTCTCCCCGTACCGCTGCGGAACGAAGCGCTACAATGAGAGAAGCGACGACGGCCGCAGAAACGATTACTATTAAAATCGATATCGCTGCATCCATGTGTTAACGATTCGTCTCCCGTTTTTTCCGAAGCTCCGTTACCAGTTCCGCGATTCGCGAAACGGCAATCTTTATTTTATTAATATCGGTCGCATAACAGCATCTGATAAATCCTTCGCCGCCCTTTCCGAAACAGGTTCCCGGCACGACCGCCACTTGATAATTTTCAATAAGCTGCGTCGCAAATTCTTCGCTCGTCAAACCCGTCGAACGGATATCGGGAAAAAGATAAAATGCCCCCTCGCCTTCCGTGCACGGAAGGGACATATCGCAAAACGCTTTATACATGAGGTTCCGCCGCTGCTCGTAGCTCCGGCGCATACGCTCTACTTCGTTCCATCCGTTTTTCAAGCCTTCAATCGCCGCATACTGGCTCATGATCGGAGCGCAGATCGTGGAATACTGGTGCAGCTTGCACACTTGTTTTGTCAATTCCGCATTTGCGGCGAGATAGCCGATGCGCCATCCCGTCATCGCAAAGGATTTCGAAAATCCGTTGATGATGACCGCGTAATCTTTCATGCCCGGAAAACTGCCGATCGAAACGTGCTTGCGTCCGTCGTATACGAGCTCTCCGTAAATTTCATCGCTGATACACCAGAGCTTGTGCGCTTTGACGACTTCCGCGATTTTTGCAAGTTCGTCGCTCGGGATCATACGCCCCGTCGGATTCGACGGAGAACACAGCATGAGCGCTTTCGTGTGTTCGGTAACCGCGCTTTCGATTTTTTCCGCCGTCGGAATGAATTCCGTTTCGCTCGTGTCCAAGTGAACGAGGGTTGCGCCGCACTGTTCGGAAAGCGGCTGATACGAAACGTAGCACGGCTCGCACACGATGATTTCATCGCCGGGATTCAAGACGGAACGGAGCACCGCGTCCACCGCTTCCGAGCCGCCGATCGTCGCGATGATTTCGTTTTTCGGACTGTAGTACATGCCGTAACGCGCAAGATAGCGCGCGATCTCTTCACGCAGTTCGAGAAGCCCCCAATTCGACGTATAGGACGTCTGCCCCTTTTCGAGATGATAAAACGCTTCTTCGCGGAGCTGCCACGGCGTCGGGAAATCGGGCTCGCCGACACCGAGAGAAATGATATCGTCGCGGCCGATTATCAAATCGAAAAATTTGCGGATGCCCGACGGAGGTGTTGCGAGAATTTTTTTGGAAAAGCGGTCGTCGCGCGTGTTCATCAGGCGGTTACTCCTTCACGGCCGTCGCGATCCTGTTCGACGTAGACGATATCGTTTTCTTTATATGTCTTTAAAATAAAATGCGTTTTCGTCGAGCGCACGCCTTCGATCGTCGAAAGTTTGCTCGCGACGAAGAGCGCGACTTCTTTCAGCGTATCACCTTCGATGATCACTTTGAGATCGTAGCCGCCGCTCATGAGGTAGAGCGACTTTACCTGCGGAAAGCGCCATATTCTGTCGGCGATCGCATCGAAGCCCCTCTCGCGCTCGGGCGTAACCTGTATTTCGATTTCGGCGTGTACGCGGTCTTTGAATTCGCCGTCTTTTTCAGGATTGATAATCGCCGCGTACTTCATGATGACGCCGCCGTCTTCGAGTTTTTTGATGACGGCACGCACTTCGTCTTCCGTCTTTCGCGTCATCGCGGAAATGTCTTCGACGGAAAGGCGCGCATTTTCACGCAGCAAATCGAGAATCTCTTCGGAAATATCCATACTACGGCTCCTTACACTATAGTATATCAGTATACCATATTTGAAAGAACCTTACAATTGAGCGGATCGAGAGCGAAAACGCGACTGACCGATAGACTAAATGCGGAAAAATACATATACTGATACAAACGTGTAAAAGAGTGTTTGACTTCTAAAGGAGTTCTTGCGAATGAGCAAAAAAATTACCGTTTCTCTTTCCTTTGAAAAATCGGAGGCAAGCGCATGACCGGTGCAACAGACAAAAAACGATTTTCGATCCGTAAAAAATTAATTATTATTTTCGGACTGCTGATAGCAGTCGTGTTGGTCGGGGAAAGCGTCTTTGCGATTCGTTCAACTCGCAAAGTCGTAACCGACCGCGTTCAAACGCATCTCACGGATAAAGCCGTCGACGTTGCGGAGATTATCGACGGGAGAATCAAAGCGTGGTTCCAATTCATTGAAGGTATTGCGCGGACGCCCCTGTTGCGCGATCCGTCGGTTCCCGTCTCGGACAAAATTAAAATACTGCAAGGGGAAGCCACGCGCAATTCCAAAATAATAGAATTGGATATAACGGACGTGAACGGGTATCGCCGTACCGCTTCGGGCAAAACGATTTTCGTCGCAGACAGAGAATGGTTTATACAGGCGCGGAACGGAAAGCCGTTTATCTCCGAGCCGTTCCTTTCCCGCTCGGATAACAAATTCGTTACCGTCTTCGCAGTGCCTCTCAGAGACGACAACAATGCCGTTTCCGGCGTACTTGCCTGTTCCATCGGAGGTGAGGCACTCTCCGATATCATAGACGATATAAAAGTCGGGGAAACGGGTAACTGCTATGTTTTAGGAACGACCGGCAATACAATCGCCGATGTAGATCGGGAATACGTACAATCACTATACAATGCCGTTGAAGCGGCAAAAACGGATCCGAGTCTTGCATCGTTTGCAGCACTTGAAAAGCTCGCTGTGGAATCGGAAACTCCCGGAATCGGCTATTATACGTACGACGGTACGAAAAAAATAGCCGGATACGCAAAGAGTAAATTAGCCGATTGGACGGTGGTCTTAAAAGCTCCGTACAACGAGTTTATGGGAACCGTCAACACGCTGAGTCTTACGATGGATTTTATCGGATTGACTGTTTTAATTTTGACTCTGGCGACTATATATTTTGTTGCACGAAAAATGGTGCAGCCCGTTCAAAACGTCGGTGCGGCATTAAAAAATATTGCACAGGGAGACGGCGATCTGACGGTGCGTTTGGAAATCACCGGCAACGATGAAGTGACGGAATTGTCGGTATACTTTAATCAAACGATCGAAAAAATCGGTTACACGATACAGTCGATCGGAGAAAATACCGGTACGATGAAATCGGTCGGCAACGAGCTTGCATCCAATATGACCGAAACCGCGGGCGCCGTCCAGGAAATAAGCGCAAATATCGACGGTGTAAAACAGCAGGCGCTGACGCAGGCGGCAAGCGTTACCGAAACGGCGGCTACCATCGAAGAGATTATCAGAACGATCAAACAGCTGAACAACAGCATCGAAGCGCAAGCGGCGAGCGTCGCGCAGTCTTCCGCCGCCATAGAAGAGATGGTCGCAAATATCGCTTCCATCGGACAGACGCTCGACCGAACCGGCGGCGTGATTAAAGATCTCACTTCGGCAACCGGAGAAGGAAAAGACACGCTCGTCAATTCAAACGGTATCACGCAGCAGATTACGGAAGAATCGGGCAGCCTCATGGAGGCTTCAAGCGTTATCCAGCACATCGCGAGCCAGACGAACCTCCTTGCGATGAACGCCGCGATCGAAGCGGCGCATGCGGGAGAAGCGGGAAAAGGCTTCGCCGTCGTCGCCGACGAAATCCGAAAGCTTGCGGAAGATTCGGCGGCTCAAGGCAAGACGATAACGGCGACGCTGAAATCGCTCGGCAACGAAATCGGAACACTCGCATCATCTTCCAAAATAGTCGAAGAAAAATTCAATATTATTTTTACGCTGTCCGAAGAAGTAAAATCGATGAGCGACCGCCTCACGGAAGCGATGCGCGAACAGGAAAACGGCAGCAAAGAAGTGCTCGCTGCGATCAAAGACATCAATTCGGTGACGACGGAAGTACAAGCCGGATCGGAAGAGATGCTCAAAGGCGGTGAGCAGGTCGCAGAGGAAATGCGTAAGCTTGACGATTTGACGCGCATCATCACCGACAGCATGAACGAAATGGCTTCAGGTGCGACGCAGATCAACAACGCCATACAGGACGTCAATTCGCTGACGCAAAAAAATAAAACAAGCATCGAAAGCCTTGCAGCCGAAGTCGGCAAGTTTAAAGTCTGACATCGGATGCACGATGATTCAAAGGGGCTGTCGAAAAAGTAACCGACTTTTGAGACAGCCCTTTTTATTTTAAGAATCGTTCGCCGTCGGTTTACAGCGTTTCGATCACATCGCAAAGAGCGCACATCTGGTCGGGGGTACCGATCGTCATGCGGAGAAAATCTTCTATACCTTTCGTTGCAAAGCGGCGGACGAGGATGCCGCGCTCTTTTATGCGGCGGTACGCATCTTTTCCCGAAAGCCCCGCTTTGCGCGCGAAGACGAAATTCGTTACGGAGGGGATGCAGTCCCAACCGTGTGCGACGAGGAACGCCGAAAATTTTTCCCGCTCGTCTGCGATCTTTTTTGCACATTCGGCATAGTACGCGTCGTTTTCGCATGCGGCGATACCGGCGATTTGAGAAGCGGCGTCTATCGGAAAATGATTGAGCGAATTTTTTACCGTCGTCACCGCCTGCACGAGTTCGGGAGACGCGACGATGTAGCCGAGCCGCATACCGGCTCCGCAAAAGCTTTTGCTGAACGTACGCACGACGACCAAATTGGGAAAGTCGGCAAGCAGCGGTATGCAGCTTTCACCGCCGAAATCGACATAAGCTTCGTCGACGACGAAAACCCGCTCAGGGTTTGTCTCTTCAAGCATGGCGCGCACTTCGTTCCGTAAAAGAGAACGCCCCGTCGGCGCGTTCGGATTTGCAAATATGATTCCCGAATCGTTGATTTTTTCGCGTTCTATCATAGTGCGCGTATCGAGCGTCCAATCGCTTTTAAGTTTGACAAAGTCGAGCGGAATATCGTAAAAGCCGCCGTATACCGGATAAAAGCTGTACGAAAATTCGGGAGTGACGAGTTTCGCATCGGAATCGAAAAACGCGTAAAACACAAACGAAAGCACTTCATCGCTCCCGTTGCCGGTGTAGATCATATCGGGCGTTACCGTAAACGGGATCATGTCCGCTTCCGACGGACGGCAGTGCTCACCTTCGGGAACGGTGCGAGCGAGCACACCGCCCGTTCTGTTGAGCATAGCGGCGATCGCCTCTCGCAGACGACGTGCATCGGGGTCGGGATAAAGCGCAAGTTTCTCCGGATGATTTTTAATAAAATCGATGAGGGCGGAGATGACGTGCGGACTCGGCGGATACGGGTTTTCGTTTGCGTTGAGTTTGATGTAGGCTTTGTCCGAAGGCTGTTCGCCGGGCACATAAGGATGCAGCTGCGCCATTCGTTTTGCATTCATAGTATCGGTATTGTAATCACAGGACGCAGGAAAAACAAGGGGACATTCGCGCGTTTTTACATGTGCCCGCATACGATTTCGGAGTTTTTTCAAAAAGATTTCGGTACGCCGGACAGCTGCCCGCAAATTATATCGCAAATCGCCTGTAAAAATTGTGAAAATATGTTATAATAATAATAAGATGTCGAGACATCCTACAAAAGTTTTCA
>NZ_AVQI01000069.1 GCF_000468115.1 Treponema socranskii subsp. socranskii VPI DR56BR1116 = ATCC 35536
GCGGGATCGTATCAAGCAAAGCGGGAAACGGCAAAGCTGATGGCCGAACGCAAGTATCCGCTTACTGAAATTCACCTTATAACCGGTCTCACCGAAGCGGAAATCAAAAAACTGTAATAATTATTTGCTTTTCAAAAAGCTCGACATTCAGATTTTTTAGGTAAAAATTGATTTCCGTGGGGTTTGCCGACGGTTTTGTTCCGTTTTGCTTACGGCTTTAGTCCGTCCGTAAAAAATCGGCTGTACTTTCGGTCTTTATCCTCGCAGTCCCGAAACTATCGCACGGTAGTCGGCTTCGCTCGACGCGTGAACGAGTTTCGCTCTCAGCTCCGCGCCGCCGGGGATGCCTTTCGTATACGCGCAAAATCGCTTTCGCATTTCTTTGCATGCGTTCGCTTCTCCTGCGTCTTCGATGAGGAGTTTAAGTTCTCGGAAACCCGCATCGATGCGCGCTCTGATGCCGACGTCTTCATAGCTTCCGGTCGTGAGGAGCGCCTTTGTCTTTGTAAAGATAAACGGATTTCCCATCGCACCGCGCGCAAACATCGCCGCATCGCAGCCGGTCGCTTCGAACATCGCCCGTGCGTCTTCCGGTGAAAAGAGATCGCCCGATCCGAAGACGCCGACGCGGCCGGACACAAATGAAACGAGCTCGGCGAGCGCATTCCAATCGGCTTTGCCTTCGTAGCCCTGCGCCCTCGTCCGCGGGTGCATCGTAATCGCGGCGACGCCTGCCGAAAGAGCCGCGTCCGCCGCTTCTTTCCACGTGATCGTTTTATCGTCCCAGCCTGAGCGGATCTTTACGGTGACGGGGACGCGTCTTTTTGCATGTTCGAGTGCACGGACGGCCGCTTGTACGACGGCATGTAATTTTTCGGGATCTCTCGTGAGCGCGGCTCCGGCTCCGGTTTTTACGATTTTCGGAACGGGGCAGCCGCAGTTTATGTCGATGCATACGCAATCGGTTTTTTCGGCGACGAGGGCGGCCGCCTTTGCGATGACGTCCGGATTGCCGCCGAAGATTTGTACCGCGTACGCCGTTTCGTTTTCAGCTTTCCGCAAAAGACGTTCGGTTTTATCGTTGTCTCGGACGAGCGCTTCGGCGGATACCATTTCGGTATATGTGAACGAAGCGCCGCAGTCGACGCAGATCGAACGGAACGAGCGGTCGCTGTATCCCGCGACGGGCGCGAGGAATATGTTTCCGTCGAGCGTGAGAGAGCCGATCGTAACGGGATGATACGGCATTATTCGGGAAGGTTAAACGCTTTGCAGCTGTTTTTCCAAAGTTGATCGGCAAGCTGTTCGATATCCGTTTCGAGCAGATCGGCAAGGAAATGCGCCGTCGACGTGATGTATGCCGGCATCGTACGCTTTTTTTCGCGGAATTCGGCCGGAATCATAAAGGGGCTTTCCGTTTCGATGAGAATTCTGTCGACGGGTACGTTGAGCGCCGTTTCGTGGAGGTTGCGCGCATTGCGGTACGTTAAATTTCCCGCGAACGAAAACCACACGTTCATGCCCGCGTCGAGGCAGCGCTTTGCATAGACTGCGTCTTCCGAATAGCAGTGGAAAATCGCACCCGATTGCGGAATGCGTTCGGAAAGTACGTCGAATATGTCTTTACCAGCGTCTCGGTTGTGGATGATGACCGGCAGATTGTGCTTTTGTGCGATTTCGAGCTGTGTGATAAACAATTCGATTTGCGAGCGCTTGTCGCCGAATTGCTTATAATAATCGAGTCCCGTTTCGCCGACGGCGACGACGTTCGGCAATTTGAGATTTTCTTCGATCGTATTTGCGTAGTCTTTGCCCGGATTCGTCACTTCGGACGGAGCGACTCCGACTGCATGGTAGATGCCGTTTACCGCTTTCAGCGTATTGTACACGCGCGTAAAATCGAGGAGACTGTTATTGATGGATATGATGCGGGCAACGCCGGCCTGTTTTGCCTGCTGAATGACGCGGAGCTGCTCAATAGGGTCATCATAGATCAGCCCGATGTGGGCGTGAGTATCAAAAAATTGCATGGCATTTCTCCCATAAATAAAAACTTTCGAAGAACGTATGTTTTCGAAAGTACACGCAGCGAATCGGAAATATACCGATGTTATTGTTTCTATAAAGATACCACAGCTTTTGCGTGAAGTCAAACTATTTTTACGAACGTGTTGAGCGTACATTTGACCCGGATACGGCGCATTTTCCTTTCTGTGTATATCTGCACTTCACTTTTCCAAGAGCGATGCGAGCTGCTGGGCATATTTTTTTACCGCTCTTCGTCCGAGCGGGGTTGCGCTGTACAGTGTCACGGGCTTTCGATTTACGAACCGTTTTTCGACCGTCAGATAACCGGCGTTTTCCAATTTTTTGCAGTGAACGGTCAGATTGCCGTCGGTCGCATGTACCGTATCGCGCAGCGCGGTAAATTCGATTTTTTGGCAGCCGAGGAGAACGGACATAACCGCAAGGCGCAGGCGGGAAGACAGCTGCTCGTCGAGCAGGCGGTGATCGAAAAAATCGACTTGCCGATCAGCAGCGGTCATCGGACGACTTCTTTTTTCGCATGATGATGAGAGCGGCGAGGGCGGGGATTGCAAGCAAAACGAAAGTTGCCGCGCTTATGATGAGCGGAGCTGTGTGTGGCCCTACAAAGAGGCAGGGCAGTGCGGACAAGAGCCAGAGGACGCCTTCCGCGTACATGATAATCCTTGCGCGCCTTTGTATCAGCGTTCCGCTCGTAACACATCCGACCGCTATCAATATGCCGATGATGAAAAAAACGGCGGAAAAATCGAGCTTACCGAAAAACGACAGTACAAAATTCAATACGATGACAAAACCGATACTGCCCCATAGAGCGGCAAAGATGCGGTCACTTGCCCTTTGTATTTTTTCCTGCCGTTGCCGGCGGAAATACAGCGGTAAAAAAAGCTGGCAAAATCCGATGACGAAGAGCCAAATGAGCCACACGTATTTTGCCGAACCGAAAAACAGACAACCGTACGTTGCACCCGTTCCGACGGGAATGGCAATGCCGTATACCGAAAACGGCACGAGCATCGATTCGAAACCCGCTTCGGCGTCTTCCGCCAATGCACCGATTAAAGACAGCTGTTCTTCTATCTCTTCGTCGTTCATACTGCAGTACCTTTTTGCAACATCCTCAGAATATAGAAAACGCCGATTAAAGTCGAGTGCACATCGGCGCTTTTATATTCGATTGTGTGTTTTATCGGTACATCGGGAGCGTGTAGCGCATACCGGCTTTTGCGTGAAAGCCGAATCCGCCGCCTCCGATTTCGGTAAAAAAGCTGAAGTTGACCGGCTTTTGGGTCATAAAGAATTCAAAGCCGAAAAATCCCTGACCCGTTATGGCAACCGTATACTCTTCGTCGAGGGGAAAACGTGCCATGGGCCCGCCGCCGCCGTACAAGCGGATATTTGCCGTTTGCATCAGATGTCCGCTCATTATCGAAAAATCGACGACAGGGTATCCGTATGTGTACTCGCTGTCGGGGAAATAGTATTCCGCATTTAGTCGGAACGCGAACGAATTGTCGAAAAACCACGGAGACGTGACGGCGGTCGATAGAGCGAAATCGCTTTTGAGACCGGCCAGTGCGAAATCGAATCCCATGCCGGTTTCCGATTTTTCCCTTCCTTCTTTTGCAAACGTGCACGCGCATGCCGCACATAGAAGGCATATACCGCATAAAATCTTTTTCATAAAATACTTCCTTGTGTGTCTGAAAATCTTGCCGTCGAAGCCGGATAAAAAGCTGCAGTCTTTTATACTCGGTTTCGATTTCCGGAACAATATAACTTATTTACTTTATTTTGTAAAGTGCTTTATAATTTTTTATGTCGAATTTCGAAGACGTCGATTGTCGGTCGGTGCATACAATCCCTTGCAGGTATTCTCGCGTGTCGGTCATTTCGGAAAAAGATATTGATTGACGTATTTGTAATGACGTACTACAATTACTTTGGGTCGGAAAAAGCAGCTGACTTTATTCTTTATGTTGATATTTTATACAATGAAGCATATTATATAACCATAAATAATTATGATGAAGATCGTATTCGAAAAAATCAAAAAAACGGGAGACAAATTGCGGCTTCTCCCCTGACTTTCAGAGTGCTGTCCCTTGTCGTTCTTGCCGAACTTATGCTGTTTCCTTTCAGCATGAACCGAATGGATTTGTTTCATCCCGAACAAACTTCGCGCTTGCTTTTCCCGTTTACCGTATTGCTGTCGGGGACGGTAACGAGAGGTTTTAATTTTTTTTATATTTGCTGTCTTTCGTTTTTTCTTTTGCCGATAACGTTTATCATCACCGTGCTGTCGTTTTTTCGAAAAGAAATAACTAAGCCCATTGTGTATCTGTGTTTGCTTGTTTCGCTGACGTTTTATTTGGCGGCGTCGGTTTGCGGAATCATTTTATTTGCGGATACGGCCCGCTGGTTTTCCGCGCTGAGTCCACTCGCATATATTGCGTTCTTTTCGGCTTTTATTTTGCATTCACGACTCATCACCGTCGGAATAATTTCCATAAAAGCGCAAAACGAATCGTATGTGGAATATAAAGAATTATTAAACGAAGAAGAAAAAAAAGAAGCCGTCCTTAGGAAAAAGGCGGCGGAAAAATTGAAAAGACGAAAAAAAAACGGAGCCGATGCGCTTGAAAGTTTTGATACCGTAAAAGCGGTGTTAAAAGAATGGATGCATAGAGTAAGAACTTTTAAAATCAAAACGCGCATAAAAACGAAAATAACCGTCGTTATTCTTTTGACGATCCTTGTCATCCTTTCGACGTTTATCTACACCGATTTGAAAAATTATAAAATGCTTGTTTCGCAAACCGCCGACAATACGGGCAAAAATCTTGCGGAGCAGGTTGCCGCGATTTACGATTTTTCCGACGGGCTGCATACGAAGATAAGCGCGTTTCTCGAAGGCATAAAAAAAACAAATGCGTCTTCTCCTTTTCCTTGTCAAAGAGCGGATATTATTACGACAAGCAGTAAATCGAATGTCTTTCTCGACGAAATCGATTATTCTACGGAGTTGCCGGAATTCGACGTTTTTTCGTATACGACGGCTGCCGTGCAGATAAATCAAATTCCTGCGGAAGAAAAAAGGATTTTACCGTCGGAAGCCATTCAGTACATAACGCATTATCAAAATATAAATACGAGGGGTAAGCCGATTTGTAAGTCGGAAAAGGACACGTGCATCTACGTCTATCCGGTAACTTTTTCGCGCAGAGAGGGACAAAAGCTCGTGGGATTTTCGGTCGTTACGTATTTGAAAGAAGTCTTAAACCGGCCGTATTTTCAGGCGAAAGTTTTTATCCTTTCGATTTCGGTGATCTTTTTCTATGTTTCCATAATCGTCACGCTGTTTCTCGCGGACTTTATAGTAAATCCCGTTCTCTTTCTTTGCGGCAACATCAGAAAAACGGCGAACAGCCTCAGCGATATGCTTGCCGGAAACGCAAAGATCGAATCCGGCAAATTGATTTTTGAAGAAACCGTCCATACGAACGATGAGATAAAAAATCTCTCCGTCGAAATAAAAAATATCGTATCGCTTGTGCGCGGGATGCTTCCCTATGTGTCGTTTCACACGGTGCAAAACGCTGAAAAAAAAGCCGGCCGTTTGAGCACGACGCGGGAACTGTGCTTTTTGTTTACGGATATCCGCGGTTTTACGAGCCTTTGCGAAAAAGTACCGCCGAAAGAAGTTATACGGCTTTTAAATCATTACCTCGACATAGAAACGAAAATCATTTTCGATAACGACGGCGACGTCGATAAATATGTCGGCGACGAAATAATGGCGTTTTTTTCCGGTCCGAAAAAGGAAATCAATGCCTGTAAAGCCGCGATGGAAATTCGCAAAGCGATGTATCGCGAAAAACAGCTCGCGTTGGAAAAAGGTGCGGCCGCTATTGCCGTCGGTATCGGAATCAATTCCGGATCCGTCGTATTCGGCTCGGTCGGCTCGGAAACGCGCAAAGATTTTACATCGATCGGAGATACCGTAAATCTTGCAGCCCGGCTTGAAAGTGCGAATAAGGAATACGGTTCGAAATCGATTATCTCGGAAACCGTTTATAAAAAGCTCGGAAAAGACTTCGTGTGCCGCGAGCTCGACTATATAACGGTTAAAGGGAAAACGAAACCCGTGCGTATTTATGAAGTGCTGCAATCGAAAGAAGGAACGACCGATAAAATTCTCGATCTGAAACGGACGTTTGAAACCGGTTTGTCGTATTACCGAAAGAGAAAATGGCAGCATGCAAAAAAATATTTTTCCGAAAATGCGAAAAAATACAACGATGCACCGTCAAAAGTATTTTTAAAAAGAATTGAGCGCTATCAGGTATCGCCGCCGAAACAGGAATGGAAAGGCGTTTTTGTAATGACCGGGAAATAGCGAGATGATATGTTTTTAATTGACGGGGAATGATACTCTACATACTGCCGTACATTGCCGTTCGTTCGAGTGTCATTCTCATAAGGCGGTTGCACTCGCAATGAAGCCCATTTTATTACCTCCTTAAAGTGAAAAGGGCTTTCATTGCTCTATACTTTTATGATATCCGTTCATTCCGCCGCTTCGCGTGCCGTCCTGTTTTCCTTTCGTTGCCGGTTCGATCACTATCCTGCTTGACATATACCCCCTAGGGGTATTATATTGAAAACGTCTTTTACGGGGGAAACTATGGCAAAGGAAGGTAAGGAAAAGGCGGCGTCGAAAAAAACGTGTACACGCTGCCAATACAAACACACGCCGCGCGGGGAAGCATCCGTCCGTGCGCTTCATTCGCGCTTAAACCGGATCATCGGCCAGCTTAACGGGATCAAATCGATGCTCGATGAAAACCGCTACTGCGGAGACGTGCTCATTCAAGTTTCCGCCGCCGAAAGCGCGTTTCGTACCTTCGGCTACATGATTTTGCGCGACCACTTGGAAAGCTGCGTTACGGAAGAGATAAAAAAAGGCAATACGAAAATCATCGATGAAACGATGCGGCTAATAGAAAGACTTCAATAACGAGGCAATGTATATGGCAAAATTTTCGGTAAGCGGCATGACGTGCGCGGCGTGCAGCGCCCATGTCGAAAAAGCGGTCGCCGCAGTTCCCGGTGTCGAAAGCGTTTCGGTAAGTCTTTTGACGAATTCGATGAACGTCGATTTCGCATCCCCTGCAAGTGCCGAGGCGATCTGCGTTGCAGTCGATAAAGCGGGTTATAATGCTTCCCTCGATACGAAAGATGTGCGCTCGGCGGATGCGGCGTCCAAACGCGCGTCGCTCGAAGACACGGAAACGCCGCGCCTCGTAAAGCGCCTTATTGCGTCTCTCGTTTTGCTTGTGCCGCTCATGTATGTGTCCATGGGACACATGATGTGGAAGTGGCCCGTCCCGCTCGCCGTGCACAACAATCCTGCATCGATCGCGCTCTATGAAATGCTGCTTGCGCTTTCCGTCATGCTTATCAACAGGCGATTTTTTACGAGCGGTTTTAAAAGCTTTGTACACGGAGCTCCGAATATGGACACGCTCGTCGCGCTCGGAAGCGGAGCTTCATTCGCATACAGCACGACCGTTTTATTTTTGATGACCTTTGCGATGGCTTCGGGCGATATGAAGAGCGCACATGCGTACCTGCACGATCTGTATTTCGAATCGTCGG
Source organism: Treponema socranskii subsp. socranskii VPI DR56BR1116 = ATCC 35536 (assembly GCF_000468115.1). Classification (GTDB taxonomy): domain Bacteria; phylum Spirochaetota; class Spirochaetia; order Treponematales; family Treponemataceae; genus Treponema_D; species Treponema_D socranskii. The sequence goes on from NZ_AVQI01000069.1 coordinate 7,708, forward strand.
CGATGATCCTTACGCTCATCACCGTCGGCAAAACGCTTGAATCCTACAGCAAAGGAAAAACGACGAATGCGATCAAATCGCTTATGGATTTGGCGCCGGAACAAGCGCACGTCATGCGTGATGGAAAGGAAGTAACGATTCCCGCGTCCGAAGTAAAAGTCGGCGACCTGTTTATCGTGCGGCCGGGAGAGCGCATTCCCGTAGACGGAACGGTGACCGAGGGAGCGAGCGCGGTAAACGAGTCCGCTCTTACCGGAGAAAGCCTCCCCGTCGATAAAGAGCGAGGAAGCGGCGTGAGTGCTGCGACATTGAATCAAAACGGATTTCTCACGTGCCGGGCGACCCGCGTCGGAAGAGACACTTCTTTAAGCAAAATTATCGATATGGTGGAAAACGCCGCCGCAACGAAAGCGCCCGCGGCAAAGCTCGCGGATAAAGTGTCGGGTATCTTCGTCCCCTCCGTCATTATTTTAGCGGTCGGTACGGGGATCGTGTGGCTCGCTGCGGGCGCGGAAGCAGGCTTTGCCCTTGCTCGTGCCGTGAGCGTGCTTGTCATCAGCTGCCCCTGTGCGTTAGGCCTTGCTACTCCCGTCGCTATCATGGTCGGAAGCGGACTCGGCGCAAAGCACGGTATTTTGTTTAAAACGGCCGCCGCACTCGAAGCCTGCGGTAAAACGGACGTCGTTGTGCTCGATAAAACGGGGACGCTGACGGAGGGGAAGCCGCGCGTTACCGACATATACACCGACGAGAGCGAAGAAAAATTATTAAAAATTGCCGGAAGCCTCGAAGCGAAGAGCGAACACCCGCTTTCGCGCGCGGTGATGGAAGCCGTTGCGGAACGGCGCATTGCCTACGAAACCGCAGACGACTTTGCCGCACTTCCGGGATTCGGAGTGCGCGGAACGGTCGCGGGCAAGAGCGCGTTCGGCGGGAATGCGGCGCTTATGGAAGAGCATCATGTACTTTCGGCAAGCTTAAAAGAAAAGGGCGAAGCTTTTGCCGAAGAGGGGAAGACGCCGCTCTATTTTGCCGAAGACGAAAAAGCGCTCGGCATCATAGCCGTAGCCGATGTTGCAAAATCCGACAGCGCCGAAGCGGTCCGAACTCTGTACGATGAAGGCATAGCCGTTGTCATGCTTACGGGTGACAACCGCCGTACCGCGCGGGCGGTTGCAAAAACGGTCGGCATACGCTCGGTCGTGTCGGACGTACTTCCCGACGGAAAGGACGAAGTTGTTTCGCGTCTTCAAACATACGGGCGCGTCGCGATGGTCGGCGACGGCATAAACGATGCGCCTGCTTTGACGCGGGCGGATATCGGTATCGCGATCGGAGCCGGAACCGATGTCGCACTCGATTCGGCCGACGTCGTGCTCATGAAGTCGACGCTTACGGACGTAAGTACGGCCGTAAACCTGTCGCGCGGCGTTTTGACGAACATCAAAGAAAATCTTTTTTGGGCGTTTTGCTACAACGTCATCGGCATTCCCGTTGCGGCGGGAGCGCTGTTTCCCGCGTTCGGGATCGCGTTGAATCCGATGCTCGGCGCGGCGGCGATGAGTTTGTCGAGTTTTTGCGTCGTCACAAACGCCCTGCGTTTGAATCTCTTCGACATATACAAAAAGCGGAAGACGAAAAAGCGGCCGGTCGAACTGCCGGACGAAGCGTTTACGGCGGACGGCAAAGCGGCAACTGCGCTTTCGCCTGCACCGGACGGCAAAGCGGCAAATACGTTTACAGCTGCAGACGGCGCTGTAAACAACGATATAACGGAGGAACCGAAAATGACAAAGACGATTGCAATCGACGGAATGATGTGCGACCACTGCCGCCGGCATGTCGAAAAAGCGCTTTCGGCGATCGACGGCGTGACGAAAGTAGACGTAAGTTTAAAAGACAAAAACGCGGTCGTTGCGCTTTCAAAAGATGTGGATGAAAAAACGCTTTCCGATGCCGTAAGCGAAGCGGGCTATACGCCGCTCGGCGTCCGCTGACGGAGAAGCGATCGGTATACGTGTGTGACGGTGTACATTAAGTTGCATCCGTTGACGAAGGGCGGGACGCCGTCGTGCAAGGGTGCCGGCATACCGTAAAATGGGGCAGGGTAACCGCAGCGGAAAATATATTCTCCAAAAAACGTATACGCTCCGGTTGCCCGACACGGCGCAATGCGCTATGATAGCGTAAAGTCGTGCGCTGCTTGAACTTTACGCTCGTCGCGCAGGCGTGTGCATGATTGATTTTTTTTATAAGAGGTAAATATGAAATTGGTACTTATTCGGCACGGTGAAAGCGAATGGAACAAATTGAATCTTTTTACCGGCTGGACGGATGTGGAATTGTCCGAAAAGGGGCAGGAAGAAGCGAAACAAGCCGGAGTCACATTGAAAAAAGAAGGCTTCGATTTCGACATTTGCTACACGTCGTTTTTAAAACGCGCGATACACACGCTGAACTTTGCGCTCGCTTCGATGGATCGCGAATGGCTGCCCGTTATAAAAACGTGGAAGCTGAACGAACGGCATTACGGCGCGCTGCAGGGGATGAACAAAGCCGAAACCGCCGAAAAATACGGCGAAGATCAGGTAAAAATCTGGCGCCGCTCTTTCGACGTAACGCCTCCGGCTTTGACTGAAAACGACGAGCGCAGTCCCCGCTTGCAGGAAGCATACCGTACGGTAAAAGACAAATCGGTGCTGCCCTTGACCGAAAGCCTTGCGACGACAATCGAACGCGCCGTTCCTTATTTTGAAAGCGAAATCAAACCGCACATGCAAAAAGGCGAGCGCGTGCTCATCGTTGCGCACGGCAATTCGCTTCGCGCCCTCGTAAAATATTTTGAAAACCTGACGAAAGAAGAGATTTTGGAAGTGAACATTCCGACCGGCGTTCCCCTCGTATACGAATTCGACGACAACTTCAAAGTGATCGGAAAAAAATACCTCGGCGACGAAAAAGCGATCGCCGAAAAAATGGCGGGCGTCGCGAATCAGGGCAAAAAGAAATAATCGCACTTCAACGGAACGGCGGATTTTGAAAACCTAAGTTTTTAAAGGTATCCGATAAAATGCGCGAATTTTTTAATCTCGTCGTAATTGCATTGACGCGCTCGCCGGCCGCTTGCACAAAAATCCGAAAATTAATAATACGGGCGTCTCCCGCCGCACTTCGTGCGGCGG
>NZ_AVQI01000070.1 GCF_000468115.1 Treponema socranskii subsp. socranskii VPI DR56BR1116 = ATCC 35536
CGGGAATTATTTTGTACTTGACTTTTCGGCTCATTGTTTGTATATTTACAGTAATCCTTGCAGGGTTTTCCTGCTTCGATGCGCGATGCCGTACGGAATTGCATCTTTATTGTCGTACGTTTTATGTTTTAAAGCGCTTGTTCCGAAAGCAGTCGCGTCATTGGCAACCCGGTAAAAAGCGAAACCGGAAGAGGGATTCATAATGCGGAGCCGGACCGCAAATCCGGAATTGCGGGAAAGAGCAAGTAGGCGTTTTGCCGAACATCTTTCCCTCTTGTTTTTTAAAGCGCAAAGCCGCGCGACGCAAACCGTGATAAAGCGTATACACGGCTGTACACGCGCTGAAAAATCGCTTACAATAATCGTATGATATTCCGTGCCGCATTACCGTCCGACATCCGCGCGATTATGGATATCGAAAGTGCATCCTTTGACGCCGCTACTCGTGAAAGCGAAGCAGTGTTTTTATCGCGTATCGAAATCTGCGAAAACTGTTTTATTGTCTTTGAAGACGTAGAGCGGCATAGGATTTGCGGCTATTTCAGCGCGGAAAAATGGGAACGCATCCCCGACAGCGATAAAGCGTTTTCGCTCGAACACGACCCGGTCTCTTCGCACCGCCCTGCGGGAAGCGTACTTTATTTGAGTTCATTCGCATTGCTTCCCGAATACCGCGGGTGCGGCATCGGTAAAAAACTCTTTGCACAATCGGTCGAACACTTTTCATCCGGCAATCCGGAAGTCAAAACCGCGCTCCTTCTCGTAAACGAAGCGTGGCGCGGCGCGCGGCATATCTACCGAAAAAACGGATTTTCGGAACTCCGCCGCATCGAAAATTTTTTTGCCGAAGACGGCGTAAAAACAGCCGGCATCATCATGACGAAAGCGCTGTAAAACAGCATCACATACACATCCGATTTTGATTTTGACTAAATACGGTAAATCAATTACAATACGGCTTGTCAGGGAATGCAGCGTAAGACGGATGCCGGCAAAGCGCGCAAAAAACCTCTCTGAAAAATCGCAGATACGCGATTATCGATTTTTATCAATGAGGTATTTGTATGAAAGAATCCGAAGCGAAATCTTCCCTGTCTGAAAACGGGGGCATCACGAGCGCGCTCTTTACCGACTTTTACGAACTCACGATGGCGCAGGGCTATTGGAAAGAAAAGATGAACCGTCCCGTCGTCTTCGATATGTTTTTCAGGCGCCAGCCGTGGGCGGGAGGTTTTTCCGTCCTCGCGGGAAACGAAACGCTGCTCGACGTTCTCACGTCGTTCCGATTCGAAGAGGCCGACATCGCGTACCTCGCCGAACAAAAGATATTCGATAAAGGTTTTCTCGATTATTTAAAGGATTTTTCGTTCGGCGGAGATGTCTACATGATGGACGAAGGTTCGGTGATTTTTCCGCAGGAACCGCTCATTCGAATCCACGCAAATCTCATCGAAGCGCAGATCGTCGAAGGATTGATTTTAAATTACGTCAACTTTCAAAGCCTCATCGCGACGAAAACGTCTCGCGTATGGCTCGCATCGAATAAGGGCAGTCTCATGGAATTCGGTTTGCGCCGAGCACAGGGCCCCGACGGAGCGATGAGCGCATCGCGGGCGGCATACATCGGAGGAGCTGCGGGAACGTCGAATACGCTCGCGGGAAAACGATACGGCATTCCCGTCATGGGAACGATGGCGCATTCGTGGATCATGTCGTTTTCGTCCGAGCTCGAAGCATTCCGTGCGTACGCGAAAATCTATCCCGAGCATTCGGTTTTTTTGATCGATACTTACGATACGCTGAAATCGGGAATCAAAAACGCGATCATCGCAGGCAAAGAACTCGCCGCAAAAGGATATAATTTCGGCGTACGGCTCGATTCGGGCGATATCTCCTATCTTTCGACGGAAGTGCGAAAAGCGCTCGATGCGGCGGGTTTGCCGAACGCGAAGATTTCCGTTTCAAACGAACTCACCGAAGACATCATTTCGACGCTTGTCGCCGAGCGCGTCCCGATCGACAGCTGGGGCGTCGGCACGCACATGGTAACCGGCGGAAAGGAATCGTCGTTTACGGGCGTGTATAAACTTGCCGCCAGGCACGATGAAAAAACGGACGCGCTCATTCCCGCGATGAAGTTTTCGGACAATCCGGCGAAGACGACAAACCCCGGCATAAAAAACGTGTTTCGCCTCTACGACGAATGCGGTATGGCAAAAGCCGACATCCTCGCGCTTGACGGAGAAAAAATCGAAAAAGGAAAAGAATACCGCTACTATCACCCGATGATCGACTACCGCCAATTCGCGTTCACGGCTTCCCGCGTCGAGCCGCTTTTAAAAAAGCGAGTCGAAGGCGGAAAGCGTACGAAGGCACGCATTCCCGACAGCGAACAGCTTGCGGTAAGCCGGAAGACGATGAGGGAGCAGCTTGAAACGCTCGACGAATCCTATAAGCGTTTATTGAATCCTCACATCTATAAAGTGTCCATAACGGAAAAGCTCAAAGATTTGAAGCTGCGCTTTATCAAAGACAATATCGCGCGCGGCGAATAAAAAAGCCGCCGAAAAAACAGCGCCGGTGCCGAGCTTTATAAATGCAAAACCCGGCACTGCGCACCAAGCGAAAGCGAACGAAGTTTTCTCCGAAAGAACCCCTTATCGACCGATACTTTCGCCCCCGACATTACCTCCGATAATTATTTGAAATTATATGCCGTAACGATAGGCTTCCGATTTTGCACTTTATCGGTAAAGTATTCGTATTCGCTCACGCCGAGAAAAGAGCCCATGATATTGTACACGTTTTTCCAGCCGCTGCCCTGCAGCGCGCAGATCGCGTTGTAGCTTCTCTGGCTCGAACGGCAGTGCAAGTACACGGGTTTGTCTTTCGGTATTTCGTTCATGCGCTCTCGCAGGGCGCTCAGCGGGATGTTGACCGCGTTGACGATATGCCCCGCTTCATATTCTTTCGGCTCGCGCACGTCGATAATGCACGCATTCCGTTCGACAAGTTCGCGCACTTTCGTGACGGGCACTTGCTTAAACACTCCGTTCAATATATTGAGGCCGACGAGGGCTGCATAGTTTACGACGTCTTTTGCGGTGCCGAACATCGGCGAATAACACAATTCGAGCTCTTTCAAATCCTCGAGCGTTCCGTGCAGCATAATGCAAGTCGCGATGACATCGATGCGCTTATCGACCGCACCTTTTCCGATCGCCTGTGCGCCGATGATCGCTCCTGACGGTTTTTCGAAAATCAATTTGAAAAAGAGCGGGTTTGCATTCGGCATAAGGCCGACTTTATCGCCGGGGATGACGTACACGTAATCGTAATCGATTCCCGCTTCTTTACACGCTTTTTCGTTTAAGCCGGTGCACGCCGCGTTGAAATCGAAGCAGCGGATAACCGATGAACCGATGACGCCGGTGTTGCGGTGCGGAATACGGTACATATCGTCGGCGGCCGCTCTCGCTTCTCTTTGGGCGGGACCTGCGAGCGTGAGGCGCGTTTTTTTATTTGTGATAAAGTGCGTCACTTCGACCGCATCGCCTACTGCGTAGATGTCGGGAACGTTCGTGCGGTAATTGTGATCGACGAGGATACCGCCCGTCGCACCGAGCGCGACGCCTGCAGATTTTGCAAGTTCGGTTTCAGGCCGCACGCCGAGTGCCATGATGACCGCCCCTGCAGCGATCTTTTTGCCGCTTTCGGTCGTAATGTCTTTTTCGCCGATTTCTTTGATGCCGTCGCCGAGGACGAGAGCGACGCCTTTGTCGTACATTTCTTTATGCAAAATCTGCGCCATATCGTAATCGAAGGGCGCAAGCACTTGGTCGAGCTTTTCGACGATCGTGACGTTTTTTCCGGCAAGCTTAAAGTTTTCGGCGACTTCGATGCCGATAAAACCGCCGCCGACTACGACGATATCGCTTACGGAGTGCTCCGTAACGTAATCGTCGATCTTTTTGATATCGACGACGTTGCGTACCGAAAATACGTGGCTTCGATCGATGCCCGAAATCGCTTTCGGCATGACGGGAGACGCGCCCGGAGAAAGGACGAGCGTATCGTAGCTTTCGTCAAACTCTTTTCCGCTCGTCAAATCCTTTACAGTAACCGTTTTTTTGTCGGCATTTACTTTGAGCACTTCGTGCGACGTTTTCGCAACGATATTGTACTGTTTTTTAAATTGTTCGGGCGACATAAGCACGAGGTTGCCGCTTTCCTTTACGATCCGGCTCAAAAAAAAGGGCAGCGAACAGTTCGAAAACGAAACGTTCGGCCCCTTTTCAAACATAATGACTTCAGCACTTTCATCAAGCCTTCGGGCACGGGCGGCAACGGAAGCACCGCCTGCGACTCCGCCGACGATTACGATCTTTTTTGCCATTTTTTCAATTACCCCCTGTTTTAGTATGTTATTGAGTATACATCCCATAATTAAAAACTGTCAAGATTGATACAAATATTTTTCTATAATTGTTACATATCTCAAAAATAAAAGCATACATCGACAGGTTCGGCAGCGAAAATACGGGTATCGAAAACGGTAAAGATGACATCAAACCTTCCTGTCAACAAAAATTTGATTTTCCTTTACAAGACCAAACGAGTCGAGTTATGATAAACTATTACGGTATGGATATTCGAATAGCTTCCATCATCAATATCTTATTCGACGCGAACGATTATATCTCTTCCATCGTTATCGCGGAAAAATTGGGTATCAGCGAAAGCACGCTGTTTCGGCTGCTGCCGCAGCTGGAGGAGTGCACGGCACCCTACGGTTTACATTTTTCCAAACTGCGCGGCAGAGGCTTTATGCTGAGCGGCAGCGAAAAAGCGAAAGAAAAACTCATTGCAGACTTTGCGCAAAAAAATTACAAGCCCGAATTTTCACCGGCGGAAAAAAGCTTTTTAGCCTTTCTCCACCTGCTCAATGAAAAAGATACGGTAAAGCTCGCCTCCCTTGCAAACGTTTTAAAAATATCGGAAAGCGGAGCTGCAAAGATCGTATCCGAACTTGAAACGCGTCTTGCAGGTTCGGGCTGCGAAGTCATCCGCAAAAGAGGTTTCGGCACCTGTATCGGCGGAAACGAAATCGCCGTCCGCCTCGCAGCTCTAAACAGCGCCTGCCTCTATGTAAATTTCAACGAATTGATGAGCCTGCTCTACGCCTACATTCACCGCTCGGCATCGGAACGGAACATATTAAAACTGTATTCGTTTACATCCGCCGTCTTTGAATTTTTCGATGCCGAAACGACGATAAAAAATAATTTTGATATCGTCGAAACTGTCGAACGCAGTACCGGCGTTTCTTTTTCCGATATCGATTTTATCCTCATGTTTTTGTACATCGGCATAACGGAACTGCGACGCAAAAACGGTTTTTTTATAGAGCCGTCTGCGGATGAACGAACCGAAAGAGTCGAAAGCGAAGCAAAGATTGTGCAAGCCGTTTCCGATGCGGATTTTTTTATCGGCGGCAATCCTCAGTGCGACAACGAAATACGGGTTTTGACGGAAGTATTTCAAAGCACGGAAGCGTACAACAATATCCTGCCGAATCAAAAAGAATACGAACGGATCGCCGAAGATTTCATAACGTTTATCGAAGGCGCTTTGGACGGCCGCGTCGCGGAACAGAAAAGAACGGCATATATCGTTTACCTGCAGATACTGCACTTGATAAAAAGGCACAAGGGACTTTTTTCCATTCAGCAAAATACGTCGCGCCTTGCCGAAAATATCGTTCTCAAAAACAACGGTATGCAAAAAATCGTCAAACCTGCAGCCGAATACCTGCAAAAGCGTTTACACATTCCCGTTTCCGAAGAAGACGGAAGCGTTATGCTCGGCTTTATCTCTCCTTTTTTCGAGCGCAATACGCGGAAAATTTCCGCCGGACTCGTATGCGCTTCGGGTCTCGTCGTCAGCAGCATATTGAAAGAAAAACTCGGCAAAGCTTTTCCCGAATTGGATCCGATCGAAACGATTTCCATCCGAAAATTAACCGATGCATACGTAAAAGAAAACAATATCGATTTTATTATTTCGTTTATCGAAACCGCGCCTCTTGCAGTCCCTGTTGCTCATATTTCGGTCAGGCTCGAAGATTCGGACATAGAACAGGTAAAATCGATACTGCAAAATATACGACGGGGGTATGAAAATGCGGGCTGATTTTATTTTACAACACAAAACGTTCGCACTCAAAGCGCAGTTTGCGACATGGCAGGATGCCGTAAAAAAAAGCGTCGATCTGCTCATCGGCTGCGGATGCGCCGCCCCTTCGTACTACGAGGCCATACTGCAGTCGGTACGGGATTTCGGTCCCTACTTCGTAATCGCCCCCGGCATCGCGATGCCGCACGCGCGGCCTGAAAGCGGCGCGTTGAAACTCGGCTACAGCTTGGTGTGTTTGCACGAGCCGATCGCATTCGGACACAAAACAAACGATCCCGTCGACATTCTGCTGTGCATTACGGCGCCCGACAAACAATCCTTAAATGAAAAAGCGATCATCGAAGTGATGACACTGTTCGACAACGACGATGCGTTACAGGCTTTACGCAAAGCGGAAACGGAAGCCGATTTGGAAAAAATACTGAAAACTGCGGAGGCGCATACATGATTGCACAAGAGATAACGATTCAAAATCCGACGGGATTACACACGAGACCGGCAAACGATTTTATCACGCTGGCAAACACTTTCGGCTGCGCGATTACAATTCGCAAAGGCGATAAAAGCGCAAATGCGAAAAGCATTATCAAACTGCTGCGCATCGGAATTTCGCAAAACGACGTCATCACGCTGGAAACCGACGGCGACGACGAAAAAGAAGCGATGGACGCTTTGACGAAATTTCTCGCCGAACTGAAGGAGTAGCGCGGCATGTATAAAGAATTGCACGGAACGGTATTATCCGACGGCTTGTGTATCGCTCGGATCGTAAAATCGGCGCACCGAAAAAAACGGGATACGGAGAAAAAGATAGACGCGGATGCGATCGACTCCGAATGCGCTCAATTTCAAAACGTAAAAAATACCGTCCGGCAAAAACTCGAAGCGTTCATGCGCAAAGCCGATGCGGATTCGGACAAGGCACAGGCCGATATTTTAAAAAGCTATATCGCGATTTTGGACGATCCCGAACTCGAAAACGACGTCGTCGAAAAAATAAAAAACGATTTCGATACGCTGCAAGCCGCCCTCGCCCGCACCGCCGACGAATACGTCGAAGCTATGGGCGCTTTGGAAGACGAATACCTTCGCGCACGAGCGGACGACTTCAACGAATTGTTTTCGATGCTGCTCTTTTGCACGGATCCCGAAACGGCACAAGCCCCGCGTTTGACGGAACCGTCCGTTTTGGCGGCCTATGCGGTCACGCCGGTCGATATGGCCGAATTGGATAAAACGCTCCTTTTGGGAATCCTCTGCGAAACGGGCAACAGAACATCTCACGCGGCCATCATCGCGCGTGCAAACGGCATTCCGATGCTTTCGAATATCCCCTACGACACAGCGGAAAACGGCGATACCGTCATCATCGACGGAGAAGCGCTGTTCGTAAACCCGCCCGACGAAAAGATACGGTCGTACGAAAAAAAATACGCCGAAGTGCAGGCGGAAAAGCGCTTGCTGCAGACGCTCGCGGAAAAGAGAGCCGTAACGCTCGACGGTACGGTTATAGAACTCGAAGCGAATATCGGTTCGGAAGCGGAAGCGGAAAAAGCTTTACAGGAACGCGCGGACGGCATCGGTTTGTTCCGCACCGAATTTATTTTAAATGAAAATCCGGATCGCATTCCGTCGGAAGAGCGTCAATACGAAATCTATGCGGCCGTTTTGAAAGCGATGCACGGAAAGCCAGTGACGATCAGAACCTTCGATATCGGCGGAGATAAACAGTACCCGTGCCTAGCGATGCCGAAAGAGGAAAATCCGTTTTTAGGCTGGCGCGGCATACGCTTTTGTTTGGACAATAAAGATTTTTTTTACACGCAGCTGCGCGCGCTTTTTCGCTCAAGCACGGAAGGAAAACTGCACATCATGTTTCCGATGATCACGGAAGAAGAGGAAGTGCGGCGGGTCTGCGCGATCGTTTCGGAAATAAAAAGCGATTTGGACGCCCGGCACATTCCCTACGGCAAAGACGTGCAAATCGGTATCATGATCGAAACGCCGGCTGCCGCCCTCATCGCGGAACGGCTCGCTCCCCTCGTCGATTTTTTCAGCATCGGTTCGAACGATTTGACCCAGTACACGCTCGCCGCGGACAGGGGCAACGACAAGATAAGCGCTCTCTACCGAGAATCGCATCCTGCCGTATTGCGTCTTATACAAAACGTCATCGAGGCGGCCAAAAAATACGGCAAACACGTTTCCGTCTGCGGAGAGATGGCGGGAGACGTTTCTTTTACAAAAAAATTGCTCGATATGGGATTGCGCTGCTTCAGCATGTCGCCGGCAAACATACAAAAAGTCAAAAGAGCGATTCTTTCGGCAACAATAGAGGCATACACAGAGGAATGATCATGGAAGATCTGATGTACAGATTGTCGCTGCTGACCGAAAACAAGGTCATCGCGGAAACGACAAAAGAAAAAATCGTTACAATGATTTCTCATTTGGATTCCAAATACGGGATTTCGCTGAACGAAGAAAACGGCAGCCGCTTCGTCACGCATTTGGCGATGGCGCTTACGAGAATCGAAAAAGGAGAAGGTATCACCGAAGTTTCCGATACGATGATAAAAGAAATCGAACGGGAAAAGAATTTCGATGCGGCTAAAGCGCTCGCCGAAGAACTCGAACGCGATATCTTCAAAACGGAATTCCCGATGCAGGAGCGGTATTTTATTATCACCAATTTATTAATACTTATGGACGAATAAGGAGGCATACTGAGATGGCAAAGAAGATCGCCGTCGGCGGACAGATGGATAAACAGCTGATCGCAAAGCTCATCGCGCAGTACGGAGGCGAAGAGGTCGCGGTCGACATAAAGGGCGATATCGAAGCTGCTATGGGTGTCAAAACAAATGCGTACGATTACTATGTCGGCGCATGCGCTACCGGAGCCGGAGCGGCGCTCGCTATGGCCATAGGTTTGCTCGGAGCAGGCCGGTGCGTTTCGCTCAGCATTCCGGGTAAAATTTTAAGCGACGAAGAGATAGCGCAAGCGGTCAACGACGGAAAAAAAGCGTTCGGTTTCGTCAATACCGACGCGGAACGGGTACTGCCGGTTTTGGTACAAGCGATACTGAAAAAGGAAAACTAGAAAAACTTAATAAAATCTTTCAGGAGGAAAAGAAAATGATTTTTCACATCAATGCATTGACCGTTTTGGTCATGGCGGCTTTGGGAGGACTTTCGTCCCTCTTGGCAAATCAAAGCATCGCCGTCTTTCACGACGGACTGAGACCGCTTTTGCCGCAGTATTTAAACAAAGCGATGGACAGACGGAGTCTCTTTGCGACAAGCTTTGCACTGTCGTTCGGTCTCGTCATCGGTTTCGGCTTGCCGACATCGATTACGGGAAAAATCATCATCGTGCATACGATTCTGCTCGCCTGCGATATTATCGGTACGGCGTTCAACGATACGAAACGCGGTATGATTTTGTCGGCGGCGGTCGGCTGCGTATACGGTATACTCCTGCTCTTCGGCATGCAGGTGATCATGAATCTGTTTGCAAAAATGCCCATCAACTTTACAAGCAATTTAAGCAGCGTCGGAAATTTGATCATCATTTCGTTTTGCGTGTTTCCCGCAATCGCCGTCGCTTACCAAAAGGGTGTCAAAACGGCAGCCGTCGTCCTCGTATTGACGATGCTCATCAAACACGTTACCTCTCTCTACGGAAAATTTACGGTCAACGGAGTAAAGGTCGCGCTCAACGCGGACGGTATGGCTCTCCTCTTCGGTATCTGTGCGATGCTTGTCGTCGCCGCCCGCGTCAAATCCGATAAAACGGGAGAAGCGACGAAAGTGTTTTCGCTGTTCGAAGACAATATCGCGCGCATACGTAAAAACGTCGTTTTGCTTGCGATAAGCGGAGGCGTCGTAGCGCTTGCGACGACGCTGCTCTTGATTTCCGAAGGCCCCGCGTCGCTGACTTTGACCGCGGAGGGAAATTACACGGAAGCCGCGATGGTAGCGCTCGGAAGGATGCTCGGCTTTATCCCGCTCGTCATGACGACCGCTATCATGTCGGGCGTCTATTCGCCTGCCGGAACGAAAGCCGTGCACGTCCCCGCCCTCCTGCTCATCAACTTCGGCATAGTCGGTCTGGTCGGATCTTTCTTTATCGGCGCGCTGATCATGGTCATCGAAATCCTCTTGCTCATCGTTATCGCAAAAGGTATGGATAAATCGCCCGGATTAAAGGATTTGGGAGACAATACGCGGACGGCCATGTCGAAAGTGTTGGATTTGGCGCTCCTCGTCGGCGGTATGATCGCCGCAAACGCCATCGCACCGACGATGGGATACATCCTCGTCATCGGTTTGTATTTCTTAAATCAGAATTCGAAAAAGCCGATACCGACGATGGCGGTGGGACCTGTCGGCGCAATATGCACGGGTATTTTGGTAAACATTCTGCACGTGATAGGATTATTCCCCGTCGCAAAATAATTTAATAATTTAATAGGCGAGTTTTGCGGATCCGATGCGCCGTAAAACTTGCCGTGTCATCGATATACGAAAATTGAAAGAGGTTTTTATGCTTGCAGACGGTTACACGCTGATGCACGAACACATTCATATCGATCTGTCGAAGGTAAAAAACAATGCGGACTGCCGGCTCGACTGCAGGGAAGAGACGGTCGCCGAATTAAAAAAGCTCTATGCAAAAGGCGTACGAAATATAACCGAAGTTACGAATATCGGCATGGGAAGAGACGTACGCTATGTCGCTTCCGTCGCCTGTGAAACGGGCATCAATATCCTCTGCGCTACCGGCTTTTATAAAGAGCCTTTTTTGCCCGACTGCATTTATGAAAAAAGCGAACGCGACATCGCCGGTATCATGATCAAAGAAATCACGGAGGGCATCGACGGTACGGAAATCAAAGCGAGCATCATCGGCGAAATCGGCTCAAGCGAAAATGCGATAAGCGATATCGAAAAAAAAGTGTTCAATGCTGCGATCATCGCGCACAAAGAGACGGGTACCCCGATAACGACGCACACGACGCTCGGAAAACTCGGAGCGGAACAGATCGCCCTTTTTAAAAAGCAAAACGTCGATCTCGGCCGCATTTGCATCGGACACCTCGATTTAAGCGGCGATATAGACTATATACTCAAAATACTCGAATCGGGAGCATACGTCGAATTCGATACGATAGGAAAAAACAATTATATGCCGGACGACGTCCGTATCTCCATGCTGCAGGAAATCGAAAAAAGAAATTTAATCGACCGCATATTTTTTTCGATGGACATCACGCGGAAGTCGAATATGGAACACAAAGGCGGCATAGGCTATTGCTATCTTTTCGACACGTTTATTAAAAATCTGCTCGGTGCGGGATTCAAAGCGAGTTCGATAGAAAAAATATTAAAAGAAAATCCGAAAAAATTTTACGGACAGACAGAGGACAAACACTGATGCGCGCATATCCGTTAGAATCCGTCAGCCTGCGCGGCGCGATGGAAAAACAATTTGCATTGGTCGATATCATCACAAAGCATTTCAGCGGTTCCGAATTTCTTTCTACAGGGGATTTGGGACTCAATACCGCCGTTCATAAACCCGTGTGTACCGAAACTGCGGAAAAAGTGTTGGCCGAATTTTTCCATGCGGAAGCCTGTATGTTGACGCGGGGAGCGGGTACACAAGCGATCCGCTGGGGACTCATGTCCGCGCTGCGCCCGTCGGACTGCATCCTCGTACACAGCGCACCGATGTACCCGACGACGGAAGTGAGTGTCGCATCGATGGGGCTCCGCGTCGTACGCGCAGACTTCAACGACGATGAAAGCATCGTTCGCGCGCTCCGGGAAAACGATATCGCGCTCTGTCTCGTGCAGCATACGCGCCAAACGCTCGACGATGCCTACGATCTGCAGCACGTAATCGATTTGATAAAAAACGAAAAACGAGAAACGGTCGTACTGGTAGACGATAATTATGCGGTTATGAAAACCGAAAAAATAGGCTGCGAATGCGGTGCTGATTTGTCCGCGTTTTCGCTTTTCAAATTATTGGGGCCCGTCGGCATAGGCTGCCTCGTCGGAAAAAAATCGCTCATCGACACGGTGTGCGCGTACAACTATTCGGGCGGCGGACAAGTGCAGGGGTTCGAAAGCATGGAAGCGCTGCGTTCGTTGGTATATGCTCCGGTCGCCCTTGCGATTCAGGCGGAACAAAACGACAAGCTCTTGCGTGAACTGAACGACCGCGAAAAATTTCCGTACGTACGGCAGTGTCTTTTAGCAAACGCGCAGTCAAAGGTACTGCTCGTCGAATTCGACAAACCCGTCGCGCAAAAGGTATTGGCCGCCGCCGAAAGATTGGGTGCACTGCCCTATCCCGTCGGTGCGGAATCGAAATTCGAAGTGCCGCCGCTGTTTTATCGGGTATCGGGAACATTTTTGAAAAAAAATCCCGAACTGCGCGATACGATGATCAGGATAAATCCGAACCGCAGCGGAGCACAGACGATCATTCGGATTTTAGACGAAGCGTATAAAACGGCGACGGCGGATTAAAGGTTTAAGGAATATCAAGGAAGGCTATGTTTTTACAAACGCTCATACGGCGAAATCAAAAACTCGTACGCGCGGCATACAAACTGCATAAAGATTGCAGAATTTTGCCCGATTCGTATGTCATCGACGTCGATATGCTTTTGCAAAATGCGCGCCGTATTGCGGATGAAGCGAAGCGATGCGGCGTACGCCTCTACTATATGACAAAGCAGATCGGGCGAAATCCGTATATAGCGCAAAAACTGGAAGCGCTGGGCTACGACGGCTGTGTCGCAGTCGATTTTAAAGAAGCGGAAACGATGATGAAGTACGGCGTAAAACTCGGACACGTCGGTCACCTCGTGCAGATACCGAAAGCTGCGGTAAACGATATCGTAAACTATGCCCCTGAAGCGATTACGGTCTATTCCGCAGAAAAAGCAAAAGAGATTTCCGATGCCGCGCTTCAAGCGCATCGAATACAAAATATCATGCTCCGCATCGTCGGAAAAAGATCGAATATATACGCGGGACAGGAAGCTGGATGCACTGTGAGCGAACTGGAAGAATTAATAAAAAAAATACAAACGTACAAAGGGGTAAAGCTCTCAGGCTTAACGTCGTTTCCGTGTTTTTTATACGATGAGCGGACGCAAAGCGTCGAACGGACGAAAAACATCGAAGATTTGACGGAAGCAAAAACCTATATCGAATCGCGATTCGGCATACCGATCGAACAGATGAATATGCCGTCCGTGACGAGCGTGCGAACCGTACCGCTGATAAAAGAATCGGGCGGTACACACGGAGAGCCGGGACACGCGCTGACGGGCACGACGCCGTTTAACGTGCACGACGATTCGGCGGAAATACCGGCATACGTATACGTATCGGAAATCTCCCATACATTTAAAAACAAATCGTACTTTTACGGCGGCGGTTTTTATCCGCGCGGGCACTTTCAGCACGCGCTCATCGAAGACGGAGACGGCACACTCGCCCTACAAAACGTATCGGCATTTCCCGCAGGAAACATCGATTACTATTTGGAAACGCCTTCGCGGCAAAGTATCGGAAAGACGGTGCTCGCGTGTTTTCGCACGCAGATGTTCGTCACGAGATCGGATATCGTTTTGGTTGAGGGCATTCAAAGCGATGCGCCGTCGATTATCGGCGTGTATACGGGACAGGGTATAAAAAAAGAAGGTGATTGATAATGGCGCGATTTATCGTTTTAGTGATAGACAGTTACGGGGTCGGCTATATGGACGACGTGCTGCAAGTGCGGCCGCGCGATTACGGAGCTAATACGTGCCGTCATATTTTGGACAGCGTTCCCGATCTGTACTTACCGCATTTCGAGCGGCTCGGTTTAATGAATGCGCTCGGCTGTGATTACAAAAAGATGAAGATGAATGGAGAGGCGGTATTCGGTAAATCGAGACTGCAGCATTACGGCGGCGATACCTTTTTGGGACATCAGGAGATCATGGGTACGCGCACGCAAAAACCGCTTATGAAGCCGTTTTCGTTTTATATCGATCAAGTGGAAGCGGCTTTAAAAGCTGCAGGGCATTCGGTTGTGCGCCGTAAACAAAATGCCGAATATTTATGGGTAGACGACTGCGTCGCCGTCGCCGATAACCTCGAAACGGATCCCGGACAAGTATACAATGTGACGACGAGCTTCCGAAATATATCGTTTGAAAAAGAATTGGAAATCGCAAAGATCGTGCGGAGCGTCGTCGAAGTCGAACGGGTCATCGTGTTCGGCGGAACGAAGGCGACGACGGAATCGATCCTCGCTGCGGAAACGGAACGGGAAGGAAAGTATATCGGCATCGATGCGCCGAAATCGCTCGTGTACGAAGAAGGCTATATGGTGCGCCATTTGGGGTACGGCGTCGTACCGGAAGTGCAGCTGCCGTTTTTGCTCGGCAAAAAAAATATTCCGTGCATACTCATCGGTAAAGTTGCCGATATCGTAGCCAACGCTTCGGGAAAAAGTTTTTTGAACCTCGTCGACACGAAAACGATTTTGGATGTAACGATAGAGCAGATATCCTTATGCGATCACGGTTTTATCTGCGTCAACGTGCAGGAAACCGACCTCGCAGGACACGCGCAAAATCCCGAACGCTACGCCGAAGTTCTCGGTATCGTCGACGGCTATATCGGAAAAATCATCCGGCTGCTGAAAGAAGACGATATACTCGTCGTAACGGCAGACCACGGAAACGACCCGACGATCGGACATTCGCAGCACACGCGGGAATACGTCCCGCTTTTGATATACAAACAAGGTGTGCGCGCGGTCAATATCGGTGTCAGAAAAACGATGGCGGATACCGCCGCGACGGCAGCGGAATTCTTTTCGGCAGAAAAGCCCGAAGCGGGAGAAAGCTATCTGTCGTATCTCGTATAGAAAAAGATTGCGAAATTTGCAATTCCGGTGTATCGTATATATGATAATAATATGAGGATGATAAAAAACGGCACAAAGACTGCCGGCGTTTTTATCTCGCCGTTTAATTGGCTTTATGGGAGGAAGAATGAAAATTCTCGTGGTATGCGGAAGCGGTTTGGGCAGCAGCTTTATGATGGAAATCAACATAAAAAATATTTTGAAAGAATTGGGGCTTTCGGATATTGAAGTTGAGCACACCGATTTAAGCTCCGCAAAAGGTATGCAGGCGGATATCTATATGGGTACCCGCGATATCACCAATCAATTTATCGGATTTAAAGGCGAGATAATCTCTTTGGACAATATGATCGACAAAGAATATATGAAAAGCAAACTCGTCGAAAAGCTCAAAGAGATGAAGGTTATCTGAATTGCCGATCGGAAGAGTTTTAATCGGCGATACGGCGCCGCCGCCGGTTATAACTCCCGCTCATTGCAGTGCCGCCGTAAAATCTCTCCGTAGGAGGAATGATAAAAAGTGTCGTCTGAAATATCGCCGACACTGGAGCCTAGAGCCGAAAAACGCTGAAACGTTTTTCTTTTATCGGAGACACTCGCGATTTCTGT
>NZ_AVQI01000071.1 GCF_000468115.1 Treponema socranskii subsp. socranskii VPI DR56BR1116 = ATCC 35536
ATGTTGAGCCGTGCGTCGCTTTTTACACCTTCCATTCGATGCCTTTTTGGAAGTTGTCCCACATGCCGGCATAAAGACCTTTGCGTTCGAGCAGCTCGGCATGCGTTCCCGTTTCGGCAAGCTTGCCTTCATCGATGACACAGATTGTATCGGCGTTGACGACCGACGAAAGACGGTGAGCGATCATAATGACGGTTTTGTCTTTGAGCAGCACGTCGAATGTTTTTTTGATTTTGTATTCGTTTTCGGCGTCGGCAAAGGCGGTCGCTTCGTCAAGTACAATAATCGGTGCATCCTGCAAAAGCGCGCGGGCAATGGCAAGCCGCTGCGCTTCTCCGCCGGATACGTATGTGCCTTTGGTGCCGTACACGGTATCGATACCGGCAGGCAGTTTTTCGATAATGTCCATGCACTCGGCTTTACGGAGCGCTTCCGTCACTTCTTCGCGGCTTGCGTCTTTTTTGCCGTAGCGGATATTTTCGAAAATGCTTTCTTTAAAAAGCTTATTTTCCTGAAACACGAAGCCGACAGTGTGCAAAAGGTCGCTTGTTTTAATATCGCGGATATCGACACCGCCGATACTGATTGTACCCGAATCAACTTCCCAAAAGCGGCCGAGCAAATTGACAAGGGTAGTTTTGCCGCCGCCTGAGGGACCGACCAGTGCGGTCAGCGAATGTTCGGGGATGTGCAAGCTGATGCCGTTCACGGCGGTGCGGCCGGCGGCTTGCGGCATTTTATCGCCGTCGGGGTTTGAGTTCCCTGCGGCCGTTTCCGTTTTATATGAGAACACCACATCCTTAAATGCAATATCGTATCTTTCCGGCAGCACGGATTTTTCCGGTTCTTCGGTCAGCGACGCCTGCAAAATATCTTCAATACGGTTGAGTGCATCGTTCGACCGCTGATGAAAGGTATTTGAGTACATGATTTTTATCAGCATGGTGTAAGTAACCGGTGCAAAGGCAAGGTAAAACACAAAGCTGTAAAAAAAACGCGCATCGAGCGTTGCCGTTCCGGCTATCAAAAGCGCGGCAGGCAGCAGGAATAAAAAGCCCGCTTTAATGAGCGCGAGAAAAATCGAATACCCGTTTTCCCACGATATCGAATATTTGTGCACGAACTCTTTGTAGTTCATAATCGACGTGTAGAAGTTTTTAAAATAGTAGACGGACTGATTAAAGGTTTTAATAACCGAAATACCGCGCACGTATTCGGTGCCGGCATTATTCATTTGCTCAAGCGCGTCTTCGTACTTTTGCATAAAGCCCGAGCTTGAACTGATGCGCATTAAAAGCATTTGCAGCACGAACGCAAGCACGAGCGGCAGCAGGGACACCAGCCCCAGCCGCCAATCGAAGGCGAGCATGAGCGCAAGTATCGCAAAAGGAGAAACCGTATTTTGCGCGGTATCCGGCAGGCTATGAGCGATCAGCGTTTCAAGCTGATTGACGTTTTTTTCAAACACTTTGCGCACTTTACCGCTCACATGCGTGATATGCCAGCCGATCGGAAGTTCCGCAAGCG
>NZ_AVQI01000072.1 GCF_000468115.1 Treponema socranskii subsp. socranskii VPI DR56BR1116 = ATCC 35536
GTGGACGGTAAACGGCACGGCCGTTCCGGGCAATATCACAAACACCTACGAGCACACCGTAACAGAGGCGGCGACAATACAGGTATCCTTTATATCTTCCGTAGAGATTCCCAATGAGTTTACGCTCTCAAACGGCGCAGAGTACGAGGTAGTCGACAAGACGCAAAAGCATGTAATAATGACAAAGCGTGAAAACGGTTCTGTCGGCAGCGTTTATACCGTTGCCGTAACGGTCGAATACTCGGGCATTACCTACACCCTCACCGGTTTCAGCGGAAGATGTATCGGTGACTTCGGTTATTTAACCTCGTTGACGGCTTTTGCTTTAAGCGGCGAAACTGCATTTTTAAGCGTAGACGGCGGCGTTTTGTTCAATAAGGATAAAACAAAGCTGATCCGCTATCCGACCGGTAAAACCGGCACATCTTATACGGTGCCTTCTTCCGTCAGGGTGCTGGGAGATCACTCTTTTTACTACAGTGAAAAGCTTACTTCCATTGTTTTGCAACCAGGTCTTACAACGGTGGAAGACCATGCTTTGCATTATTGCCAGAATTTACAAACGGTCAGCATTCCCTCGACGCTTACTTCCATAGGGAGTAACTTCCTTGCCTTCAGCAAGGTGGAACATGTCAAGATTCCCGAAGGCGTTACCAAAGTGGGATTCCAGTTTCTTGATAGTTGTTCAGAACTTAAGACGGTTGAACTGCCTGCAAGCCTTACTACGACGGACGGTCTTTTCTGCGGAAGATGTCCGAAATTACAAAGCGTTACCTGTAAGGCGGCAACACCTCCCCCACTGGAAAGCGATGCTTTTGAGAATGTAGTCTTGTCCGGCGTAACATTAAAAGTGCCTGCCATCTCGGTCAGCGCGTACGAAAATGCTCCGATCTGGAAGGACTTTAAAAAGCCGTTTTTGACGCTGCCGTGATTTAATGGGTAATTCGGTTTATTCCCGGCTTCCGTGTCGGGGATAAACCTCGAGTTTTTGCAAATCCTCACGGTTTTGCAAAAACATCGCAAAACTCGTCTTGAGCGATTTTTTCAAAATTTCCGTATCAAAGCGGACACGATGTATTGACGCGGACGGACTCATTCCTTATTATTAATTTATTGTGCTTATTCGCTATGGAACGGACGAACGGGGCAAACCCGTCAAAAAGGCTCTCATCTATACAAAACTTGAACACGGTATTTCAAAAGATAAAATCGACGTCGATGCGCTCAAGATAATCGAGCGGCTGCGCGGCGCGGGTTTCAGCGCGTACATCGTCGGAGGGGCGGTGCGCGATCTGATCGTCGGAAACGTTCCGAAAGATTTTGACATCGTTACCGATGCGACGCCGAATCGCATCAAAAGAATTTTCAGAAATGCGCGCATTATCGGGCGCCGTTTCCGGCTCGTACACGTCGTATTCGGATCGAAGATTTTTGAAGTGAGCACTTTTCGTTCGACTGTCGACGGTTCCGTCGGAAACGAATTCGGTTCTATGGACGAAGACGTAAAGCGGCGCGATTTTACGCTCAACGCGCTGTACTACGATCCCGTAAAAGAACAGGTTGTCGATTATGTCGGCGGCATGCGCGACATCAAAAAACACGTCCTTCGCCCGGTCATCGCGCTTGACCGCATCTTCGTCGAAGATCCGGTGCGTATGCTGCGCGCGGTAAAGTATTCGGCGATGACGGGAGCACGCATGCCTTTTTCGCTGCGATACAAAATCCGAAAGAGCGCAAACCTTCTCGAAACGGTGTCGGCGTCCCGCCTGACCGAAGAACTGCTGAAAATCATCAACAGCGGCCGCGCTTACGATATCGTGCGTGAAGCGCTCGAAACCGACTTATATATGTACTTGCAGCCCGCGGCGACTTCTCTCATATACGAAAGCAAAGATTTTGAAAGCTCGTATATGAAACATTTGCAAGCGCTCGACGAATTGAGCGCATCGGACGGCGATGTGCGGCTCGGAAGGAAGCTCGTTTTTATCGTGCAGGATTTTATCGAAACACTTACCGATTGGAAAAAAGAAGTCGCCCTTCGCACGCCTTCCGGAGAGCTTTACATACGGACGTGGAGCGAATGCAGAAAGTACGTGCTTCCGATGAATCCTCAGCGAACGGAGCTCGAATTCGCCGTACGCTCGGTACTGCAGACGCTCGGCGTTGCAGTCCGCTCTTCAAAAAAGCGGCGAAAACCGATCGAATACACAGACGATCAATAAGATCCCGTTTTTTGATTAATTAATAAAACTGAAAATGAAAATACCGCTTACGCCCGCGTGGAGCGGCGCCGAAGGCGGCCACTGGAGCGAGAAGAGCGAGCGAAGCGGCCGAGCGTGAGCGAGCCGCGGAAGGCGGGATGGCAAAAAAATGCGTCCGAAAATGTCAAAGGTAAAATCGAAAAATTATTAATTTTTTTATAAAACAAATTTCCGACAGCCTTACCCGGGAACGCGTTCGGTTACTTTGTCGATGATGATATTCGCTTCTTCGATAAAAGTGCCGGTCGTGCTTTCGACGGCGTCGATGATCGATTTTTGCAGTCCGTCGACGCGCTTTGTGAGCGGAGTACCCGATGCGGACTGCGCGTCCGAAGGGATGTCGATCGTGATCGTGAGCTTATAGCCGCGGCTGTCGGCCGCAATCGAAATCTTTTTGACGACAATCGCGCCGTCAAGGCCTGCGATACACGAAACGGCCAGCTTTGCGATCGCGGCTTCGGAAACGTGCAGGCGGTTTTGTTTTGAAAATTCCGGCTGTACGATCGATTTTTCGACGACTTTATTATCCTTGCGAAGGAGCGAGAGGGGATTGAGGCGGTGAAAGCGGAAACGGATGCCGCCTGAAAATATTTTCGGGTCGAGTTTCCGCACTTCCGCCGCTGCCACGGGGATAACGTGTTTGCCTTCGATTTGGCGTGACTTTACGGCGAGCGCGATTTCGTCTTCGGTCGAAATGTCTTCGATGCGGATTATCTTCGACGGCGGGGGCAGCTGCAATCGGGATGCGATGCGCATAACCATTTTTTCGGACGTGCCGAGTATGAGGATGCGCCTGATGTGGTAGCGTTTGATTTTTCGCGCGATTTCGTCGCGGTGTTCTTTGTCGTCGAAAAGCGCAACGCGTACGGCGCCCAAAAACGACTGTTCGCTTTTTGCCGAATGCCCCGCAAGAATTTTATCGGCTTGAATGAGCAGTCCGTCGTCGATGATGGCGCGAAGCCCGAAACGCGCGGCGATGAGCTTTGCCTTATAGCTTTTGCCGGTGCCGCTTCCGCCGACGAGCGCATATACGGTATCCGGTTTAAACGGCTGAATCAATTCGCTTACGACATTACGAAATATCCGCACTGCTTTGTCTTACATCCTTATCTACAGTATAAATGACTTCCGCCAATTCGGCAATATTTTATCGTTGAACGATTCGAAAGCGTGCGGCAGCTTTGATGTGATGACGGGCGGAAGACCGACGGGATTTTCGCCGATGCGCACTTCGTACGCGTGAAGAAAAAAAGCTTGGGCTTCGTCGATGCGGCTTCCTCCGTACGCCGTATCGCCCAAAAGCGGAAAACCGTGAAACGCGGACTGGGCGCGGATTTGATGCATACGCCCCGTTTCGATTTCGTATTCGGCGAGCGTTACGCTTCGTCCCTTGTACGATGCGCGGCAAAGGGGCTTCGCTTTTGTGATCGCGCGTTTTGCGCCGTGCATTGCGGCGAGCGAGCCCGATGCCGCGCCGTTTGCTGCGCACACGGTTTTGTCCGCTTGACCGCTTGCACGGTTTTGCACGTCGCCCGTGCCGCTTGTGAGGTTTTGTACGTCGCCCGCACCGGCCGTACTGCCGGACACGACACGCACGGTATAAAAGAGCGCTTTCGGCTCATCGTTTTTTTTAATAAAATCTTCCCACACGCATTCGCTTTCCATGTCGCCTTCGACGAGCGCGATGTATTTTTTTCGTATGCGATGCGCTTTCAGCTCTCTCGAAAACCACGCAGCTCCTTTAAGGCTCCACGAAAAAAAGAGGATGCCCGTCGTATTTTTATCGAGGCGGTGGAGGGGGCCTGCGACAAAAGAGAGCGAGCGTTTTTTTTTCGGCACGGATGCATCGTAATAGACGGCGATTTTTTCGGCAATCGAATTTTTTCCTTGAACCGCTACACCGTACGGTTTGTCGATGACGAGAAAATGTTCGTTTGCAAAGACGACGGTGTAGGGCAGGGTGGCTGCTTTGTTCTCTCGCCGATTTTCGATCGGGTTATTTTCGCTGCCGGAGGAGTTTTCGTTTTGCAGTAAAAACGATGCGATCGATATGACATCTCCGCTTTCGATGCGCGCATCGGGTTTTACGCGTTGAGCGTTGACGAGGATGAGCCCTTTGCGGAGAGCGCCATATACGGAAGAAAGATTCGCATCGTACAAAAAGCGGCGGAGCACTCTGTCGACCCGTCTTCCGCCGTCGTCGCTTCCCGCAGCAAAATCCGTAAAATCCATAACCGACGACAGTATAGCTTACATCCGCGCGATGTGCTATATTCGAGTAATGAACGAACGCGATGAAATACAGTATGCCGACGAGAGCGGCACCTACGAAGCTTCTCTCGCCAAAAGCCGGGAAATCGAAAAAGATATTCAACTCAATCCGAAAAAATACCGCGTACTCACGGGCGACCGTCCGACGGGAAGGCTGCACATCGGGCACTATTTCGGCTCGCTTCAAAACCGCGTGCGCCTGCAAAATCTCGGCGTTCCGACTATGGTGCTGATCGCCGATTACCAAGTGCTCACCGATCACGACGCTTTCCGCGAAATCAGCCAAAATACGAAACAGCTCGTCATCGATTATCTTGCGGCTGGGATCAAACCGGGAAAAGACGTCGTCATCTATCCGCACAGCTGCGTACCCGAATGCAATCAGCTCATGCTGCCCTTTTTAACGCTCGTGTCGAACGCGGAGCTTATGCGGAATCCGACCGTCAAAGAGGAAATACAGTCCGCCGGTATAAAAAACGTAAACGCCGGCATGTACACGTATCCCGTCCATCAGGCATGCGATATACTCTTTTGTAAAGCGAACGTCGTTCCCGTCGGAAAGGATCAGCTTCCGCACCTCGAAATGACGCGCACGATCGCGCGGCGCTTCAACGACCGCTTTGCAAAAGACGCTCCCGTGTTTCCCGAACCCTATGCGCTCCTTTCGAAAACGCCGAATATCAAAGGGCTTGACGGCAGCCAAAAGATGAGCAAAAGCCGGGGCAATGCGATCATGCTGTGCGCGAGCGAAGACGAAACGGCGGCTTTGATACAAAAAGCGAAAACCGACGGCGAGCGGCGGATCACCTACGATCCGGTAAATCGTCCCGAAGTGGCGAACCTTTTGCAGCTCATTTCGCTGTGCACGGACGAAGCTCCCGAATCGATTGCCGAACGCATCGGAGACGGCGGCGGAAAAATGCTTAAAAGCCTGCTCGCCGAAAGCCTAAACGAAAAACTCCGCCCGCTCCGCACCGAGCGGAAAAAACTCGAAAAGGACGAAGCGTATATCAAAAGCGTCCTCACCGACGGCATACGAGCCGCTCGCGCCGTCGCGGAAAAAACGCTCGACGAAGTGCGGACAGTCATGAACATGGCGATATAGGGAAAGTATGAACATCATTTCGTGGAACGTAAACGGTATCCGCGCCGTTGAAAAAAAAGGATTTGTCGACTGGCTCGCCTCCTGCAAAGCCGATATCGTGTGTATTCAGGAAACGAAAGCAAAACCCGAACAGCTTTCGCCCGCTCTTTTGCAGCCCGCAGGCTATACGTCCTTTTTTGCATCGGCACAAAGGGCGGGCTACAGCGGCACGGCGCTCTATACGAAAAAAGCGCCCGACAAAGTCGAATACCTCGGAGATGCCGCCTACGACGCGGAAGGAAGGGTCGTGAGCGCATATTTCGGAAAACTCGTCGTCATAAGCGCGTATTTCCCGAACAGCCAAGACGGCGGCAAACGGCTCGAATACAAGCTCGGCTTTTGCGCTTCGATTTTAAACTATCTCGATACGCTCGTCAAAAAAGGTTTCGACGTCGTGCTGTGCGGCGACTACAATATTGCGCATAAACCGATCGATTTGGCAAACCCTAAAGCGAACGAAGGCAATGCGGGCTATCTTCCCGAAGAGCGGGCGTGGATGGACGAATTTACATCAAGCGGCTATACGGATACGTTCCGAATGTTTTGCACGGAACCCAAACGGTATACGTGGTGGAGTTACCGTTTTCACGCGAGGGAAAAAAATATCGGATGGAGAATCGATTATCAGTGCGTAAACGAAAGCTTTGCACCGCACGTAATATCGAGCGAGATTTTGAGCGACGTCGCCGGCTCCGATCACTGTCCGATACGGCTTATAGCGGATGCGTAACGACGTAGCCGCACATTCGATGCTTTGAATATGCGGCTACGTTTTTTCGGAAACCGTTTTATTTTTTCAAAGCAGCCGCATCGCCGCCTGCAGCTTTGACCGCTTTTTCGACGGCTTCAAGGATCGCACGGGACGTATTCGTCGCTCCCGAAACGGCGTCGACTGCGAGCGTTTGTTTTTTTACGATCGCATCGGGAATCTTTGCGAACGCGGGATCGGAAAGACCCGGCGTTTCTTTGTGCGAAACGACTTTAATGCTTTTGATCGCATTCTTTGAAAAGGTTACGTCGAGCGTTACATCTCCGTTATTGCCCTTCGCCGACTCTCTGTAGGTTCCCGCTTTGTACGAGACGTCTTTACCGCTTGCATACAGCGAAAACATTCCGATTACGGCAGCCGCCGCAATCACACACAGCTTTTTCATAAAATTATGCCTCCTGTTCTCTTATACAGTCTTTTCGAATATAAACGATATTTGAAAAAATCTCCAGACACCCATTGCCTCACATATCCCTGTTTTCATTCGGGTTTTCGTGCTTTGAGATTTCATCCGTACGGGCAATCGGCTTTTTTGTCGCAGCGATTTCATTTTACATCCTTTCCGTCTTTTCGGTATATATTCCGTGCGATCGTCAAAAGCTTCTCTTTTGTGTTTTCTTTCGGATCGTCGAGTACGGTGTCGAAGAGTTCTTTGAGCACGCGCCCCATCTCTTTTCCTCGAGGTATTCCGGCGTCTGCAAGATCGTCTCCGCTTACCGCCAAATCCTTGAGCGAAAGCGCCGAATTTTCTTTTTGCACGGCTTCGATCCGCTTTTTCAATTCGACAAGATTTTTTCCGACAGCGCTGTCGTGCATTCGCACGGGTTTCCGCTTCATGCCGTAGATATCGGCAAGGCGCAAATCGAAGAGGTCGTCGATAGACTCCGTTCCTGTGCGCACGATAAAGCGGCGGACGGCGGCATCGCTCCATGCGCTTTCGTAATGGAACATGTGTTCGGTTATGAGATGCGAAACCGAAGCGACGGTTTTTGCCGGAAAGCGAAGACGCGTGAGGATTTTTTTCGTCATTTCGGCGCCTGTCCGCTCGTGGCTGTAAAACGTTATCGTTTCGATGCCGTTTTCAGTGAGTACGCGCTTTGTTTTCGGCTTTCCGATATCGTGGAAGAGGGCTGCAAGGCGGACGGTAAGATTGTCTTTCGGCGCTCCGTCGCAGGCGTAAAAGAGGTGGTCGAGCACGTCGAAGTCGTGAAAGCCGCGAGAGTCGGACTGGAGGCAGTCCCGTCCTTCGAGGAGTTCGGGGATAAAAAAAGCGAGTATGCCCGTTTCTTCGAGCATTTTCAGCGCGACCGAGGGGTCGTCGGAAGCCAGCATTTTGATGAATTCGTCACGAAAGCGCTCGATCGAAATTTTTTGGACGACGGCGAGCGTTTTCTCCTCGAAAATATCCGAATATGTATACTTTTCTATACGAAATTTCAATTGAGCGGCAAATCTGATCGCGCGGACGGGGCGGAGTCCGTCTTCGCCGAAGCGTTCGTGCGGGTTTCCGACCGCACGGATGAGTTTTTCTTTGATATCGTCTCTGCCGGAAAACGGATCGACGAGTTTTCCGTCGGCGAGATCGACGGCAACCGCGTTCATCGTAAAGTCCCGCCGCGAAAGATCGTCTTCGATCGACGCCGCATAGGCAACGCTGTCGGGATGCCGTCCGTCCGAATAGCCCGATTCGGTGCGGAAAGTCGTCGTTTCGATGTGGTACCCCATGAGGTGCACGGTTACCGTTCCGTGCGCGATCCCCGTCGGAATGACGCGGTGAAAGAGACGCATGACGTCTTCGGGCTTTGCGTCGGTTGCGACATCGTAATCGTGCGGGGGAATGCCCATGAGCATATCGCGTACGGCTCCTCCGACGAGGTAGGAGCGGAAACCGCCGCGGGAAAAAATGTCGTGCATTTTTTTGAGGACGGGGGGAATTTTTATATTTTTTGCGCTACTATACATGTATGAGCGATTATAAGTTTTCCGAGCGGAAAAAGTCTATACGCTGCACGATCTTTACCGGAGGCGATGCCCCGGAGCCGAAAGCGGTCGAATCGTACTTTATTTCCCATGCGCCCGACATCGTCATCGCTGCGGATTCGGGACTCGATACGCTCAAGCGTTATGCGGATGCGTTCAAAAGCGGCGAAGCGGCGCACATCGATTTGACGCCCGATTTTATCGTCGGGGACTTCGACAGCATTTCAGATGTAAAGCTCATCGATGTGTACGGGCGGAGCGATGATGAAAGTCCGCAGTTCGGAGAAAAACGGGGAGCGACGCGCATTGAACGTTTTCCCTGCGACAAAGATTTTACCGATACGGAACTCGCTTTGGATGCGGCGTTCCGTGAAGCTTCTTTACAAAATGCAATTCCGTTTATCACGCTCATCGGCGGCGGGGGCGGCAGGCTCGACCACCTTTTGGCGATATGCGATTCGTTTTGTTCTCCGCAGCATGCCGACCTATGGCTCCTTCCGAACGAAGCCGTCCGGCTGCTCAAAAGCGGAACTGCTTGCGACATCTCCGATTTAAAACGGGATGACATCGTTTCCGTCGCCCGCACGGCTTCTTCCCGTACCGAAGGAAAGCTCGTATCGCACGGTCTTTTTTGGGAAAACTTTCGAAGAGAGGGTATGCCGAGCATCAGCAACCGTATTTCGGAAAATTATTTTACGGATCGAAAGCCCGTGACGCTTACCGCATGCGAAGCGGATTTTTTACTCATTCTGCCCTTGTCCGCATCGGTTACATTCCGTCCGCAAGAAAATCGATAAGGCGGGATGCGAACATGCACACAAAACCGAAAGCCGCCGTAAAAAGCATAAGTGCCGCGGATACGATGTAGAGCGCGCGGCGAGCGATATCTTTTTTGAGCGCGTATACGAGCGAAACCGCAAAGCCCCAAACGGAAAAAACGAAGAGCATGATAGCCGCGAGAGAAGCCGCGGTTAAAATAAGATATTGATTTTCGTCGAGAAAATTTTGGTAATTTCCGATCGCGTAAAAGACGAGGAGTGAAAATAAAAAGAGGGCGAAAAATAAAACCGTACGCATGACGAGCCGATATAAAACGGGTTTCGAATCGTCCTTTTCAATTTCTTTGCCTCTCATCGCCCACCTTGCAGTTATCGTAAAAAAGATTATAATTTTGAGTATACAGTAAAAACATACATAGAGGAAGTATGAAAAAGGTTATCGCAATATTTTTTATTTTACTTGTTTCAGCGGGCGTCGTGTTTTATTTCGGATGGACGCAATTCAAAATCGGAGCGGGCGAATGCGGCGTGCTCATATCGAAAACGAGCGGCGTCAACAGCGAACCTATTTTGCAGGGCAAATTTTCATGGCATTGGGAAAGCCTGCTTCCGACGAACGCGGTACTCCGCGTATTCAGCTTAAAGCCGCACACGGTAACGAAAACCGTATCGGGTTCTCTCCCGTCGGCTGATGTGTACAGCACCGCTTTTCAATCGGCTCCCGATTTTTCATATCGATTCGATTTTATCTGTACAGCGCGCGTTACGCCTGAAAACATCATCGCTCTCGTAAGCGGCGGCATCGTCACCGACGCCGAAAGCCTCGACGCATATCTCGATTCTTCGTGCACCGCCCTTGCGGGAAAAGCCGCGTCGTATATTTTAATGAAATCGTCCGACAGCACCGACTTCCAGCCGGAAACCGTTACATCGGAAGAGCTCCTCGAAGGCCTTCGCGCATCGATCGATTATCCGAACATCGTCTTCGACAACTTTGCCGTTCTTTCGTCGAAGCTGCCCGACCGCACATTGTACAACAGCGCGCGCGATGCGTATATCGAAGCGCAGCACATACGGCAAGTACGTACGGAAGCGCGGAATAGGGACGTATCCGAACTTTTAAAAACCTATCCCGAATTGCAGGGAAGTTTTTCGGGAAGCGCAGCGAGCGGCCGATGACAAAACGTCTCTACGGTTTACGCGGAGCGACGGGCGCGGAAAATACGGCCGAATCGATTACGAAAGGGGTGTGCGATATGTGCACTTCTCTTTTTAAACTTAACAATATCGCTTCGAAAGACGTCGTATCGATACAGTTTACGATGACCGAAGATCTGGACGCAAAAAATCCCGCTTCCGCGCTCAGATGCGGACAAAACGAAATCGACGTTTCCGCCTGCGCACTTTTTTGCAGTCAAGAAGCTTCTGTCCGCGGCATGGCGAAAGGTATGATCCGCGTGCTCGTTACCGCATACATGGACGAGGGCGCATCCGTGCGCCACGTATACATAAACGGAGCGGAAACGCTGCGCCCTGATTTGAAATTGTATACGGCAGCCGTATGATTTTTTAAAAACTACTTGACGAGATTTATATTATTATATAGTATGTGCCGACCTGCAGCGCCGATTTAGCTCAGCTGGTAGCAGCGCGTGATTTGTAATCTCGAGGTCCAGGGTTCGAATCCCTGAGTCGGCTTTTTGGGGAGTTTCCAGAGTGGTCAAATGGGACAGACTGTAAATCTGCTGGCTATGCCTTCGTAGGTTCGAATCCTTCACTCCCCATTGCGAAAAGCCCGTTGCCTGTAACGGGCTTTTTCTTTATACTGATACTATGCCGGCTTTTTTTGACGACGGTCTTTATTTTGAGTGCAACCGATGTTCCCGCTGTTGCAGAATCGAACCGGGATTTGTCTTTTTGTCGCAAAGCGATTTGACGGATCTGTGCCGATGGTTTAATTTGAGCGAAGATCAGTTTATTAAAACCTATTGCCGCCTTGTTCCCCGGTATGACGACGAATACCTTTTGTGCTTGAAAGATACGGAAGATTACGACTGCATTTTGTGGAAAGACGGCTGCACCGCTTACGGTTCTCGTCCCGTGCAGTGCAGGACATATCCGTTTTGGACGGGATTTTTGACGGACAAAGAATCGTGGCAAAAAGAAGGAGACGCCTGTCCCGGCATAAACCGCGGAAAGCTTTGGACAAAGGATGAAATAAACGCAGCGCGTACGGCGTATGAAAACAACGAGCCGCTGCGTTTTAAGCGCGGAGGGGAGTGCAGATGAAAGTATATTTCTGGGGAGTGCGGGGTTCCATTCCGACTCCGCTTACGCCTCAGCAGATTCAAACGAAAATCACCGCAGTCGTCCAGCGTATTACGCAAAAAGACATCGCGTCGGAAGATGCGCGCGAACGGTTTATCGCATCTCTGCCCGAGTGGCTGTACGGCACAACCGGCGGCAATACGCCCTGCGTTGAAGTAAAAACTGCAAACGGAACGGAGATCGTGCTCGACGCGGGTTCGGGCATACGCGTGCTCGGAAAGACCGGCGTAAAGCCCGCCGACAATCACTACAATCTGCTTTTATCGCATTTTCATTGGGATCACTTGCAGGGCTTTCCGTTTTTCGACGCGATCTACGACACTTCGGTCAAAATCGATATCTATTCGGCTTTCCCCGCAGCCGATCGTATTCTCGCTTTTCAGATGTCGCGGCCGTATTTTCCGGCGCCCTTTGACGTGTGTGCAAAGCGGATCACCTTTCACACGGTCAAATCGGGCGAACCGTTCAGCGTCGGAGGAGTTCCCGTATGTTGCTGCAAAATGTCACATCCGGGAAATTCGTATTCCTATGCCATAAGCGAAAACGGAAAGAAATTCGTGTACGCGACGGACGTCGAGCTTTCGCAAAAGGATTTCGAAAAAACGAGTGCACGCATAAAAGTGTTTCAGGACGCCGATGTCATTGTGCTCGATTCGCAGTACACCGTCGCCGAAGCCTATCAAAAAGAAAACTGGGGTCACTCGGCGTTTTGCTATGCGATCGATTTTGCGGTTCACTGGAATATCAAATCGGTGTACCTCTTTCATCACGAACCGACGTACGACGATAAAAAGCTTCATTCAATTTTGCACGCGGCGCGGTGGTACGCACAATACATCGAACACGCGAATATGCAAGTTTACCTCGCGACGGAGGGCGCGGAGATAAGTCTATGACGGACGATGTAACAAAGCTCACTTCTCTTTCGTTTTCATACGATTTTTCACCGAACGAAACGGCGCTCATCGCGCATTTTTTCCGCGACCACGAAGAAAGCATTCCTTCAGGTCTTGAAAGATTCGTACACGCCGTCGAAAAAGCGGTGTATAATTCCATTTCGATCGGAGATGCGGAGCGATTTTATTCATGAGAACAAAAAAATCGGGCGGAGTGCGCGATAAGCGCGGCATAAGGTTATTCGACACAAAAGGCAGACGCAATTTTTTTGCCGCGCTTTGTGCATTCGTATTCGTTTTTTTTGCCGCGTCTCTTTTTTTTATATACGAAACGCGGCCGGCATCGAGCGCGGAGAAGGCGATAACCGAACGCATCGAAGTTCCGGAAGGAATGACCGTAAAAAAATTCGCCCGCACGCTCAAAGAAAAAAAACTCATCAAAAACAAAAATGCGTTTTACCTTGCCGCACGCTATTCCTTTTTCCGTTTTCTTGCCGGCGGCGCAAAGCTCAAGCTCGAAAGCGGCGTATACCGTATTTCAAGCGGTATGAGCGTCGCCGACATATTCGCTCTCGCATCGTCGGGAAAAAAAGAATACGTGCACATAGCTTTTCCCGAAGGATTGACGATTTCGAAAATCGCCGAACGCCTCGAAAAAGCGGGCATCTGTTCGGCATCGGATTTTAAAGCTTCGGCGAAAGACGGTGAACTTATTAAAAAATACGATATCCGCTCTTCGACGCTTGAAGGATATCTTTTTCCCGATACCTATTTTTTTACACCCGGCATGGCATCTTCGTCGGTCATCGATATGATGGTAAAAAATTTTTTCGAACATATACGCGCAAATCCTACTCTCGCATCCCTTCCTCCGGACGAACTCCAGACAACGCTCGTCCTCGCGTCCATCGTCGAGAGGGAATACCGCGTTGCGGATGAAGCGCCGCTTATCGCGAGCGTGTTTAAAAACCGCATCGCAAAAAATATCGGCTTGTATTCGTGCGCGACGATCGAATACATCATCACCGAAATACAGAACAAAGCGCACCCCGACGTCATCACCTACGACGATTTGAAAATCGACAGTCCCTACAACACGTATAAGTGGGCGGCGCTTCCGCCGACTCCGATTTCGAATCCCGGCATGATCGCGCTCGAAGCGGCAGCCGACGCTCCGAAAACGAATTATTATTATTTTCGCCTCATAGACGAAAAAACGGGACGCCACGCATTTTCGGATTCATTCGGCGAACACATCAAAGAAGGCGTTCGCTATACGACAAAAAAGGCGGCGGAAAACTGATGGCATCTTTCATATCTCAGGATACGATCGAAGCTGTCCACAATATGTCCGATATCGTTTCGATTGTCGGCGAATACACGAAATTGACGAAGCGGGGAGGGAACGACTGGTGGGGCTGCTGTCCGTTTCACAACGAAAAAACCGCCTCATTCCACGTCGACGGCGATAAAAAATTTTACTATTGCTTCGGCTGCCATGCAAGCGGAGATGTTATCAAATTCGTTACGGAGACGGAAAAGATTTCCTACGCCGACGCCGTGCGCTCACTTGCAAAGCGGGCGGGAATCGAAGTGACGTATTCGGGGGGCGACATACCCGAACGGCCGAAAGACGACGGATTAAAGGATCTCTATATCGATCTCTACGAGCGCACGGCTTCTCTCTTTCACTACCTGCTCACTGAAACGCCCGGTGGAAAAGATGCGCTTTCGTATATCACCGGCCGCGGTATCACGGCCGAAACGATAGCGGCGTTCAAGCTCGGCTATGCGCCGGCCGACAGAAGCTGGCTTAAAAAATTTTTGCGCGGAAAAAATTTCAGCGACGAATTTCTTTCCCGCTCGGGACTTTTCAGCAAAAATTATCCCGACTCGGCTTTTTTTTCCGATCGTCTCATGTTTCCGATCTTTAATCGGAGGGGACAGTGCTGCGCGTTCGGCGGGCGCCTGCTGCACGGAGACGGGCCGAAGTATTTGAATTCGGGAGATTTGATCCAGTATAAAAAAGGCGAAACGCTCTACGCGTTTAACTTTGCCAAAAATAAAATCCGCGAAGAAAAAAAAGTGATCTTTTGCGAAGGCTATATGGACTGCATCGCTTATCACCAGTGCGGCATTTCATACGCGGTAGCGCCTCTGGGAACGGCGCTCACCGAAGAGCAGCTGCACATCGTCAGAGGGTTTGCGGATACGATACTGCTTTCCTTCGATTCGGACAAAGCGGGCGAGGCGGCGACAATGCGGGCGATCATCATGTGCCGCTCGTTTGACTTTACGGTAAAGATCATTAAACTGTCGGAAGGAAAAGATCCTGCCGAAATTATGACAAGCTACGGGGCCGATGCCTTGACAAATGACGTAAATAATGCTATATTGGATAGTGACTTTCTTTTATCCAAATTGGGCAGCGATTTTGCTGTCGATACCCCCGAAGGCAAAACAAAAGCATCGCTCGAGTTTTTTCGGTACGTCGACGCGCTCCGCTCCGATATCCAAAGGGAGTCGTGCCTTGAGCAGCTGTGCCAGGCATTTAATCTAAAGCCGGAGGCCGTTAAGAGAGATTTTGAAAATCGTGAACAGGCCCGCGACCGCTTAAAAACCCGGCAGCAATCACCGACAGGCAGACAGAATTCGGATATCTCTCTCAACGCCGAATTGCGAACCGTTCTCGCCGTCATTGCCGAACTCGACCTGTATACGGTCATGCGCGCGGAAATCGCCGTCGACGATTTTGAAGACCCTCTCGCAAAAAAATTATTTATTATCTTGGAAGATTGTTTCAGAGAAAATACCGTATCGATAAGCGGCATACTGAACCGATGCGACGATGAAGAGCTCGGACGGATGATTACACGTGTCATATCGTCGGGTGAGTTTTCACAAAACGGAAAGCGCATTGTGAACGACGGTATCAAGCTTATCAAACGGAACGCGCTCGAACGCAAACGGAGCGCGCTCATGAGCAGAATCCGATTATTCAATCCCGCAACGGAAAGCGACCGCACACAGTTCGAATCGCTTCTTGCGGAAAAAATGAAACTCGACAGCGAATTAAAACAGTAGCAAAACAGGTACCGAAAAAAATATGGATCAACAAAAAGATCAAAACAACCGAGAGTTGGATTCCAACGTACAAAAACTTTTCGAATATGCAAAAGAAAAGTCCGTCGTCACGTGGGACGAAGTGACCGATATGCTGGGGCAGGATTTCGTCAATTCTCCGAAAATGGAAAACGTGCTTCAGCTTTTTTCAAGCGAAAATCTGCAGATCGTCGAAAGCGACGATTTGCTCGTCGAAGATGAAGAACCTGAAGAAACGGGCGAAGACGACGATGCGGACGAGAGCAACGACGATGATATCGCCGACGATGTTTCGAGCGAAGCGGCCGACGTCGCAAAAGCCGTCGACATTGTCAAAAGCAGACTCGTCAACAGCGACAAAGAGACGAGCATCGACGATCCGATCCGGCTTTACCTGCGTGAAATCGGCAAAGAAAATTTGCTCACCGCCGAACAGGAAGTCATCCTGTCGAAAAAAATGGAAAACGGCAAAAACATCATCAAAGACGTCATCAAAAATTCCGGCATCATGATTCCCGAATTTTTCGCCGTCGCGCAAAAAGCTTTTACGCGGATCGATATCCACGAACCCGGCCGCCCGCGAAAAGAGATAAACGAAGAGATGGCGGAAAAGCGGCGGCTCAAAAGCTGTTACAGTGAATACATCAAACCGGTGCTGCCCGAAATCAAGCAGTACATGACGATAAAAAAACAGCTTTTCGAAACCGATCAAACCGTCCGCATATTCGATACGTCGCAGCTTATATCGCTTCGTAAAAAAATCCAGCCGCAGCTGCAGCGAATCGACATACAGTCGGAAGAGCTCGATAAATTTACGATGAAGTTTCGCGACGCGATGCAAAAGATCGCAGATTATCATCAAAAGCAGGAAAAAAAGATGAAAGAGCTGCGCGTCGTCAACATAGCCGACCTCCGCAGTCTCGGCCGTCGCATCGCCATCCGTTCGGAATCGCAAAAGCTCGAAAAAGAACTCAACATGACGACCGACGATATCCGCGATATCTACACGCAGATCCAAAAAATCGACAGAAAGCTCTACCGCCTCGAATACGAATTCGAAAACAGCGTCGACGAAATTTTGAGCATGGGCAAAGAGATCGAAAGAGGATCGGCGATGATGGAGCAGGCGAAAAACAAGCTTATCAATGCGAACCTGCGCCTTGTCGTTTCGATCGCAAAAAAATACACGAACCGCGGTTTGCAGTTTTTCGATTTGGTGCAGGAAGGAAATATCGGTCTCATCAAAGCCGTCGAAAAATTCGAATACCGCAAAGGCTTTAAATTTTCGACGTACGCGACGTGGTGGATCAGGCAGGCGATCACGAGATCCATTTCCGACCAAGCGCGCACGATCCGCGTTCCGGTGCACATGATCGAGCAGATCAATAAAGTCGTGCGCGAGTCGCGGCAGCTCATGCAAAAGCTCGGACGCGAGCCGAGCGACGATGAAATCGCACAGCAGCTCGGCTGGCCGGTCACCCGTGTCAAGCAGGTAAAAAACGTCGCGCGCGAACCGATTTCGCTCGAAACGCCGATCGGAGAAGAAGAAGATTCGCTGCTTGGGGATTTCATCGAAGACAAAGAAGTCGAAAACCCCGCGTCTCAAACGGCGGACACGCTGCTGCGCGAGCAGATCCGCTCGGTGCTCGACACGCTGCCGCCACGGGAACAGGAAGTGCTCAAAATGCGATTCGGATTGGACGACGGCTATTCGCTCACGCTCGAAGAAGTCGGTTTGTACTTCAACGTCACGCGAGAGCGTATCCGGCAAATCGAAGCGAAAGCGCTCCGACGCCTCCGCCATCCGCGACGCGCGAACGGTCTTCGCGACTACATCGATCCCGCGCAGCAATAGCATAGACACAACGTTTTTTTTATTATACAATAGGATATTACAGACTTCAAAAATTGTAATTTTTAGAGGTCTTCCTTAGATGCGGTAATCTGGAAGGGTATAATCGACATGGTGATGACAAAGGTTTTCGACAAATTAAAAGATCTACAGGAAATACTCGTACACAAATACGACCTTGAAAGAAAGGTACGCGAAGCGCCGAAACAGCTCACGTCGCAGGAAGAATTGCTCGATCGCATGAAAAAAGAATTTATCGGAAAAAACACCGACTACGAAGAAGCGAAAGCGAAAGTCGCCCGGTTGCAGAGCGAGCTCGACGAAGCGGTCAAATCGCGCGAATCGGGCGAAAAAGGCATGGACAACATCACGACGCACCGTGAATATGAAGCGCTCGACCGGCAGATTTCGGAAGCGTCACTCAAAGAACAGGACATCCGTAAAGATCTGCAAAAAGAGGAAAAAACGCTTGCCGATTTGAACGATAATTTAAAGCAAGTCGAAGCGATGATCAAATCGCAGGAAGCCGACCTCAACGCCGGGCGCGCTTCTCTCGACAAAGAGCTCAATTCATACAAAAGCGAACTCGCAGCCCTGCAGAAAAAAGAAAATAAAATCACGCCCGATCTCGATCAGGAAATATTGTTTAAATTCGAGCGTATCATCCAGCGTAACACGCAGGGCATCGTCGCCGTCAAAAACGGCGTGTGTCAAGGCTGCTGTATGTTCCTTCCGGCGCAGTTTGCAAACGAAGTGCGCAAAAACGAAGATATTTTATTCTGTCCGTACTGCAGCCGCATTCTTTACTACGAAGAGGCGTCCGAGGATCAAAAACAGAGCTTTACGGGCAGCCTTGCAAACCTCGATGACGACGATGACTTTGAAGACGATTTCGAAGACGAAGACGAGGAAAACGAAGAAAAAGAAGCGGCCGGCGATGACGACGAAATCTTCGATGAAGAAGACGATATCGATGATGACGAAAACGAAGAAGACGATATCGATGATGAAGACGATGATCAGTCGTAAGCGATTCGGAATTGAACGCACAAATGCCGGTGCGAAAAAGTGCCGTGCATAAAATTGTTAATAATACGGATGGGATATAACCGCGCGGGCATTCTCTGATGAAAGAGCATATCCGTGAGGCAAAGTCCGGGCTCCGCCGGAAAAAATGCCGGGTAATCACCGGGCGGATGCGGGAACTGCAGAAGTGCAAAGCCCGCCTCCGACAGACAGTGCAGCAGAAAATATACCGCCCGTTGTAAAACGGGTAAGGGTGAAAAGGCGGTGTAAGAGACCGCCGCGCATCCGGCAACGGGTGCGGCAGTGCAAACCTCATTTGGAGCAAAACCAAGCGGCAGCGGGTTTCCGGACCGTAACTGCAGGTAGGTTGCTTGAAGCGCAGGGTAATCTGCGTTCGAGACAGATGGTTATGTCGGCGTATCGTCGATACCAGAACCCGGCTTACCGTCCCATCCGTTTTTTTATTAGGTCGAATGTCGAGTTTCGGCGGTTTCCGAACGTGATTTTGTTAAACAGTATGAACGGCAGCAGTAAAGAAGCGCACATATTCAAACGCAAAAGCAATCTCCTGCGCAATGCACTCATCGCGTTTTCCGCGTGTGCCGCGGCAGCCGCACTCGTGTTTTCATTTTCCCGCTTTGTCTTTCCGCGACTGCGCTCGGGATCCGTGTACGCGCTTTCCAAAAGCTGGAAATCCTACGACTATGAAAGCGTATATGAAATCAGCAAGGGCATTTTAAGCAGAACCCCGTTCAACAACGCCGCTCTCACGTACCACGGGTATGCGGCTTTTTACCTCGGCGTATCGTCTCTCGATAAGATGAACGAGCAGAATTACCTCGACGAAGCGATCAACAGTTTGCGTCTCGCGCTGCTCGACGCGCAAAGTTCGCTTACATCCCAGCTTTTCTACATGCTCGGCAAAGCGTATTTTTATAAAAATACCGTTTCGTCGTATTATTATGCCGACCTCGCGGTAAAATATCTCGAACTTGCAAAAGCGCGCGGCTACAAAGCCGACGACATAGCCGAATATTTGGGATTAAGCTACGCCGCGCTCGGCATGACGATGGAGAGCATCTCTTCGTTTACGGAAGCGCTCCTTGTACGGGAATCCGATATGCTGCTCTTTTCCATCGCGGAGCAGTATTACAAAGCGGGGCAAAATGCGGCGGCGGAGCAGTACCTCTTCCGCGTCATAAAAGAATGCGACGACGAAAATTTGATCTTGCAAAGCCGTATGCTCCTCGGTAGTATTTACATTGCGGAAAACAAATACGAAGAGGCGACGGAAGAATTTTTGAGCGTTTTGGAAAAAGATGAAAATTCCGCCGATGCGCATTACCAGCTCGGCATACTATATGAAAAACAGGGCGATATGGTGAAAGCCAGAGCGGAGTGGCGAAACGCGCTTCGCATACAGGTAAATCACCGCGGCGCTTTGGAAAAAATGGCGGACTAAATCGTTTCGGGAGGCATAACAAAATGGGTCTGTTTGATAATTTTTCGATCGACATCGGCATCGATCTCGGTACCTGCAATACGCTGATCTACGTGCGCGGCAAGGGCATCGTCATAGACGAACCGTCCGTCGTCGCCGTCGAAAAAGGGACAAAGCGCGTCAGAGCCGTGGGTGCCGAAGCGAAAAGCATGCTCGACAAAACGCCGAGCAGCATCATCGCAATCCGTCCGCTTGCAGACGGCGTCATCGCCGATATCGACAGCACCGAAAAAATGATAAAATATTTTATCTCGAAGATCACCCCCCGTCATCAGTTTTTCCGCCCCATGCGCATGAGAATCGGCATACCCTCGTGTATCACCGATGTCGAACGAAGAGCAGTTATCGAAGCCGCTCTCCGTTCCGGCGCAAAACAAGTCGAAACGATTGCGGAGTCGAGAGCCGCTGCGATCGGTGCCAAAATTCCGATCTTCGAGCCGGCCGGTCACATGGTATGCGACATCGGCGGCGGCACGACCGAAGTCAGCGTCATCTCCCTCGGCGATATGGTCATCACGAATGCGATCCGCGTCGGCGGCGACAAATTCGACGAAGCCATTGTCAAGCACGTCAAAAGCGTTCACAATTTGATCATCGGCCGCCAGATGGCCGAACGCCTGAAAATTCAAATCGGAAATGCAACGCCCGATAAGACGATCGAAAAGATGGAACTGCGCGGGACGGACGCGATCACCGGTCTTCCGCGCCGCCTCGAAATCGACAGTGTCGAAGTCAGAGAAGCGCTGAAAGATCCCGTCACAAGAATCGTCGAAGAGATCAAGAGCACACTCGGACACACGCCGCCCGAACTCGCCGCCGACATCGTAGACCGCGGTATCGTCATGACCGGCGGCGGCTCCATGCTCAAAGGGCTTCCGAAGCTCATCTCAAAGGAGACGGGAGTTCCCGTCATCCTCGTCGAGCACCCGCTCGAATGCGTTGCGATCGGAGCGGGGGAGGCCTTCGAACTGTTTAAAGACAGATCGCTCGACCGCGCGATTTACGCAAACCTCAACGACTAGCGGCGCCTCATGCACATT
Organism: Treponema socranskii subsp. socranskii VPI DR56BR1116 = ATCC 35536; assembly: GCF_000468115.1. Lineage (GTDB taxonomy): Bacteria > Spirochaetota > Spirochaetia > Treponematales > Treponemataceae > Treponema_D > Treponema_D socranskii. Next base: position 20,950 of record NZ_AVQI01000072.1, read on the forward strand.
CGCGTAAAATCATCCTTCAGATTCAGATTTCCCGAATTCGTGCTCGCTTTGCTCGTCGTCGTTTCGGGCGTTTTTCTCGCGTTTACGACCGGCAGCTTTGTCGTCAATTTCGGACGCATCGGCTTTTCGATCTTTTCGACTGCGGAAAAAGGCGTTTTTTTCGTAACGGATTCGGCAAAACGGAGTATCACAGCCGTACGGGAACTGTCCGAGCTGAAACAAAATTACGACGAACTCGTCCTCAAACTGCAAAATTACGAACAGATGCAGCGGACAAATGCCGAAATACGCAAAGAAAACGAACAACTTAAAGAGCAGCTCGATTTCGCCAAATCGATCGAACAAAAAAATTACCCTGCGCAGATCATATCGCGCGATGTCGATAAGCTCTATGCATCCCTCACGATAGATAAGGGAAGCGTCAGCGGCATCGGCAAAAACATGCCGGTTATCGCATACCAAAACGGAAACATCGCCCTCGTCGGAAAAGTCGTCGAAGTCGGCCGATTTACGAGTACGATCATGCCGGTGTACAGCATCGACTGTACGGTGTCGGCACGCATTCAAAATACGCGCGATTTGGGACTCGTGTCGGGCTTCGGAGACGATACGAAGCTTTCGCTCAAATACATCAAAAAACGCGTCATGGATACGCTCAATTACGGAGACGTCATCGTGACGTCGGGCGAAAACGGAAACTATATGCGCAATATGCCGATCGGCTCCATCTCCGAAATCCGTGTCGTCGAATACGATTCGTCGCTCGAAATCGACGTTGCTCCTCTCATCGATTTTCCGCGCCTCGAAACGGTTATCGTCGTCGACGTTAAAAGCGAAACGGAGGAAACGCGATGAAGTCATACATCGTATCGGCGATCGTTCTCTTTTGCGCCGTCCTCATCGAAACCGCGGTTCTCTCGAATATCGCTTTGCTTCCTGCCGTTCCCGATCTTTTGCTTTTGTGTTCGCTCTACCTATCGTTTTTAAACGGCAAAACGTCGGGCGAAATAAACGGTTTCGTTTCGGGCGCGTTTTTGGATTTCCTTTCGGCATCTCCGTTCGGCTTCCACTGCCTGTATCGGACGCTCATCGGATACGTTTTCGGCGCGCTCGGCAGCGTTTTCAATTCCGACGGAATCGTCATGCCTTCTCTGTGCGCATTCGGGGCGACTTTATTAAAAGCTTTTTTCGTGTGGCTCATATCGTTGCTTTTTCCGAACGTAAACGCCGTGTACCGCGTGTTATCCCTTCCGTTCCTTTTCGAACTCGCATGTAATACGATCCTTGCACCCCTCGTCTTTAAATTTCTGTCGCTGTTCCGTTCGGTGCTTTCAACAGAGCGAAGGAGCGCGCTGTGACGGACGATATGCCGCAGGACCGCCGTGCACCCGTTTTGTCGAAATCCCTCCGCATCGTTTTGCTCGAAGCGGCGATCGTGCTTTGCTTTGCAGTTTACGTCTATCGGCTCTTTTCGATGCAAGTGCTGCTTTCAGATACATATCGCACGCAGTCTCGCACGGTTTCGAGTCAAGTTTCCCGCATTCCTGCACAGCGGGGCGAAATATTCGACAGAAATGCAACCGTACCGATGGTCATCAATACCGATTCCTTTGCCGTCGAAATAACTCCTGCGGAAATTCCGGCGGGATACTACGATACGGTCGCTTCGCGCCTTGCGCAATACCTCGGCGTTTCGAAATTCGATATCGATAAACGCATTCCGGAAAAACTTCGAAAATCTTATACGGCGATCACCGTGCGCTCGAACGTTTCGTTTGAAACGATTTCGAACATCGCCGAAAATAAAATCGATTTACCCGGAGTTTCGTGGGTATCGCGCCCGATTCGAAACTACGTGGAAACGGGTTCTCTTTCGCACATCATCGGCTACGTCGGAGACATCACACAGGAAGAGATCAACGTGTTATACAATCAAGGCTATACGAGAAACAGCGTCGTCGGAAAAACGGGAATCGAACGGCAGTACGATCAGCTTTTGCAGGGAACGAGCGGCATCGAAAGCCGCACGGTCGACGTTCGCGGGCGTATCCTTTCGGACAAGCCCGACATCCGTCCGCCCCAGCCGGGAAAAAATCTCGTTTTGACGATCGACTCGCGCATTCAAACGCTTGCCGAAAAAACGCTCGGAAATAGGGTAGGGGCGGTCGTCGTTTTAAAGCCTGCGACGGGTGAAATACTTGCGCTCGTATCCTATCCGTATTTCGATCCGAACATATTCAATTCCGACGACTATGCGCAGGAATTCGTAAAGCTCCGCGACAGTCCGGAAAAGCCGCTTTTAAATAGGGCCGTCGCAGCGCAATATCCGCCGGGTTCGACGTTTAAAATCATCATGGTATCCGCTCTTTTGCAGGAAAAAAGTTTTTCTCCGTTTGAAAAAATCGAATGCAAAGGAAAACTCGTCTACGGTAACCGCACGTTCCATTGCCACGTCCACGAACCCGGACACGGCTGGCTCGATTTGAAAAACGCGCTCGCGCAGTCCTGTGACGTTTACTTTTGGACGATCGGACGCGATTATCTCGGCATCGACAAAATCGCACAGTATTCGACGATATTCGGACTCGGAAAAAGCGCCGAAATCGATTTACCGAATCAAGTGTCGGGTTTTATTCCGACGGCGCAGTGGAAAGAGCGAAAGTACCACGAACGGTGGCTCGGAGGCGATACGATGTCCGCTTCCATCGGACAGGGCTATATCCTCGCCACACCTCTCCAAGTTGCCGATATGATGGCGATGGTGTGCAACGAAGGCGTCATCTATAAACCGCATCTGCTCAAAGAAGTGCGGAACCCTGTGACAAATGAAGTTATCACTGAAGTAAAGCCGGAAGTGTTATTTAAATCCGACATACCGAGCGACGTGTGGAAGACCGTGCAGGAAGACTGCCGTTATACGATCACCGACGGCACACCCCAATACCCGATGCGCAATCGATTCGTGCAGAGCGCGGGAAAGACGGGAACGTCCGAAGTCGCGCAGTATAAAAACAGCTGGCACTCGTGGATGGTCGCCTATGCGCCCTACGATGCGCCGGTCGAAGATCAAGTCGTCGTTTCGACGCTCGTCGAAGCGGTAAACCCGTGGGAATGGTGGTCACCCTATGCGACGAATATCATCATACAGGGCATCTTCGCAAATCAAACCTATGAAGAAGCCGTAAACGCGCTCGGCTTTCATTACCTCCTTGCAAACGGAAACCGACAGGAGTAGGGAAGTGAAACTGAAAATTACCGATGCCTTCGATTACGTTCTCCTCTTTTGCGTCCTTGCGCTCACTGCAGCCGGCATCGCATTTATCTATTCGTCGGGAATCAATTCGGACGGCATTCTTGTCACAAAAGAATACGTCAAACAGATTGTGTGGGCGTCGTTCGGTCTTGCACTTATCGTCGTCTGTGCGCTCTACGATTACCGTAAAACCGCCCGCTACGCGTACATCGTATACGCAGCCCTCGGCGCAGTGCTTTTATATACCGTCGTGTTCGGCCGCTACGTCAACGGAGCACGCAGCTGGATCGGTATCGGCGACTTCGGCGTACAGCCGTCCGAATTCGGTAAAATCGTATTTATCGTTTTTCTCGCAAAATACCTTTCCGAAAGCCGTACCGAAGTTCCGCTAAAGCGCTTTGTAATCGCCGTTTTGATTTTCGGCTTTCCCGCATTGCTGATCCTCGCGCAGCCGGATTTGGGAACCGCAAGCGTCTATATTCCGATCTTCCTCGTCATGTGCTTTATGGCGGACATCCCGCTGCGCTACATATTGTTCGTATTCGGTACCGGCATGGCGACGATTTTTTTTACCGTGCTTCCCGTGTGGAACGACGTCATCGCGCATCGGAAGATTCCCGCGATCGGAGCGCTCACCGACATACGCTTGCGCCTTTTGCTCATCGCCGCATCTCTTTCGATTACGCTTATCGGAATCGTCGTGCGGCGCTATTTGCGCGGTCAACGGTATTTTTATTGGATTTCATACGTATCGCTCATCGTTGCGCTTTCGCTTTTCGGTTCATACGGAGCCGGACGCGTACTCAAAGAATATCAAATCAGCCGCCTCATCGTATTTATGGATCCGTCCGTAGACCCGCGCGGAAGCGGTTGGAATATCATCCAGTCAAAAATCGCGATCGGAGCGGGCGGCATATTCGGCAGGTCGTTTTTACACGGAACGCAGAGCCACTATCGATTTTTGCCGCAGCAGAGTACCGACTTTATATTCAGCATTTTGTCGGAAGAACTCGGCTTTATAGGCGGACTTGTCGTCTTTGTGCTGTACGGCCTTATCTTTTTCCGGACGTTGAAAATCATGCGGAATGCGACGGGCTATGGATTGTATATTGCAGCGGGTATACTCGGCATGTTCTTTTTTCACTTTTTCGTCAACATCGGTATGGTTATGGGCATCATGCCGATTACGGGAATACCGCTTTTGTTTTTGTCCTACGGAGGTTCTTCGCTGTGGACTGCGATGATCGCCGTAGGGCTCCTCATGAGTATCAATTACCACAAATACGGATTCGACGCGTAAAAGTAAAACGACTTATTTTTACGGGGTACTGCATATTCATCGGTAGACAGAATTCGACACATAATCGACATTTTAAAATACTATCTAAAAAGCAGGGTAAACACCCCTGTTTTAAATGGCTTTTTTTATATCTTTTGGTAGACAGAATATACATTATCGGATGTAAAATTAAGGCGGAAAAAAATATATAAAATTCTCCCCATTGTCTTTTTTTATTCTCCATCTCTCTCTCGTAACACACTGTTTTTTTATGCTTCAAAATATCTTTTTATAGAAACCTTAGTGTCATTCGTTAATTCGGTTATTTTTACACATTCACAATAGCCGTACGCATTATTTGCTGCAACTCCTATGACATCGATATCGTTTAGAAAAACCGTATTGTTATCAAACGTATATGTCCATTCTTTACCGGGAATGGCAAAATCAAAATTATCCCAATAATAACGCCCTTGTTTATCTTTGATAGCTAAAAACGGCTGTGGACCAAAAATGGCATGTGACGTTTTTACGCGCAGAATATCCTGTGTGTCATTTTTTGTAATTTTTACCGTAAGTTCAAATGTTTCCGGTTTTAAGTTCAAACAATTTCTCATTGCAGAAACCGCATCGGAATATATAAAATCTACGTCAGAATATTTTATTGAGGTTGATTTTATTAAATCTCGTACACGATTTATTTCAAAAATCATATCTTTGTAATCATGATCGGTAAATGCAAGTATCGCATTCATACCCGAAGCAGCCTGTTTGAATGCGTCATCAACATCTTCCAAACTTAACTGTCTGATTCTTGCATACATATTCAAGCATTTCGTGATCCAACGACGACAAGTACCCTCCTTTTGATAATCATCGTGATCGGGATGATAAGGATACCACTTTACCGGTGCATGCCGCCAATCTCCAAAACGACCGTTTGCGCAGTCCAATTGTTGCGTATCTTCGTGAACTGCTTGGTTACCATAATCGAACGGTATCCATTGTTCCAAAAAGAAATTCGAATCCGGCCGCTCAGTGTGAAATCCCGGTCTAAAAACGACAGGAAACCACTGTCGATCTATTATTTTACGGCAGTAAATCTGATTTAAATTTTCACTGCCCCAAAAAGCGGTGCCGGAATCGTTATAATTACCTGAGTATGAAACAGGATGATGATGAAATCCGATACAATCGCCTTTATTTTGTTCGGACACCATTTTCATATAACGATCGAAAATTTTATGATGTCCGGCATCACGATGTCTCGGATTATTGCCGGTAAAACCCACGTGATCCATGCAAAACCAATTATATATCCATCCGTGTCCATAGGAGTCGGGACAGGCGTTTCGAAATTCATCCGATGTAATTTGAGCAAGCATTTTTTGAATCTCGTCCCAGTCTCCCTTTGTGGTTATTTTATTTTTATCGACTAAATTTTTTACAGCTTCCTCTTTTCCGTCAAGGGGATATTCGCCTTTTTGAAGTTTTATTAAATTTTCTTTTGTTGGTTCAATCGTTATGCCGAATACATCTTTTATCCGTTCAAACGGTACGATAGGTGTTTCGTACAAAGGGCCTTCAGTATCGATACAATGCACGATATATACTTTCCCGTTCATTTTAATTATTCCTCTTTAAATCGCTGTTCATAGATCCCAAAATTCTTTTTTCAAGTCAATTCCTTTTTTCAGATAACGCAGGATATGCTTTGCTATTATTTCTGATGGCATTCTAGATTTATTCTGTGTATTCATAACCGAATCGGATTTTTGCATCGACAATGCGTTTTTTATCGCTTTACCGATAGCGTATCTGTTCGGACTGCATGATATCACAGTTTGGGGAATCAATCTCCCCTTTTGCCGATCGCCGATATTGACCGAGGGAATACCAAGTGCAGGAGCTTCCGTCAATCCGCTGGACGAATTTCCCAATACGAACGCCGCATATTGCAATGCGCTTAAATACCGCCGTGTTCCCAAAGAAAAGAACGATTTGCAATTGGCGTGTGTTTTACAAAAATCGTCTATTTTCCGATTAATAATTCTGCCATCCGTATCCGAATTCGATTTTGTAAAAATAAACTTTAAATCGTGATACCCTTCAACGGCGGAAAGTATCTCATCGATTTGCATGGAAACGGTATTAGCTTCCAGCGTGACGGGATGAAAGGTAACCACTGCATAGTTTTTTAATTTAAGCTCCATCATCAAATCGCTCGAAAGTTCGGACAGCGACATTTTAGGAATTTTCAATATATTTTCAATTCCTAAATACCCTGCCGTAAAAACCCGAGCGGGATTTTCACCGAGCTGAATAACTCTTTTCGTATACGGTTCCGCTTCAGTAAAGTGAAGATAACTCATTTTCGTGATACTGTGCCGGATCGCATCATCAATAGCACCCTGTGTCGATTCACCGCCGGCAATATGAGCTATCGGAATTCTTGCGTTCATTGCGGCACAGCATACGGCCAGTGTTTCGTATCTATCACCTAAAACTAAAAGCATATCAGGTTTGGAGCGTTCAAAGTAATCGGCAAAGCCGGACAAAGCGAGCGCCATTGTTTTGCTGGTGCAAACGGGGGAATCGCCGCTCATAAGTATATCAATTTTCGTATCGATGGGGATAGCATCTTTTTCAATTTCGATATAGGTATTTCCAAATTCGGGAGAAAGATGCATGCCGGTTACAGCGATATTTATTTTAATATCTTTTTCGGTAAGAAATCTTTTGATTATCGGTTTTAGCAAACCGTATTCGGCGCGGGTTGCCGTCAATATACAAACGGTTTTCATAGCTTTATCAATTCATCCTCTGCAAAATCATACTTTGCTTTTTTCCCCAGCACGCTATACCAGTTCATCGGCGATATTCCGTCTCCCGGACGTTTACATGCGAGATTTTTATCCGTAAATATCTCCCCTGCTTTTATATCACATGCAGCAACGATACTTTTTCGCACTATTGATATATTCTTTCGTTCGGAAGGACTTGGCTGTTTAATTCCGTTTCCTAATGCCCTTTCAATTTTTCTAACTCCGTCGACAAGGGCTTTCAATTCTTGTACTTCGATACTTGCTTTATGATCGGGACCGTCCATAGTACGGTCAAGTGTAAAATGCTTTTCCAAAACGACGGCACCCAATGCAGCTGCCGCCAAAGCAATTTCGATACCTTGCGTATGATCGGAATATCCTATAGGAACATTAAACTTTTTTTTCATCGAACGCAAACAAAGTAAGTTCACATCATCCAACGGAGCAGGATATTCGGATGTGCAATGCAAAATCGTTATCTCAGAAGCTCCGTTTTTTTTAAGAATTTTTACGGCATTACCGATTTCTTGTAATGTTGCCATACCCGTCGATATAATAACCGGCTTATGCAATCTCGCAATTTTTTCAAGATACGGCAGATTAGTGATCTCTCCGGACGGAATTTTCCATTCGTTTACACCGATATGATCGAGAAAATCGATACTGTCGAAGTCGAAAGCGGAGGAAAGAAATATGATCCCCTTTTGTTCACAATACCTCTTCAGTTCCGTAAAATCTTCATATCCGAGTTCCAATTTTTTCAGCATGGAAAATTGTGAATCGTCATTTTTCGTATTAACGGTTTGGTAATATGCTTTTTTTGCATTTTTTGAAACTATCTTTTCTGTTTTAAAAGTTTGAAATTTTACATAATCCGCACCGGCGTCTTTTGCTTTATCTACAAGGCGCTTTGCAATTTCGATCGAGCCGTTATGATTGACGCCTGCTTCAGCAATAATTTTTATGCTCATTTTCTCACCTTACACGGATTACCATATGCAATACAATCGGCGGCGATCGAATTAATAATATTACTGCCCATACCGATGATCGCATGATCGCCGATTTCTATATACTGCTTTACTGTCGAATTTGCACCGATATGGCTGTCGTTGCCTATCGCCGCGCCGCCGCAGATCACCGAACCCGGCGAAATATGAACAAAATCTTGAACGATACAATCATGCTCTATGATTGCACCTGTATTTATAATTGCAAAGTCACCGATAACGGCCCCTGTATTTATAGAGACGTTTTTTCCTATAAATATTCCCTGCCCTAACTTTGCAGTTTTACTTACAGCAGCGGTCGGATCGATAAGATTGGGGATCTCAAAGCCGATTTTCAATAAATTATCTGCAATTTTACGTCTTATGCTCGTATCGCCGATACTTCCTACCGCGACAAATGCCTGCGCATATCCGTTCCGTAACAGCATCGGTAAATCATCGTCGGTTCCGGCATGTATGACAGTATCGATCTTCGGAATTTCATCGTTCTTATCTTCCGAAACGATCCCGATCTGCGAATATACGTTCATTGAGAGAACAGTGTCGAGAATCGATCTGCAGTGCCCGCCGTTACCGACTAAAAGAAGTTTCATTTCACTCCCCTACCCCGAGCTTCCGTTCCATTTCTTTCATCGCATCAAATTGCCCCATATCCATCCAATTATTTTCACTTATGGGATACATACCGAGCCGATTATGCCGGTTCATATATTTTGCTGCGATATCGGGAAATCCGATCGAAGTATTTTCAGGAATATCGTTTAAAACTTCCGGCTCTACGATATAACATCCCGTATTCGTAAGAAAAGAAAACAATGGCTTTTCTTTCATAGCTTCTATATGACCGGTTTTATCCGTTTCTATAACGCCGTAAGGAATAGTAAAATTTTTAAGACAGCAGATCATCGTAATAAGATTTTTTTGTCGTTTATGGTGTGCTAGGATTTTTGCAAAATCTTCCGTAATCAAAACATCACAATTTGTAAGAATAAATGTTTTATCGATCTTTCCTTTAAGTAAACCGATCCCCCCTCCCGTCCCAAGAGGAATATTTTCATCCGCAAAAGTTATCGTATAGTTCTTTTCCAAATCGTTAAAATACGCTTTTATCATATTTTTTTTATAATTAACAATCATGTAATAATCATTGCAGCCGTATTTACAAAATCCGTTGATTATATGTTCCACGATAGGAATTTCTCCGATCGGAATAAGGGGTTTAGGAAGAATTTTCGTATACGGATAAAGCCGTACTCCTCTTCCGCCGGCTTGAATGACAACGGGTAAATTGAGCTCGGTCCTTTTATCGACTGTTAAAGCAGGTGTCAAAACGATATCGATAATTTTCATGCCGTCATTTACAATAGGAAGCGCATCTATGGAACAGTTAATAAGTTCTTTGTGTATATCGTTTGATCTATCTTGCTTTGCAAATCGAGGTTTATAGTTTGCAAATTCTCTTGCCCTTGCATCAAGACTTCCTTTAGAGAGAATCCAGCGACGAATATCGCCGTCCGTTACTGACGCTTGCAAAATTTCGTTTTCGGCGACAAAAAGAGTTTTTTTTGCAGTTTTATCGAGACGTTCCATCGCCTGTAAAAGCGTACAATCTTCCGTAATTAACAAGTCTTGAAAATTCATTTTCTGTATCCACTTGGAATATTAACTATCCTATCGGCAAACATCTCCGCCGTAGCTAAATCTCCTCTTGTTGCACTGATAAACATCGGCAGTCTATTCATCAATTCCCAAATCGGACGAGTTTGAATTCCATTATCATTCGTTTCCGCAAGAAAAATATCCCGTTCACGTTTATCTCTGAGCAGAACGGCATTGAGCCAAAAATTCGATTTGCAATCTTTAGGCTCATCAAAGAAAGAGATATCGTCTATGTTCGAAAAAAAATCTTTATACATGCGCGAAGTTTCTCTTTTATTTGCGAGGATCGTATCTATGCATTCCAGCTGTGCACACCCGAGTGCGGCATTGATATTCGGCATCCTTAAATTATATCCGATTGCATCGTGTTTGAATTCCCATCGGTGGGGGATCTTTGCCTGCGTTGTAATGTGTTTCGCATAATCGCCTTTCTCTTTATTTTGGAACAGCAATATCCCTCCCCCGCCGCACGTAATCGTTTTATTGCCGTTAAAGCTCATGCAGCCGATTTCACCGTATGTTCCCGTATGTCTGCCTTTATAGAAACTGCCGATACTTTCCGCCGCATCTTCGATAAGCGCCAGTTTCCATTCATCGCAGAGTTTAACAAAGTCGTCAATTTTTACCGGGTGACCGAATGTATGCATCGGAACTACAGCGCGTATCTTTTTGCCGCTATGTTTATCATAGCAGCCGTCCGATTTTACAGCGGCATTCCGTTCGAGCCATAAACGAACTTTTGTCGGTGAAAGTCCCATCGTATCTTCGTCGACATCCAAAAAGACAGGATGAGCATAACAATAGGCAATGGCATTTGCAGTTGCAATAAAAGTCAACGGCTGTGTGATAACTTTTTCATCGGGCTTTATACCGCACAGTTTAAGTGCCATAAAGAGTGCCATCGTTCCGTTTACACATACTACTGCGCGATTCGCGCCTGTATATTTTGCGATCGCATCCTCAAAACGATCTACATACTTACCGACACTTGAAACAAATGTCGTGTCAATGCAATCATCAAGATATTTTTTTTCATTACCGATAAAAGCAGGCGCATGGAGAAGGACATGGTCAACATTCTTATAAATTTGTTTAATAAAATGTATTGTCGATTCGTATTTCATCATTGTTCTTCCTGTACGAATTTTCGTATTTGCGCAAAGCTTTCGTTTTTTTTGTATAAATACTCCGCTATTATTTCCATAAATTCAAAATCTTGCTCGCTGTCTATATCGAGTACAGCCGTATCAAACATTCGATAAATATTCGATTTCGCATTTAACAACATATTTTCGGTATCGTTTCGCAAATAATCGGCATCGATTATGTAAATTGATGCGTTCATATCATACACCGCGGGAGCTTCTTGCCGCGTCGTGTAATTTGAAGATATAAGTTTTACGGCAAAGCCGTTTTCCGCTTTTACCATATTAAAGTAAGGATTTCTTCGACTGTCACATACGCTGTAGATCAATTTACAGTCGCTATGCTGAAGTTTTGTTTTATATGCGTTGATCACATCATCAATCTGTCTCAACGGACTCGTAATATCAAGGTCGATCACAAAGTCAAAACAACAATCATATTTTCTTTCGAGTATATCAAGACAATTATGCCAAACCGCCATTTTGGCAACTTTGTCACCGCAAAGCTCGGCTGCTCGCTCGATGATTTCTATATCTTTATATCGTTTTGAAACAAGGTCTTTTAACACTCCGCTATCGGTATTAAGACAAATCAATGTTTCACATTCGTTTGTCATCCTCTTTTTGAAATCTTCCGCTATTGCTGCAGTATAATAGACAAGCGGTACGCCTAGAAAGTTTTTTATATTTTTATTTTTGAATCCCTTACTCCCTGCTCTGCCGCAAATCGTGATAAGCACTTTATTCATTTTTTACCTTCCATTCGCCGAGCGCCGCTCGCAACACCGCTAATGCTTTGGCAGGAGGATTGATATTTTGCTTTTTACCTGCCGTAAAATCCAAAAAATATTTCATTTCACGGATATATCTGTCATTTATGCTTTCGGTACAATCGATAATCGAATGATCGGAAAAATATATCTTCGATGCTAAGTAATCCGCTGTATACACATCCTCGGCGGTAAACGCTTCACAATACCGTTTCGGTTTGCGCCCGAAATAGTCCAAATGAACTTCAACAAGTTTATCGTCATAAACGGCGATATAAACGCTTAAATCATCGCTGTCTATTTCCAAATTACTGTATTTTCTGTGTACATTTATGATCCGATTCGGATAACCGTACAAAGCTATCATATAATCGATTTCATGAATCAAATCAAGCGTAACACCGCCGCCGAGTGCTTTTATCGCAGAATAATTTTTTCGGTAGTCTATATTCGGTCTCCAGTCAGGCAAATAACTTGAACAGATTATTCGAGAAGAAAAAATTTTTTTATCTTTAATTAAATTAAAAAATTCCGTGTAGACTTTTGTATGCCGCAACGGACAGGCGATATATGCGTTTGCCGCATTGATATCGAGAAGTTCTAACGGATAATCGATTTTTTCGAAAAGCGGCTTTTCAATAAAATAAAAATCAATTTTTCCGAGTAACTGTTTGAGTATCGTATAATGCAAATTTGTCGGATTCGTAATAAAGGCACAATCATAATGTGTATTCGATAATTCCGTTATCTGTTGTATATTCATCGATTCAAAATCATCCGCCAAACCGCCGATTTTTCTACGAAGCACTTCTATCTCTAAAAATATACCGCGTTCACGGCATATTGAGTGGAGATTCTTAATATGTTTTGTCGCAATAGAACCTAATCCCGTAAACAATACTTTCATAAGCTATTTTTCTATTTCATCAATAATAGATAATATCTCTTTATCTTTTGCTAAACTGTACAAGGGTACGGTATGATTATACACTGCGCTTAGAAAATCACGAATTTCAGCTTCATAATCGTTTTCAATGATATTTTCAGCATACCCGTCTTCGTGATTTACAACGGACAGCAGCTCGAGTTTTTCTCTTTGTTTTGTACTGATATTATAATTAAACAAACCGTTATTTTTGCCGTCCCATATCAAATGGATTTCTTCACCGATAACTTCAAGATATGTGGTCGCTTCGCGGCATACGACATCTACAAGAACGGTACCGATATTTCCGTTTTTATGTTTAAAAGACACTACGTATGTATCATTGAAAGGAATATCGAGCGCGCTTGATTTATTGGAAATACTTGACAGAGTCTCTATATCACCGAATGTATTGATAAGCCACGGCAGTTGGATCGCAAAAATTTCCCGACACCCGTTGCTTTCTTTTTTTGCGGCAAAAAACGATGTATAGCTCTCCCATGGATGCCAATCCGGCAAATACTGTCCTATGTGATACATATAGCTGAGCGGTTTTGTTTGCTGATGCACTAAGGCTTTTATTTTTTGTATCTGCTTGCTGTATAACTTTGTATTCGACATAAATAAAACGACATTATTATTTTGTGAAAGCATCAGTATGTCATCATAACGAGATGAGGAAAGATTTAATTCGGTAAATGTAGGAATTTTATGTTCCAACAACGTTACGATAATATCCGCATGTGCTAACGGAGTGGTACATACAAATGCAATATCCGGACATTCCGTAAGAGCTGTATTCAAAGACTCAAAAGCTTTAAAACCGTCTTTAACGACTTCTTTCCTCCGTATGTCATTCGAATCTACGCAGAGAATTTCCCATGAGCGATCTATTTTTTTTAAAAGACGAATACGTCTTTTTCCCATTGAACCGTATCCAATGCATAAAGCTTTCATGCGTCATCCTTTTACATTTTTGCATCAAGCGATTTATTGCGCTCTTCATGCGTAAAGGACGGAAGATATGATTTTAGTATTTGTACAACTTCAGCTTTTTCAGTATCAGGTTTTGCAAATACCGTTTGCAATTTATCGAAAAGCGCATCGAGTTTTTCTTTCGGCTGCTGCGATTGACTATCTTTTATCACGCCGAGCGAAATAAATTGATCCATGTCTACAATTTCCGTATCGGTATAAAACTCTTCATAGGCTTTTTCACCGGTTGTATCGCTTCCCGAATAATGAACGGGATATTCTTTTGAACCGTGTTTTAATAGTTTCGATTTTTCAATCGCTTCTGCATCGCTCGAACATTCGAGCACCGTATAACCGTTTACTTCAAGAAGTTTTGTCGCAATAGCGGAAAATGTCATCATCGTTGTTTTTTCAAGTTTAGGAAAAAAAATTTCTTTACTTTTTCCGAGCATACATGCAAGCATACAAATTTGGCCGCTTTCTTGTGGGGAAACAAAATATCGCTTAACATCATTCGGTGCGCTAATCGGCTGCATCTTATGTATTCTATCGAGAAATCCGGCTGGGAGAGAGCCGTTAGAAAATGCAACATTCGCAAATCGTGCCGTATTAACCGGAAAATATGGAGCATACGAGAAGATCATATCTTCCATAATCCTTTTACTTGCTCCCATAATATTGACCGGATTTGCAGCCTTGTCGGTGGAAACGCAAAAAAATCTTTCCGGCGGGAAAGATTTTAATAAGTCGAGAAGTTTTTTTGCATTTAAAAGATTGTTTTGAATAAGTGCTTCTACCGAATAAATATCCTTTTCGCTTCTTACATGTTTATGTGCTGAAAAGTTTGCAACGATATCGAAACCATTTCGGTTGTTGAACATCTTCTTAAATACCGAATCCGCATAATTGATAGGATATGTGATATAATCATCCGGTACATGTATACCGTACGTACTGCGCAAATCACGGCTCAATTCTGCCAATCCGTTTTCATTTATATCAACTACGACAAGCGATTGCGGCTTAAAGGGCAGACAAGCTTTAATAAATGAACTACCGATACTCCCCGCTCCGCCGATAACAAGTATACGCTTCCTAGCAATTACTTCTGCAAGTTTTTTTTTGTTGGCTGTTATATCTCTTGCAAAAATGCTCTCCGTACGCTTGGTAATATTACATGCGATAAAATCTTCTAAATTAAACATAAAACCTTCTTTAAAAGGAACTTCTCAATTTAGAGGCTTTCCTTAGATTTAAAACGTTTGGGATACATTGACAAAAAACATATCTAAAACTATAGCAGTCAGTTTTATTTTTGTAAAGATTGTCTTGTTATAACTTCATCATTCTTCCCTTTCCCATTTCCTCTACGAGACGCTTAGCCGCATCTTCGTTTTCCGGCCTCACGTACACGGACCACAGGTACGGGCTGTAATTTGGGTTGATAACTTGGCGCATATTGATCTTTGCGCCGCAGCCGCACGCGACTTCCGTCTGTACCCAGCCGGTACCGTAGGCAATGCCGTTTTTTTTGAGCAGTTTTTTGAGCGCTTTGAATTCGCCGTAATTCCGACTTTCGTAGATTTCAACTTTTTTTCCGAATAAAAGCATGTCTACCTCGCTTCCTCATTATATCATGTTCCGAGCCGATACTGCAAAGGTTATGCAAGTTTTTCGAGGCGCTCTCTGATAAATTCGCTTTTTTCTTTGAGGCCGATTTTTCCGAGTTTTAAAAACAGCATATTCGGTTTTGCCGCGTCGAGCCATACGCTGCCCGAACTTTCTTTTATCAGCTGCAATACGCGATCGACAGAAATGTCGGACACTTTTGCAAATTCGATTTCGACGACGCCCTTCGATTCTTTGAGCGCGCTCACCGAAAGCTTTTTGCACAGAATGCGTATTTCGGCGAGTGACAAGAGGCTCGCAACTTCATCGGGTACGGGACCGAAGCGGTCTTCGATTTCGTTCATCACCGCGATCAATTCGTCGTCCGTCTGCACCGACGCGATCTTTTTGTAGATTTCCATTTTCGTCTCCGCCGAGCGCACGTAGGCGTCGGGGATAAAACCCGTATATTCGAGTTCCATGAGCACTTCGCTCTGCGCTTTGTAATTTTCAGAGGCGGTAAGGCGTTCAACCGCTTCGTTCAGCAATTTCAAATACAATTCGAATCCGACGGCATACACGTCTCCCGACTGGTCGCGGCCGAGCAGGTTTCCCGCCCCGCGGATTTCCATATCTTTCATTGCGATTTTAAAACCGCTTCCGAGTTCGGTAAAATCGCTGATGACTTGCAGACGCTTCATCGCAACTTCGGAAAGAGACGTATTTTCGGGATATAAAAGATAGGCGTACGCTTTCCGGTCGCTCCGCCCGACACGCCCGCGGAGCTGGTAAAGCTGCGATACGCCGTACATATCGGCCCGGTCGATGATGATCGTATTGACGTTCGGTATGTCGATGCCGTTTTCGATGATCGTCGTCGAAACGAGTACGTGAAATCCGCCGAGTTTAAAACGGCGGAAGATGTCTTCAAGTTCGGCGCTCATCATTTGTCCGTGCGCGACGTCGACGAGCATTTCGGGGACGAGCCGTTCGATTTTACGCCGTACTTCAAAAAGGGAGTCGACTCGGTTATGCAAAAAAAACACTTGCCCTCCCCGTTCCGTTTCCCGCCTGATCGCAGTCGCTACGCGTTCGTCGCTGTACGGCTCGATCGCCGTTTCGATCATCTGCCGGTTTTGCGGAGGCGTCGCGAGCAAGCTCATATCGCGGATTTTCAGCAAACTCATGTGGAGCGTGCGCGGGATGGGCGTTGCCGAAAGCGCAAGGCAGTCGATATTCGCTTTCATCTCTTTGAGTTTTTCTTTATCTTTTACGCCGAAGCGCTGCTCTTCGTCTATTATCATGAGGCCGAGATTTTTAAAGACGACATCCTTTTGAATGACACGGTGCGTGCCGATAAGAATGTCGATATCGCCCGATGCGAGGAGAGTCAAAGTCTTTTTTTGTTCCGCGTGCGGCACAAAGCGCGAGAGGACTGCGATTTTGACGGGGAAATTCGCAAAGCGTTCGACGCAGGTTTCGTAATGCTGTTCGGCGAGGATCGTCGTCGGCGCCAAAAAAACGACTTGCTTTCCGCCCATTACCGCTTTGAACGCGGCGCGCATCGCGATTTCGGTTTTACCGTAGCCGACGTCTCCGCAAATGAGGCGGTCCATCGGAACGGGCTTTTCCATATCGCGTTTGACGTCTTCGGTGACAATCGCCTGATCTTTCGTATCTTCATAGGGAAAGGCCGCTTCGAACGAAGTCTGCCATTCGGTATCTTTCGGAAACGGAAATCCCCTCGACGCTTTTCTCCTCGAATAGAGGTCGATGAGCTTTTTTGCCAAATCTTCGACGGCTTTCTGTACTTTGCGCTTTCGGTTTTCCCAGCTTTTGCTGCCGATTTTATCGAGCTTCGGAGCATCTCCTTCGCTTCCGATATAGCGCTGTACCATGTTCACTTGTTCGATCGGAACGAAGGCGACCTCTTTGTCCGCGTATTCGAGCTTTATATAGTCCCGCTCGTTGCCGCCGGCTTTTACGCGCTCGATGCCGCAAAAGATGCCTATGCCGTACTGTACGTGCACGACATAGTCGCCGGGGGTGAGTTCGACAAAAGTGTCGATTGCGGCGCTTTTCGCTTTTTTCAGCGATTTCGGCACTGCCCGCCTTCTGCCGAATATTTCGTTTTCCTGTATGACGATGAGCTTCAAGTCGGGGATCGAAAAACCTTCGGATATCGCTTCGGGAAAAACCGCGAGCGCACAGCGTTTTTCGATCGGAGCGGAAGAGCGCTCGAGCGTGCGGTGTTCATGCGTACGCTCTTCGTGCGGTTTTGCATCGCGTTCATGTATTTTCGCATTGCGTCCGTTTAAAGCGATTTCGTTTCCGCGCTCTTCGGTAAAATCCGAAAGCAGTTGGGCTATGCGCCGCTCCTGATTTTCGCCGTCCGCAAAGACTGCGATCTTCCAGCCGGCATCCTGCAGCTTTCCGATTTCTTCTTTCAAAAACGGAATATTGCCGAAAAAGCTCCGCGATACTTCGCACGGAAAAGCGATATCGGACGGAGATTCGTCAGTTGAAGGTGTATCCGCACGGGAAGCCGTATGAAAAAGTATACTTCTTGAGACGATTTTTAGGTTTTTTTGAAAATCTGAGAGTATTTGCTCGGGCGGAAAGGCAGGAAACGAAAGACGCGCTTTCCGGTACATGCCGCCGTATTCCCGAACGATCGTTTCTTCGGCGTTTACGAGACGATCGTAATCGAAGAAAAAAACGGTCGTCCGCTCGCCTATATAGTCCGAAATCGTATAGCGCTTTTTCCACAACACGGGATATAAAAGCTCTTCCCCTTCGCACGATTTTGCCGTTTCAAGCTCGGAAAGCATATTCGATAACGCGGCTTTCGCTTCTTTCGTAAACGGAAGGTGTGCGCGACAACTTTTTCGCAAAGGCGGCTCTCCGTCTTTCGGTGCGCCTGCATCGGAGAACTCATCTTCGTCGGAAGACGGTATCTCGCCGGCACTCGTGTTATCCGCCGTATC
The DNA here is from genome assembly GCF_000468115.1 of Treponema socranskii subsp. socranskii VPI DR56BR1116 = ATCC 35536. Lineage (GTDB taxonomy): Bacteria > Spirochaetota > Spirochaetia > Treponematales > Treponemataceae > Treponema_D > Treponema_D socranskii. The sequence goes on from NZ_AVQI01000072.1 coordinate 39,386, forward strand.
GGAGTGTCTGTCCACATTGCAAAACGGCGTCTCCCCGTTTTGTGATGCCGCATCCGACAGCCTCATTTCGTCTTCGGCGCTCACTGCCGTCGCTTCGTAGGCTTCGATCGCATTTTTCAAATCGGTCAAAAGCGCATCGTCCCAAATCACTTCGCGCATCGGGGAAATAAAAACGCTTTCGAGGGAGCCGGTCGTCGTTTGCGTATCCGTGTCGAAAGTTTTAATCTGTGCGACGGTATCGAAGTCGAAAATGATGCGGCACGGAGCGGTGCTTTGCGGAACGAATACGTCGAGCACTTCGCCTCTCAAACTGAACTCTCCCTGCACGTAGACGCGCGGCGCTCTCGTATAGCCGAGAGATGAAAGCCTTTCCGCCGTTTTTACCGTATCGACGTGAGCGCCGCGCGAAATCGAAAACGAGCGGCGCTTTACCGATTCGGGAGGCGGAAGCGGCGAAAGAAAAACGCGCTCGCTCACGATAAAGATTCTCGGCTTTTGAGAAAAGCCTTCCCTCCCCGCTCCGGCAAGTTTTGCGAGAGCCGCCGCGCGCTCTCCGAATACGGCCGCTCCCCGCGATACCGGACGATAGGGTATCATACCCCACCATGGTATATCGATTATCTCCGCTTCGGGAAAAATCGAAGTCAAATCGGTACGGATATCGATCGCTTCGTTTTCTCCAGGCGTGACGATGACGATGTCGGATGAACGCGAATCGAAGGATACTCCTCCCGATACGCTTTTTTTAAACGCTAAAGATTGTATGCGTTCACAGTATTCGGCTGTAAAATAAGCTGAAAGAGAGCCGTGAAGTCCTCTGACCGAAAAAGGAAAACGGCACGAAGCATCCGTCAAACGGAAAACGGCATCGCGCATGGGAGGCCATGAGTGTATTGCTTCTTTGATAGAATTTGTCGATAATGTATACATACGGTTTGTCCGATATTATAAGAAAGGTCTATTACCCTTATACCTTTGGGAGACGTAATTGAAACGTACTGTTTTTTTGATTATATCGTGTTTAGCCTTCTTTGGACAGTCGACATCCGCGCAAAGCCGCGTACAAAACGCAGCGGTTTCGATAAAGTTTTATGATAAAACTATGTATTATCCCGATGCTGCGGATTCGAATCCCGTGTTTATTCACATAACGGTGCGCAATACGGGGACGGATACGCTTCGTTTTAAGCTCGCCGACGACAGAATGTTTTCGATCGATTTCAATGCGTACACGATCAAAAACGAACGCCTTTCGCAAACCGAAACGCTTATTCGAAAACGCACGACAAATCAAACTGTGTATTTCCGGGAAATCGCGCTTGAAGCGGGCGAAGAATATTCGTTCGTCGAAAACTTAAAAGAATATCTTACCGTTGCAAATCCGTCGGTCTACTATGTCGATCTCGCGTTTTACCCCGAGCTTTACCGTTTTCGAGACGAGCGCATCGTATCGAACAGACTCACGCTTGAAGTGCGCCCTTCTCCGTCGGCCGCATCGTCTTCGGCGATTCCCGTCGAAGCTGGAACCGTGCGTATCCTGCAGCCGGAAGCGATTCCGCCGGATCAAGTCGTAGAACGGACTATCGTCGCGCGGCAAAAATCGCTGTGGGATCAGTATTTTTTGTATATGGACGTCGAAGCGATGCTCGAACGTACACCTGTGCAAAAGCGGCGCTACCGAGCGGCTTCGGCCGATGAACGCGAGCGGATGATCGACGCGTATAAATCGGATTTGATGCAGTCGCGGATCGACGGCGATATCGTTGCCGTACCCGAGCGCTTTCAAATCGAAAAGACGGTGTATTCGCAGACGGAAGGAAGCGTGCTCGTCATCGAATGGTTTAACAACCGCACGTATTACGAAAAGAAAAGCTATACGTACCGTCTCCGCCGGAGGGAAGGCGTTTGGCAAATCTACGATTACACGGTCGTAAATCTGGGGACGGAATGAAAGCGATCATCATCTGCGACGACGAAGACGTTATCGCGAAAGTCGATGCTGTTCTCGCATCCTTGTCATACGATACGATCATCTATCGCTGGCTTTTAAAAGCGCTCGACAATATCGAAGAGATTCGGCCGGATATCGTCGTCGTGAGCGCTTCCGATTATCCCCGCCATTGGAAAACATTGACGCAGTTTATTAAAAGCGGCATCGGAGGAACAATCCCCGACGTCATCCTCTATGTACCCGAATCGTTTTCGGATGCGGAAAAGAAAAAAGCTCGACAACTCGGCATCAAAGGCATATTTTCATCGTCGGATAAAAGCGGCATCTCGCTCTTTCGCTCGATCGTCACTTCTCCGACAGGAGAACCCGCTCCTTCACTTGAAGAAGCCGAAACGGATGTGCCGGACGCGGAAGCGGCTTCGATATCGGAAACGGAAACTGTATCGCCGGAAGGACTTTCGGACGACAAAATCGGAACGGCTGTTTTTACTCACCCGAAGACGGGAGCTTTCGTTACCGGAAGTATACGGCGCCTCTCTGACGGAAATGCGGAGTTTACAGCCGACATCCCTTCTCTAACCCAAGGAATTTCTCCCGGAGACAGGATCGAAGAGCTTTCACTTCGTACGGGCGGTGTGCCGACGTATTGTACGGCTTCCGTCGTGAACGTCGGAAACGAAATTATTATACGACCGGACAGAGCATGACAGCAAAACGGAAAGCAAAATTTTTTTGCGAAAACTGCGGCGCCGAAGTTCCTGCAGACGCGCGCGTGTGCAAAAACTGCGGCCGCTTTTTTTCTTCCGTACGCTGCCCTTCCTGCGGTGCTACCGGAAGCGCTTCGAGATTTGCAAAAGGCTGCCCTGTCTGCGGCTACGCGATGGATTCGGGTACGTTCAATATAGAGGCGTATTCGGAAGAAGAAAAAGAAGAAGTCCACCGTCGTCTTTCCGACGCCGAACAGAAAAAAATAAAAAGCGCCTTTGCCTCATACGAAAGAAAACGCGCAAGAGGAGCAGGCAGCGCGCTTCCGCTTTGGGTGTACGCCGTAACGCTCGCAGTCCTTTTGGGAGTCATCGCGGCCGTCGTAAAGCTCGTGCGGTGAGAGATGATACCGCTTTCTAATAATAAAATACGCTAAACTTCCGCCGCAATATATTTTTTAATTTTTTTTCACGGGCATAATTATTCCAACTGTCGGATCCGCATATACAATAATCAACGCAGATACACTCCGTATTGCGATCATAATTATTAAATTTAATAATATAATTCTTTGAACGGTAATTATTTCGCGCAAATACAGTATACGGTAAAAAGCTTTTTATATCATTACGTGCGTCAACCATGGAAAGAAAATCATCTGCCGTATTGTTAACGGTACATACGATATTCAGTATATAAATTTTACTTTCATCATATTGTTTACAAAGTTTTATGAGTTCGTCAAAAAATATGTTTTCGGAATTCGTTAACATTATTTTTTTCTCATAGTTATTGAATATTCTGTATTTCGTTTTACAATGTGCCGCTTCTATAAATATTGAGAGATTCGCGTCCGTTTTTAAATTTAAGCCGAACATTCTACGGGTGCGAAATTTATAAAATATCAATTTTTCATTTTCGTAATCCGCGCGGATCGTTTTACGATAAGGTATTATGCCGCAATTTTGCATACCTAAAAAGAGTATGCATAAAAAAGCACACGAACCGATTACATAAAAAATCTTTTTTCGCATTTCGGCATCCGAAGCCGCTCGGCGGTTTTCTCTCAATACGTAAACGTGCTGTAAATCGCTTTAAACGTATCCGCGTAGCGGTCGAAATCTTCGGGAGTCGAAGAAAAAGTCAATACGTACGCTTCGGTTCCGCTGATCGACACGAACTGCATCTGCTGCAAAGCGATTCCGTTGAGCTCGCCTGAAAATATCTGATAATCGGCACCTTCTTCGATGAGTTTAAAATTCGCGTAAAGCTTTTTCAGCACTTCCCTTCCCGCTTTTAAATATGCTTTTACCGAATATTTTGACGGAAGTTTTTCTACGGTCAAATTGCCGTTTTCCTGAAACGTATCGTTTTCTTCAAGCGGCGAATACAGGATAAACACGGTCGCGGAATCCGTCCGCTGTGCGAGCCAAAGCGAAGGAATCGTTATGGAATAGTTGTCTATCTTTATCTGCATACCGTCGTCGCCGAACGCAGATGCTACAAACGCCAAAAACAAAACCGCCGCCAAAGCCGTCGCTTTTTTCATACGAACCTCGCTGTTATTTTTTCAAAAATTTACGCTCATCATCTTACTCTTCGCGTGCCGGTTATGTCAATCGATATGAAATTGATTCTGCGAATGCGCGCTTTTACGATAGCAAAAATAATTGCCCTATGCTATAATTACGCCGATATGATATATAACTCGGAGGCTTAAAAAAATTGAAACAAATTTTTAAAAGCATCCGACCGCATCATTTTCGGATGAATACCGATGGATAATCGCTTTGTTTTTAAAATCGCTCTGGCTTTTGCATGTACCGCGTTTTTCGTATCGGCGCTTGCGGCGCAGGTAAACGAACCCGAACTGAAGAGCGTTTCCGGTACTATCGAATTTATCAACTACGTCGGGCCGCACGCACGGATCGATTCGCTTTCGGCGATCAAAGCGATCGGCTCTTCGTCCGGCCGCGTCATCGCCCGTTCGCGCGATGCGTATATGACGACGGGTGACAGCGGAAAATACTATGTTATCCACGCCGTCGACTCGAAGGAAAAAGGCAAGCTCGATGCCGATATCTTTTTTATCGGAAAAAATGCGACGGTCGATCACATCGTCAATCTTCGCCGCATCATTTCGGCATATCTTTCGGCGGCATACAATTATTCCGAACGGGACGCCGATACGCTTGCGGTTTTTATAACGGTGTACAACGCGGTCTACCGTTCGAATATCGATTATTTCAAATCGCGCTATAAAAATATCGTCACGAAAAATCTTACCGAAAAGATTTGCGGTCTTTCGGTTCGATACGACGAATGGCCCGGCCGCAGTCAAATCGTCATTCCGCTGTACGACGTAAACGGCGGCTTGAGCACGGTCGACACGTCGGCGATCAGCGACAAAAAAGTCGTCGAATCGATGCAAGAGGATGACGACAGAAATATCGAAAGCCGCAAGCAGATGGTCGACATCAAAGAGCGAGAAGCCGACAAAGCGAGCGAGCAGGCGCAGAGTGCGCAAAAACGCGCGACCGAGGAGCAAAAAAAGCTCGACGAAGAAAAAAAGAAAAACGAAGCGGCACAGCGAGAAGCGGAAAAAGCGCGGGAAAAAGCGGAGCAAAATCCGAACGACAAAAAAGCGCAGGCCGACGCCGACAAAAAAGAACAGGCGGCGGACGAACAGCAAAAGAAAACCGACGAACAGGCTGAGCGTACAAAGCAGGCAAAAGACGAAGCTTCCGAAGCACAGGCTCGAGCCGATAAAAAAGAAACCGAAGCGCAGCAGGAGCGCAAGGAAATCGCAAAGGATCAGCAGGAAGTTATCGAGCGCGATGCTGCAAACGCGAGAGCGGGTGCCGTCTACGGTATGCAGCTGACCGACGAACGCGAACTTCTTTCGGGTTTGGTTAAAGTCAATTCGCAGACGGGCGAAGTCATTCATGCTTCCCCCGTCACGTTTATCCGCGATAGAACCTATTATCCGGCAAGCGGCGGCTTTATCGCGATCGCCGGCAAAAATGCCGGAAACGGTACGGTAAAGCTCGTTATCCTCGATTCGGTCAATATGGAAATTACAAAGGAAAGCGATGAAACCGTTTCCGAAAATTCCGTACTTGCCCGGGACGGAAAGGATTACTACTGTATTATCCGCGACGGAAACGATTGGGTGCTCGCAAAGTACGACGAAACGCTGAAATTGCTTTTGAAATCGAAGGTGCCGCTCATGGAGAGTTCGCCCGTTTCCGTTTCCGACAGTGCGATCGTCGTGACGGGAACGAACGGCAGAATCAAACTGCTTGCAAAAAGCGATTTGACGGAAATACCGAATCCCGTAAAAAAATAACGCCGGATCGTGACGAGTCGATTTCGAGTTTTGCAAAGAAATTCGGAATCGGCTTAAAATGCTTCGGTTTTCGTTCAATGATCGGCTTTGTTTTCGAATTTAGCACACGGCGGGATAAACATCATTTCGACGGTGCCCGTCGCGCCGTTACGCTGTTTTGCTACGATGAGCTTCGCTTCCTGCACTTCATAAGGATCGTCCCGCTTTCTGTCGCGGTGAATGAATATGACGACGTCGGCGTCCTGTTCGACCGCACCCGAACCGCGAATCTGCGCGAGCGTAGGCTCGTTGCCTTCGGCATCGCGGGAAACCTGCGAAAGCGCGACGATCGGAATCGTAAGTTCGCGCGCCAGCGCTTTCAGCGATTTTGAAATTTCCGCTACCTGTTCGAATACGGGCGCGCTCCTGTCTTCCGTAACGATAAGTCCGATATAATCGATAAAGATGATTTTGACGCCCTGATTGGCGACGAGGCGGCGCGCCATCGCGCGGATATCGAGGAGTTTCATATTCGGCGTGTCGATGATAAAAAGCGGCGCATTATAGCAGCGGCCGGCTGCGTCTTGGAGGCGCTGAAAATCCTGCATCTGCAAAAAGCCCGACCGCAGTTTGTTGCCCGGGATGCGCGACACTTGCGACAGCAGGCGCTGGCCGATGAGTTCGTACGACATTTCGAGTGAAAAAAATCCGCACGGAATCTGCTGGTCGACGGCGATGTACTCCATCATCGACAGCGCAAGTGCGGTTTTTCCGATCGAAGGCCGCGCGCCTATGACGATGAATTCGGAATTTTGAAAACCGCTTGTCATCGTGTCAAGCTTCGAAAATCCCGACGGTACGCCGGTAAACTGATTGCGGCTTTTGTATCGCTTGTCGATAAGCTCGATCGTTTCGGCGAGCACGTCGTTTATGCTGCGGATCTTTGTCGTTTCGTTGCGCTGCGAAAGCGCGAATATTTTCTGTTCGGCTTCTTCGATGAGCTCAATGCTTTCGTGCGTTTCATCGAACGAAGAAGCATGCATTTCCGATGCGATTTTGATGAGATCTCTGCGATAGGCGCAGTCGAGGACGATATCGGCGTAGTATTCGATGTTTGCGCTCGTCGGCACTTTGCCCGTTAAATCGGCGATATAGGCCGCCCCGCCCGCTTTTTCGAGACTGCCGTCTTTCGTCAGCTGATTGATAACGGTGAGCGTATCGCCTTTGATATTTTGCTGCAAAAGCGATACCATTGCCTGATAGATGATTTGATTTTGGAGCGAATAAAAGCGGTCTGTGCGGAGAATCGTGACGATATCCGTCGCCGCGTTCCAATCGAGGAGCAGCGCGCCGAGAACCGCCTGTTCGGCTTCCGCATTGTGCGGCGGAACCTTATCTTTTAACATCGCAGCTGCCATAGTTTTCTCCACACGCTTTCAACAGATTATCCCCAAGATATCCACAGCTTTGCATTTTTAGACGACAAAAGCCGGCCGCTCTTTTCGGAACGCACCGGCTTTCGCCGCAATCCATTCGATATTTACGCGCTGCGAACGGAAAATCGACCGCGACAGCGTTTTATCAGGACAAAGAAATTACGCTTCGGCACCGTCCGACTGCGCGCTTTCCTGCGAAACGCTTTCGGAAGTTTCCGCTGCGACTGTTTCCGCGCTTTCGCCTGCGGAATTTTCATCGGCGTTTTCGGCTTCCGCTTTTTTCGCTTTGTCGTCGTCTGCAGCTTTCCCTTCGGCGCTCTTGTCTTCTTCACCCTTTACCGATACGACCATCTGCGCGATCTGCGATTCATAGAGTTTTACGTTGAAGTGATAATTTCCGACCGATTTGATCGAAACGCCCGGGATTTCGATGCGTTTGCGCTCGATTTCGAATCCGTGCTTTGCAAGCAGTTCGGAAACGACTTGAGCGGAAACCGCGCCGAAAAGTTTGCCGTTTTTGCCTGCCGGCATCGTAATCTCCAAGTGCAGCGCTTCGAGCTTTTCTTTGAGGCTCGCCGAATCTTTTCGCTTTTGCTCTTTGCGCGCTTCTATTTCGGCTTTACGGCTTTCAAAGAATGCAACGGTCGCCGCATTGTACGGTACGGCAAGTCTTCTCGGCCGCAAAAAGTTACGGAAATATCCGTCGGCAACGTTTTTGACGTCTCCTTCTTCTCCGAGTGTTTTAATGTCCGTGTTTAAAATGACTTTCATGTTCAAGCTCCTCTTAAAAATGGTATTGCGCCGCTTAAAAATCATCGCTCGGTTTCGTCGGCGCTTCGTATCGTTCGGGCGCGTCACCAGGAGTCGGATCGCATACCCGATCAATCGATTATCGGTTTCAGTCGGCTACGTAGGGCAACAGACAGATATTGCGCGCGCGTTTGATAGCCGCTGCAAGTTCTCTCTGGTGTTTTGCGCAGGTGCCGGTGATGCGGCGCGGAAGAATTTTGCCGCGTTCGGTCATATAACGGCGCAGGCTGTCCGCGTTTTTGTAGTCGATCTTCGTTTTGTTTGCACAAAAGCGGCACACTTTTTTGCGGAAATAGGTTTTGCCGCCCTTTCTTCCCGCTCCTTTTTCTTCCGCTTCGTCGTCGCTCATGGTGGCCGTATCGAGAGCGGCTGCGTTCATCTTTTCTTCAGCCGAAACAGCGGCTGCGCTTTCGTTATTCAATTCGTCTGCCATTATAATCTCCAATTATATTAAAAAGGAATATCTTCGGGGAACCCGTCATCTGCCGGCGATGATGAAGCGCCGTATTGTCCCTGCGTTTCGGCTGCCGCTTTCGGCTGAAATCTCGGAGCACCCCCGGACGCTTGTCCGCCCTCCGACTTTCCGCCGAGCAGTTGTACCGAATTCGCGACGACGACGACTTTGCTGAAGTTTTGTCCGTCCTTTTGCCAGCGATCCTGCCGCAGATAGCCGTCGACGGCGATCTGTTTTCCTTTGAGCAGATACTGTTTCAGGTTTTCGGCTGTTCGTCCCCAAATCGTTATATCAAAATAATTAACTTCGTCGACCCACTGTTCGCCTTCTTTTTTGCTTCTGTTGACGGCAATGCTGATATTTGCCCGCGCCATCTGTCCGTTGCCGACATACGCAAAAGAGCGTTCGTCCGCGCCGAGGTCTCTCGTCAAGCGCCCGATCAAAAATACATGATTCATATCCGTCATACTGCAGCCTCCGAAAGCGGGATTGCGATCTCAGTTCGCTTCTTTATCGTCGAGTTTTACAAACAGGTATTTGAGCATGTTCGCGTTGAGTTTAAACTGTTTGTTGATTTCGACGATCTTTGCGGGATTGAGCTTCATCGTAAACAGGATAAAGCGTCCTCGTTTTTGTTTTTTGATTTCGTAAGTTAAATCACGGTCGCCGAAGGGTTCTTCTTTTTCGATTTCGGCTCCGAATTCGCTTAAAACGCTGCGAACATCGTCAGCGCCTTTTTTTGACTTTTCCTCGTCGAGCGGGAAAACGGTCATCAGTTCGTATTTTCGCATGGTATCTCCTTGTGGACATTTGGGAACTTCATACGAAGCTCCAAGGGGTGTTTTATTATAGTATCAGATTGATGAAAAATGGTCAATCGTGTATACTATCGGTATGAAATTATTTTTCCGAATTTTTTTCATCATGGCGTTTTTTCCGCTTGCCGCATCCGCAGCCGATAAATATCTCTCGCTCATGCAAACCGGCACGGCGAAGCAAATCAAACGCGCATTTTTATTCGACGGAGACGCCCCGTTCCACACGATCGGAAAGGAACGAAACAACCTTCTCATCACGGCGATTATACACGATCGGAGCGAAGATGTCATCCGCGTGCTGCTTAAAGCGGGTATCGGTGCCGATCAAAAAAATCGGGAAAAGCGGACGGCCGTTTCATACGCGTGCGAATACTGCACCGACCGGAATGCATTCCGCCGCATTCTCGGTTCCGGCGGCGCGTCGAAAAAGAAAATACACAAGCGCCTTATGACGCTCGATAAAAAAGGCAGATACGCCGCCTCATACGCGGAAACGAATTCCGAAATACGTGAGCTTGTTGCATCGTATTTAACCGCAAACGATATCGCGCTCCTCGAGCAAACGACCGAAGGAGGCGTGCCGCTCCTTTCCGCAGCGGCAAATTTCGATCGACCGGCCGGAAAAACGGAATCTGCAAAAACCGTAAAACAAAAAAAGAAAAAAACTGCGGAAGCCGAACCGCAAAACGCGGACGACACCGTTCCTCTGGAAACGGATGATACGGCGGATAAAACCGGCGAAACCTCTCTTTCCGAAACGGATGCGGTTGAAACCGAGCCCGCTGCAAAAAGCAATACATCTTCGGAAAACACGGAAACGGGCGCATCCGCACGTGAAGAAATCGCCGTGCCTGAAAAACAGGATGACGCCGCACGCGAAAAGTCTGCAGCGGATATCGTACCGCAAGCGCCCGAAGCGGACACCGCCGTACCCCTTCCGCCACCTTCCCTTCCCCCTCCCGCTGTACGTCCGTCTTCGTCTTACGGCAAAACCTTTTTATACGATTATGCCGATGTGCCGTCCGATGCCGAAAATGCGGCGATAGAAGCGGTACAGAGCGGGCCGATTATTAAAAATGTCAATATGCAGGATGAAAAAGGCGTTACGCCGCTCATGTTTTCGATAAAGTGTGCGAGCGCCGATCTTACCCGTACGCTGCTTAACAGCGGCGCCGATGTAAACGAGCGCGACAAAGAAGGCTGGACGCCGCTCATGTACGCGGTGAGAGTGCAGAACGATTCGGCGCTCGTCGGTATGCTCATCGACGCGGGAGCTTCCGTCCGCACAAAGAATTCGTACGGCGTATCGCCGCTCGTCATTGCAGCCGAATATTCGGAAAATCCCGACATCGTTTCGCTTCTCCTCGATTCGTATGCCGCAACCGAAAACGAAACCGTAAAAGCCTTTGTTCATACGATCACATCTTCAAACGTGCCGCTTTCCGTTCAGTGCGAAAAAGTCCGCCGCTTTATCGATAAGGGTGTACCGCTCAACGCTTTTTGGGAAGGCAAAACGCCGCTCATGTACGCGGCAGCCGCGGGGAGCTCTACCGCCGTCATCGAAGTATTGCTCGAAGCGGGTGCGATGCCGTCGGCGCGCACGGCTTCCGGCCTTCGCGCCTTCGACTTTGCGCAAAAAAATCAAGCGTTGGAACGCGATGACATTTATTGGTCGCTCAACGCGGATAACTGAGCATGCGCATAACGGGCGGCGTTTTAAAAGGCCGGCAGATCAAATGCCCGAAAGGCGTCATCCGTCCCGCAATGGACAGAATGCGCGAATCGGTGTTCGCAATCCTCGGCGATCTTTCGGGAAAATCCTTTCTCGATCTGTTTTCCGGTTCGGGCACATTGGCGATCGAAGCGGCATCCCGCGGAGCGGAACATGTCGAATTGTGCGAAAAGGATAAAATTAAAATTCCCGTCATACTCGAAAACGTCGCCGTCGTCGAACGCGAGCTCGGCATCGTCGTCAAATGCCATTTTATGCCCGTCGAATATTTTATTAAACGATGTAAGACGAGTTTCGACTATATTTTTTTCGATCCGCCTTTTCCGTATAAGTTTCACGCGGAATTGATAAAAAATGCCGTGGAAAACGATATGTGCAAAAACGGCGGTACGATCATCGTGCACCGTCCCGAAGAACACGCGATGCCCGACGAAATCGGAAAGCTTTCACGCACGGATATGCGCAGCTACGGGCGCTCAATCGTCGATTTTTACTCAATAAATAAGTAAAAAAATAAAAAAAATCCTTGACTTTTCGTAAAAATGTGGTAGCATAGTATACTAGGGGTAATAATTAATTATTATTAAATTTTGCGCATATGATAAGGGATGAATTACAAAAACAGATAGCGGAAAAACAGGGAAACGCAGGATTTATTAAAACCGTCGATACTCCCCTTGCCGCTCTGTCTGCCGGACAAAAAGCAGGCTTGAACCGTACCGGCAATACCCTTTTCAATGAAGGCAATATCGAACAGGCGCGCAGGATATTTACGGCGACGGGGTATTCCGACGGATTGACACGCGTCGGAGATGCGTACGCGAAAAAAAACGAAACGATTAAAGCGCTCAAGCAGTATGTGCTTGCACATAATGCAAAGAAGTCGGAACCGATTTATGAATGCATGGCTCGCATCATATCGACGATATTACAAGAAAAAAACGCATAATTGCAGCAAAGGAGTATACATCATGGAAGCAACTATCGAAAGCATTGAAAGTACCGAAATGGAAACCGAAGAAGAATTCTTTTCCGATGAATCCTCTGTCGATGAAAACGTGAACGCAGATCGTATTTCGGAACTTTCAAAAGACGGTTACCAATTATTAAAGAACAATAAAATCACCGATGCGAAAGATATGTTTAAAAAAATCCTCGACATCGAAAACAACAATAACTACGCTCTCGTCGGACTCGGCGATTCGGAACGCAAGCAAAGCAACTACAATAAAGCGATAGGCTATTACAACGACTGCCTCTCCTACCATCCGGGAAACAACTACGCGCTCTTCGGTCTTGCCGACTGCTATAAAGCGCTCAACCAATACCGTAAAGCGATCGACATTTGGGAACAGTACCTCGTGCACGACGACCGCAATATCACAGTTCTCACGCGCGTGGCCGACGCATATCGGAAAATACACGATTTTAAAAAATCGAAAGAATTGTACCTCAAAGTTCTCGACATGGAACAGGACAACGCGTACGCGCTCATCGGCCTCGGACACTTGCACTACGACTTTAAAGAATACAAAGACGCGCTCTACTATTGGGCGAAGATGCTCGAACTCAACGAAAACGCCGTCGATATCCGTGTGCTTACGTCGATCGGAAACTGTCACAGAAAACTTAAAACCTTTGAAAGCGGCGTCGTCTATTTCGAACGCGCGCTCGCACTCGATCCGAACAATTTTTACGCGCTGTTCGGGCTCGCCGACTGTTACCGCGGTATGAACCAGCAGTACCGCTCCATCGAATACTGGAACAGAATTCTGGCACTCGATCCCGATAACAAAGTGATTCTAACTCGTTCGGGCGACGCGTATCGCAATACGGGTGACTACAAAACCGCCGTCGAATACTACAACAAAGCGCTCGACATTGCGTTCGACGTATACGCGGCTCTCGGGCTTGCGCTCATCTGTAAAGGCGAAGGCAAATACGAAGAAGCGGCCGAACGCCTTTCGAACCTCATCCGAAACGATGCAAAAAATTTCCGTCTGTACATAGACCTTGCCGACTGCTATGTAAAGCTCAACAGAAAACAGGATGCCGTCTCCGCCCTCGAAAGTTTTCAAAAGCAAAGTATACGCTGTCCGCCTATAAGCGATATGCTCGACAAGCTGAAAAACAATAAGCCGATCTATTGATGTGCACGCTATATTTCAGTAATTTTCTTGTCGGATACTATCCTAGTTATGGATAAAGTCGCAGTCGCAGGTTTCTTGCCCGAAGAGCTGTGCGCTTCTCTTTCCCTCTCCCCCTCGTTTCGCGGAAATCAAATATTTCAGTGGATCGGAAAGGGAGTCGATTCTTTCGATGCCATGACGAATCTGAGCGCGGAGCTGCGGGCGTCACTTGCCGAAAAAGCGATTCTCCGGTCGACTCGGGTGTCGGATGTGCTGAAAGCGGACGACGGCACGGTAAAGCTGCAGATACAAACGGAAGACGACCTTGCAGTCGAAACGGTACTCCTCACCGATAAAGCGGCACGGAAGACGGCTTGCGTCTCGTGCCAAGCCGGCTGCGCGATGGGCTGCGCCTTTTGCAAAACGGGAACGCTCGGACTTGCCAGAAATTTGAGCGCTGCAGAAATCGTCGAACAGTTTTTATATCTTGAAAAGCACGCGGGTGCTCTCGACAATATCGTCTTTATGGGCATGGGAGAACCGCTTTTAAATCTCGATGCCCTTCGAAAAGCGATCGCCGTACTCACCGATAAGCGCGGCAGAAATCTTTCGAGCCGCCGTATCACGGTATCGACCGTCGGCATCGTGAGCGGCATATACGATTTAGCGAACAATGGCCCCGATGTGCGCCTTGCCGTCTCACTTACGACGGCGGACGAAACGCTGCGGAGGGAACTCATGCCGGCCTCTTTGACAAATCCCTTGAGCGATTTACGGCAGGCGATTTCGTACTACATCGAAAAAACGGGAAAAAGAGTTACGCTCGAAGCCGTGCTGCTTTCGGGCAAAAACACGAGTGAAAAAAATGCGGATTCTCTCATTGCCTTTGCAAAAGGTTTGGATGTGCACGTAAATCTCATCCCGTGGAATCCCGTGGAAGGGCTTTCCTTTGTAACGCCCGATCCGGAGGAAACGGCACAATTCGTTTCGCGTCTTGAAAAAGGCGGACTCAACGTAACGCTCCGCATGCATCGCGGAAAAAGCATTTCCGGCGCCTGCGGGCAGCTGGGCAAAACGAATCCGTACGCTTGAAATGCCGCCTATTTTAATTTATAATCGTTTTTAAGACGATAAGTAAAATGTGGAGTACAAAATGCAAAAAAAGATTTACGTCGCCGGTATGTTCGACGGCGATACGGCAAAAAAAGTTGAAGATGCCGTCCGTGCGGTAAGCGGTGTTACAAGCGTTACCGCATCTCCCGACAAAGCGCAAGTGCTCGTCGATTACGCCGATGATGGCGTATTGACTGCGATCAACGCTGCCATTTCGGCGCTCGGCGTCGATGTTCTCGACTAGCGTTTTTACGGTGTTCTTGACCTTCATATCGGTTTTAGCTATGCTGTAATTATTTAGTAATACTAAAAATATTTTAGGAGCACAGCAGCATGGGTAAAACAATAGCACAAAAAATATTCGATGCGCACAGGCTCGACACGCCCTTCCCCGGCACATCGGTACTGAAACTCGACCGCGTATTTTGTCATGAAATCACGACTCCCATCGCGATCACCGATCTGATCGAACGCGGAAAAGACAGCGTATTCGACAGCGATAAAATCAAAGCGGTCATCGATCACGTCACTCCTGCAAAAGACAGCAAAACGGCGGCGCAGGGAAAAATCCTGCGCGATTGGGCGCACCGGCAGCATATCAAAGACTTTTTCGATATCGGTCGAAACGGCGTGTGTCATGCGATCTTTCCGGAAAGCGGCTTTGTGCGTCCGGGTTTTACCGTCATCATGGGCGATTCGCATACGTGTACGCACGGCGCTTTCGGCGCGTTCGCCGCAGGAGTCGGCACGACCGACATCGAAGTCGGCATATTAAAAGGCGTGTGCGCGTTCCGTGAACCGAAATCGATTAAATTTATTTTAAACGGAAAACTCCGTCCGGGTGTTTTTGCCAAAGACGTCATACTTTCGATCATCGCAAAAATCGGCGTAAACGGCGCGACCGACCGCGTTATGGAATTCACCGGTCCCGTCATTGAAAGTTTCGGCATGGAAGAGCGCATGACGCTGTGCAATATGGCGGTCGAAGCAGGCGGCACATCGGGCATCTGCGCTCCGGATATGCACACGGTCGACTACCTCTGGGAATTTATTAAAGACGATTATCCGTCGAAAGAAGCCGCCCTCGCCGATTACTCCAAGTGGACAAGCGATGCGGACGCCGAATACGAAAAAACGATATCGATCGACTGCAGTGAAATCGAACCCGTGTGTACCGTCGGCTACAAACCCGACGAGGTCAAAAACGTGCGCGATATGAAAGGCACGAAAGTCGACCAAGTCTATATCGGCAGCTGCACGAACGGACGCATATCGGATCTCCGCATCGCGGCGGAAGTGCTGAAAGGAAAACGCATAGCCGAAGGCGTGCGCGCCATCGTAAGTCCTGCAACTCCGAAAACGTACAAAACGGCGCTCAAAGAAGGCATCATCGACATCTTTATGGACTCAGGATTTTGCGTTACGAATCCGACCTGCGGGGCGTGCCTCGGCATGTCGAACGGAGTGCTCGCAGAAGGAGAAGTGTGCGCATCCACGACGAACCGTAATTTTAACGGCAGAATGGGAAAAGGCGGCATGGTTCATTTGATGAGCCCCGCGACGGCGAGCGCAACGGCAATCGCCGGCACGATATGCAATTCATCGCTTTATCAGGAGACCTAAAAGGAGGTATGAGGTGAAACAATTCGGAGGGAGCGTGCTCTTTCTCGACCGCTCCGACATCAACACCGACGAAATCATTCCGGCGAAGTATCTTACCGAAATTTCAAAGCAGGCGCTCAAGCCCTATCTGCTCGAAGATTTAAAGATCGATGGCTTTAATCCGAAAACGGATATCGCCGGCAAGCGCGTCATCATCACGCGGGAAAACTTCGGCTGCGGCTCTTCGCGCGAACACGCTCCGTGGGCGCTCGAAGTGAACGGCATTTCCGTCGTCATCGCGGTAAACTTTGCGCGCATATTCCGGCAAAACATGTTCAACTGCGGCATGATGGCGATCGAACTCGATAAAAAATCGATAGACGATATATTTCGCACGTTTTCGGATAAAGACGCCGAATGCAAAATCGTGCAAAACGACGACGGCAGCGCAAAGGTAAAGCTGATCGCGGGAAGCCTTTCGAAAAGCTATCCGTTTACGCTCGACAGTTTTGCAAAGACGCTCGTCGAAAACGACGGGTGGATCGGCTACGCGGATAAAAAATATTGATGCATTTTTAAATTTGCGCGGACAGGCCGCCGTGCGATAATTCATTTGACGGATTCGATGTATATACGTTTTCCTCAGGCGATAAGGATGCAACGTATTATCTCAGTGTTTCTCCTTTTCGGGTAAGACGGTTTATTTTACCACTTCTTCAACTGATTTTATATTGTTATTTACATGCTCATTTTTAAATATTTTACAGCTTTTTCCTGTCAATTTTTTAAATATTTTACTGAAATAATACGGACTGTAAAACCCTACGGCATCAGCTATTTCATATATTTTCATATTTGTATGTATTAATAAATCTTTTGCTTTTTCAATACGATATCGTGTTATATAGGTTATAAAATTCACGCCTATTTCTTTTTTAAAGATAGTAGAAAGATAACTTTGTGTTATCTCTAAGTGCCGTGCAACCATATCTTCCGAAATATTACTTTGATAGTTTTTTGATACATAGTCCATACATTTTTGAACGGTTGAGTTAAGACTTTTTTTTGAGCCCCAACCGTTTTGTTTTAAGACTTCATCATATGTATCGATAATATGTTGTTCTATTTCTTTTACGGATAAAAAAGATAAAATAAAAGCTTCATCTTTATTACAAAAAAACTGCGGTAATTTTTTTGCAGTCATTTGAGCAATGTCTATAAATCCTAAAAAAGCGGTTTTAAGATAAGTATAATTTCCGGCTTTACGTAAATTACAAAAAAAAGCATGGATAAATTCGATAAGGCTGTTATAATCGCCTTTTACTACAAGACGAATAAGTTCAATACCGTCAAGTACCGGCTGTGTTGTCGGCAATATTGTTGGGGAATAAAAAATAAATTTTTCAGTAAAAAAACTTTGTTGCCGAGCACTTTCCGCTTCTTTTAACAGTTCATAGATATTTGAAACCGAATTTACACTGCTGAAGCCCCCGTAGAGTTTAAGCGTGAAATATAAATTTATTTTTTGTTCAAAAACGGTTGTTTTTTTTAAAATATCCGACGTTGTGAATTTATCTTCTTGAATTGGAAATAGAATAGTAATAGCATAAAAATACTCAAAACACTTAATATTTATAGTTGAGCGTGGAAAAACTATTTCAGCAACAGACGCTATAATGCCGTAGATCATATCGTTGTTCTTGGTTATATCATTTTTGGGTATTCCCGAGTATTTTATAGCAATATACAAATCATCACAAAAAAAGGCATTTCTTATTTTTTCATCTTTATTATAAGTATCGCTACAATTGATACAATACGCATGAATATCTGCATGACTGATATACAACGCATCCAGCAACCATTTTTTTAATAGATCGGTTTTGTTATATGCAAGAACGGTTTTTGTTGCCTTAGGAAGCAAATTGGAGCGCAGTTTTTCAAAAAAAGGAAGTATACTGTCTGTATTCAGATCCGATTTTAATAAATAATATGAAACGCCCAGCTCAATTGCATTTTGTGCATATTTGAAGTCTTCATAATTAGTCAAAATCACACAGGTAATATCGGGGTATTTTTTTCTTATTTCGGCAATCAGTTCTAACCCGTTCATACCCGGCATTGATATGTCGGTAACAACTACATCGGGTTGTAAAACTGCTATTTTATTTAGTGCTTCAACTGCATTTGCCGCTTCTCCTATTATTGTAAAACCGGCTTTTTCCCATGCAATACTTGTTTTTACACCTACTCGAACCAAAAATTCATCATCAACAATAAGTATGCGACATAATCTGTCGTACTTTTTTAACATTTTATGTCTCCAAGCGGCTGAGTGTTTTCATATCTTCTTTTAGGTTGTTATAAAATGTCCCGATATCGCTTTCCGGTAAATAGTTCATAATTTCCTCCTCCTAACGGCAAATCATACACTATTTTTTACCGAATGAATACCGTTCGATACGGGACATAATCCTTAGAATGTCAGCGCGACTTTGAAATCTCCATATTTTCCCGTAGCATGCTCAAAAGCCTCTTCCCACTGTTCGATAGGGAAAGTCTTTGATACTACACCTTCGGTTTTTAATTTGCCGTTTATAATATTTTCAATAACAAAGGGGTAAGCATAAGGACTTAAATGCGCTCCCAAGATATCAAGTTCTTTTCTGTCCCCTATAATGGACCAATCGACTGTTGTACTTGCATTAAATACGCTGAATTCGACAAAACGTCCGAGTTTGCGTATTATACTTAAACCTTGGATAACGCTGTTCGGATGTCCCGTAGCTTCAATATAAATATCACATCCGTATCCGTCCGTCAGATTCATAATCTCTTTCATGATATCCGTATTTTTAGGATTCATTACCAAGTCGGCGCCGAATTCTTTTGCTTTTTCCAATCGTTTTTCAATCATATCGAGTACAATCAGTTTTTTAGGATTTTTCATACGTGCATAAGTTATCATCCCCAATCCTAATGTTCCTGCTCCGGCGATAACGACAACATCTTCATTTGTTATGTTTGCACGATCTACAGCGTGTTTTGAACATCCGTATGGTTCAATGAGCAGCGCTTGTTTTACTGTCATGTTGTCGGGAATTCTTGAAATAACACATGTTTTAGGATAACGCACATATTCAGCCATGCCGCCGTTATTTTCGGTTTGAAACCCGAATATATTGTGAGGTTGACACATCCAATAATGCCCGTCTTTGCAAAATCTGCATTTTCCGCACGGAACGATTTGATCGGCAATAATTCTGTCTCCCAATTCATATTCTTTTACATTTTTTCCTTTTTGAACGATACGGCCGAAAAATTCATGTCCGGGAATAAAAGGCGGTTTTACCCATGAAGGTTGTATGTCATCCCCCCAAAACATAGCCGCGCCGCTTTTACATTTGATATCGCCGGCGCAAACACCGCATGCTTCGGTTTTTATTATTATATCATCGTCCCCGCAAACCGGAGTCGGATATGCATTTTCAAACACATACTTATCTTTACTGTACGCAACCAGTGCTTTCATTGTTTTGGGAATACTTCCAAGTTTTTCCATAATATCCTTCCTTAATAAAGATTTATATTGTATGTAATTAACACATACGTTTTACAAAGTTCTATTCAGGTTTTTACCTGTCTTGTTATTAAATAAATGGATTTTTTCGGCATTAAAACTCAAATAAATTATATCTTTAGGCCGATATTGAATATTATCGGTCGTAGTCATACACAACACGGCTTTTCCTATAGAAACAGATACTCGTCTTTCATCACCCAAATTTTCATAAACGGAAACAACTGCATCGGCATGCAACGATTTCTCTTTATCAATATGCACATCGGTAGGTCGAATCCCGATTGTTACCTCCATATCGTTATGCAGTATCTTTTTGTATTTATCGGGAACTTTTAATTCCAGACTGCTGTTTTCAAAAGTAAAGATAAAAGAATTCCCTTTTTGTTTTATTTTTGTTTGCAGTAAATTCATAGGCGGTTCTCCGATAAAATCGGCTACAAATCTATTTGCAGGATTATCATATATTTCAAGCGGAGTGCCTATTTGTTGAATTTCTCCTTCGTTCATAATAATGATTCGGTCTGCAAGCGACATTGCCTCCATTTGATCATGAGTAACTATAATGGTTGTACATTTGATTTCATGATGCATTCGTTTTATTTCCTGACGTAATTGCTGGCGCATTTTACCGTCCAAATGACTTAAGGGTTCGTCTAGAAGCAGTATATGAGGCTTCCGGACAATTGCACGTGCAATATTAACACGTTGTTTTTGACCTCCTGATAACGACGCCGGCATTTTATCCAATAATTTTTCTATTTTTAATAACGGTGCAATATATTCAATTCGTTCCTTAATATCTTTATCAGAAATCTTTTTTGCACGCATATTAAATGCCAGATTTTCATATACGGTTAAAGGCGGGTATAATGCATAGTCTTCAAACGCCAATCCTATACCTCTGTCTTTCGGATGTAAATCATTAATTCTCTGATCATTAATGTACATATCACCGCTTGTGATTTCTTCAAGTCCGGCAATCATTCTAAGCGTAGTTGATTTACCGCAACCGGAAGGACCTAAAATACCGATAAATTCGCCGTCGGCACATTCATAAGAGATATTATTTACGGCGTAAGCTTGTTGCGACTCCTTTTTTCCAAAAAGAGTTTTTTTTATATCGTATTTCTTATAAATATTCTTTAAAATAAGATTTGCCATATACCCTTTACTCCCGTTATAGTTAATACTCTTAACGCATATATAATGATTGTTCACTTCGAGTTATAAATTCGAGTGTGTTCGGATCAAAATATATCGCATTTTTCATATTCAATTTAAAATATATAGTCTGATCGATGTCCGCATGAGTATCGTTCGGGCAGCTCAATGCAAATTTTTCCGTTCCAACTAAAACAGTAATAATAACTTTATTTCCGATCGGTTCGATTGCATATACGCTTCCTTGCATCCAATTTTCCGCAGGTTTAGTAAATGCAAACCGAACATCATGGCTTCTAAAGCCTATGTGAATACGGGAGTTTTTTCTGGCGAGTAATGTTTCAACTACATCTTTTTCCGGATATAGTTTTACTTCCTGATTAAAAACATGAAAGCATAATTGATTCTTTTCCGATGTATATTCACCTTCAATGATATTAAGTTCCGGCTCTCCAAAGAGTCGGCCTATAAATTCATTATGAGGCAAATAATACATTTCGATTGCACTGCCTATTTGTATAATTTTACCTTCATTCAAGACCGCAATTCTGTCTGCAAGCGACATTGCTTCCATATAGTCATGAGTTACATATATCGTTGTTGAATTTATAGAGCTTTGCATTTCTTTTAACTCGGCGCGCATCAGGTTTCGTAAGCGTGCATCAAGATGTGCCAAAGGTTCGTCTAATAAAAAAACATCCGGTTTTCGGACAAGGCTGCGCCCTAATGCAACTCGTTGTCGCTGTCCGTTTGATAACTGTGTCGGCTTTCGATCAAGTAAATTATCTATTTTCAATTTCTTTGTAATATTAACGACGGCATTTTCTATATCGTTTTTATTTTGTCTGTATAAACGACTTCTAAGAGGGGATGCGATATTGTTATATACCGACAGGTTCGGATATAGAGCATAATTCTCGAAAACCATCGACACATTACGCTCTCTGGATTCCGTTTGGTTCATAATTTTTCCGCCGATTTTTACCGTTCCCATTTCAGGGAATTCCGCTCCTGCAATTATCTTCAACAGTGTTGTTTTTCCCGCTCCGGCCGGACCGAAAAGTACAAAAAACTCATTATCGTTTATGGTTAAATTTATATTGTCTAAAGCTACGGTATTTTTAAATTCTTTGGTTATATTGTGCAGTTCGACTTTAGCCATCGTTCGCTCCTTTTATCCTTTTACAGCACCGAAACTCAATCCCCTGACTAGGTGTTTTTGAATAAATAGAGCAACTATTATTTCCGGTAAAACAGCGATACAGGAAGCTACCGCTACTTGTCCGTAATGCACAGTATCTGAAGCTATATAGCGGAGTGCGGTAATTGTTATTGGTTGAATATTAAAGCCGCTAAGAATCATGGGAAACGTAAAGCTGTTCCATGCAAAAATAAAAGCAAGCAGAGCCGATGCAACCAAACCTGGTTTTATCAGAGGTAATAGATATTTAAGAAAGACCTCATACCATGTATACCCGTCTAATTGTGCCGCTTGTTCAATCTCAATACTTATTTCCTCAAAATAACCGCGGACAACCCATATAACCAAAGGCATGGTTATAAGCTGATATACCCAAATAAGTCCTCTATAAGTATCGTACAGGCCTATTTTTTGAAAAATCAGAAAGATCGGTAATACAACCATGATTTCAGGAGCAAATTTAAATGACAAGATTTGAAATGCAATATCTTCTTTGTTATTAAATTGATACCGTGCAAGTGCATACGCGCAGGGTACGCCGGCTAATATTGTTATAAGCACGGCACCTCCTGCAATAATAAGATTTTGAACAAAGGTCTTAAAATAATTTGTACCGATAAGAACTTTTTGATAATTTTCAAGTGTCGGTGTAAATCTGAACACCGTATTATACATTTCTGTATCCGATTTAAATGAACACAATACCATCCAAAACAACGGAAATAAGGAAAAAATAGCGAATGCAGTAAGACACAAATTACGCATAACGGCTTTTGCTATTGATAGCAGGGAATATTTTTTATAATTTATCATTATAACCTCCTTAAGCTGACAATCCGGCCGCTTGCTTTGCCAATAATCTCTGTCGCTTAACAAGAAATCGTGCTGTAAAATAGATAAAAACCCATAGTACTAATAAATACGGCATTGAAGCAGCAAGTTTCTGATATATAAAACCGTTTATATAACTTGTTAGAGAAATATTCATCAAACTATCTCCGGGCCCGCCTTTCGATAAAGCAAAAATAATACCGAACTCCTGCAATGACGCCATCAGACGGAATAGTAATGCAATATACATAAAGGGTTTTAATAAGGGTAAAGTCAAGGTTTTAAATATAAACCAACTGTTTGCACCGTCAACGGCTGCAGCTTCAAACGGAGACTTAGGCAGTGATTGTATACCGGCAAGAACAAGCAGGAGTACAAATGGGGTATTAACCCATGTGTCGATTAACAGGGCGGTAAACAGAGCTGTTTTGTGTGATGCAGCCCAAGGAAAGCCATATATATTAAAAAGATTTAATAATTTTTCCAAAACTCCTACGGAATTGGATGTCATTAATTGCCAGATAAGAACTGCAATGGCAGGGGCTACCATTAACGGAAAAGTAAACAAAACTTTGAGTATTCTGCCATATAAAGTATCTTTTTTTAAAAGAAGCGCAATACCCGTCCCCAATAACATTTGTACAGTTGTTGCGCCAATGCCGTATAATAAAGTTATAAAAAGAGCATGCCAAAAAACTTTACTGGAAAACATTCGTATCCAGTTTTTGAATCCCACAAGAGAGAATTTAGGATTACGGAATGAAAAATTGGTAAATGATAAAAAGATTGCAACTGCAAACGGAATCATAATTCCTATAAGAATAATCAATCCCGGAGCAATAATATAATATGGACGTCTTCTTATATAACCGGGTATTTCGGATGCATATCCTTTCGGCATAGCACAACCACCTCCTATATATTTTGAAAGGGATGGTAAAAACGCTCCCGTTTTTAAACACCCCTTTCAAATACTGATTATGATTGACGTATTTTACAGTTGAATATCTTCTACTGCGTTGTCCATCTTTTTCTTTAGACTGTCCAAGCCTTGCTGAACACTCTTGTATTTTCCGGCAACTATATCTTGTAATGTTGCCGCCCATTCCGTTGTCGTTTCAAAGAAATACGGCTGGGGTGTAAACAAAATACTGGTGTTCTCGATCGTTTTATTAAATGTATCGATATAACCCGGCTGAACTTTCATTTTTTCAACAAATTCAGGTAATTTCCATATTGAAGAACGTACTGGATCCATACTGTTACCTTGCAGTGTTGCATAAGTCAAGAAATCTTTGCTTGTAAAATACATCAAATAATACCATGCAGCTCCTTTATTTTTTGAAGCGGAATTAATTGCCATTGCCCATGTCCAATAATTTGAAATAACCGGGTCTCCGACCTTTGCTGTCGGTAAAGGAGCGAAAGCGATATTACCGGCTTCCGCAGATGAACCGGGCCAATTTTGATGGATAGGATTGTTGTCGGCATCGATTTCGATTGCCGCCATACCGGAACCGAGATCAACAGCACAATCATACCATGTGTACTTTGACCACGAAGAACTTCCTCCGCGTTTGATCATATCTACAAAAAACTCGGTCATTGCAACAGCTTCTTTTGAATTTACCTTTGAAACGAGTTTACCTTTTTCAACGACAAAATCTTTTGCACCCCATGCAGTATAGAAACTCATATAACCGGGGTGAATCGTTCCCCAATCGCGTGCTCCGCGAACAGCAACCGCATAAGAATTGGGACCGTTCCAACCTTGCAAAGCATCGCATACACGTAATAATTCTTCATAAGTTTTAGGAACTTCCAGATTCTTTTGTTTAAAGGCTCGTTTATTGTAAGCCATCATATATACTTCAAACGCAAGCGGAAGTCCCAAACGTTTTCCGCTGCCGACTGCAGCACCCGGTACGCCGGTCCATCGTAACGCATTTACACCACTCGGAACAAAATCCGCAAAGTCATAATCCGGCGTGACCATTGCAGAGTTGTTTAAAAAGGTATCAATATCTTCTACATACCCTGCGCTTGAATAATCCCATAATTGATATGCACCGGACATAAACACATCGGGACTACCCGAACCGCTGGAAAGAGATGTGGAAACCTTATCAAAATAACTGGATTCGGGGGTAATGGAATATTTTACATGAATGCCCGTTAAGTCTTCAAAATCCTTGATTTTTGAAATCATAGCTTCCGCAGCGGTATGCTGAACCATGTGGATTTCAATTGTAGTACCGCTAAATGCTTTCCAATCAAATTGACCGTTTGACGTCGATTTTGCAGTTACTTTTTTTTGTGTACATCCTAATTGCAAGATTACAAGTAAAATCAAAACTGCAGCCAAGTAAATTTTTTTATTCATAACACAATACCTCCAATTCCGTATGTATTATATGTTAAAATGATTATAAGGTAGTTCCGATGATATTGGTAGCATTATTTTTTTTTATAAGTTTATCTTTTTTTAGATTATGAAATGTATCGTATTGTAAATATTTTTAACTGTTTGAAAATATTTTGTGATTATGTTGAAAACTTATAAGGCAGCGTAATTCTTACAGTTGTTCCGGAAAAAGAGTTTTTGTAAAAATATAAACCGTATTCTTGTCCGAAATACAATTGTATTCGGGTTTGTACATTTCGAATACCTATATTATGCAGGGATTGAGTTGATTTATTTTGAACGTATTCCATTTTATTTAGTTTATTTTGTATGTCTTTTGACATACCTTCACCATTATCTATAATTTCTATAATCAGCGTATCATTATTTATCGAACTTATAATTTGAATAAAATAATCGTCCCTTTTATAATCGGTAAAACCATGGTATATGGTATTTTCGATAAGCGGCTGCAGCATAAAGCGTAATACCATGCAATTTTTCGTATTTTTTGGAATTTTTGTTTTGGTTTTAAATAAAACGGACGCACGGTATTTTTGAACTGTTAAATAATTTTGAACATTTTTGATTTCATCTTCTAAATTTGCATTGTATTTTGTATTCATATTATAACGCAATACGCTTATAAGAGCTGAACTGCATTCGGCAATATTTACTGTTCCCTGTAAAAGTGCTAACTGTTTTATATTTTCAAGTGAATTATACAGGAAATGAGGATTTATTTGACTTTGTAACACCTGCAATTCCATTTGAAGTTTTTCCTGTTGATTTTTTTGTTCTTTTATAAATAGATTTCTTATTTGTTCCAGCATCGCGTTGATTGTTTCAGACAGTTTACCCAATTCATCGTTTCGTTTTAATTTACTTGAAATGTACAGATTGCCTGCAGCTACTTTATCACATATATCGCTTAAATAGGCAATTGGTTTAGTGATTGTTTGCGTTAATATAAGAGTATACAAAATGATTATACAAATCAAAATAAGTATAAAATATTTTGCAGTAAAAAAAATAGAATTAAATTCTTCCAAAGCGGATGAAATGGGTATAAATCGTATAAGTTTCCAATTGGTTTTATATAATTTTGATGATACTATTAAAGCAGGCTTTGAGTATAAACTGCTTTCCATATAACTATTTTCAGGCAAAGATAAAACATCATGGTTTAATAATTTTTTATAATCGGTTAAAACCGGATAATACAATACTATATTATTATTTTCATCGATGATGAGTGCTTTGTCATTTATCTTAATGGAAGATTCTATGAATATCCTGTAAATTTCAGGATAAGATATTTCAAAAATAATAACGCCGAAAAAGCTGCGATTTACATCATCAAATAACGGTGAAAAAAACAGCAATTTTTTTTGTATATATAGCCATGTATTTTCGTAGCTACCGGATTTTTCATAACGATGAAAGATCGTATAATATGCTTCCGTATCCGTGTTTTGGGCATCGGGAACACTGCATATGTAATCGTCTTTGCATATACAGTGAATTCGGCTGATTGCAATGTTCGTATCAACAATGTGTTCAAACAATTTTTTTATTTTCTCCCGTTCATTATGTTTTCGACCAGGAGAGTTTACATAAGATACAATAGCATTATTGTTTTTCGTTAAGTACATGGTGTCATCAAGCGATTCTAAAATTATATTTAATTTTTCTTTTGTTGTATTCGTTATTTCAAGATGGTGGCGAATATTTTGTTTTTTTAGCTTTTTCCAATATATGTTTCCTATAACTAAGAATAACATACATATAATGATAACGAGTGAAGATAGAAATATAAAAATACGAATACTGATTGAATTAAATCTTTGCATATAACGATTATATACGATAATGTGTTGTCTGTGTAAAAAATAATATCGTACTTGAATTTTCAACTGCGCTATTTTGTCAATACGAATTATATTATTATGGCGAACCGGAAATACCTTAACGCAGAATTGAAAAAAGGACAGAATCAATCGGGTAGCGTCACTCCCCGATTGATAAGCCCGTATCGGCTTTTCGGAGGCTAAACGAAATCGGTACTTACCCTCACCCGCTCTCCCGTCACGGGATTTGTAAACTCAAGGGCGACGCATTCGAATTCGAGCGCTTCGCCTCCGAAGCCTGCGTTATACAGTTCGTCTCCGACGACGGGAAGTCCGTTCCACGCAAGATGGCAGCGCACTTGATGGCGGAAACCCTTTGCGATCGAACACTGCGCAATGATGCCCTCCGCCGTCCGCTCGGCGATTTTTATATGCGTCGTATAGAGCGCGCTTCCTTTTTTTTTCAACGCCGCTTCGTTCGAATTTTCGGTAACGGGTCTCACGCTTTTTCTCCCTTTTCCGTATGCGCGAAAATAAGACGATGCGGAAAACTCATCTCCCGCTTTCAACGGACGCACCGAAACGGGTTTCGGAAATCCGCCAAGCCTTGCCGCATTCCCCTCGTCGTCGCTGCAAAGCGCGCGGTATATCTTTATAAAATCGCCTTTTTTTTGCGCTTCGAAAAAAAACGCATACGCTTCGTCCGTCGCCGCGATGAGTAAAAGTCCCGATGCCTGCGTATCGAGCCGGTGAATCAAACCGTATTCGCACGGCTTTTTGCCTTTGACGTTTTGCAGTTCGGGAAAGAGGGATGCGGCAAGCGTTACGGCGCAGTTTTTTTCTCCTTCAAAAAACGGAGCGGATGCCGTGCCGCGCGGTTTTTTGATTATTAAAAAAGGCGAATCCTTCGACGCTTCGCGGATCACTTCGATCCGTGAGATCGGCATGTCATCTCTTTTTCTTTGCATGATTTTTTCCCCACACGGGCACTTCTTTCGGATAGTTTTTTTTGAGAAAAGAAAGCGTCGTTCGAAAGCGATCGGGAACGGCCGAGCGGAACGTCGAAAACTTTTTTTTACCCGGCAAGCGTATCGTCAATTTTTTTGCGTGGAGCATGAGGCGAGCTTCGGGAAAAACATCGTCTTTTTTTCCGTAAACCGTATCTCCCAAAATCGGACAGCCGATGTATTTCATGTGTACCCGTATTTGATGCGTGCGCCCCGTTTTGAGACGCAGGCGCATAAGCGAATAGTTTCCGTAAGAGGCGATGCAGCGGTAAATCGTCCGTGCGCTCTTTCCGTCTTCCGTCTGAGTCGCGGCTTTAAAACGCTTTCTGTTTTTCGGATCGCGGATGATCTGCGTTTTGATGTCGCCTGCGAGAGCGGGCGGCCTTCCCTTTACGATCGCGATGTATTCTTTTTGCACGAAGCGGCGGGCGAACTGCTGTCCGAGCC
>NZ_AVQI01000073.1 GCF_000468115.1 Treponema socranskii subsp. socranskii VPI DR56BR1116 = ATCC 35536
TCGGCGATTATGTTTTGCCATAAGACCTCCTGCAAAGAGCATCCGAATAGTCTTTCGAAAATGACGGTACGGCTGTAAAGGCTCTACGTATACAGTCAACCGATTCTTTCCGTGTTCTTTCCGAGCTTCATTCGGGAATATCCGTCGTTTCGGTTTCGTTTTGTTCTTCACGTACGAGCTTTTGTGCTCTCGTGATGTAGTGGCTTACTTGCCGTTCGCAGATGCCGAGTATGTTTGCAATCATTTTATTTGTCGGGCAGACGCGCCAGCGGCTTTGCCGGAGTTCTTTGTTTTTGTGTTCCCAGCTTTCCGTTTGCTTGCGGTATTTTTTCAAAAGCCTTTCCATATCGGTTTTTTCTTTGTCGCACATTTTCATCTGTATATAGTATTTTCGGTGAAAGTAATATGCATTGTCCCGCCGCCTGATAATCGTGTTGCGTCGTTCGATCCGCGAATACAAAAGTGAATTGAGTTCGGCGATGAGGCGCTGCAGTTCCGCGCTTTGCAGTTTACAATACGAACACACGTCGTCGACGGAAGACGCGGAAATGTAGTAGCTCGATTTCAGCGCGAGGATGAGCGCGGTTTTCGCATCGCTTGCGTTTTTCGGTTTGCATCTTCGTGTGAGCGTTTTCCAGATTTTCGTGTTAGAAACAGGTGCGTAGCTTACGGCC
Source organism: Treponema socranskii subsp. socranskii VPI DR56BR1116 = ATCC 35536 (assembly GCF_000468115.1). Taxonomy (GTDB): domain Bacteria; phylum Spirochaetota; class Spirochaetia; order Treponematales; family Treponemataceae; genus Treponema_D; species Treponema_D socranskii. The sequence goes on from NZ_AVQI01000073.1 coordinate 675, forward strand.
TTTTCCGCAACGGTAAGTACCGTATCGTTTTGCAAACGCTCGACAGCTTCGGAGTACGAAAACGATTTTATAGTGTTGTCCGCAATAAATCGTCGTAGTTCGTCGCGTTTTCGCGTCAAAATCAACCCCTGTACGAAAGCGTAGAGGTAAGAACGGAACGCGCCGCAGTTTTCATCGAATCGTTCGAAAATCTGTCCGCCTTTTTGCAAAAAAGTCAAAATGATTTCGCTTTTAAAATCTTCGTCGAATCCCATAAGGCCGAAACGGTAGGGTTCGCGGTGTATATTTTCTGCGATATGCTTGACGGCTTCCGTTCGAGAAATCATTCCCGCTTTGACGAGGTTCGGCAATTCATCGATTTTTTTTATATCCATATTTGCTGTCTCCTTTCCATTTGGATACTGTTAGAGACAGCAATATTTATGCCAAAATCTGCGGCGGGTCGATGTTTTTATGCGGTGCAAAAAAAACACCGACCGGATATCGATCGGTGTTTCGAGTAAAAGCACTGCGGAGATAAGTTTATTTGTATTTGTAAAAACCTTCGCCCGCGTTGATACCCGTTTTACCTTCGTCGATGTAACCTTTCAGGATTTTCGCGATGCGCCCGTGGAGAGAAGCCGGATCGGAAGAGTCGGGACGGTTCATCGTAATGTTGTACGCCGTTTCCAAACCGACGATATCGAGGATTTGGAAGGGGCCGAGCGGACTTCCCGTGCCGAGCTTCCATGCCAAATCGATGGTTTTTACATCTCCGACTTCGTTTGCGAGCAGGGCTTCGCCGGCCGTTAAAAAGGGGATGAGCATGGAATTGAGGAGATAGCCGGGCTGCTCTTTTAGAACTTTGAGCGGTATCATGCCGATGTCGTTGGCAAAGGCGACGACCGCATCGAATGCGGCAGGATCGGTTCCGTCGTGTCCCATGATTTCGGTCATATTGTTGCGCCAGATATTGTTTGCAAAGTGGATGGCCAAATAGCGTTTCGGATTTTTGACGTGATCGCGGAACATGCTCGGTACCATAGAAGACGAGTTTGTCGCGACAATGGTTTTATCTTCAAGGACGGCCGAAAGGGCGTCGTAAAATTCTTTTTTCGCTTGGGGATTTTCAGCCATGCTTTCGATGACGATATCGGCGTCTTTGACTGCCGAAGCAAGGTCGGTTGTGAGCTTTAGGTTTTTATACGCCGTTTCGACATTTTTTTTGAGGCGGACGATTTTTTCGGCGCTTATATGCTCGCTGTCGTCTATGAGGCCTCTTGAAAAGATCGCTCCCTTTGTGCCGATTTTCGTTTCGGCATCGGTCAATTCGGCAAGGTATATTCCGTGCAGCCTGTCGATTTTCGGCTGAGACCGTCCGATCGACGCGTCGGAACGCAGCCATATCGTAACATCGAATCCCCTGTATGCCGCTTGAAATGCGATTTGACTTCCCAATACGCCGCCGCCCGCTACAACAACCTTTGTAATGCTCATATATATACTCCCAT
>NZ_AVQI01000074.1 GCF_000468115.1 Treponema socranskii subsp. socranskii VPI DR56BR1116 = ATCC 35536
GGGGGGGGGTAACAGAGTATTATTCAATTCAAAAGGATTCAATCTTATCTCCTTGTATTGGGATACAGTATAACACGAAATGCGTAATTTGAAAAGCGGAACGGAAAAATTTGTATGTGTATTTTAACGAATAAAAAAGCCGTACCGGAAATCGTTTGTTATCGTACGCTTCCGATACGGCCGTTTTATGTATTTCACAAAACTCTTTTTACTCTACAACGCGTTATACATCAATCGCTGAACGAAACACTCACTTTAATCGTACCGACATTTCCCGGTATCGATTCGCCGGCAGCAGCAGTCCGTGCGCTCGGGGTACCGGTACTGACGCGCTCGGTTTCAGCAGGAGTATTGACCGTAGCTGCCACTTGGGAAGCGGCGGCGGCGGCCGACTGCGCGGGGGTTGCGCTCATACCGTCGGAAGAAAACGCTACGGCTTGTCCCTGCAGTACAACGACGGCACCGGTAGGAGCTGCAGGCGCTATATCGGTCGCGCGCGTTGCAGCGTTCGACTCGCCTTCCGCAGGAGCTTCGCTCACGGCGGATGCGTTATATAGACGGCCGCTGTAGACGACAACCGCTCCTTCCGTACAGGCAATCGAACCGTCCCCGCTGAAATCGAATTCGGTACCGCGCACGGAAGCGACGGCAACGGGATTTCGCACCGTGTAGTTTACACGCCTGTTTTCAGTCCGCTGCACCGTAGATTTGACCGCTCCCGTATTCAAATAGATGGCAACCGTATCGTTTTGTTCGCTCGCAGCAAGCTTTTCGAGTGTAACACGCGTCAACGCGCCGAGATGCAAAACCGAACCTTGATACCGGAGCATCGCTTTGGATTTAAATCCGGTCGAAATGATTTCCCCTTCAGAAACCGTATCGTTTGCGGAAAGCGGAACCCACGTACCGCCCCGCTCTACTTCCACTTTGCCTTCCGCAGAGACGACCGTCGCCGACGCCGCGCACAGCGGAAGCGCAACACAGAACGCCGCAAGCGCAGCGCAAACCGATTTTTTGATTGCCGCAGCAAAATTCATAAACAACCTCCAGTTGTCAATACTTATCGTTATCGCATCCGAAAATATAGGTTGCGATTAAAATACAAACGTTCCTCCGAAAGAACAGCAAATCTTATCGTTTTCGTTGTCTTTGCCTATATATTGATACATACCCGCGGAAAGCTGCAAATCGTGGAAAATATTCCACATCGCATCGAGCCGCCATTGAAAGCCGTTGTACGAAACCGTTTCAGGACACGCGAATACGAGGGCGAGTGACGATGCAACGTAAACCTTCGACAAAAACGTATACGAGCCGGACAGCATCGCTTTGATTTTGCTGTCATATTCGGTACTGAAGCCTGCCGTTTCCGACGCCAAAACCGCAGTCTGCGATGAAAATCCGCGGAACGGATCGAGCGCACCGTTACTGCCCGAAGCGTATACGCCGGAAAATGCGACGGACGCTTTTTTGACAGGATAGAACGACAGCGACAATTTCGTCAAATTGGAAATCGTACTCACGTTTTCCGTACCGAGCGTCGTCGATGCGGCGTAAAACAGATTGCTCAAAATCGGGCCGGAAAACATCAGCGTACCGTAGAGCCGATGATAGGCGTCGCCGGAAAAATCGATACATGTCCACTCTTCGAGCGTGATATCCTGATTTAAAAACAGGGACGGAAAGTTCACCGAAAAACCGAGCGGAATGTACGAAGGGCCGAATACATAGACAGCGGACGCGTCTTCGGGTTTGACCGTCGTATCGGAAAAGCGCCGAAGGATCACGACATCGTGGCTGTTGAGCAGCCGCGTTATGCCGCCGTACATACTTACCGAAGCGATAGGCAGCGAATACTTCGCATAGATGCCGTCATTTATCTGGCTGAAGACAATACCCGTCGCATCGCTGAGCGAAAAGCGGCCGGCACCGAATTCGAACATACCGGTTTTACCGACATGAAAGGTTCCCGTCAATTTTAACAGGTTTATATCGACGATATTCTTTACGATATCGCCGTCCTGATCGTAGCGGAATTCGTACGAAGCGTCGGCGGCAAAGCGCAGCTGTTCGCCTATCGGCGTCGTAAGCCACGCGTGCGCTCCGGCGCTTTCGTACCAAAAAAGCGAACCGATTTTTTTCCCTTGATACTTCGTTGTAGTGTTGAGTTTACCGCCCCAATCGAACGCACACAGGGGCACAAGCATAAGCGCGGCAAGCGCCGTACACAAAATCTTTTTCATTCGGCGCCTCCGTATGTCCGCAAGCACGCTGTATACATATTCAATACGTCGCTGCCCGATGCCTTTTTGGACGGATCGGCAGTTGCAGGAAGAATGCCGTCGACTTTAAACTGGCGGAACGTATAGCGCGCTGACTGCTTTGTCGCGCGGTACATGAGCCCGCCTTTGATATCCCACAATTTCGCCATCAGCCAAGAAAGCTCTTGCAGCGTTACCGCTCCGTTTACATCGGCACGGAAATTCACCTGCCCCTTTTGTACGAGGGCATGGAGCGCATCCTCATACGAAGCGTTTTCGCCGACGAAGCCCTGATACACGGCCGAAAGATAGCACACTTCCCCGTACGTCGCTTTATCCGCGGCAATGAGGCGGGTAACAAAATCCGCACGCTGTGCATACGCCGTAACGCACAACACAAAGACGGCCGGCAAGACACACATTTTTTTCATTCACATCTCCTCTCTTTATTACAATAACTTTACGATATACATACACCGCGTTTGCAGCAAAACCGCACACCCTTGTACGGCGGTACGCTCAATCGTACGACTCCTTCGTTCGGATAAAGCACGCTCAATCGCGGGCTTCCAGCACCCACGAATTTCCGCCCACACGTTTCCACCGTGCGGTAAAAGACAGCGATGACGCCACAGATGTGACCGTTACCGCGGAACCGAAACAGGCGGGTACATCCGTACTTCCCGTATCGTCACGCACAAGGGGGTGCGTTTTTACATAATCTTTCATATCGTCCTTGGTAGCCGGATCTGCAAACGATACGCTTACTTTTCCGACTTCGCCGAAAAGGGGACTCGTTACGATGATGCGTCCGATCTCAACCGCAAGCGACGAGTTCGTAAAATTTATCTCCGTCCCCGCACCCAAGCTTACCGCTCCGCCGAACCGCAACTCGCCTTTTTCGTTTATCTTAACGGAATTCGTGTCGGCGGCAATCAGGATATTTCTAAAAGAAAGATATCTATCGCTGGAAACGGAAAACTCGTTCGCCTTGATTTTGCATCGCTTTCCCGAAATCGAATCGAAATCAACGGAATGTTTTACTCTGTTGTCGCTCGTAGAAATCGACGGCAGAGCGCTTATGCCGGAAACGTCGACATCGTCCATCAATATGATGACACCCGCTTCGTCCGGCGGTAAATCCTGTACCGCACGCAAAGCACCCGTCCTATCACCGCCGTGACTCCAGTAAAAATGCGTCGGCTTATACGGCGTACTCTGTTGCGGAGAATATGTGCTTTGGCCGTATGAGTTTATGACACCCACTCCGTTTTGCGTCGCAAAATAAACGGGCGCACTTTCATTTCTTTTCAGCGTAAGGGAAATATCGTTTTCTCCCGTATCGGGCGTATAAAAATTATCGGTAAAATAGTAGTTTGCTCCAGCCCAATTCACAAGGGACTCGGGCGAAATCCCGGAAAAGACGGTATGCTCCATTTTAGCGGAAGTCGTATACGTGACGAGGACGCATACGAAGCATTTCGTCTTCGCTTGTACGCGCTGAAAAAAGAGCGGCTGCGGACGCGATATATCGACTCCCTTCCGCGACACGGCTTGAATGAGTCCCTTGTACCCTTGCGCTTCGCCCGCGCTCGGCGGAGTGAACTGCCCATTACCAATATTTTTGATTTCGACAGGATCGGCATCTTCACCGAACAAAAAGCCGTAGATCGACCACGGTCCTTCCGCGCCTCCGGCTGCCGCCCTCGCATGGGACAAAGCGCTTTGCGGCGCTAACGGGGGAACCGTAAAGGCAATACCATCCGTTTCTCTGCCGCCGAACACATCGCTGCAGGATAAAAAGACGAAACCGAAAAAAACCGCCGCAGCGGCAAAAATCGCTTTTTTCATAACGCTCACTCCTCCGTACATACCGTACTCACCGCCCGCCGGTGAAACGATCGAAAACGGTATGCCCTACGGTTCGATTCCTTATTTTATCAAAAAGGAAACCATCCGATAATATTATAACATAAATAATAAATAAAAACAACTTTTTCGTACGGTTTTATCAAGGGCATGGAAATCAATTTTCAATGGGTATTTTCTAATGGGTAATGGGTAATGAGTTTCATACAGAGACACGATACGGCATGTGCCGCACATCGAGCGAAGTTC
>NZ_AVQI01000075.1 GCF_000468115.1 Treponema socranskii subsp. socranskii VPI DR56BR1116 = ATCC 35536
TGAAAACTTTTGCAGGATGCACGACTTCCGATGTCGAATGCCTCCGGCATCCTATCGGTATTATAACATATTTCATCGCTTTTCACAACTTTTATTAATTATTAATTCAGGGCGAGCGCGCCGGAAATGTATACACGGAAAAGCTTATAAATGAAAAAAAGCAAAACATGAGGTCGTCGAAGATGTGATGAATTGCTGCCGCGCGAGACGGTTCGGTTTACAGCCGTTCGATTTCCGCTTCGGTGAGGCCGGTAATCTTGCAAATGTCTTCAAGCGGATAGTGCATAGCAAGCATATTTTTTGCCGTTTCGAGCTTCGATTGATATGAGCCTTCGGAAATGCCCTCCTGTTTTCCCTGTGCGATGCCTTCTTTCAAGGCGATTTCTCTTTCTTCCTCCCGCTGCACGGCTATGTCCACATCGTAATCATATTCGGCAATTAACATGTTCATCACCTCCTTTGACTTTCGCTGTAAGTATTCCCGTAAGATGTCGTTTTGTATGCACTCTTTGATCGCGTTCCGAAAGCCGTTTTCGCTGTCGAGCTTCGTATGTTTCCGTACGGCATCTACGAACAGCGTGTATTCTTTCAGCGGTTTGCACGTATGTAAGATCTCATTATCTTTATTATAATTGATATTCGTCACGCTGACAACGACTTTAAGGCTCGGCTTTTCGGGCATCGTCATAAAGGCTTCGGAGAGGCGTAATGTCGCGGTTTCGGGGTAATCTTCTTCTCCGTTGTAGAACACATAGAACTCCGGCGTAGGGATATTTTTCAGGCGTCTCAGATAGCGGTCGCGCGGATTTTGAATGCGCTCGTAGAGACGGGCTGCGTACTGCAAAAATCGCAGCGGCATATTGGCGTTTATCGTGGATTGGTGCTCGACCAATACGATGATCTTTCCGTCGACGAGGCAGGCGACATCATTGCGGAAAGCCATGTACATCACCTGTTCGAGACGGAGCGGCTCGAGTTCGACAGATACGTCGAGGTGAGTGCCGTGGAGCGTGTTGTAGAGAGCGAGGAAGTTCGCTTTTGCGTTTTTGTCTTC
>NZ_AVQI01000076.1 GCF_000468115.1 Treponema socranskii subsp. socranskii VPI DR56BR1116 = ATCC 35536
GAGAAAGCTGTTCTATCGATTTTATACGGCGGATGACCGGCCTCACAAAAGAGGAAGTCGAAAAGCTGTAAATCCCGCTCACCGCAATCGACAGCCGAACCGCGCCTTGCTCCGCGTCGTCCCTTGCATTACAATAGCACTATGAACCCGCACGGCTCTTACACTCAGGCGTTCGGCAATCCGATCGCGCCGTCCGAAGTGCGCTTTGCTTTTTTCAAATACCGTATGTGTCGTTTTCTTTTTTCGCGGGACGATACGCCCGTCGAACCGGGAGCCGTCGCCGCAGGGGAAGCGTACAACGATTTCGGTATGCTCACGATCGTCGACAAAAACAAAACGAAAGGAAAAGTGCGCGATATACAATCGAAACACGCGATCATCATCGGTACGATCCGCATGGGATTCGGACACTGGCGCATTGCAATCGCAATGGCGTCTGCGGCGAAGCACTTCGGCTATACGCCCTATCTTTTGGATTTGACGGCGTTCGACGGAAGCACGGCGCAAAAATCGATACGCTTTTTGCAGTATTGGTACGACGTGCTTTCGCGCGTTTCGCAGCGCTGGAAATGGTTCAACAAACACGTTTGGGAAAAAGCGACGTCCGTCGGGAGCAGACCGCTTTCGGCGTCGGTGAACGAACGCATCCTCTCGCAGCTTTTCGAACCGATTTTGGAATTGATTCCCGAAGACGTGCCGCTCCTTTCGATGCACCCGTGGGTCGGACACGCGGCGATCATGGGCGGCGTCAAAAACGTCGTCAGCATCATCCCCGACAATTACCCGATGGGATTTTGGCTCGTCGAAGGAAGCCGTCACACCGTGCAGTCGCCGTCGGCATACATGGGTTACCGTACGCTCCTTTCGATGGACGGCAAGTGCAAAATCACGCGCTGTCTCGAACCGGACACGCTGCTCGAAACCGGTCACTACGTCGATTACGAAATCGTATCGGCAATCGAAGGAGACTGCAAACGGCGGATAGAACGCATGAAAGAAGGAAAGCCCCGCCGCTTTTTGCTCACGATGGGAGGAGCCGGAGCGCAAGCGCAGCGTTTTGCGGATATCATCGAAACGTGCAAAACATTTATCGAAAGCGGCAATGCCGCGTTTTTCGTAAATATGGGAGATCACGCCGGACGATGGAAAGAACTCAAAGCGAATCTCGATAAGAGCGGCGTTTCATATACGATGCACACCGATTGGAACGCGACAAAGCGATTCGTCAAAGAAGCCGAAACGGACGACGTGCGCGGCGTTCACGTATTTTTACACGACGAATTCTACGCGGCCGTCTACTTAACGAATTTGCTGATGCACGCAAGCGATATCATGATCACAAAGCCGAGCGAACTGTCGTTTTACCCGATACCGAAATTGTTTATCCAGCGCGTCGGAAAACACGAAGCGTGGGGTGCAATCCGCGGCAGCGAAATGGGCGACGGCACGATCGAAACGGAAAACACATCCGACTTGCACCGCACGCTCGCGACGCTCATAGAAACGGACGATCTGCTCGAAATGTACATCAAACACATACGGCAAAACGCAAAAGCAGGCGTATATGACGGAGCCTACAACGCGCTTCGATTTGCATGCGAAGGGTAAACACCCATTACGGCGGCACGAACGACGAAGCGGCTGTATACGAGGAGCGTGAGCGGGGGCTCATCGAGCATCGTTATATTTTTCTACGGTACGTTTAAAATTATTAAAACTCGGCGATTTATTGTTGCAGACGTCCATATAGGGCGCTATCGTCGAAGCCCACTTTGATTTCTGCGTACCGATCGCTTGAAAACCGTCCTTTTTCAATTTTAAATGTCCGCCCTTACAGAGGGCATCCGCAAGCAGTTCCCACGTCCCGCAAATGCTGTCGTTTTTATAGCGGAGTAACACATTGTCGAGCGCCTTCGGATACGCTTTTTTAATCGCAGCTATATCGCCAAGCAGCCACGCTTCCCCTTCTTCTATGGCAAGACAGAATTCCGCTTTGGGCTTTACCGGACAATTATCCGACAAAGATTTCAGTTCGGATAAAAATTCTTTTTCATTACGGTCATCCAAATCGCATACGACGATAAGAATTTGTTCTTTGTCGACTTTATGCACATTACCGTATCCCCGCAATAATCGCGGAAGCTGTTCCAATAAAATCCTATTCGATACGCCGTGCGCGGTTTTCAGATTTTTAGGGATTATACCAAGTCCTTTGTACGCGTGAACACGAAAAGTATTTTTTGTATGTATAATAATTTTCGGCAGCAAATTATCGAGCATCGCTTTACCGGACATATCTTCCACCAATATTTCATAATGCACGGCGGTTAATCCTTATCCAAATATTCGCTATACCACAGACTTCCCAACGGAATACCTTCAGCAACCATATCTTTTACCAATGTATCATCGCTTGCACGATGAATTGCAGAAAAACCGTCGGCTTGCTTTTCAAGGATCCAAACTTCGTCCGGTTCAAGAGCGTTGACAAAATACGGCTGATGGGTTGTAATAAATAATTGGGAGCCGCTTTTTTTTTCGGCTGCATGTTCACGAAACTCAGCTGCGAGGATTTCCAATAATCTATGATATAAACCGTTTTCAGGTTCTTCTATACAGATAAAGGAATGAGGTTCGGGATCATCCATGAGCAGCATATACGTAAACATTTTAAGCGTTCCGTCGGACATTTGCTGCGCGTAAAACGGCGCTTTAAATCCCTGCCCGTAAAATTTCAAAAGCAAACGTCCGTCGGAAGAAATTTCGGTATCTATTTTTTCAAGCCCCGGTATTTTCTTGGCAATGCGTTCCAAAATCCCTTTGAATCGTTTCGGATGTTCCCGCTGCATAAACTGTACGACATTCGCAACGTTATCGCCGTGCACATCGAGATGCTTTTGTACGCCCGCAAGCGGCAATGCACGAGCCGAATCCGGAGAAAAGTAACTGACATACCAACCTTCGATAAATTTACGAAAGGCGGTAATACGGGGATGTTGCTTTAATGCTCCCAATGTCGTAATTGCCAAATGCCGGTTATCGTTAAGACGTACCACTTCCGTCTCATTTGTTTCTTCCGTTTGATCACCCGATTCGATTTTTGAAATAAGCGGATTTACATCAAATACCGTATGCTCATCTTCCTCAATCCGTTTTCCCAATGTTTTTCCTTTCCATGCAATACCCGTTCCGTCATTTAAAATCAAAAATGAAAACGGTCGGCCGTGTCCCTCTCCTCTTCGCCGCTGTCGCAACCGTTCGGTATAGATAAAAGGTCTCCGATTCTTATCCAATTTTATCGAAAATTCATACGTAATAGGGCTTTCTTCCGCACTCTCCCGATAATACAATTCGAATACCATAGGTTCATCTATGTTTTGACCTTTCGAAAAAATCTTTTCAAAGCCGCCGCGCACATCGCACGCATCTTCCACGCCCGTCTTTAAACAGTCGGCGATAAAACCGAACGCTTCAAAAATACTGCTCTTACCGCTTCCGTTCTTTCCGATAACGACGGTAAGAGGTGTCAAAGGTCTATTACGATTATTCCATAACTTTCCGAGTGTAATATCTTTCAGAGCTTTGTAGTTTCGGATTCGAAATCCCTGTATTTGAGGCATATTACCCCCCCCCTTAAAACTTCTCCAGCGTCTTTTCGATCCGCGAAAGACACCGCTCTTTTCCGAGTATGAGAATCGAGCCGATAAGCGGAGGACTTATTCTGCTGCCGGTTACCGCCATGCGTACGGGCATCATAAAATCTCCGAGTTTTACGCCGAGCGCTTCCGCTTCCGTCCTCGCAAGATTTTCCGCTTCTTCATGGCTCATACCGAAAGCCGCATCGACGAAATTTTTTGCGCGAAGGAGTATCTCTTTCGTTTTCGCCGCGTCGAGTTTTTTCGGAACGATCTCTTCGACGGGGGGCACGGCCGGTTCGGTAAACAAAAAGCGCACCATCTCCGCGGCGTCGGTCAAATAGTGGAGCCGCTCTTTAATAAGCGGCATGAGGCGCATAAGGGCGGCTTTTACGTCGGCGCTTGTCATCTGCATGGAAGCGTCAACGCAAACCGGTTCGCCGTCGTTTCCGAGCGCGATACCCGAATATTCCGGCCCCACACGCGGAGGCGGCAATTCACCGTCGGAATGGATCGGAAGAGCGGCATCGCCCGTTCCCGTGATAAACGGCAGCGTCATGCGGTAAAGCGCTTCGTCCGAAAGTATGCGGATATACTGTCCGTTATACCATTCGAGTTTTTTATAATCGAATACCGCAGGCGATTTATTTAAATGCTCGATTTTAAATAAGCGGCACAGCTCGTCGAGCGAATACATATCCCTGCCGTCTTCGTACGAACAGCCGAGCATCGCAACGTAATTGATAATCGCTTCGGGAAGATAACCGCGCGCGCGGAATTCATCGACACTCGTCGCGCCGTGCCGCTTCGAAAGCTTTTGACCGTCTTTACCGTTGACCATGGGCAAGTGACAGAATTCGGGATGCTTCCAGCCGAAAGCGCGGTACATTTGTACGTGCAGCGGCGTCGACGGTATCCACTCCTGCGCGCGCATTACGTGCGAAATATGCATAAAGTGATCGTCGACTATATTCGCCAAGTGGTAGGTCGGAAAACCGTCGCTTTTGAGCAAAACGGGATCCGGGCTGATATCTTCGTTTTTCCACGTGATCTTTCCGAGCAGATAATCGTGAAATTCCGTTTCGCCTTCGAGCGGCACTTTGAGGCGGATGACGTGCGGTTTTCCCGCCGCTATATTTTCCCGCACTTCTTCAGAGGTCAGCATACGGCAATGGCGGTCGTAACCCGGCGCCATTTTGTTTTCCGTTTGGATTTTTCGGATGCGCGCGAGGCGCTCTTCGTCGCAAAAACAGTAATAGGCTTCGCCCTTTGCGACGAGTTCTTCCGCATATTTTTTATAGAGATCGAAACGTTCGCTCTGCACATAAGGGCCGTAAGGGCCGCCTTTATCGCCGCCCTCGTCCCAGTCGATGCCGAGCCATGCCATCGTATCGTACAAATTCTTAACAAATTTTTCGTCGTAGCGCGTACGGTCGGTATCTTCGAGGCGCAAAACAAATTTGCCGCCCTGCGAACGCGCAAAAAGATAATTGAACAGCGCGGTGCGCACACCGCCGATATGCTGCATCCCCGTCGGAGAGGGAGCGTAGCGAACACGTACTTCGTTTTCCATAACGAATCGATTATAGCAGAATAATAACGCTCACGCAATTACGCGCATTGCTCGATGTATGTATGCGCGGCGGCCGCGCGGAACAACGGAACGTTTACGAAAGCTTTGCCGAAATCGCGCGGCAGCCTGCAAGCACGTCGTCCCACGTCGCATCGAAGTTTCCCGTATACCACGGGTCTGCAACGTCGCGATGCACGCCGCACCACTCGAGCAGTTTGCTCATTTTATGCTCGCGGTCTTCGCCGAATGTTTTCCGCATATAGTACAGGTTTTCGTCGTCCATGCCGATCAAAAAATCGTATGCGTCGTAATCGCTTCGTACGATCCTCCGCGCAGAGCGCGCTTCGTGCGCCACTCCCATATCGTCGAGCTTTTTTCTCGTGCCGCGGTGAATATCGTTTCCGATTTCTTCGCTGCTCGTCGCCGCCGATTCGATAACGAAATCGCGTTCCCGTCCCGCCTTCCGTACCAAATCTTTCATGACGAATTCCGCCATCGGAGAGCGGCAGATGTTTCCGTGACAGATAAATAAAATACGATGCATACCGTCAGTATACACGAAACAAAATAAAAAAAGGAGCCCTGCCGACGGCAGGACTCCAGAAAGGAGAGGAGAAAGCAAATCAGATTACGTTTGCTCTTGCATTCACCTTTCAAACAGCGATCGCGCAAAAAAGGTTACACGCCGCATCGTTACAAAACGGTATTTTACATTGAATAGTTTTAAATATTTTGTTATATTCGATTGTGATACCCGCTTTTCATAAAGTACCATAACATTATGGAAAAAATAATGGAAAATTTATCGCATAGCTTCGTTGTATGAAAATCATTTTATATCATTTGATGGAGGATATATGAAAAAGATTCGGCTTTTGCAAACGGCGGCGTATGCGCTTTTTGCAACTACATTCCTGTTCGGTGCCGGCGGAAAATCCCTTAAAAACGGAACCTACACGGCTGCAGTCGGCGGCATGAACGGCGACGTCGAAGTAAGCGTTACGATCAAGGGCAAAAAGATCACGCAAGTCGAAGTGACGAAAGAAGCGGAAACGCCCGGAATCGGTACGCGCTTAAAAGACATCAACGGTAAGGTTGTAACGGCCGGCGGACTTTCGCCGGTGGATGTCATTCCTCAGCGGATCGTCGAAGATCAAAGCATTAACGTCGATGTCGTAACCGGCGCTACGATTACTTCCCGTGCGATTACGGCCGCGGTAACCAAGTGCTTACAGCAGGCGGGCGGCAATCTTGCCGACTGGAGCAAAAAGCAAAAACCCGCTAAAGCTCCGTCGAATGCGAGCGCCGATGTCGTCGTTGTCGGCGGCGGGGGCGCAGGTCTTGCAGCCGCAATCGCAGCCGGACAAAAAGGCAAATCGGTCATCATCGTCGAAAAGACCGGCGAAGTCGGAGGCGACACGCTCGTGTGCGGAGCCATCTACAACGCCGCCGATGAAGCGCTGCAAAAAAAAGTTAAAATGTCGGATTCGGTAAAACCGACTATCGAAAACGCTCTCGCGGAAAATCCTGCAAGCGACGAACACGCGGCTCTTCAAGCGGCGGTGCGCGCACAGTGGGACGCATACAAAGCAAGCGGACGCACGGATCTCTTCGACTCGAAAGAATGGTACGCGCTGCAAACGTGGAACGGAGGAGATAAAGCCGCAAACCTCGACCTCGTCAAAACGCTGGCATACAACGCATACAGCGGATTAAAGTGGATCGAAGGACTCGGCATGCGTTTTTCCGATAAGATTGCACAGGGCGCGGGTTCTCTATGGCAGCGCACGCATACGAGCGTTATGAAACTCGGCACGGGCTTTCTTTCGACCTACATCGACAATATCGAAAAGATGGACAACGTTTCCCTCATGGTCGAAACGACGGCGAAATCTCTCGTCAAAGAAAACGGCAGAGTTACCGGCGTCGTCTGTGCGGACAGATACGGAAATAAATTTACGATTTCCGCAAAAGACGGCGTTATCCTTTCGACCGGCGGTTTCGGCGCAAACAGCAAAATGGTACAGAAGTACAACACGTCAGGCAAATGGAGCGATTTGAGCAAAGTCGGAACGACGAACCGCTTTTCCGCTTCACAGGGCGACGGCATAACCATGGCGACCGCCGCGGGTGCCGCTCTTGCCGACATGGAACAAATTCAGCTTTTGTACCTCGGCAATTTGCAGGACGGTCAGATATCGAAATACACGCTGCGTGCGGCAAACGGTACCGATCAGATCATCTTCGTAAACAAAGAAGGTAAACGCTTTACGAACGAAGGCGGCCGCCGCGACAACATCTGTCTCGCCGTTTTCAATCAGCCGGAACAGTTTTACTACGTTCTCGAATGTGCAGACGGCGACAAATACAAAGACATCAACGATCCGTCGTGGCGAAGTGCCGACGGCTTTACGTTCGACTACTGCGAAAAAAACGGCTTTATGTATAAGGCCGATACGCTCGACGCGATGGCTGCGAAGCTCGGCATGAATGCCGCAGTTCTCAAAGCGACCGTCGATGCGTTCAACGAGAGCGTCGCTTCCGGACACGACGAGTTCGGACGGACGCTCTATTCGGTAAAACTTGAGCACGGCCCGTGGATCGCAACACCCCGTAAAGCGTGCATCCACCACACGATGGGCGGCGTCGCCATCGACACCGATGCGCGCGTGCTCGACACGAACGGCAAAGCGATTCCCGGTTTGTACGCGGCCGGCGAAGTTACCGGCGACATCCACGGCGCAAACCGTCTCGGCGGCAACGCCGTCGTAGACACGGTCGTATTCGGCAAACTCGCAGGCGACACCGTCGTCGCGGACGCAAAATAACGATAGAGCCGATTGTATGCGATTATAAAGAAGAGGAAGTATCCTTGTTTATACCGCATACAGGTATAGTAAAAAGAAGCTGTCCAAAAACTTCAGTTTTTGGACAGCCCTAAAAGGGGGTAGGCTATGAACAAAGAACATCTTTCAAAAACGAAAAGAACGGCGGTCGCATTGTCTGCGATTGTTCTCTTGCTCAGCCTCGTTTCATGCGGTAAATCGAAATTCAAAGCAGGAACCTATACCGCTTCCGTCTACGGCAACAACGATTACATCAACGTACAGGTAGTTTTGACTAAAAATAAAATCGCATCGATAGATGTTACAAAGCATTCGGAAACGCGATTCCTCGGAGATGCGGCTATCGATACGATTGCGAAAGATATCGTCGAATACCAAACGCTCAACGTCGACAGCGTTTCCGGTGCAACCGTTACGAGCGCCGCCTTCAAAAGCGCCGTCTATCAATGTATAAAACAAGCAAACGGAGATACCGCGTCGCTGAACGCTCCGGTACCCCCGAAAGGGACGAAAAACGACAACGTCACAACGGAAAGCGCGGATATCATCATCGTCGGCGCAGGAGGTGCGGGACTGGCGGCAGCGGTAACGGCAGCACAAGCGGGCGCACAGGTCATCGTCATCGAAAAGATGCCTGTCATCGGCGGAAATACAGTCCGCTGTGCGAGTGCGTTCAATACGGCGGATCCCCAAAGGCAAGCGGCACTTCCGATGACCGATACGCTCAAAGCAGCCGTCGTCAAGGCTGTCGGAGAAAAACCGGCAAACGCCGCGCACGCAAAATTGATAAACGACGTCAAAGCGAAATACAATGCATACCTCGCATCCGGCTCTCAAACACTGTTCGACTGCCCCGAATGGCACGCGCTGCAAACATACAACGGCGGCGATAAAGTCGGTCACGTCGATTTGATCCGCACCTATACGGAAAATACGTTCGACACCTTGCACTGGATGGAGGGGCTCGGAACGCCGTTCCGCAGCAAAGTCAGCCAAGGCGCGGGTGCTCTGTGGCAGCGGACGCATCAGGTAGACGCCCCCGCGGGAACGGGGCTCATCGGCCCGCTGTATGACGAAGCGATAAAACACAACATACCGATCATTACGAATATGCGTGCCGAACGGATTATCGTCGAAAACGGAAAAGCGATCGGCGTCCGCGCAATCGACCGGTTCGGCAGCACGTACGATTACCGAGGAACAAAAGGTATCATCATCGCCACGGGCGGATACAGCAACAACAAAGAGATGCGTCAAAAATCGAATCCGTCTTTAACGCCCGATATGGTTTCTACAAATCAACCCGGAACAACCGGTGACGGAATTATCATGGCGGTCGCAATCGGAGCCGCTACGACGGGAATGGATTACGTTCAAACGTATCCGCTCGCGACACCCGGCAGCGGCACACTGCAAGGACGCGCACGGAAGATGTCCGGTCTTGACAACGTCATCGATGTCAACAAAGAAGGCAAACGATTTGTCAACGAAGACGCCCGCCGAGATGCATTTGTCGCTGCAATCAAAAAGCAAACCGATGCTATATGCTACGATATCAACGATGCATCGATCGTCGAAGAAAAAAATTCATTCAACGAAAATGTCGAAACGCTCGTATCGCTCGGACGCATCTATAAAGCAGACACGCTCGCGGGACTTGAAGAACAGCTTAAAATGCCCGCAGGCAGCCTGCAGGCGACGGTGGCCGAATACAATAAAATGGTAGAAGCCAAAAACGATCCCGTATTCGGACGCAAGCTGTTCGCAGATAAAATCGAAAAGGCACCGTTTTATGCGACCCCGCGCGCTCCGTCGATCCATCACACGATGGGCGGTTTATATATCGCTACAAATGCACAAGTTATGGATGTAAACGGCAAACCGATCGACGGTCTCTATGCGGCAGGCGAAGTTGTCGGCGGCATTCACGGCTCGAATCGGCTCGGCGGTAACGCGACGGCAGACGTTCTGACATTCGGCAGAATCGCCGCACGATCGATTTTAGCAAAGTAAACGGGTAATCCGCGGAAAGAGGGCTGTCTTAAAAACCGGTTACTTTTTCGGCAGCACCGCTTTCTGCGTATTCTTATAAATTTTAATAAATTTTGAAATTTCAAATTTATTAAAAATCAAAATCAAGCGTAACTAAGGAGTGTTACATGAAAAAGATCACATTATTTTTGTGTGCGGCCGCGCTGTTCGCCGGCACGGTAAGCGCTGCGAAAAAAGCGCAGGCACAAACCTATTCGAAAACGATTTCGGGGCACAACGCGCCGATGACCGTATCGGTCACGGTGAGCAACGGAAAGATCACCGACATCGATTATTCGAAAAACCTTGAAACGATCGGCGTCGGGAAAAAAGCGCTCGAAACGGTCGCCGCACGGATTATCGACAACCAATCGCTCGCCGTCGACGTCGTCACCGGTGCAAGCATTTCGAGCCGTTCGCTCATCGCTGCGGTGCGCGACTGTCTCGTGCAGTCGGGAGCCGACATTAAAAAATGGACACAGCCGAAAAAAGCGAAACAGCTTAAAGATGAAACGTACAACACGGACGTACTCGTCATAGGAGGCGGCGGCGCGGGACTTGCGGCTGCCATCTCCGCAGAGCAGAACGGCGCGAAAGTCATCGTCATGGAAAAAATCGGTTTGCTCGGCGGAAGCACGAACGTTTCCGAAGGCGCGCTCAACGCCGTAGATCCCAAGCGCCAAGTGCCGCAGGGTATCACCGATTCCGTCGAAACTTTTTACAACGCAACGATGACCGGCGGTCACAACACCGGCACGCCTTCTCTCGTCCGCTATATGACGAGCAATGCGCTTCCAGCAGTCGAATGGCTCGAATCGATCGGTGTGCAGTTTAAAGATAAAATCGGCGCCGCTACGGGCTCGCTCGGTCAGCGCAGTCACTACCCGAAAACGCCATCCGGCAACAGCTACATCAGAGTGTTCGAAGCGTACGCGGCAAAACATCCGAACATCACCGTCATCACGGACACGAAAGCGACGTCGCTTATTAAAAAAGGCGACAGAGTTTCAGGCGCGGTCGGAGAAAACAAAGGCAGGAAAATCACGGTCAACGCTTCCAAAGGCGTCATCATCGCAACCGGCGGATTCGGTGCAAACGTCGCGCTCCGTCAAAAAGTGAACACGGGCGTATGGAAAGAAGTAAAGCTTGACAATTCGATCGGCACGACAAATATGTTCCTGTGCGCACAGGGCGACGGCATTACGCTCGCCGAAAGCGCGGGCGCAAACGTCGTCGGTATGCCCGATATTCAACTCCACCCCTGCGGTACGCCGGGAACCGGTCTCATGGAAAACATCCGCACATCCGGCAAAAACCGCATCTTCGTCAACGCTTCGGGCAAACGATTCGTAAACGAAAACGCGGCGCGCGATACTTTGTGCAAAGCGATTTTCGCACAGGACGGCAGCACGTACTGGATCGTCGTCAATTCCATACGCTATCCGTCACGCGATTTCGTCGACAACAACGGCGCGACGATCGCAAACATGGTCGCGCAGGGGTCAGTCATCGAAGCTGCAACGCTCGACGAACTTGCGCAAAAGACAAAAATGAACGCCGACGACCTGAAAGCGTCGGTCGCACAGTACAACTCCGTCGTTTCAAAAGAAGTCGAAAAAGACGAACTCGGATTTACATCGAACAGCCCGGACGACAAAACGCTCGACGCAGGTCCGTGGTACGCGTGCAAAAAAGTTCCGACCGTACACCACACGATGGGCGGTATCCAAATCAACACGGATGCCGAAGTGCTCGGCGCGGACGGGAAACCCGTTCCCGGCTTATACGCCTGCGGCGAAGTTACCGGCGGTATTCACGGTTCGAACCGGCTCGGCGGCAATGCGATCGCAGACTGCATGGTATTCGGAAAAACGGCGGGTAAAACGGCGGCATCGCGCTGAATTAAATGCCGACAAAAAATTATTAATAATTAAATGATCGAACGGCGGGCATGTATAAAGCCCGCCGTTTGTTTTAACCGCATAAATATACGCTTCTTGCGTTTACAATACGGGCATGATATAGTTATTTCGATGAAAATCTAGCTTGATAACTGCTGTTATAACAGACCCTTTGACGATCAAACGGCGCTGAAAGTTCATCTTGAAGCGATTGCGAAATCGGCAATTCAAGCGGATATCAAACGCGGCATCCATAAACTTGTATGGCCGTATGTTAGGACTATGAAAACGCATATAACCCGTATGACGAAAAACGCCGAACAATCGGAGCATGAAAAAAAATTGCATCAGTTCATTTCAGAAACAGGAGGCACCGAATGACGGAGATAAAAACCGATACCGTTATCAAGACGGAAGGTATGAACGTTCTCATTGGAAACCTCGGCGCCGTCGATGCGGAGCGTTTCGTTGCACTGATAAATCGAGAAAGTTTTGATTATACGCAATGGCGCAAAACACATCTGCCGGATGATGACGTACGTACGATAAGTCATAATGCCGCAGTATATGCGGCAAAAGAAAAATTCTAAAAGAACAAATCGGATTCGATTCTCTGCATTTAAGGAGTTCTCCATGCCTAAAACCCTGATCATTCTCGCTCACCCTAATCTTTCTCAATCTATCGTCAATAAACACTGGGCAGCCGCGCTCAAACAACATGCCGATCGCTTTACCGTTCATGAACTCTACACCGTCTATAACCGGGGCAAGATTGACGCGATCGCCGAGCAAAAATTGATAGAAGCCCACGATGCGCTTGTGTGGCAGTTTCCCGTGTACTGGTTTAATTGTCCCCCGTTGCTGAAACAGTGGCTCGACGAAGTGCTGACTCACGGCTGGGCATACGGCTCAAAAGGCAAGGCGCTCGCAGGCAGAAAAATCGCGCTTGCCGTCTCACTCGGCGCACCTGCCGAAGACTACCGCACAGACGGTGCCGTCGGCTGCAGCGTTGCCGAAGTGCTGCGCCCGTTCGAACTCACGGCAAAATACTGTAACGCGGACTACCGTCCGCCGTTTGCCTTTCATACGATAGACAGCAATGCGGGATACAGCGAAGCTGCAGTGCAGGCGGCAGAGCGAAGCACAACAGATTATTTGGCATGGCTGGATGCGTTGCAACAAACGTGATACCGGCTGTAAACAAGGACGGACGCAGCCTCCGACAAAAAATTATTAATAATTAAATGATCGAACGGCGGGCATGTATAAAGCCCGCCGTTTGTTTTACCTTCCGCCGCTCCCGCTTCGAACGGCGGCGTGCGGTAAAAATCCGTTCCTTAAAATTCAACAGTCGAACAAAATATCAATTTTGGAGACTGTTGAATTGGTGCGCGTAAGCGCACACGTATATCCGCGAGTTTTCGAAAGAAAACTCGAAGTCAAAAGTGCCGCGCTATTTCAGCGGCGCTTTTAAACGTTCAGTCCTGCTTCGGCTTTTGAGCAAGCGCCTCTTCGCGCTTTGCAATCTCTTCGTCGCAGTGTTTTACTTCCGCAACGATCGGCGCGATATCCGCATCGTCGGCGCGAACTGCAGATGCCGTATCGCCTGCAAATTTTTCGAAAACTTTTTTTCCGAGCGCAAGCAGCTGCTCTTCTTTTTTCGTTTCGAACTGATGTTTTTCTATACGGACGACGCTTTTGTCGCTGAAATCCTGAACGGCGCTGCTTGCTTTGTTGAACGCGGTTTTGGACGCTTCCATGCCTTTGTCGAATGCCGTTTTAGACGCTGTGACGCCTTTGTCAAAATACCGTTTGATTTTATCACCGATAGCCATACAACCTCCCTGTACATCTCCCCTATAATATACATACAATTTGCCGATTTTGCAAAACGTTTTTGTAAAATATTCCGGCGGAATATTTTACGGACGACGGACGGCGAGCAGCGTCAAATCGTCGAGCTGTTCGTCTTCACGGAGATACATATATTCGAAATAGTTCGGGCCTTCCGCACTTTCCTGTTTTACACCGCAATAATAATTATATCGATTGAAGTGCTTCTCAAGAAATGCGTCGATTTTTTTGTCGACGCGTACGACATCGGTTGCCGTTACGTCGGGCGACTTATACATACGGAATACTTTTTCGATTGCCACAAGCGCGATGACGGCTTCTTCGAGCGTACCTTTACACGTTGAAAAATCGAAGAGCAGCTCTTCATCGGGAATCGGATTGTGAAATTTTTCGAGCGTATACACGCGGCGAGCAAATACCGACTCAATGATGTCGCCGACGCGGCGGCTTTCGAGCTGCTCGGAATCCTCTCCGACTTTGTGATTGCCGTGAACGTCTCCCGGATGCAAGCCGCGTTTTGCACACTGAATAACGGCAAACGACGACGGTGAGCGGAATTTCCGCGTTGCTTCTTCGATGCCGTCGGTATAGAGAAAGAGCACGTCGCCTTTTTGTAAGTGTGTCTTTTCGACTTTAAAGCCGCCTTTCGAATCGACGAAAGCGGATGAAAGCGGACCTGCCGCAGGCGTTTCGAACAACGTCAGTTCGGTTTCCTTTTGCGCCATATTGTCGTACATGTGGACGATGTTGTCGCCCGCATTGCACATATAGACGTCGCCCGAGTACGTATCGAAGAGACAGATGATGATCGTTGCGAATTTTCCTTTGATGCCGAGCGATTCGATAAAATCGTTTATCTGCGAAACGATCGTGTCTATCTGCGTACCGTTTTCTTCGTACGACCAGTGTTCAAAATACGTGCGGAACAGCGTCGCGACAATCGTCATGAGAAGGGCAGCAGGTACACCGTGCCCCGATGCGTCGCATTTTATTAAAACGTACCAGCGGTCGTCGAGTTTTTTATAATCGAAATAATCGCCCGAAACTCCCGTCGCACCTTCGTAATAACCGAAACACTGGAGATTAGCTTCGTCGAGTTTTGCGACCGTTCCCTTTACACCGTCTTCGTTTGTCACAAGCGGAAGGAAGGTTTGCTGCACAACTTTGCCGTCCATGAGCAGCCGCTCGTCTTTTGCCGCACGAATCAGTCCGTGAGTCATTTCATTGACGCTTTCACCGAGCCGACCGATTTCATCACGGCTTTTGATTTTTATATCACGTCCTGCAAGCTTCAACTTGTCGCTCGTCGCACCGATAATCTGCACGTGACGCGCAAGTTCCCGAATGGGCGCTACGATGATCGACGCTAAAACAAACGAACCGGCGGCGCCGATCAAAACGGCAAAGGCGCCGATGAGGAGAGCCGTCAAAAACACAGTACGCTGCGCGTTGTAAACCGCAGCAACGATATTTTTGGTAGACACTTGAACGAGGACAATGCCCCGCACGTACTCCTGCGACGTACCGTGACGGTACAGCACCGGCCGGTAAAAAAGGTAATCGGTATTTACGCGGTCGAAGTGCATGTCGTCATACGCGGGAACGGAGGAGCTTCCGTTTGCGGCGAGCTCGTTCAGCAAAGCGGTCAGCTTTGTCGAAAGCTGCGTCGTAATCTGCGCAATCTCTTCGCGGCGGGCTACGGAACGCCTATCGGTTCGAAGTGCAAGAGAAATACCTTCCGCGTTGAGTTCCGCTATGTCGGCTGCGATGCCGCTCGCCTCTTTTGCAGCAGTTTCATTGAGCTTTTCACATCTCATCGCGATCTCTTGAACAGTGGGATCTATGATTTCCGATGCGCCGTAGGCAAGCGTCGAATTCGCAATCTTTTGCAAAACATCGGGGTCGTTCGTAGCCCACACATACGCGAGGCTCGTATTCGCATTGTTCGACGGATAGCCGGTAATCGTCACGTACTGCGCTTCTTCGAGCGACGACATTTGATCGGGCAGATAATTCATTTCGAGGATATTCTGCGTCGACATATAGATGCGCGTGCTCGACGTCAAACTTTCGAGCAGCATATCAACTCTTTCGGAAAGTCCCTGCGCAAGCGTACGTTGCTGCGTGCGTACCATATTGACGCCGAACGGGACGGCAACGAGTGCGACGGTGACGATAACGAGAAGCGTCGTAAACAACATTAATTTGAACCTGAGGCTCATGCCTCGCTGTGTCAGCTGCATAAACCGTTTTTTCTTTCCCTGCGGCATAATATCTCCTGCAATGAGCGCTCGTATTTCCATACGGACGGCGAGGACGTCCCGTATCGTCTCCGTCAATCCGAAAAGCGCGAATACAAATCCAGCTGCGGCGAGCACGAGCACTATCCAAAGCAAAACCGTTCCGACTTGCATGCGATACGGCGCCATCGCTCTCATGGGCATCCACGGCGAATCGTATGCGTAGCGCCGTTCCATTTTGACGGTACCGTTTTCTTCAACGCGGAAGAGCGGCTCGCTCATAAAAAGCCCGCGTTCCGGATGCACGATACCGATGCGGTATGCGCCTTCGTTGAGCGCGGTACCGACGCGCATATCGACGATGCGATTATCCGATGCGACGCGAAAGAGTCCGTCGCTCCGTCGAAGCGTTAAATCGTAGGGCGCTTTTCCGTCCCTGTCGATATAGACCGTATCGACGGTGCCGTCGTACGTAAATCCTCCGCCGACGATATCGAGCGTTATGTTGCCGAACATATCGGACGATGAGGTAACCGACGTAATATACGTCGACGGCACATATTTATTGAGCAAAAACAGCGACACGGCCGCCTCTCCGATATTGCCGACTTCATCGATCGCCGCAACGGAAAACGCATAGAGGCCGTTTTTTCGGTTTGCATACGAAACGCCCTTTTCTTTTCCGAGCATACGCTTCGGCGGTTTTTCCGCATGCAGCGCATCGTCTGCGTGGGACGACAGCAGCGCGGAAACGATCGGCTTCGCTTCATCGACGCTCATGCGTATCGGACGGTGCTTTGCGGAAACGAGGCGATTATCGATCGGCGCAAGGTACTGCAGATGCCACGTGTAGCCTGCGACATCGCTGTCGGCCGCGTCAGGCTGCCAGCGTATACGAAACGAATTCGAATCGATAAAGCCGTATGCATCCGTTTCGGGAACTACGATCGCGGGTTTTGCGGGTGCGGTCAAATCGAGATAATACGCCGCTTCGGCCGGCTCCGACCAGTTGCCCGCATAATCCGCCGCCCGAACTTTAAAATACCAGTCTCCCTCGGACGATGCATTCGTTTCGACCGTCCGTTCGTCCGGAGTATTCATAATCGTTTCGGGCGGTTCCGCCGATTTGTTTTGCGACCAGCTCCACGAATAGCCTGCAATGCCGGATGAATCCGACGGAAGGGTGACGCGGAAACGAACGCGGGACGCGCGAGACCGTTTTCCTTCTTTGAACGAAAGCGGTTTAAGCGTGGGAGCTTGAACCGTTACGTCGGACTCAAGGCGGTAGATACCCGGATCCCCGTTTACGGGATTTTCCTGCCACACAAACGACAGCCGTACCGCTTTCGACTTTTGCTGCGTGATAACCGGAAACGCAAAGAGAGACGGCACGCGCCCTGAAGAGATCGCCGTTTCTTCCCACAGCGGGCCTTTTTTCTGCGCCATACGCACCGTTTCTACGCCGCTTCTCGTATCGAACCAAACGGCCGACAATTCGTTATTAAATGAAAAGAGTACGGCGCGATTTGCATTTCCTTCACCGCTGATTTGCTTTGCCGTACCGGAGGTGATGCCGTTCTTCGTCAACTGTGCGACCCAAATATTCGAATTCTCGGAAGCGTAATATGTCCGCTCCCACGCGATATAGATGACACCGGACTGCGTAAACAAAAACGGACGCTGATTGTGATACAAAGAAAAATTGCGCGTATCATCGGGAGCGAGAGAAGCGGCATCGGTCAGCAGCAAGGGCTCAGACCACGTCACGCCCGCATCGGAAGAAAAAGTCGCATAAAGCTGATAGGATATGCGATTTCCCGAAATATACTGCGCTTGAAATACGACGACATCGGCTCTCGGCATCGAAGCAAGTACGGGAATAAACGGATTCGTCAAAGAACCGGCCGGAGTAAACGCTGAAAAACCCGACCATGAAAAACCGTCGGGAGAAGATGCCGTATACATCGCGAACGAAGCATTTTGTCCGAGCGATGTAAACATCATAAAGGTACCGCGTTCGGTCGCATAGATCTGCGGCGCGACAAAAGGTTCGGTATAGCGCGGAATCTTCGCTTCGGTAAAATATGCGCCGCCGTCGGTCGACACGAAAATCGAAAGCGACTTCGTACCGGAAAGGACGGCGACGGCGAGCGTACCTTTTTTCGAAAGGGCGACCGAATAGATATCGGGTATCCTGCCGGAATACGGAAAGGGACCCGCAAAACGGCTGTTTGTCCGCTGCACGCCGCGCGCATCGGTATACTCGCACGAAAGCCATATCGTTTCGCTGCGCGTATCGATTTCCTGCCAAAACACACAGCTCTTCGTACCGTCGGTCGCAACACGGGGAAAGCGCGCATCGCCTTTCGTAATGCGTACGGGATCTTCCCAATACATCGTCTGAGCGGAGAGACGGGAAAGTGATGTACAAAAAACTGTGGCCGCGAGCGCAAACAATGCCGCGCGTTTTACTATCGTTATCCTTCGATTCATCACAGCAGCGCCCGAATCTTCTTTTGCAAATCGATAATCTTCGAAGAGTTTTTATTTGACGATTTTTGCAGCAACTCTTCAACGAGCGCATTCGCAGTGACGAGGTTATTGTCCTGGAGCGCGGCGACCGCCTTTTGATACTTCGCTTCGTCTTCGGATGACAACACGATGAGCGTCTGCCCTCCGATCGCGATCTGTATGCGATCTTTTAAGAGGAGTGCCGTATTGTTATTCGAGTCAAGAGAAATCGCTTCGTCGACGAGCGAAAGAGCCGAGCGCAGCTTTACTTCGTCGCGTCCCGCGCCGTCCATGATATTCTGCGCTTGTTTCGTAAGGGATGCCGCGCGCGCGATCGCAGTACGGTCTTGCGGACGGCGGCGTATGCCCAAATCGATTTCCGTTTCATAGATCAAAGCGGAGAGACCCGGATACGACGGATCGATTTCATGCAAGTCGAGCAAATCGGTATAAGCCGACTGCCGCTTGTCCGGGATTTTGTAATTCGCCTTTGCCATTTCGACGCGCTCCGCAAAAAGAGACGCAAAACCAGATGGGTTGAGCACTTGTCGAATCCGCAGCGCTAAAAGGCTCGCCGCGCGATTAAGCGGATAGACGAGCTGGAGTTCTTGAATTTTTTGGAGCGCTTGGGCGAGAATCGCCCGTCCCTCGTCGGTATCGCCTTTTTTTAATAAATCTTGCCCTTCTTTAAAATACTGCCGCGCAATGCTCAAAAGCTGCGACATTTCGGGATAGAGCGGCGCCGACGGCGAAAGGACGCGCCCCGTACGAAGCGAAAGCGCCGTACCGACCAGGGCGAGCAGCGATACGATTTCTTCGTCTTCTCCGATATTCGTCGATGCCCACAGTGCCTTTGCCTGCGTCAAAAGAGATTCCGCCGCGGTAAAATTGCCGTTGTAGTATTCGTTTCGTACGCGTGTCTTTATATCGCGTACGCGGCGAACGACGCTTTCGTTTTGGCGTGTTTGAATACGCTCACCGAGCAAAGCGAGCCGTTCGTCGGATTCGGTACGCAGTTTTTCGGATTCCTGATACGAGAGCGATTCGTTATATTTCGTACGCGACTCCTGCAGCCGCCTGCGCGCTTCGTCGAAGTCGTTTGCCGCGAGTGCTTTTTGCGCTTGCTCGTATCGGAGATCCGCTTCGCTTTTTGCGCGCTGCGCCGCTTTTACCTGCTCAAGCGCAGCCGCACCGATAACCTCGACATTCGGTACAAGCGAATCGAGTTTGGTAATCGATGCGTAAATCGATTGAAGCGACAGTGCGTATGCGTCGGCGTTTTCCCCGTCTGCAAGCAGCTTGCGTCCGGAAACGAGGACGGCTTTATTTTCGGAAATCTTTTTTTGAAAGGTACGGACGGCTTCGGTTACTTGCAGCGGGTAGTGAAACGTCCCCCCCGACGCTTCATCGAACTCGCCGCTGTCCAGCGTTTCGATAGCGGCGGCATCGCTTTCCCGTGCCGTAACATAGGATGTGCCGCACGCAGCGTAATACGAAGCGATTTTCTGCCACAGTTCGATAGCCGTATTGCGGCCGAAGTCCGCCGCATCACGAACGTATTTTCGATATGCACCTGCGAGGCTGTCAAACGGGATCACTTCGTCGTCGGCATCTTCGGTATGCTGCGCTTGGAGATACGCGACGGCTTCAGGCGACACTTCGAAAGCGCCTTCCGAAATTTTCGACTGTGCCGATTTTATATTGTCGGATGCAGCGAGGAGAGAAGCCGCATACTCGTTTCCTTCCGCCACCCGTTCATAATCGCTCGGTTCCGGCAGGGCAAGGGCTTTTTCCCGTTCAACCGTCATCGCTCCGCCCGCATCGAGCAGTGCGGCAAAGCGCGACGAAAGCGATACCGCATAGTCGAGGGATACGGTAAAATTCGGAAATATCGATTTTCCCGGAGTGTCATCCGAGTCCATGCGCAGCGCATACAGCGCATCTACCGATTTTCCGATTTCGGCAAATGACAGGATCGCGTCAAGATCTTTTTGCGACGGGAAATCGTTTCCGTCGGCGAAGCTGTCGGAACTCAGCGCATACACGAAAGATTCGGCATGCTGCGTAATCATCGACGCGATTTCATCTTCCATGTATTTTATCAACGCGTCCCATTCGTAATCCAGCACGCCGGCGACGCCCGAATCCGCAATCGTATTGACACCGAGTATACAACGCGAAACGAAAGGCAAAAACGACGCATCCGTCATCGACGACGTTCCCGCCCGCATCGCCTGTCCCATATTCCACAGCTCATATCCGAGCCGATAGATGCTGTTCCGCACTTCCGCAAATGCATTGAACGCATACTGTACGGAGGCAAACGCCGCGCGCGCGCTTTCAACGTCGTTCAAACGAAGTGCATCGGTAAAAGAACGCACCGTATCTTGCAGTACATCTTCGAGCGCTTTATACGCAGCGATCTTGGCGTCAACGTAGGACAGGGCGCTCCGCACCGGAATCGTCACGCTCGGATCCGTATGATCGCGAAAAAAATCGTCGCGATACATAAAAAAACCGCTCTGCGTTTTATCTATCGCACCTCTATAGTTGCCGCTGTGCGCCGCATCCGCACTTTCCTGTAAAATCGCGAGCAGCTGTTTGCGGTACATCGTAAACTGTGCCGCAGTGCGCGCATTGTGAATAAAGGCAAGCTGTTGTTCCGTGGGATTTTTTTTCAGCGATTCAAGCTTCGCTATAATTTCCAATATCTTTCGGCCGTTTTCCGGTTCAGTTTCTATCGCATCGATAAGCTGCAACGAAATCGCCGTGTATCGATCGAGCGTTTTAAAAATTCGATCCGCACGATGCTGCCCATCGTTAAAGCATTCGGGATAGGTTTCAAAAAAATCGTGCAGAGCCGAAAGCGCCGCATCGTACTCCGTCTCTTGAATGAGCCGATCGATTTCCGCAAGAGAACGACCTTCGCCTTTCGGTACTGAAAAAAAAGGTGCGGCAATGAGAATACAATATAGTGCGATAAAAAATACTTTTTTCATAAAGGATTGTGATCTTTCGCTCTCATATATTTTATCACGGTTTTATAAAAAAACCTACCGTACGATACGTCCCCAGGTCTTACGCATGAGAATCTATATTCCCCCAAAAATAACCGTACCGTAAAAAATCGGCTGCACTCCCGGCAGCAGCCCTGCCGTTCGCCGCGGCTGACCGTAATTGGAATCGGACTGCGCAAAATTTCTACGAAATTTTGCTTGCCATCGGTCAGAGCGGCTCGGCGGCATTGCCGCTGCCTCGCGTTCCGCCTTTTTTATGTATATACGCTTCTTTTCTGTGTATACATTTTTCATGCGTAATCCCTGAGGCCCCTTTATATTTTCGGTAATTTTGCTGATAAGATAGAGGGAAAAAGCCGAAAATATGATGTACGAATACCCGTACCGGGGTACTTTTGGAGAAAATAAAAAATGGAATTTTTAACAACAAAAGGAATTGCTTCTGAAATAGAAAACATAATTAGAAAAGCAAAAGAATATATTTATATTATTACTCCGTATGAAAAAATTGACAATATATTTTATAAAAGACTTGTAGTCGCACAAGAAAGAAAAATTGAAATAATTTTTATTTATCGTAAACGCGAAAATAACGATTCGGAAAAAGAGAAATTCATTGAATTAAATAAAATAAATTTATATTGTCATGATAATCTCCATGCAAAGTGTTATTTAAATGAGAAAACGGCAATCATTACTTCAATGAATTTGTATGAATTCTCAGAAAAAAATAATTGTGAAATGGGAATAAAAATTAACAAATCTGAAAATGAAGATATTTTTGAAGAAATCTTAGAAGAAGCAAAGACTATAAAACAATTCTCCGAAAAATTACAATTTGAATCTGAAACAGACAAAGAAAAATTTATTTCAGATACTGAAGAAAAACTTGAAAACGGATTTTGTATTCGTTGTAAAAAGGAAATAGCATTTAATTCTTCAAGACCTTTATGTAATTTGTGTTATAGAACTTGGAAAGATTTCAGTAATGAAGAATATCCTGAACACTATTGCCATAAGTGTGGTAAAGAATTTGAAAATATAAGTTTTAAACATTGCTTCTGCAATGACTGTAATGCACACGGAGAGGCATAACGAATGTTTTTGTTAAATGTACCTTATGAAAAAAAGATGAGGCAAAATCCCTTGATGATATATAATCACATAACAAGCACTTCAAAACCGATTCTGCATCAACTGCAAAACGGTTTAGCTGCAAAGTTATACTACAGGATGTCGATGATGAAGACACCGCTCGCTCGCATATCGTTGTTGTTGTTGTTGTTCTCCTCACTTCCCGTACGCGCGCTCGATTTCAGCGGTTCGCGTTCGTTTATTGAAGCGCTTTCCGCATCTTCGGGATACAAAGAACGGGCGATTTCGTTTTATTCGCTTGCCGTGCCGGCCGGCGGCAGAGCGGAAACCCTCGGCAGCGCGTACACGGGCATTTCGGACGACGTATCGCTCCTCGACGCAAATCCCGCGGCAAGTTCCGTGCTCGTGCAAAACGAAATCGGCGTATTTCACAATACGTGGATCGCAGGCACCGCGATGGAAACGCTCGCAGCGGCGGGAAGAAAAAGCGATTTCGGCTTCGGCGGAGCGCTTCGCTTTTTTTACGTACCGTTTGACGAATACGATATGTCGGGAGAACGGATCGCACGCAGCCTGTACTCCGAAACGACGGCGCTTTTCAATGTATCGTACAATATCCGCGCGGGCTATTATTTTAAAGGAATCGCGATCGGCGCAAACGTAAAAGGTGCGTGGCGCAGCATGCCCGACGCATCCGGTTCCGTCATAAGCGCTGCAAGCTTTTCGCGCTCCGCTTTAGCGCTCGCTTCCGACGCCGGCATCATGCTGCGCTTCAACTGCGGCAAATTTTTCGCTTCGCGCGAACCCAACTTACGTATCGGCGTAAATCTACTGAACGCGGGAGCTGCGATCACCGGTTTCGGAGAAAAAATCGAATTCGACGACCCGCTTCCGACAAGCACTTCTTTCGGACTGTCGTACCGCCCGATTAAACGACTGCTCGCCGCCGCAGAATTTAAACAGCCGCTCAACTTTTCCGATATCGGCGAATACGTGCCGCCTTCGGCAGGCTGCGCCCTCGAAATCGATGCAACGGATTTTTTCAGTCTGCTCGCAGGCTGCAGATTCGACGGCGGAGAAAACGGGATGCGCCTGCAATTCGGCGGAGTTGCTGTCGGAGTGGGCTTTACGCTGTTTCAGCGCGTACGATTGAACGTCAACTATACGTTCGACCGCTTTACGTCGTTTCATCCGGTCAATCACATAAGCGCCGGTGTAAAAATCCTGCTCGGCGACGGCGGCAGGGCAAAACGGCAAAGCGAAGTCGAAGGATTGTACGGAAAAGGGCTCAAGCTGTTCGCAGACGGAGATTTTACCGGAGCCGTCGCCGTATGGAACAAAGCGCTCGCGATCGACCGCAGTTTCAGCCCCGCAAAAAAGGGGATCAAAAGCGCGCAAAAGCAGCTCGCGTTACGCGAACGCATCCGCAATTCGCAATTTATCGGAAACTGAAACGCACAGGATACGACAAGCGCGTCGCCGGTTTTGCGGACACCGGTTTCTTGCATAATACGGCACTGTTGCGTCGCCCCAGCCGGCAAGCGGTTTGGTGTCAGCGCTTTTTGCTGAAAATCCGGTAATTGATCCACGGGAATATGGGATGCTTCGCTTCGTATGACGTAAGCCATTCGGTGCTCACCGTATTCGCGCCTAAGGATTCGAACACGTTTATAAACGCTGCGATGCTTTCCGTAAAGCGCGCTTCGGCATATTCGGGGAAGGTTCCGTCCCATATCATATTCGCCCACGTGCATGACTGCGCGAGCATCAATTCGCGCGCGCTCAAATTTAAAAGCCGCGCTTTCAATCCCGTATCGTCGGGAAAGCGTTCGGCCAAATCGATCATACGTTCGCTCGCTTTGCGCGCATGGCGCAAAATCCGATTGTTTTTATTCGCGACGAGCGTCTCCCCGTACCCCGCGCCGATCGCGGCGCTGCAGTAGGGCTGAAGATTTTGCAGCTGCATTCGGGAAGCAAGTATGTCTTCAAAAAAAGAAAACGAAGCGGGCTTTTCCGCCGCATAGCGATATACGTTTTCAAGCCAGGCGATACCTTCATGCCACTGCAAAAATTGTTCGGAAGAAAATACACACACATGCGAAAGCACGGGCACAGACGGCAAAAGGTTTTCGGCTTGCACGAGCACATTTAGTTTTTTATCGAAAAAAGACGCTGCGTCGGCTTCGCACTGTTCGGCGGCGCGTACGGGATCGTAGACCGACGCCCTGCCGCCCCGCGCTCCGCTTTTACGATAATACTGATAGCCCGAAGCGTAGCGCGATGCGGCTCCCCGAAAAAACGGCTCAAGCTGTTCGTGCGGCAATTCAAACGCGATGTCGCGGTTGACGTCGCAGTATGCGGGAGATGCCGCGTATCCCCGTTCGCCGAAAACTTCATCGTCGATGCGGTTATCACGCGCAAACGCAGCGACGTCCGAACCGCAGCGAACGGGCGCGAATATACCTTTCTCTACGGCAGAGTCGGAAAAGAGAAAGGCGCGGGCGTCGAGCACCGTGTAATCTACGCCGTAGGTGTGCATCACGCGCTCAATGCCCGGCATATAGCCCATTTCGGGCAGCCAAAAACCGGACGCGCGTTCGCCGAAAAAAGAGCGGTGTGCATATAAACCCGTTTCGATCTGCGCGTTGAGCACTTCGCCCATATCCGCATAATGCGGCAAAAAGATATTCGTACCGCAGGTCGCAAGCAGTTCGACATAGCCTTTTTTTTGATATTCGGAAATCTTCTTTAATAAATCCTGTCCGTACACCGCCGTAAAACAAAAGCGATCTTCTTGCGCTTTTTCGAGATGATATTTTACGACATCGCACATCGCCGCATCGCCCGTGCAGCGTTCGAGTTCGTTTTTTCCCAACGCGATCTTTCCGTCGAGCCACGCGATGTACTGCTGCTGCACGATGGGATCCTTTAAAAGCGTACACAGCACCGGCGAAAGCACCAGCGCGATTCGAAACGGAACGCCGTCCTTTTCGAGAGAAGCAAACATATTGAGCAGCGGTATATAGATGTATGAAATCGATTCGTACAAATGATTCATCTCCGCCGCAAATTTTTTTTCTTCGGCACCGACGTGATAGATATATGCTTGCGGATTGGAAATTAGCAAAACGATTTTTTTACTTGCCATCGCAGTCTCCGATTTTTGGGAAAATGCTGTCCAAGAACTTCAATTTTTGGACAATTTTCTTAATCTTGGTACCCTTTTATAAAAACGATTCGCGGTGCTGTATGTAATGGTCGAGCAAAAGCTCTTTTATACCGGAAAGCGATGCAATCGGCGTTATGCCGGCGTCATTGCCCGGACGAATATGCGCGAGCAGTTTCGAAGAGCGCGGGATTTCAAGCACGCCTGAAGACGCGAGCACGATCGTTCCCGTTTTCACCGAAGCCGCCAATTCTATGCGTATGATTTTTTTGCCCGCAGGACATAAAAGGTATTCCGACGTATCGGCAGGCGCAATCTGCACATCGTACGCATCGTCGGGTTTTGTATCGGTACGGTTCGCAAACGAGCAAACGCGGAGAAAGATCGTATACGCACCGTGTTTTTTTAAACTGCGGATATCCGGCTCACCTATGTCCCAGTAGACGTAGATCCATGCAGGACTCCTCAGCACCGCTCCTATCTGTGTCATATTATACGATTCGGGAAGAGATGCGCCCGATGCGGGTACCCCCGCTTCTCCCTCTGCGATAATCATATCGGACGGATCGTCCAAAACTACTTCCGCCGCATCGAGCAATTCGCCGATGAGAAATCGTCTGTTTAAATTATCAGGCACATCTATGCCGTACGTATCGGCAAGAGCAAGCAAGTCGGCAAAAGACAACGACTCAAGATATGCGCGCGTAATCGCGTATTTTTTCATAATGCGCTTAATAATCCTAGAAAAAGAAATATTAGTCAAGGCGGATTTTTCATGTTACAATATGATCGAAACACGGATCGGTAAAGCGCAAAAGTCTGCAGGAGAGATGAAAACATGACATTGTATTTTTATACCGTGCACCGAAGCGCATGCGGAAAAATCGCAAAAACGCTGGAAAACAAGGGACATTCGTGCAGCATTTATACAAATTTGGATAATTTTTACAAAGCCGTCTCAAATATGAAAACCTATCCCGACTTGCTGCTGCTCGACCATTCGGGCTACGACTGCAGCATTTTCAATATCTACCGCTATATGCGCGACATCCGCTGCCTCATTCCACTCATCGTCTACAACGCACCGTTTCCGTACAGCTGCGATTCGCGCGTTAAGCACTGGATTATGACGCTCAATCTCTACTACGGACGCACGGGTACGTTCGACGTCGCCGCATATCTTCCCGTTTTAAAGGCGATCGCGGAAACGATTGAAACGAAGCCGCTCCCGCCGATCGCGTATATACCGCACAGATCGAACGCCGCGGAGGAAAAAACGAAAATGCCGCAACAGAGAAGCTCCGCTCTTATCGCCTACAAGCAAAAATTGCCCGCAGCGCTCTTTTCCGTATTTGAAATACTGTACGATAACAGAGCAGCGGCGATCAGCATTCCCGAACTGCAAATCCTGCTGCAAAAAAGAGGCGTGCATACGAAACAGGGAACGATCTATTCGCACATATCGCGCCTGCGCACCTATCTGACGAAAGAAATCTCAGAGATGTATATTTTGAAAGTGAAAAACGGATATCGGTTGTATACGAGCAAAGAAACGATGCCTGCAGTTTTCTAAAAAAATACAGGAAACGGGGGCTGCCGTAAAAAGTCAATTTCTTTTTCGACAGCCCGTATACATACGATTCTTATTTCATGCTCGCGGAAATACGCTCCAAAACCTTTTTGCGGTCAAGCGGTTTGATGATGTAGTTTTTTGCTCCAAGCAGCAAAGATTTTTTTACCAATTCTTCTTTGCCGAGGGCGCTTACCATAACGACGCGTGCGTTTTTGTCGAACGTCATAATCTGTTCAAGCGCAGTGATACCGTCCATGCGCGGCATCGTGATGTCCATCGTTACGAGATCGACATTCGGGCAAAGCTCTTTATATTTGTCAACACCTTCTTTACCGTCTGCAGCCGTA
Source organism: Treponema socranskii subsp. socranskii VPI DR56BR1116 = ATCC 35536 (assembly GCF_000468115.1). GTDB lineage: Bacteria > Spirochaetota > Spirochaetia > Treponematales > Treponemataceae > Treponema_D > Treponema_D socranskii. The sequence continues at coordinate 27,790 of NZ_AVQI01000076.1, forward strand.
GCGATGATTTCGTAGCCTTCGCTTGAGAGAATCTGTCCAAGCTGTTTTGCAACAAACATCGAATCGTCCACAACCAATACGCGGATCTTCGATCCGTCGGCTTTTAGTCCTTCCTGCGGACGCTCGTTAATTGTCGGAAAATCCTGTTTTGTCTTCATATTCTATACTCCTGCCGTTTATGTACGTTCACGTATTGCCACATTGACTTCGATTTTACCGCACTCGGAAATGAGCGGCACGATAAGCGCTTCGACATTTTCGGTGTGCGTACCGCCGAGCGCCGCGATTTCCATTTTCTGTCCGACAAAAAGCGCCGGCGGCGTCAAATCGAATTTAAACCCGAGCTCCTGCAGCTTTGTAACGGCCTGTGCCGTAATCAAATTCGCAAGCTCGCTGATCGTCGCTTTTGCAAGATCGTCGAATTCGGGAAGCGTTTCGCCGTTCATCTTAGATGCGATATTGAGCGCCGTTTCAATCGTCATATCGTACAAGACGCGGCCTTCGACATCACCGGCAAGTCCGACCAACGCAGCAACTCCCATCATCGGCATAGCCGTCGATTTGAGATACAAATCGCCGCGTTTGACTTCGGCGCCGCCGAGCACTTCTTTTAAAACACTGTAAGAAGTTTCAACGAACGGGTTAATATACTCTACTCTCATTCAAGTCCCCTTGTCTATTTATTTTTTGTGTACACTTTCAGTGCACCTATGGTCTTTTCAACAAAACCCGATCCCGCCGGAAGCGTTTCGTTTTCGCCCACAATGACGATACCGTTCGCTTTGAGCTTTTCGTCGAAATCGGCAATGACGGTTTCCTGTCCGCTCTGCGGCAAAAGCGACAAAACATCTCGCGCAAAGATAATATCGATTGCAGGCAACGGATTCGTATGCTGGCAATCGTGATACTCAAACATAATACTATCTTTTACGTCTTGTGTAAATGTATAGTCGCCGTTCGCCTTTTTGGACAAAAAGGGCGCATACCAATCGGATGCGACAGCGTTCGGTATGGAAACGAGCGGCGCGTTCGATACGCTGAGCAAATCGATATCCTGTGCATAAATTCGAAGCCTCGCAGACGGATATTTTTTCCGCAGCACACACGCGAGCGAATAGGATTCCATGCCCTTGCCGCAGCCGGGATTCCACACGCAGATTTGTTTTGCAGTGTTGTCGGGCAGCGCTTTGTACACGGCGTCGGCATAGGCTTTTGTCCACCATGCGCCCGTGCCCGGCGACCAAAACAGCGACAAAAAGAGATCCGCGTCGTTTTCGTTTTGCAGCTGTGACTTGCCCTTACCGCGCTCTTCTTTCCACGAATCGAAGCGCGCGTTGACCCACTGTTCGTTGAGCGGCGTCACCGTAAATTTTCGATACGTTCTTAAGCTTTCGATAATGAATTTCAAATCCTGCGCGGACGTATCGGATGAGCTCTGCCTTTGAGAAGCGGACGGTTTTGCAGCGGCAGCGGCGCGGTCGTTCATCGCATCGGCGGCATTTTTGCGGGCGGGAGTCCGCAGCTGCGGTACGGCATCGGGAACAGGCGACTCGAACACTTGCTTCGCATAGGTACGATCTTTTTCTTCATCGCCGATACGCGAATTGAAAATACGCGCGACGTCGAGCAAAATATACAATCGCTTTTCGGCTTCGACGATACCGGAAATATATTTGATATTGATATCGCCGAACAGCGGATGCGGCGGTTGAATTTTGCTCTTTTGCACACCGAGCACTTTATCGATTTTGTCAACGACGACGCCGAATGTCTGCTCCCCGACGGAAAGGATGAGCAAGCTTTCGAGTTTGTCTTTTTTGTCCGTACGCTCAGGAACCGGGATATTGAAAAACAGCCTCAAGTCGATAATCGGAATGATATCGCCGCGGAGATTGTATACGCCGAGCACGAACGGAAGCGTGTTGGGTACGTACGTAAACTGTCCCGCTTTTGCGATTTCCCTGACGTGCATGATGTCGACGCCGTAATCCTTTCCGGAAAGCGAAAACGACACCATTCTGAAATCGACGACGGATAAAGAGCCGCGCGTATTTACGGCAGCGGCTTCCGCCACTGCGAAAGCGTTTTTCAGCCGATCCTGTATTGTCTTTTCTTCCATCGCAACCTCACTCACCGCTTCGCACCGATCGCCTGCTGGGCATTGATTTCTTTGCGCACACCGAGTTCAAGCAGCTGGCTTACATCGATAATCAGCGATACGGAACCGTCTCCCAGTATCGACGCGCCTGCGATGCCGGGCGAATTGGTAAATTGGTCGCGCAGCGGTTTGATAACGACGTCTTCTTCGCCGATAAGTCCGTCGACCATAATGCCGATTTTCTTTTCCTGCGAGCCGACGATAACGATAAAGCAATAGCCGTCGTCGTCGATCTCCGCTTCACGGATATTGAACAGGCGCGAAAAGCGCAAAATGCTGATCACTTCGTTGCGCACATTGAGCACTTCGTAATTGTCGATCGTATTTATCTCGCTCAGCTTGATACGCTGGCTTTCGATAACACTCGCGATCGGAATCGAATACACTTCGCTTCCGACTCTGACGAGCAACCCCTGTATGATCGCGAGAGTCAGCGGCAGTTTGATCGTAAACGTCGTACCGCGGCCTTTTACCGACGTGACGAATACCGTGCCGTTCAGTTTTTCGATCATCGTTTTGACGACATCGAGTCCGACGCCGCGCCCCGAAACGTTCGTGATCTTATCCGATGTCGAAAACCCGGGTTCGAAGATGAGATTGAACGCTTCCTGATCCGTCAGAATTTTATCGGGATGGATGAGACCTTTTTGGACCGCTTTTTGGCGGACGCGCTGCACATCGATACCGGCACCGTCGTCCGATATTTCGATGATGATCATATTGCCTTCGTTCGACGCTTTTAAAAACACCGTACCCGTTTCGCGTTTGCCCGCCTTTTTGCGATCGCCGGGAGATTCGATACCGTGATCGACGGAGTTGCGCACGCAGTGCATGATCGGATCGAGCAGATCTTCGATGACGGATTTGTCGAGCTCCGTATCTTCGCCTTCAATCTTTAAATCGATTTTTTTATTCAGATCGCGCTGCAAGTCACGCACGACGCGGGGAAAGCGGCTGAAAATCTGGCTGATCGGAACCATGCGGATTTTCATGACGCCTTCCTGCAATTCGCTCGAAAAGCGTCCGAGATTTTGCGTCGACGAACGGAATTTTTCGGTCGCGCTTTTGACTTCGGAAACATACGCATCGAAAAGATTCGCCAGATCTCCGTAGCTGTTTAAAATCTCATCTTTGACGTCTTTGACAGACGTACCGTTTTTGATTTTATCGAGATACTGCGGAAGCATTTCAAACAACTGCCGCATCTTTTCTTTATAGCTCGCTTCCATGCCTTGGAACATGACAAACGAATTGACGAGCTGCATGGAAAGCTGATTAAACGCCGCTTTTGTGATAACCGTTTCGCTGACGAGATTTAACAGATAGTCGATCCGCCGTGAATCCACACGCAGTATAGAACCGGTTTGCGCCGCATGAGAGGCGGGAGCCTGTGCCGGCTGAGCGGCAGCGGGTTTTGCGGAAACGGCTTCTTCCGTCGATTCCGCCGCTTGCGGTTCGTCGGAGACGGACGCGGAAACGGCAGCCTCCGATTCTTCACTGTTGTCCGACCCGTCAAACGAATCGATACGCTGCGCATCGTCGACAAGAGTTACGTCGGCAAGAAATGCCGTATCTTCGATCTTTTCCTGCGTTTCCGATGTCGCGATATAATAGTACACGTTTTCGTAAAACGTATCTTCATACAGCGCGTCGAAATCGGGAACGGTTTTTAAAACGCTGCCGATCGATTTCAGCGCGGCAAAAACCTGAATACCGCCGACGCTGTTCATCGGATTGCTTTCGTCGAATTTGACGGCGACGCACCACAGCGACTGCGAACCTTGACAGGCTTCTTTGAGTTCAAGATATTCACTTTCAGAAAGTTCGGGGCGCACAAAGGCCGCATCTCCCGAGTCGGCGGGCTTCGGAAGCGTCGCTTTCGGCGTCGTCTTTTTCGGAGCGGCAGATTTTGCGGCAGGAGCTTTTCCGCCTTTCGATGAAATATACGAATGAATCGTATCGATAAGATCGTCGATATTTTTCGAATACACGGAACCGTTTGTACGCGCTTCGAGCATCGCTTTAATAACGTCGATCGCGTTGAGCAGTACATCGATAACCGGTTCGGTAACCTTTAATCTGTCGGAGCGAATTTCGTCGAGCATGTCTTCGACCGAATGCGTAAACGACGCAATTTCATTCATCTCTACCGTCGCCGAACCGCCTTTCAGCGTATGCGCAGCGCGGAAAATTTCGTCGATCGCTTCGTGATTCGTCGGATCGTTTTCTATGACCAACACATTGCTTTCAAGATTGTCTACCTGCTGTTCGGCTTCGGCAAAAAAATCTTTCAACAGCTCTTCATTGTTGGGATCAAGATAATCGCTCATACTCTTTATTATATACGTAAACCAATATAATTCAAGCGCTTAACGCGAAAATTTGCGTATTTTTTCCGACTCGCTTCCGATACAGTTATACGCGCTTTCTGCCGATAGTATAGAGACAATCTTTACGGATTTTTTTATCAGGAGCGCCGCCGTGAATCGAAAAAAAACGCTTTGTATCATATACGTATTATCTGCCCTGCTCGCTCATCGCGGATTCGCCGCAGGATTTTTTTCAGGCTATACGGGCATCAAAGCCGACCTCGGATTTGCAAATGCGGGCGGTTCTTTCGATATGCAGCTCAAACTGCAGTCGTTTTTTGCCGGACAATTCAATTTGGCAAACAACCTCATCGCCCGTGCCGAATTTTCGATACGCACCGACGACATCATCGACAATACGATTTTCAATAAAACGCCCGCCGATTTTAAAATCGACGAACTGTCCCTGATTTATCGTAAACAATTTTTAGACAGCGTCAATTTTTTCAGCGTCTTCGCCGGTACGTACGAGCCGATCGGTTCCGATTTGTTCTTACGGCGGCAGTTCGGCATCGAAGCGATTTCATCGAAAATCACCGAAAGCTGGCTCGGGCTGTCCGGCTCAATCGTGTGCCCGCTGTTCGGCATCGGCATTTCCGATATCGTATGCTTTTCGAGCACGCCCGTAGCGAGCGGCGGCTACCTCTACGTCAACCGCGAAAACCCCGACAACAATTTCGTGCTGAACGTCGACGCGCGCTTTGCGTGCGCCTATCAGTATTTTATCCTCGATGCCGCAGCAGGCATCAATTCGCCGATGAAAAACAAAAACGGCGCGGGCGAAGACGTACTTCTCCTCATCGACTCTCTGTATGCACACGCGGGCATCACGATGCTCATCGGCAACAATTATACGCCCTGCTCGCTTTTTATGCAGGCCGGCGTATACGACCTGCCGCTCGAGCAGGGTTCGGACACATTTTCATTCGATATCGAAAGCATCTATCTTCTTGCGGAATTTCGAACGCACATATCGTCGTACCAAACGATGTTCGCCGTATTCAGCCTCCCCTCCGATACGGTGAGCGAGCTGCTTTTTATCCGCGACACGCTCGGCTGTAATCTTACGATCTGTAATCCTTCGGTGTATATCGGCGCGCAGCGTTTCGAATTCGGAATCCACAACACGCTTTCGTTCAAGGATAAAACCTATGTCGACATAAAAGATTTCGCCGATCTGTTCTCTTCCCTGCCGACGATTGCCGTTTCCCCGTACGCGGCGGTAAAAGTCGGACGGGGAGAATTTCGCACGATGCTGCAAGTCCTCATTTCCGACTTGATAAACGATTCTCCCGCAGCCGCGTTCGAATGCAATTTCGGCTACAAAATGCAGCTGTAAGCGCTGAAGACAGCGGCATACACGGCGAGATTGCGAAGCAAACTCGCCGGTGAGTACCGCGAACGGCGTGAACCGGCGAACGAAGTTTTCGCCGGCAGCACGACTTTATTCAGCGTATGTTTTCAAAACTCGATATTCGACCTATTAATTATTAATTTTACAAATTCAACTTCGAAAGCCGTACACACGCTTCGTTTACGGCTTCGTGATGACCGAAAGAGCTGAAACGCAAAAAGCCTTCGCCCGCCTCTCCGAACCCCGAACCGGGAGTCGTTACGACGCGGCATTCGTCGAGAATTTTATCGAAGATTTCCCAGCTCGTGTATTTCGGAAAATACACCCAAAGGTAGGGCGAGTTTCCGGTACTGTAGACGCGCACGCCCGCTTTTGCAAAATTATCGCCGGAAAGCGCTTTCCCGATCGCACGGACATTTTCAAGATAATAATCGATCGTCTTTTTCATTTCGGCAAGGCCTTCGGGATCGAGGGCCGCAAGACCGCCTCTCTGTGCGATATTCGACGCGCCGTTAAAAAGCGTGGTCATAACGCGAGACCAATCTTTGATGACGGGAGTGCCGTCTGCATATAAAAGCGTTTTCGGCACGACCGACCAGCCGAGCCGGACGCCGGTAAATCCCGCAGGCTTCGAATACGAATTGATTTCGATCGCACAGGTACGCGCTCCGCTTATTTCAAAAATCGATTTCGGAAGCCCGGGCGTACGGATAAACTCCGCATACGCCGCATCGAACACGATGACGCATCCGTGAGCCTTTGCAAAATCGACGAGGCGGCCGAGCTCTTCTCTTGTGGACGCATAGCCCGTCGGATTGTTCGGCGAACAAAAATAAATGATGCTGTTGTCGCGTACTTTTGTTAAATCGGGAAAAAAATTATTTTCCGGCGTACACGGAAGATAGCTTATACCCTCGTATACGCCGTTATGTGCCGCGCCCGCAGCCCCGATGAGCACCGAGCCGTCGACATACACGGGATATGCGGGATCCTGCACGGCGACGCGCACTCCGCCTCCGAACAAAAGCTGTATACGCGCAATATCGCATTTTGCGCCGTCGGATACGAACACTTCATCGGCTTCCGCAATGCCCGCATAAAAAGTTTCGGCGATTTTTTTACGAAGTTCGGAAAGCCCCTGTTCATCGCCGTAACCCGAATAACCTTCGGGAGTCGCAAGGGCGCGCGCATAGTCCGACATCGCGTTTGAAATGTGCCCTTCGAGCGGTTCCGTCGTATTGCCGATGCTCAAACTGATGAGCTTCGCATCGGGATGAGACGCCGCGTAGGTTTTACTCCGGCGCGCAACTTCGGGAAAGAGATAGCCCGCAGTGAGATTGGCAAAACATCGGTTTCGTTCTATCATAAACGCATTTTAACGAATCGCGCAAAACAGTGCAACAAAATCGTACACAAAATACGGATTTGCCGGCGCACCGAAAATTTTATTTTCCGCAAAATAACGTGTAACGTGAAAATCGGCTGCGCTCCCGGCGGCAGCCCTGCCGAACACCGCAAACACCCGCAAAGCTGGACGATGAGCGCGAAAGCAGTTATACTCATTGCCATGACAAAGATACCGATGAAAAACGCCGTCGCAGAACTCGACGGAGACGAAATGACGCGCGTACTGTGGCAGCTCGTCAAAGACAAATTGCTTTCCCCTTACGTCGATCTCAAAACCGAATACTACGATTTAAGTTTAACAAAACGCGATGAAACCGACGATAAAATAACCTACAATGCGGCTGAAGCGATAAAAAAACTCGGCGTCGGCGTCAAATGCGCGACGATTACGTCGAACGCGGCGCGCATGGAAGAATACAAACTCTCGCACCTCACGCCGAGTCCGAACGGCATCATCCGCGCGGAACTCGACGGCACCGTGTTCCGCACACCCATATTCGTAAACAATATCAATCCGTCCGTTTCGTGTTGGAAAAAACCGATTGCGCTCGGCCGGCACGCATACGGCGACGTATACAAAAACTGCGAAATCCGTACGCCCGGAGCGGGAAAAGCCGAACTCGTGTTTACGGGAACGGACGGCAAAGAGATCCGCAAAACGATCATGGACATGAAAAGCGCCGGCATCATACAAGGTATCCACAACCTCGACGCGTCCATCGAAAACTTCGCCCGCTGCTGTTTTACCTACGCGCTCGACAAAAACGTACCCGTGTGGTTCGGCGCAAAAGACACGATTTCGAAAACCTACGACGGCACGTTCAAAGAAATCTTTCAGCGCATATTCGATGCCGAATACAAAACGCGCTTCGAAAAAGCCGGCATCACTTATTTTTACACGCTCATCGACGACGCCGTCGCTCGCATTATGAAAAGCGAAGGCGGCATGCTGTGGGCGTGCAAAAATTACGACGGAGACGTCATGAGCGATATGATCGCATCCGCGTGCGGCAGCCTCGCAATGATGACAAGCGTACTCGTCAGCCCCTCAGGCGCATTCGAATACGAAGCCTCTCACGGCACGGTGCAAAAACACTACTACCGCTACTTAAAAGGCGAAAAGACGTCGACTAATCCCGTTGCACTCATCTTCGCATGGACGGGCGCGCTCGCAAAACGCGGCGAACTCGACGGCACCGAAGCGCTTAGCGATTTTGCACGACGCCTCGAAAGGGCGACGCTTTCGACAATCGAAGACGGAGAGATGACCGGCGACATAGCGCTCCTCGCCTCCCCTGCGCCCAAGCGCGTGCTCAATTCGTGGGAATTTATCGACGCGATCCGAAACCGGCTTTAGTACCGCTCATAATTAATTATTAATTTTTTCGGACGACGCATATCGAAAGATCCCGCCCTCCGCAGCTCACTCGCGCTCGGCCTCCTCGCTCGCTCGCGGTCGCTCCGGTGGCTGCCTGCGGCACCGCTCCGGCCGGGCGTAGGTTTTTATACTTCATCTTTTCGAATGCAACAAAAGATATACAAGCCGACTGCGATTCCTTATGAGGACACACAGTACGACGTTTACGGCGCGCTGTGTGATAAGAGACGCTCGCAAATCCTGCGCGGGGAACTTCGCACTTCGTGCTCGACGCACGGCACGGAGGCCGTGTCGTATTTTTGCAAAATAGTCGCGTATTTTTGCTACGCAAAAATACGATAGTGAGCGGGACACGGATGTACTGCGAACGACCGCTGCTCGGATTTGCTCTTTTAAGTCGTGAGGA
>NZ_AVQI01000077.1 GCF_000468115.1 Treponema socranskii subsp. socranskii VPI DR56BR1116 = ATCC 35536
GCCGCACTTCGTGCGGCGGGCCGCGTCTTTCAGGATTCCGCTTCCGTATGTTCCGATTCCGGTATGACGGAACCGTCGTTTTCCGCCTGCGGATCCTGTGTTTTTTTCATGTTTGCCGCTTTTTTATCGAGTTTGCGGATATACGTATACCGATTTTGTTTTCGCTTGCTGTATCTGCAGCCGAGCTCAAGCTGATATTGCCAAACAAAATCATAGGGTGCAATCGCACGGTTTGAACCGATATTGCCGTAATCGACGGCGAATATCCCGTTATTGATGACAGTCCATCGTTTTAAGACCGGCAATTCCAAGCCGAGAAGGACGGCGCCTCCGAGCTGTATATGATGATATTCATCCGACAGCTCATATAAAAAATGCGGTCCGAAAGAAAAATTGATATAGACGTATTTCCACATATCCGTTTGAAAAAACGGTCCGTAGTATACATCGAATGCATATAAAATCGGCTGAGTCGCTTTTTGATCCATGCCGTTGAAAGTATGCTTGAACGGGTAATACACGGCTATACGGAGCAGACTGTCAACGGGTTTTATATTTTCGGTTTGCGCTTCACAATACAATCCGACAAGATAATTTTGCCATACGAAATTGCTTCTGTTGTACTTGTCCTGCTTTATGAGGCGCGTTATCTGTGATACCGTTACGCCTTCGTTAAAAACGATAAACGGCTTTTCTTTGATCGCAGGAAATTTCGTTTTCGGGTTAAGCTCGACGGAATCGTCCTGTCCCACATCCTCTTGATCTGCGGAGAAAAGCGGAGACAACGATAACAGCGGAATGATCATCAACAGTAATATATATTTTTTCATAGGTATCCTATTTTGAAATATGAAAGAGCGTCAATGCCTGCGTTTCATTATTGTTGTCTACCCAGTTGAGATACAACATTGCGCCGCGAATATCCCATTCGGTATCAATTGTTCCGCCGGAATTTTTTGTCAAAATAAGCACATTATCGAAAACCGTCCACGATCCCTCATACAAGGTTTTTTGTCCCGTTTCGTCGATGATCGATGCGGAATACGATCCGTCGTTTACAAAGGTTATTCTGTTTCCTTTGTTATCTGCCCATGTCCCATACAGCGGAGAAGGCGTATAGCACGACAGTATGACAAACTGGATGCAGCAGATAATCGAAAAAAATAATAATTTTTTGCACCGTTTCATTTTTACGCCCCTTATGATTTATTCAAGACCGATCGCATAGCTTACGTTGCCTGCAGGAAATCCTTCAGGCGTTACAACATAATGGCCGCCGCCGGCATTACCGCCTTTTATTTCGATATTATCGTATACGATCGTTCCGGGATACATACCCGTACAGGTGACCGTTCCGTCCATGCTTCCGTTGGCACTTATGTTTGCGCTTGTGTTCGTATTTCCGGTAAGTGTAAAATAAATGCCGAGTTGTACACTGCCGCTTATGTAATAGTCGCAGTAGTCGTTGTAGTACATCGTTATGCGCGCACCGAGTCCGCTCATTTTCGCCTCGTATTGCACTTTGCCGCCGATATCGCCCTGTACCGTTTCGCTTCCCAGCGCGCTTGTTCCCGGTTTGTGCATCAAGGTAAGTTTTTGATGCGAACGTTTTATCGTTTTGTTGTATTCCCTAAAATATTGATCGTAGGTGAGCGCACCGTATCCGCACACCGCATCGGTAAAATTTATTCCTTGCAGCAAACTGTTGAGCGAGAGCACTTTATAATAGTAATAGGTTCCCGTCTTTGCCGTATCGTTTTTATCGATATAGGACAATTCGGTTACCGGCGTTTCGGTGATCCGCCTGAAGCCGTTTGTCTTTTGTGTCGAACGATATATATAATAACCGCCGTCGGCTCCTTCATCGGGCGTATCCCACGTGATCCGTACGGGGTATACTCCTGAAGAGTTAGCGCTGCCGGCATCGCTAAAGCCCTCTATGGCTTTATGCCGTGTCGCCGTTACGTTCTTTGCTTCGTAAGGGGCGGGAGCCGCTACCGTGCTCGCTGCGCTTTGCTGGGTTCCGTTCACCGTTGCAACCGTAAAAAATTTATGGCTGCCGGGATCCGCTTCGACTTCGTAATAGCCGTTTATCGCCGCCGGCATAGATACCGGTATTTCCGTGCTGACGGTATCGGGCGTCGTGCCGCCGAACAAGCGATACGTATAGGTATTGTAATCGTGGTAGATATTCGAATTGGTAAGACATTCGGGCGAGCCGAGCGCTGCCGGAAATTTAAACAGCACTTTTGCCGGGCTTGATCCGCGCACTTTCGACACTTCGAACGATGCCGGCGGACTGAGCAGATACGCTTCTGCGGGATGCGCATCCGTCGGCGACGACGCCGAAAACGGCCCTTTTGTAACAGTCGTCGTTCCGTCGCTGTTGACAACCGTTTTGACAGCCTGGACTTGATAATAATAGTACACGTTCGGCTTCAACGACTGGGTATCGGTATAGGATGTCTGTGTTACGGTGTTGCTGCACAGCAAGTACGCGCTGTCGACAGAGCTCGTACGATATACCGCGTATGTGATATCGGTGCCGCTTGAGGGATCCCATGTAACGGTGATGTGATCTACGGCAGTGCCCCGTCCGTCCGTAACGCGTACGTTTTGTACTTTCGGAGGTGCGCCTGCTATGAGCGTAAAACCGAGCGCCGGTGCGCTCGCGACGCTTATATTTCCCGCAGCGTTTTGTGCGTACACGGTATAATAATATTCTTTTCCCTGTTGGGAGGACGGAATAGTATCTTTGTATTGGTTTTGATTTGCCGCAACCCTGCCGAGATACAAACTGTTCGTTCCGTCTCGGTTTTCGCTCCGGTAGATCCGGTAATATGAAACGCTGTCGCTTTTTTCCCATGTAAACATGATGTAATTTTCCGAATCGCCGAGACTCGCACGAGGAGAGCGGGGCGGCGCAAACAGTGTGCCCGCTGTAGATTCGGTAAATACGCTCGGATCGTATTTTTTGTATGCGTTTTCCGCGCTTACACGGTAAAAGAAGCCGTATGTATATTCTTTATCCGAATATTTTGCACTTTCGGAATTGAGGATGATATCGGTATAGGATGTTCCCGTAATATAACTCGATGTTATCGGGTTTGTACCGGACGCTTTGATGATTTCAAATTCGCTTTCGTCGGGACGGGTAAAAGTACCGTCGTCGTTTGCCTGTGCAACTGCCCGTTCAAGCCGGTACGACGCCGCTCCCGTTACCGCGCTCCATGTTATGTGAATTTTTACCGCATCCGCATTTTTGCCGTGCGAAACGAAAATCTGTGCCGGTTTATCGAGCTGCGTAATCGGTTTGGCATTCGACAAAAGATCCGTCAGCGTTGCGCTCCTGCCTTTTTGCGTCATGTCTATTTTGCCTTGAAAAAATTGATGGCATGACGTAAAGCCGAACGCAAGGGCGGACAAAACCATACATAATCGAATAGGTGTCGTGTGTTTCATAGTATCATTTCCATTTATTTTCCGTTGCAGACCAATCATAGTTTTCCGGAGACGTGAGACTGCCGTAGCTGAATATCGACGAAACGAATTCTCTGAAATTTTTACCGTTTTCTTCCGAACGGTATTTAACGGTATAGCTTCCGCCTCCGTTCTCCATAGACGTAATCGTCGCCGAACCCGTGTATATGCTCTGCGATGCGAGCGTCAGCGTACAGGGATCGGGATCTCCGCCTCCTCCAAGATCACCCCAGTTTTTATTATCGTAGTGACCGTATTTTTTCGGCATTTTGGGACCGGTAGTGCTGGCATAACAGCGCAGCGTTCCCGATATCGTTTGAAAAAACGGCCCCTTATTTTTATTAAAATAAAAGATCCTTCTCGTCCCCCACGTGCCTTCTTTGCTGTATTCGAGAAACTCCGTCGTTTTTTTATTTTCCATGTCGCGGTACATCGCCGTAGCGAGCGACAGCGCCGAAACGAGGGCGAATTCTTTCGGCGTGATTTCACGGTATGCGAACGGGTCTCCGTCCGAATACGATGCGGTGATGTGCGTTCCGTCCGAAAGAGTCCGCGTTATTTCCATCTTTGCATAATGCTTATAGTCACGCAGCACTTGCAGCAATCCGGAATGCGTGTCGTTTGTCAGTACGGGGATGATGCTCAAACTTTCGTTTGACGGCGTGATCGTCACCGCGTACTCCGATTTATTGTTTAGGGTAACGCTTCCGTCCTGCGAAACCGTTGCGATTTTATTCCAGTTCGCATTATAGTCGCTGTTTTTGATGTACAGCTCATACGTTTTTCCCGGATCGGGTCCGACCGCGCGTTCGTCGTAATTCCACAGCGTCCACCCGATCCGTTCTCCGAATCCCGCTGCGATGCCGTTTTTTATGTTATCCGCGGTACACGTGATCGCAAATGCATAGCCCTTGTTGAGCGGTTCCGACGGACTTTTCGGATCGGAGACGGAAAGCGATGTGAGGTATGTCGCGTGCGGCGCTTCGTCGCTGTAAACGACGGCATAGCCGTACGGAACGGTACGTTCGTTTCCCGTCGGAGCGACGACAAAGTTGCCGTGCGCATCGACAAGTTCCGTCGTTTTTTCCCATTGCGCCCCGCTTTCCGTCATGCGTTTTCGCCACAGTTTCGGTTCCTGCGTCGTTATTCCGTACGGCTTTTGCCATACAATCGTAACGGAATCGGGGCTTTCGGATTTTGTCGCGGTGACTGCAAAGCCGCAGCCGAGCGTGGAACCGGCAGCAAAAATCTTATCGACGTTTTGATAGACGACATCGCGTATCGTTACCTGTGTACGCTTTCCGTTTTCCGAAACGGCTGAAACGTCGTAGGCATCGTCTGCGCTTTTTGCGGGGAATACGGTATAGCGATACGGGTATCCCCACGCGAGTTTATCCTGATTGTCTTGCCAAACGGTCATACCCGTTGCCGGAGATGCCGTATAGGTGTCGGTTAGCGTGATTGTATTGCCGGCTATGACGGCGCTTGTACCGGAGATGATTTCTTTATTCGCTTGTATTTCATTTGTACTGCCGGTCGGAGTTGCCGGTACGAAATATACGTCGCTTGAAAGAATCTTGTCATTTAAAATATCGCATCGGTCGCGCAGTACGAAATAGCCTGCCGCACCTTGCACCGTATTCCATGTTGCCGTGATTCGATCGGCGGATTGTGCAAGGGTTGCCGTGACATTCGTTTCGGCAGGCCCGAGCGTACGCACTTGTATCGGAGCCGACGCTGCTGCGGCTTTACTGTTTGAAGCCGATACCGTACAGGTAAAAGGTTTTCCCGAAATCTGTGCGTCGTCATATCCTGCAGGTTTACCGATCGTGTAGATGATTTGACCGGTTTCGCCTATCGTATATGAAGTGTGTTCGGACGCCGTATATGAAGACCCCGTCGTATTTTTTTCGAGCGTGCCCGTTACCGTTATACTGCCGCAGGTCAACGTGACGGTATAGATATCCGCTTTTTGTACCGGTTTCCATGAAATCGTGATCGCGCTGTATGCCGGAGAATCGGCATCGAACGTTACGAAGGGAACGCCGAGCGTATACGCAGTTACGGGATCGGATAGAATGGTAATCGTGCCCGTCTTGTATTTTGCACACAGCACATAGATATATGCTTTTCCGTTTTCAAGCGTGGTATCGATGTAGCTGCCCGTTGTACCGAGTGCCGCGTTATCGGTTTCTTTGAGCGTGCCTTCGATTTTGTATCCGTTTTCGTCGGCGGTATAGCGCTTAAGCGTATAGTCCGTTTCGCTGTCGTAATTCCACGAAATTACCGCTTTGTCCCCGTATCCGTCATCGACTGTGATAGACGCTTTCGGTAAATCGATTTCCGATGTAACAAGTGCGCTTCTTTGCGCCGGAGCGGAGTCGAGCGCATTGTGTACCGCGGTTTCAAGTTCGGCGGCGCCGTGAGGAAAAGTTTTTGAAACGATATACATCGTATACGTATAGTACCCGCAGTTTGTGCTTGCCGCATCTTGGGTGTCATAAGTAAGCACGGCGGCGTTTACGCCTGCGAGGGATTCGTACAGCATATATTTTGAGCCGCTGTAATTATCGGCAATATCGTTGTGATCTTCTTTGACGATAAATACGTAATCGCTTTCTTTACCGTGCGACGTCCAAGCCGCTTTAAATCGCACCGATGTTTTGATGTTCTTTGTCGGATGCAATTCGTTATCGGGAACGGACGTAATATTCGATAATTCGAACAGCGGAACGGCAGCTTCCCAACCTACCGCAGATGAAGATGATGAAGATGACGTCGTATTTTTTTTATAGATATACGATTGGATTTTATATTCGTATTTTATGCCGCGCACAAGATCCGATGTATCGATATACGTGACGGTAGCACCTTCCGTATATGCCGCATTATATGCTTCAAGGGAAGTCGGTTCCGTGCTTGTCCATTTATTCGGCTCCGATGGCGAATAATACATTTTTTCTTCCAGCGGCATCCATGAATATTCCGTGCCGGTATCACCGGCTGCGATACGCCGGACGATTTTAAAATAAAGCGGATATTTACTGTAGATTGCCTGTTGGCCGCCCGTACCCATATCCGTCGTCTGTTTGACATTCGCTTTTTCAGGAAGCGTAAACGACAGCGAAATCATATTTGTAAGAACGCCGCCCGTCGCATGCATATTATCCGGTGCGCTCGGTTTTAACGAAGCAGCCGTTTCCGCATCGACCGTATCGCTTGTTTCAACGGCTTCTTGTGCGGTTTTTAAAAACGCTTCGACCGTGTATTTGTATTTTGTATTTTGCTTTAGATTTGTAAACGTATACGACGTCGGTGCGGATATTCCGTTTGCTCCGCCGGCAATCGTTTCCGTCCGTATGACATCGGAATTGCCTCGGCACGTAATCGTATATTGCAGCGCATCGCAATAGGCATCGGTATTTTCCATATACCAAGAGATCGTTACGCTGTCAGTATTTTCGGTTTGCTGTATGTCGTTGATGACGGGTTGTGCGAGCGTTGTTCCGGAAACAGTTAAGCTCGGTTTCGATTCCGTGCCTGCGTAGGATACGGCCGTTACTTTAAAATACCGCGTCACGCCGGGCATAGCGTCATAAGTATACAAACGTGTGGATGTTTCTCCGACTTTCGGAAAAGTACCGAAAGGTGTCGGAGAGGCATACACATAGTAACGCACGGCTTTATGTACTTCCGTCCAGCTCAGTGTGATGGTGCGTTTTTCACCTTGTGAGGCGAAAAGGTTTTGCGGAGATGCGATAGTATTGTTTGTTCCTCCGCTCTGTGAACCGCCCAATGCCTGCATCGTCGGTGCGGTGACGAGTTCCGTACATGATAAAAAAATACCGGTTGAAGCCGCGAGCAGCAGAACTTTCAAATAGGAATTACATTGCATTCTCATATAAATTCTCTTCTAATTATATAATATATAATACCGATTTTCATTATACTTTCCAACCGTTTGTATTGATACGCGTTTACCGGATAACGCCGAACACGCCCAAGCTCACGAGCGCCATGATGACGCCCGCCATGATGACGCCTGCGGTAACGGCGAGCACGGTTTCTTTAAAATCCATATCGAGGATGCTTGCGGCGAGCGTTCCCGTCCATGCGCCCGTTCCCGGAAGCGGTATGCCGACGAAGAGCATGAGCGCGACAAAAAGTCCCCGTCCCGCTTTTGCCTGCAGTTTTTTGCCCGCTTTTTTCCCTTTAATAAGAAAAAACGTACAGATGCTTCCGCTGATTTTTTTGTCCGCGCCCCATTCGAGAAATTTTCTCGCAAAAAGGTAGATGATCGGCACGGGAAGCATATTACCCGCGATGCAGACGGCGTACGACTGCAAAAGCGGCAAGGGCGGCGTAAACGCCTGCGATACGGGAATTGCGCCGCGCAGTTCGATAAGCGGTACCATTGCAATAAAAAAAATCCACAGATAGTGAGAAAGCATGAGTATAAGTATAGCGTATTTTGCCGATCGATAGAAGCGACTCGTATAAATGCTCGACTTAGTTTTTATAAAACGATATACTGCAAAATACATATCGAAATCGGAGACAATACGGCAGGATATGATGGAGCGCAGATATTTCGCCGAAGCGGCAAAAATCACTATTCCGGTTTTGTTCGGTTATACGGCGATCGGGATCCCCTTCGGTTTGATGATCGTAAATGCGGGCTATCCGGTGTGGATTGCGCCGGTTATGAGCATAACGATGTACGCGGGTGCGGGACAATACGTCGCCGTCGGCTTGTTTGCGTCGGGCGCGCCGCTCGGTGCGATCGCGTTCACGGAACTCCTCGTCAATATCCGCCACATCGTGTACGGTCTTTCGCTTATCACGCGTTTTAAAAACGTCGGTGCATGGAAACCGTATCTGATCTTTGCGCTGACCGACGAAACCTATTCGCTCCTTACGAACTGTACCGTACCGGAAGGCGCAAACGCAGGCGCGTTTTACGGCACGATCGCCCTGCTCGACCACCTGTATTGGATTTTTGGCGGCGTCATCGGAGCCGTTGCGGGGCAATTCATTCCGTTTTCGCTCGCGGGCGTGGACTTTGCACTCACCGCTCTCTTTATGGTGCTGCTCATCGAACAGCTTGCCAAATCGCGCGACGCCACGCCTCCGGTCATCGGAGCCCTTGCCGCGTTCGCCGCCGTCGTCCTTTCCCGTTGCGGTCTTTTTCCGTCGGGGCATATACTCATCGCTGCAATCGCCTTTGCGCTCGCCGCCCTCGTCGCAGTACGCGGTAAAAAATTCAAAACCGAAATGGAGACTCCCCTATGACGCCGCTTACTCTCGCCGCCGCGCTCATCGCGACCGGCATATCCGCGCTCATCGTCTTTGCGACGCGCGCCTTTCCGTTTATACTGTTTTCGTACCGCGATCCGCCGCGCATCATCACCTTTATCGAAAAATATATCCCGCCGATGATCATAGCGATCCTCGTCGTATACTGCTTTAAAGACATCGAGTTTACGTCCCGCCCGTGGGGACTTCCGTCCGTCATTGCGCTCGGAGCGACGGCGATTTTACACGTATGGAAACGGAACGCGATGGTGAGTATTTTCGGCGGCACACTGCTGTATATGGCGCTGTCTCGGCTGCCGTATTGACGAGGATTGACGAGAGCCGTATTGACGCCGGAGATGTGATGATTTAAAATAATTATAATATGGACATGGCACTCTTTCGCGAAATATCGACAGACGATCTTTCGTTTAATCCCTTTTCGAAAGTTTTAAAACAATGGATGCTTATCTCCGCCGGAACCGAAAAAGACTGCAATACGATGACGGCGAGCTGGGGTATGTTCGGCGGCTTGTGGCGAAAAAACGTCGTGCAGATTTTTATCCGGCCGCAGCGCTTTACAAAAACTTTTATCGATTCGTACGATTCGGTAACGCTCTCTTTTTTGCCGGAACGATATCGGGAAGCGCTGAAAATCTGCGGTACGATTTCGGGCCGCGATACGGATAAGTGGAAAGAGGCGGGCATCAGTCCCTATCCGATAAACGGCACCGTCGCCGTAGCGGAAGCCGAACTCGTCATCGTCGGGAAAAAATTATATTCGCAGTTTTTCGACCCGAAACTTTTTGTCGATAAAACCGTCGACGCGGACTGCTATCCCGACAAAGATTACCACGAAGCGTACATATACGAAGTGTGCCGCGTTTTTGAAAAAGCGCGGTAGCGGCATATCGTTTGTGTCTTGTCTATAAAAACAACGTTTACTTCGGCAATTGTACGAATAAGCTCGCAAGCGTTGTTTTACCGAGTTCCGCCTCCATCGCGCCGAACGCGCTTTCCAATACCGGATCGAGGATGCGGTGAATGTTTTTCCCTATCGGACATTTTTTATTCGGCTGCGGATGAAAAGCGAATACGTTTTGCGCTTCCCCGCTTTCGTTGATCGCTCGGTATACATCAAGCAGCGTGATCGCATTCGCATCTTTTGTAAGACGCGAGCCGCCGACGCCCGCAGCCGTTTCGACAAGTCCCGCCTTTTGCAGCTGCAATAAAATCTTTCGTATAATAACGGGATGCACGCCCGTACTCGATGCGATAAAATCCGAAGTAACGCGGCATTCGTTTTGAAAATACCGGATGCACAGCAGCGTGTGTATCGCCGCCGTAAAGCGAACACTGATTTTCATAGGCTGAATGTCTCCGGCGCCCCATACTGCAAATCCAAACGATTGAGACAAGCGGCGGCTTCTATAGTAAGCGTTTGATCTTTCATACTTCACACAGTATACCGAAAAACGCCGCAGGCAAAAAGCGCCCGCGGCGAACGGTAACACCGTGCATTAAGAAAGCTGCCCGAAAACCGGAGTATTCGGACAGATCCTATCTTCGTCGATCAAATTTATTTTGCGTAAAACATACCTGCAGTCATATCGAGGTAGTTGGGTCCGCCGTATGCGCCGTATTTTTCTTGAACCGCTTTTTTAAACGCCGACGCATCCCTATTTTTCAGCGCGATATTTTTAAGGTCGCGAAGGTATGCGATCTTTTGCTTTGCGTCCGAAAGATCTTCGATCGTGTAGTGCGACGTGAGAATAAAGCCGACACCGCGATTGATATAGTCTTCAAGCTGGGCGATAATCGCATCGGCGTGAGCACTGCCGGCGACAATCGAGTGTACGTCGTGACCGAGCATGTGCGTATACACCGCATTGATTTCCGGCAGTTCGATATCGAAGGCATCTTGCGTACGAACGATTTTCAATTCGACGTCCGCGATTTTAAGCGTATCGCCCTCGATAAAGTTCGTCGTCTTAT
The DNA here is from genome assembly GCF_000468115.1 of Treponema socranskii subsp. socranskii VPI DR56BR1116 = ATCC 35536. Lineage (GTDB taxonomy): Bacteria > Spirochaetota > Spirochaetia > Treponematales > Treponemataceae > Treponema_D > Treponema_D socranskii. Next base: position 10,771 of record NZ_AVQI01000077.1, read on the forward strand.
ACAGCGATTTGTCGAAGGCTTTGCCGAATGTCGCGGCAAAGTTGTTCACCAATGCTGCACCTCCGCCGGTATGGCCGTACGCGTCCGCATTTTTTGTTGAATAAACAGGCTTTTCCGGCATAAAGCTTCCGCCTGCGGCATGGTAGGCGATGACGGTGCCGACATAGTCCGCGCCGATATCCCCAATATACTTTGTCAGCTCGGCGATGTTGTCGAAAAAGCACGGAGATTCGATCATAAAAACCTTGCCGTTTTTTTCGATCAAAAAGCATTCGTCGCTCATCGGGTCATTCGTCTTAAACGCATACAGCTTGATCGCGCCGAAATCGTACACATCCATCGTCCCTTTTGAAAGCTGAGCCGTCTTGCAGTCGCGTTTTCCCATTTTCATAGTTTCCATCTTTTTCTCCTTCGGACTGTCCGCCGTCCGTCGCGCTTGCTGTTTCCGCGTACAGTGCGAAAACGAGTCAACCAACACTGCAGTGATGTTCTTTTGTTATTACATTAAATAATATACGATAGTCTTATTGTAATGTCAATAGAACTTTAAATTTTTTTATTGAAAAAATGAAATCGCTAAGGGGAAAATGCTTTCGGAAATATACGGAATTTTTGTTAAAAACTGAAAAATTTCAATTGACAACCCGATAAATTGTGTTATACTAAATATATCTGATAGCAGATATCAGATGACATATGTCAACAAAGATGGATCGAAAAACTATCGAAGGAGGTTTTGTCATGGCAACAAATATATACTATGACAAGGATGCGGATTTGAAGCTGGTAGCCGATAAAACAATCGCGATAATCGGTTACGGAAATCAGGGACGCGCACAGGCACTGAATATGAGGGATTCGGGATGCAAGCACATCATCGTCGGAAGCAGGGAAGATAGTTCATATGAACAGGCAAAAAGCGACGGCTTTGAAGTATTTTCAATCGCCGAAGCATGTAAAAAAGCAGATATCATTTTTATTTTATTGCCGGATGAATTTGCCCCAGAGATTTTCAAAGAGCAAATTGCTCCCGGACTGAAAAAAGGCGATATCATTAATTTTGCATCCGCATACAATATAACGTTTCATAAAATTACTCCTCCCGAATTCGTCGATATCGTTATGGCAGCGCCGAGAATGATCGGCGACGGCGTACGGCAACTGTATTTACGCGGACAAGGATCACCGGCATTCGTCGGTGTCGCTCAAGACGCGTCGGGCAAAGCGCTTGAATACGGCAAAGCACTTTGCAAAGCGATCGGTGCAACAAAAAAAGGTGCAATCGAAGTTAAATTTATCGATGAAACGATGCTCGACTTGATGACCGAACAAGGTATTTGGCCGATTATCTATCACGTATTCGTAGAAGCATTTAAACTGCATGTCGCCGAAGGACATCCCGAAGAAGCTGTTTTGATGGAAGCGTATATGTCAAGAGAGCCTATGTATATGATGGAAAAGGCAGCGGAGATGGGAATGTTTAAGCAGCTCCCCTTTCATTCACATACGAGTCAATACGGACAACTTACGAATTACGAAAAATTTGATCCGACGCAAATCCGTAAATTTCTCAAAGAAAAATACGACAACATCAAGAACGGCAATTTTGCTGAAGAATGGGAAAAGGAACAAAGAGAAAAGGAATTGGCAACATTAAAATCACTGAGCGATAAAGCACTCAATTGTGAATTAACAAAGGCGGAAGAAAGAACACTTAAAAAATTAAAGTGATTACCGCGATGTGCAATCGCACATTTGGAGGTTGTATGTCAGAAATTACCAAAATCATTCTGGTACTCGTTATTGCAATCACAGTAATATTGATTTCGATCGTAAAGCTAAAACTGAATCCGACGATCGCTTTGATTTTCGGATGTCTCGTAATGGGACTTGGCTGCGGTATGGGATTGATGGAAACCGTCGAATCGATCGGCAAAGGATTTGGAAATTTGATGGGTGCCATCGGTCTCCCTATCGGACTCGGATGCATTTTAGGAAAACTTCTTGAAGAGAGCGGCGGAGCACGTATCATCGCGGAAACGCTCATAAAAAAGACCGGACAAAAATATGCGCTATTTGCACTGGGCTTCGCAGCATTTTTGCTTTCGATTCCCGTATTCTTTGATATCACATTTATCATTTTAATACCGCTCGCAATCGAAATGAGCAAAACGCTTAAAAAACCGTTGTCCTATGCGGTCGGAGCCGTCACAATCTGCGCGGCGGGCGCACATACGCTTATACCGCCGACGCCGAATCCTCTTGCAGCAGCATCCATACTCCATTTTGATTTAGGTATTATGCTTATCGCCGGTGCCGCGGTTTGTCTCGGTGCCTGTCTTTTCGGGCTGATTATCTACTTTAAAATGCTCGATCGAGGATTTTGGAATAAAGAAAAAGACGAAACGGGTATTATCACCCTTGAAAAGGGCGAACCGATTCCTCCGAACGCTCCATCCTTTGCAGCTGCACTTGTTCCGCTGGTACTTCCTGTCATCTGTATTATCTTAAATACCGTAAGCGGTGTGTTCGGCGTCAAATCGGTGTTCATTTCCTTTTTGAGCAACCGGGTGGTCGCCATGCTTTTGGGAACATTGGCGGCATATATTATCGCACATAAAGCATTAAAAAATCGGCTCGGTGATATTGTCGACAGTGCAGTCGCTTCATCCGGCATCGTATTGCTCATCACCGGTGCCGGCGGTTCATTCGGACAAGTGATCAGTCAGACAGGATTCGCAAAACTTGTCGCACAACAATTTACGACAGTCGGCGCATCTCCCGTCATAATCGTGCTGTTCGCATTCGGCATAGCCGTTTTATTCAGAGTAGCGCTCGGTTCCGGTACGGTAGCATCCATCACTACGATGAATATCATGGCCGGATTTACCGGACTTACAGCGCTGCATCCCGTATTCATTGCACTTGCCTGTCTCGCCGGGGGTATCAGTATCGGACATGTGAACGACAGCGGCTTTTGGGTTGTAACGAATATGTCGGGATATACCGTAAAAGGCGGTCTTAAATCGTATACTATCGCCGGTGTATTCCTCGCCGTCTTTACGATGATTGTAGTTCTCGTTGCCGCGATTATCGCATAGCATTTTTTCAAATACAGCCTTGCATGCGTACATAAAACCATGTGAGGCTGTTTAATAATTTATTTTTATAATAAGAAATGAACATACTGCATTTTTTTTCATTAGAAGGTAAGACGGCACTTGTTGTCGGAGGAAGCGGATGTATCGGGAAGGGTATAGCAGAGGGACTCATCGACGCCGGTGCACGCGTTATCGTTGCCAGCAGAAATTATGCAATGTGTAAAAAAATCGTCAACGATATCGCTCAAAAGACAGGCGCACCTATATTTGCCGCAACACTTGATATAACGCATGTAAAAAAAATACAGCAAGCAATCGATACTATTATCAAACAAACAGGGCAAATTCACATTTTAGTAAATTGCGCCGGCATCAATATACGTAAACCTGCTTTGGAATATACGGCGGAAGATTGGGATATGGTACAGAACACGCAATTAAAAGGCGTTTTTTTTACTTGTCAGAGAATCGCAAAGCATATGATAGAAAATAAGACCCACGGAAAAATTATTAACATTGCCTCAATAAATGCAAAAACTATTGCCCGACCGCATATTGTTTCCTATGTAGCAGCAAAAGCTGCAGTTGTGCAATTGACAAAAGCACTCGCAGTCGAATGGTCGCAATACGGTATCAGGATTAACGCAATCGCACCGGGTTGGTTTGAAACAGAACTCACAAGTGTCTTATTCAAAGATTCAAAAATAAAGGAAGAGATACTTCGTCACATACCGATGAACCGTCTAGGTAATGCCGAAGCTGATATTGCAGGCATGGTAATCTATTATGCATCCGATGCATCCCCGTATACAACAGGACAAACAATATATATTGACGGCGGTTATACGATTATCTAAAATATAACCTATAACAGAGGCCGTTGTCTTAATAAATTATCGATAAGTTTCTTCTCCCAAATCGTTTTTAAGATATAATGCATCTTTTCAAAGCATAATTTATTTTTCGAGAGAATAGATGTACCATTTATCAAGCGATTTTTCAATCGCATCTTTTATCGCCTGTTTATCGCGTGCAATCAACGCACCTAAGATCTTTTCATGATCCGCGATAACGGTTTCAGGATATTTTGTGTTTGATGTTATAAGCGTATTGTGAAATAATTCCATTATTGTTTTACCAATGTATGCGATAAAAGAATTATGCGTACTTTCATACATTATCATATGAAATCGTTTATCGAACTCAATCGTCGGTATTTTTTGTGCGAACGCATTTTTTGTAGCGTCTAAATTATTTTTTAACAATTCTATATCACTATCCACTGCATTGTCTATTGCAAGCATACTGCCGGATATTTCAAACATAATTCTAAATTCAAGAAGCTTCTGTCGACTCTCGGTGCTGTTAATAAGCAATAGTTGGAATACAAGCGGATTCAATACGGAAGAATCGATGGAGTCCACGATCTGACTGCCATATCCTTTTCTAATCTTAACGACTCCGAGCGCTTCAAGCATCTTGACCGCTTCTCTTACACTTGACTTTCCGACTCCGATCTTTTCGGACAATTCATTCTCCGATGGAAGAAAATCACCGGGATTTAAAGTTTTATTAATTATTCCTTCTTTGATTTTATCTACAACAAGTTTTGACAAATTCGCTTTTTGTATAGGAGCGAGCCAGCTATGGTCGGCGTTTCTTTCATCGATTTTCTTTTGCCCCTGTTTTTCAATTTTCTCTTTCGTCGTCATTGTAACAAAAAATATAGCTGATGAGACGGCAAGGGTCAATAACCGGTGTTAGAAAATTATAAAATAAATATAGAGTCACAGGGAACTTCGCGCTAACGCGCTCGTTGCAAGTCCCGCACTGTGCGAAATCGCTCTGGTAAGTCGGGAGTCGAAAAACGCTTGACGCGTTTTTCTCTCATAGGAGACGCTCGCGATTTCTCCGCACTGCTCGGATTTACTCGCTCTTGCATACCCCATTCCCTTTGTATATAATGTGCCTACATTTGAGCCGTTTTGAGCGCGGCTCTGTCATCCCATTATACCGAGGTTGCTTGAAGTGAAAGGGAGCCGGGTTACCATCGAGCATGTCTCGAAGAGATTCGATAACGATTTTATCGCTCTCGACGACATCAGCATTACAATCGAGCCGGGAGAATTCTTTTCCCTCCTCGGTCCTTCAGGCTGCGGCAAGACGACGCTGCTGCGCATCATAGCGGGCTTCGAATATCCCGACGAAGGCGCGGTACTGTTCGATGAAACGAACGTCGCCCCTCTTCCGCCGGATAAGCGCCATTCGAATACGGTTTTTCAAACCTACGCACTTTTTCCGCATCTTTCAATATACGAAAACGTCGCGTTTCCGCTGCGCTTAAAAAAAGTGCCGAAAGAAACGATCGATGAAAAAGTGAAGCATTACATCCACCTCGTACAGCTCGATCAACACATCTATAAAAAACCGAATCAGCTGTCGGGCGGACAAAAGCAGCGGGTCGCGATCGCACGTGCGCTGATAAACGAGCCGAAAGTGCTTTTGCTCGACGAACCGCTTTCCGCTCTCGACGCAAAGCTCCGCGCAAATCTTCTCATAGATCTCGACAATCTGCACGATAAAATCGGCATAACGTTTATCTACGTGACGCACGATCAAAGCGAAGCGCTTTCCGTATCCGATCACATCGCCGTTATGAATGCGGGGCACGTGCTGCAAGTCGGAACACCCTTCGAAATTTACGAAAGCCCTGCGACGCAATTCGTCGCGCAGTTTATCGGCGAAACGAACCTCTTCGAAGCGCAGGTCGTCGATTGCGTGCCGCATCAAACGCCGGGAAAAGATCCCGACTACATGGTTACCTGTTCCGTTCCCGCGCTCGGTCATCAAGCGCCGCTTGCGAGCGACACCGAAGCGACGGCGAGCCTCGACCGCTATATGCAGGTAACCGACTACGGTCCGACGCAAAAGGGACAAAAGGTCGCTTTTACGATCCGCCCGGAAAAAATCCGCATCACGAAAGAACCGCCGGAAACGCACGGCCGCACCGACATCAACGTGTTCAAAGGCATCGTCGAAGAACCGGTGTATTCGGGATTTCAATCGAAGTTTTACGTGCGGCTCGAAAACGGCGCGCTCGTCAAAGTTTTCAAACAGCATACGATTTATTTCGATGACGGACCGGCCATCCAATGGAAAGACGACGTCTATATTTCGTGGGCGGCGGAAGACGGCTATATCGTCGAGGACATACAAAAATGAAAACGACGGATACGAAACCTCCCGCGGCAAAAGACGATACGATCAATCAGGGTACGGCATACGCATGGCCGATGGGCGTTTGGCTTTTTATATTTTTTATCGCGCCGTTGGTCATTATCTTTATCTACAGTTTTTTGAAAAAGGGATTGTACGGCGGCGTCGAAGGGCGGTTTTCGCTCAACGCATACCGTCAGATGTTCAACCCGAATTACGGCATACTCGTGCTGCGGACGCTCAAGATCACGATCGTTTCGACTGCGCTCACCGTACTCGTTTCGATCCCGTGCGGCTACGCGATGGCGAGAAGCCGCCGGCAAACGCTTTTGCTTTTTTTAATAATCATTCCGTTTTGGACGAATTCGCTCATCCGCGTTTTCGCGTGGATGTCGATCCTCAACAACGACGGCATCTTAAATCAAATTCTCATATCGCTCGGCATCACAAAAGATTACATACAATTTTTGTACAATCAAAACGCGGTCATCCTCGTTTCCGTGTACATGTATTTGCCGTTCGCCATATTGCCGATTTTTACCGCAGTCGACCGCTTCGATTTTTCGCTGCTCGAAGCCGCGCGCGATTTGGGTGCGAACAAAGTGCAGGCAATGATAAAAGTGCTCATTCCCGGAATCAGAAGCGGCATCGTAACGGCCGTCATCTTTACGTTTATCCCGATTTTCGGCGCCTATGCCGTGCCTCTTTTAGTCGGCGGCAAAGATTCGTATATGCTCGGAAACGTCATCGTCGATCAAGTGCAAAAGACGCGCAACTGGCCGCTGTCCGCCGCTTTTTCCATGATCATAACGCTTATCAGCGTCGCAGGTATTTTATGGATCAGCCGCGCAAACAAACGCGACGCCAAACTCAAATCCTCGAATGTAAAAGATGAGGTCTATTCGGTAAACGGAAACGCTCACGGTTTTACGGGAGGGATGACAAAATGACGAATATATTTTTCCTGTTATTTCCTGCGGTAAAAAAACGGCGGCAGTCCGAACCCGCGCGGCACGCGAAAAAATCGTGGAAAAAGCGCGCCGCAATATTTTCATTTGCAAATGTAATGCTCGCGCTTACCCTCGTTTTTTTGTTTTTGCCGCTCGTCGTTATCATCACGTATTCGTTCAACGACAGCAAGGGCGCCGACTTTACGCGCCTTTCGCTCAGATGGTACAAAGCGCTCATTTTCGATTCCCGATCATTGTGGGAGGCGCTTTTAAACAGCCTCATCGTCGCTTTTACGTCGGCCGCCGTTTCGACATTGCTCGGCTCGCTCGCAGCGATCGGCTGCAGCTGGTATAAGTTTCGCGGACGGAAATTTGTCGAGGGCGTTACGTATCTGCCGATGATTTTACCCGAAGTCATCGTCGGTATCTCCACGCTCATCTTTTTCAGCCGCGTGCACATACCGCTCGGACTCTTTACGATATTTGCGGCGCATACGACATTTTGTCTGCCCTTCGTCTATCTCATGGTAAAGGCACGGCTCGACGAATTCGATTTTTCGATCATCGAAGCGGCGCACGATTTGGGCGCGACGGAATTGCAGACGCTCGTCAAAGTCGTCGTTCCTTCTCTTTTGCCGGGCATCATGTCGGGCTTTCTCATCGCGATCACGATGTCGCTCGAAGACTTCGTAATCACCTTTTTCGTGTCGGGACCGGGTTCGACGACGCTGCCGCTGTACGTCTATTCGATGATACGCTTCGGCGTCTCTCCCGTCATCAATTCGCTTTCGTGCGTGATGATCCTTGCAACCTGCCTTATCGCCTTTGCGCTTCGAAAGGGACTCAAAACGGTAGCGGCTTCTCATTAAATATTTTCTTTGCTGCAGCCGGCATTTCGTATCATAATGACAAACGGTACGGTGCATGATGCAAAGACGGCGCACCTTTCGCGGCGCTATTTTATTATTTTGAGGAAACTATGAAAAAAATCATCGACGGCATTTTGATTGCAGCGCTTGTATGCTGCGTTCTCGGTTTTGCATCCTGCTCGAAAGAAAGCGGCGGACACAAACGATCGAACGTACTCTATCTTTTTACATGGACGTACTACGTGCCCGAAGCCGCACTCCGCCGATTCGAAAGCGAATACGACTGCCGGGTAAAAGTCGATACCTACGACTCAAACGAAGTGATGTATGCAAAGTTCATGGCCGGTGCGTCCGGTTACGATATCGCCTTTCCGTCGCAGGACTACGCGTCGATCATGCTCAAACAGGGTATGCTGAAAGAGATCGATTTGAATCGATTTGAAAATAAAAAATACATCAATCCGCTCGTTCTCGAAAAAGCCGTATACGACCCGACGATGAAGTTCTGCGTTCCGTACTATATGGGAGCGGCGGGCATCGCCGTAAACAAATTGTACTTTTCAAATTACGAGCGAAGTTGGAATATCTTTTCCGACGCGCGCATACGGGGTCATGCGTCCATGATGGACGATATGCGCGAAGTTATCGGAGATGCGCTCGCGTATCGGGGATATTCGGTCAATTCGACGGGCGATGCCGAACTCAACAGCGCCGCGAATTTAATAATAAACGATTGGAAACCGAATCTTGTTAAATTCGATGCGGAAGGATTCGGCAAATCTTTTGCGGCAGGAGATTTTTGGGTGTGCCAAGGGTACGCCGAAGTCGTATACGGCGAAGTCCCTGAAGATAAACAAGCCGACACGATCGACTTTTTTATACCGAAAGAAGGCGGCCCCATGTATATCGATTCGATGGTCATCTTAAAAGGCGCAAAGCATTACGACCTCGCGATGCAGTTTATCGATTTTATCCATCGGCCGGAAATCTACGCGCAATTCCTCGACCGGTTCCGTTTTCCTCCCTCGGTCAACACGGAAGCTGCGAAATATATGACGACGACGCCGATGTATACGACCGAAGAGACGGCACACTGCGAGCTGAAACTCGATATCGGCGAAAACCTTGAAAAGTACGACGAGCTGTGGCAGAAAATTCGCTTTTCGGCGAAATGATTCAGATTGAACGGCGGCTGCTCGGAAATTTTAAAAGCGCATCGATAGCTGCGGAATCTTTCACCCGTGCTGCGGTGCGCTTCCGTGGGGCATTTCAATCAGCCGTTTTTTTCGACGACGCAGTCTCTAAAAATATGTCCTCTTTCCGCCGATAATGATAGCAACGTATCCCACCGGATGCGCAAAAGTTTTTATCGGAGTTGCCATGTCCTTTTTTTCGATCGATAAAAAAATCCGCTGCTTTGTCTTGTGCGCCTTTATGTCCGGCGCGCTCTTGTTTCCGCAGGCGGCGGGAAGCAAAACTTCTGAAAACGAAACGCTTATCACGCAGAGCGTCCCGTCTGCAACTTTATCGTTTAAATATAAAAAAGGCGATTCGTACCGCACGCTTTCAAAAGTCCACGAAGACGTTTTCGTCAACGGCAAAGAAAATCATCACGCGGAAATCGTAACGCGCATTTCCGCAAAGATCGTCGACGTACACAACGACGGAAGCGGCGTGTGCGAAGCGACGTTTATGTCTTCCGAAGATTCGACGAGCAGCGCAAACGGCGCGCATTTTTCGTGGGGCGATGAATACAAAAGCGTATTTACGCGAAGCGCGCGCGGCATATACTCGATGGACGATGTGTATTTTATGCCGGTCGTCCGCGATTGCCCGATCTTTCCCGAAACGCCCGTCAAGCCGGGCGACACGTGGAGCGCCGAAGGGCATGAAGCGCACGATCTTCACCGTACTTTCGCTCTGCAAAAGCCGTTTAAAGTACCGTTTACGGCTTCATACCGTTATAAGGGAATTGTTAAAAATTCCGACGGCAGGATTTTCAACGTTATCGACGTCCGGTACAATCTGTATTTCGAAAGTCCGAAAATCAATGTACGGCAGGGAGATATTTCCGCTCGGACTGCGGAACTGCTCAATCGCCCGAAAATCACGATGGGTCATTCGCATCAAACGCTCTACTGGGACAACGAGCGCGGCGAAATCGATCACTATCATGAAAATTTTAAAATCGTCATCGAAACCTATTACGGCGACACGTTCACGTTTCAAGGGACAGCGGAAGCTGAAGTGACCGAATTCGAGCGCGTCAACGACGACAGCACGATGCAGAAAATTCAAGACAGCGTCGCGGAACTCGGACTCGAAGACGTGTCGGTAAAAAAAGGCGAAAAAGGATTGACGATCAGTCTCGAAAAAATTCAATTTCTTCCCGATTCGGCCGTTCTCCGCGAAAGTGAAAAACGCAAACTCGAAAAGATCGCCGATATCTTAAAAGCGTATAAAAACGATTTGCTCGTTACGGGGCACACGGCGCTGCGCGGAAGCGAAAAAGCGCGGCAAATACTTTCCGAAGAGCGCGCCCAATCCGTCGCCGATTATTTGATCGTCCTCGGGGTACGCGATTCGTATCACGTATTTACGCAGGGAAAAGGAGCGGCGGAACCGATTGCAACAAATCAAACCGAAGAAGGCAGGTCGCGAAATCGCCGCGTCGAAATCACCATCATGGACGAATAGCGTGCCGCCCGTTCGCAAATAATACGGAACGTTCGCTCGGCGGGGCATCTCAGCTTACAAGCGTTTTTTCGTCGGCGAGCACATCGAGGATCGATGCGAAAACGAAAAAGCTTTCGGGAGTCAGCGTCCGCTCGGTATCGTTTTCCGTGTTTATCAGCTTCCACGTTTCAGGCACCATCGCCTGTAATTTTAATAATTTTTCTTTCTCTTCGGCATCGCTTTTTGCATCGACGGTATGATTGACAATGTAGTTTTCGAGCGATTTTTCTTTTATGAGCGCGGCGAAGTATTTATCCGCTTCGTCTTCCGGCAGCATCGTCACAGCGACGGCGGGAATGCCGTACGCGATAAAACCCGCATTGTCGCTGTATGCGAACGGAAGCGTAAGCCATCGCCGTGAAGTCGAACGGCGAAGCAGCGCTTCGGCTCTGTCTTCAAGTGCGGCAAAACGCGTTCGAAGGGTATAGGGTACGGCAAGCGGCAAAACCGTTTTGCGAAGGATCGGAATCGTGCCGCGCCCCATACAATCGAACACGTACACATCATCGTTTGTGATGCCGAGCCGTTTAAAAAGGGAAGCGAGCGAAAACGCGCCTTGAGAAGCGACGCTGCCCGATGCGAACTCTTCACCGTCCGAAAAGAGGAGGCGGACATTGTGAAAATCGAAGCGGCTCGCAAGGCGCTCTGCCCAATCCATGAGACAAAAATTCGCCGCGCTGTTGTCGTTCGCTCCGGGACTTCCGGGGACGCGGTCGTAATGTGCGATCACCGTTTTTATTCGAAACTGAGGATTATACTGCGACGTTGGAAATTTAACGTATACGTGATTTTTCCCCGCGACGGGCAATACGACGCTTTCAACGCCGCGCCGTGCAAGGTAGGATCGGATAAACGAACACCTGTCGCAGCCGTCGGCAACGTAATCGGAAAAACCTGAGGGAATACCGTTCATAAGACGGAGTATAGCATAAAAAAAGCCGGAATGCATCGCCGCAGCCGGCTTTCTAAAATCTTTTAAATGTAAAACGCGGTGAACAACTACTGGCGCTCTGCGCCGTTATCGAATCTCGGGCGGCGCGGCGGGCGCTCTTCGGCGACATTGACGCGCACACGGCGGCCGTCGATCTCTTTGCCGTTCATGTCGGCAATCGCTTTGTCAGCCGCACCTTCGTCCGCCATTTCGATAAAGCCGAAACCTTTCGACTGATCCGTAAAGCGGTCTTTAATAATTACTGCTGAAGTGACTTCACCGAATGCGGCGAAGCTGTTTTTCAGAGTATCCTCCGTGGTGGCATAGTTAAGATTGCCGACGTAAATTTTTTTGGACATATACGATGTTCCTTTTGCCGAATACGGCATTTTTATTTGCTGATGCCAGCTGCAATCTGCGTTTTCTGAATACCGTAATCTGAAGAAACATACATTCATACGAAAGAAAGCTTTATCAGAACCGTCTTTAGAGAACCAGGATTATATTAAAATTAGTAGAAAAAATAAACCGTGTCAAGTATGCATGTATGCAATCGCGGAAATCGATTTTTGTGGAATAAAGGTAATAACTCATACGGATTATGAGAGCGCGGAATATAATGCCGTTCAAGAGGCACGCCCGAATGAGAATGAGCGTTTTTGCTTGCAATCGAATCACCCTTTACGTTACAATAGAACGCTATGAAAGCTTCTCAAACGATTATTTCAACGCTGCGCGATTCTCCCGCCGATGCCGTCATCGAAAGCCACAAGCTTATGATGCGCGCGGGTCTTATCAGAAAATTGGCAAACGGATTGTACGCGTATATGCCCCTCGGTTTGCGTGCGCTTCGAAAAGCGGAAGCGATCATCCGCGAAGAACTCGATGCCGCCGGCATGCTTGAAATAAAACCGCCGGTCATTCAACCTGGCGATTTGTGGAAAGAAAGCGGGCGCTGGCAGACGATGGGGCCGGAAATGCTGCGCGCAAAAACGAGAGGCGGGCAGGACATGATCGTGAGTCCTACTGCCGAAGAAGCGTTTACGGCTCTTGTACGCGACGGTCTTACTTCTTATAAACAGCTGCCGATTTTTATCTATCAAATCAATACGAAATACCGCGACGAGATCAGACCGCGCTACGGCGTCATGCGCGGCCGCGAATTCATCATGATGGATGCGTATTCGTTCGATGCGGACGAACGTTCGCTCGATGAAAGCTACGAAACATGTTCGCGCGCATACCGCCGTATTTTTAAGCGTATGGGTATCAACGTGATTCGCGTACGAGCCGACGCCGGCGCTATAGGCGGAGACGTCTCGGAAGAGTTCATGGTCGAGAGTTCGGTCGGCGACAATACGCTCGTGCTCTGTCCTTCATGCGGTTATGCGGCAAACGTCGAAAAAGCTTCGTGCAAAGCCGATACCGCCCTCGACACCGCAGGTAAGGTGCAGGTTGCGGCCGAAAAACCGGTCGAAAAAGTTTCGTGCCCCGGCGTCGAAACCATTGCCAAGATGGAAACGTTTTTTAAAATGAGCGCTTCGCAGTTTATCAAAGTGCTCATTTACAAAGCGTATAATTCCTCCCTCGATTTGACAAATGCGCCCGGAGGCGCCGTGTTCAAGCGCGAAATAGACGAAGGCGGAAACGAATATTATCCGGAATGTTTTTTTGCCGTTGCCATTCGCGGCGACCTCGACGTAAACGAAACGAAACTCGCTGCTGCCCTTAAAGCGAGCGGCGCCGAACTTGCAGGGGAAGAAGACGTCATAAAATATTCGGGGGCGCCGCACGGATTCGTCGGGCCGGTCGGATTGACGAAAGTGCCGCTCCTCGCCGACGAAAGCGTTATGGTAAAAAAGGACGACGGTTCGTACGATGTGCGCGTCCACGATACGGTAACCGGCGGCGGCGAAAAAGACATCGACGATATGCACGTCGAACCGCTGCGCGATTTTACGCCTTTTATGACGGCCGACGTGCGTACCGTAAAAGAAGGCGATGCGTGTGCGGTCTGCGGTAAAGCGCTCTATACGAAAAAAGGCAACGAGCTCGGCCATATCTTTAAGCTCGGCGTAAAATACACGAAGTCGATGAACGTTTCGTACCTTGACGTAAACGGCAAATCGCGTACTCCGCTCATGGGCTGCTACGGTATCGGCGTCGATCGTACGCTCGCGTCGATCATCGAAGAGCACCACGACGACAAAGGCATCATCTGGACGATGAGCACCGCGCCTTACCACGTCGCAATCGTGCCGATAAAATACGAAGGCCGCATGAAAGAAGTGTCCGACTCGATCTACGATGCGCTTACGAAAGCGGGCATCGAAGTGCTGCTCGACGACAGAAGCGAGCGGCCGGGCGTCAAATTCGCCGACATGGATTTGATCGGCATACCGGTGCGCATCGTCGTCGGTGAAAAAAATCTTCCGAACGTGGAGATAAAAGAACGTTCCGCAAGCGAAGCGTCCCTTGTTCCGGCCGGCGATGCGGCGCGGCAGGCGGAAAAGATCGTGCGGGATGCGCTCTCTGCGCTCAATGCGTGACGAACTACAAGGTTCGCAAGGTGCAAAAAAGGGGAGATGATGCGGGAGCTCCTGCGCTCGCGTTCGGCATCCTCTGAAATCGATGTTTTATTCGACTGCCGAATCTTAAGGAACTGCAATGCAATCGATAAAAAAAATTAATAATTATTATAAGACGATCGCCTGTGCCGTAGTTTTTTTGTGTATACAGGCTGCACACGCGCTTCCCGGATTTACGCCGCATATCGAAGATGCGCCTGGCGAATACGTTTATTACGAAGATAAAACCTTTACGCGGAAATCCTATGTCGGCTTTTTGCGCTATGACAAAGCGACCTACGCTGCGCGGTATTATGCGCCGAAAACGGATAAAGACGCACCGCTTTCCGTAACGATTTTTGTAACGCTCGATCCCGCATCCGATCACATGGAGATCACCGGCGAAAAGCAGATTGTATCCGGATCTCCGCGAGACGGCGAAATCGTCAATTATCTTGAAGACATGATGTACACGCTGAATGCGCACCGTATCAAAGCCGGCAGCATCGTCCGTGAAAGCGGGCGGATCGTACCCGACGATATCATGCAGTTTGGCGGCAATGTCGTCGTCGAATACGATTACTTCGTCCCGCTTTTCAATCTGAAGCGCATCGCACGGGGAAGCGATATGACGATCCTCTTCGACGTCGTAAGCGTCGGAAAGCTTGCGTCTTCGAGCGACGGAGCGTTTTCGAATTTTACGGGTTTTCCCGGATCCTACGCGGACAAAAAAAAGCGCACACAGCGAAAAAAAACTGCGGCAAAAAAAACGACGCTTTCGTTTGACGGACAAAATATCGATGCCGACGAAGACTGGGTGCAAAAGATGGACAATATGTGGATGCTCGGAAACGATGCGGTTATTTCCATGGCCTCTCTTCCGAAGCCCGCGGGAGCTTTCCAGAACGCAGAAGCTCTCATGATTCGGCGCCTGCTCGAAGGGAGCGGCACTTCTTATGCGGATTGGAGGTGTGCTTCGGTGAAGGGCGCTGCGGGAACTTATGCGCTCGGTGCGGTCTTTTACGATGCCGAAAAAAAGCGGGCGACGCGAATCGTCAGAAAATTGACAAAAAAATCCGACGCTTCGTACGCGTTTTTTACGCTGAGCGTTTTTGAAGACGCATACGCGGCGGACAAATCGTATTTCGACCGCATCGTCGATTCTTATACCGTTTCGGCATTTTAAGCGGGAGCGAATCGGATCCGCCCGGATAATTTTTATTAATTAAATTGAGTTTCGCCGATTAATAAATCTTTATTGAAAGCTCGAACGCGACAGCGGAGAGCCTATCCACGTACCTTCGCTTCCGAGATAATCTTCGCGCTGCCCTTCGATGATAAACTGCACGCTGTTGACGGTGCTGAACGAAGTCGCCGTGTAAACGATCTGCATGAGCTGTGCGAGGTACCCCTGCACGCCGACGCTGTTGAACGAAAAAGCTTCGCTGAAATTGAGCGTTGCAATGCCGTTGTTTACCGAAGCTCCGAGCAGCTTTGTGCCCGAAGGGATCAGCGTCATCGTATTGCGCGATTTTTCTTCCGCGCTGGGGCCGGCTAAAAGCGCGTTCAGCGTATCGGTGAGCGGAGAATCCGACTTCGGCAATTTGCGCGTTACGATTTGACGGCTTACCGACCCGTCGGATCCGATGACGACGAAGCAGAGCGGCACGTTTATGGTTGTCGCAGGCTGCGGTGCGCTTTTCGGAGTTTGCGTTTTATCGGCGTTCCGTGTATCCGTTTTCGGTTTTTCCGCCGTCCGCGTTTCCTTGCCCTTTTCCGTTTTCGGTTTTTCAGCAGGTTTTGTTTCACCGCTTTTTTCAGCTTCCGCTCGATCGGGAGTTTTTTGTGCGTCGGGTGCCGATGTCGGTTTTTGTGCAGTGCTTTCGTTTTGCTTTGCAAGGTTCGAGCGGTTATTTTCAATGACGGACGGCTCGGTCGAATTCGCTTCAGGTAAAATATCTATTTGAAATGCGTCGCCGCCGCTTTTCGGATTTTGTTTTTGTTCGTGGTTTTGGACGAACTCCGGTGTCTTTCCGAACACGCGGCCGAAAAAATCGGTGTTTTGCAGATTTGAAAGTATGGTATCTTTTTTAACAAAAAAGAATACGAGCAGAATGAGCGCGACGAGCAGCCAGCACGCAAACGCAAATCCCGTATTCTTCTTTTTTGTATTCCGTTCAGCCATATCTATAGTATCGGCAGCGGATGCCCGCACTATTAGGGCGAATGTCAAGTTTCGAAACTATCAGCTGATAACGCTATGTTTCCGGCGAGGACGGCTACGGTACAATTGTCCGTAAGCGTGTACAAGTGCGGCTCTCACAGCGGACGCCCCGCTTACGCTCCGGTTGTGCTTTTAAGCGAGGCTTCCGCAAGCTGAACGCACAAAGTCGCACGCGGGTCTCCCGCTGTTGCGCCGCATCGTGTACGCTTGCAGCCGTTTCGGCACGCAGCCGAAACCTCGCCTTCGTATACTGTTATTCGTTTTCAAAACTTGCCATCCAATTGATGCACGAAACGGTTGGAAAAATTCGAGTTTTAGAAAACTCGAATTTTAACCTATTAGAGCGAATGCAGGGCAGCCGCACCGAAACTGTATTCTCTAAAAAATAACATATAACGAAAAAATCGGCAGCCCGCCCGGCAGCAGCCCTGCCGTTTCGTGTGATTCGTCAGCCGGCCAGATATTCGTTTATGCTCGCAGCCGCTTTTCTGCCTTCACCCATAGCGAGGATGACCGTTGCCGCTCCGAGCACGATGTCGCCGCCCGCCCACACTTTCGTTTTGCTTGTAGCCTGTTTGTCGTCGACGACGATGTGACCGTGTTTATCCGCATCGAGGCCGGGCGTCGTGCGAACGAGCAGGGGATTGCTGCCGTTGCCGAGGGCGACGATGACCGCATCGCACGGGATTTCGTGTTCGCTTCCCGGAATCGCGACGGGGCTCCGTCTGCCCGATGCGTCGGGTTCGCCGAGTTCGTATCGCAGCGCTTTGATACCGCGCACGCGGCCGTTCAGCGCTTTGTCTTCGCTTTCGATGCCGAGCACTTCGATCGGGTTTTCGAGGAAGCGGAATTCGACGCCCTCTTCTTCCGCGTGACCGACTTCTTCTTTTCGAGCGGGCATTTCATCGCGCGTTCTGCGGTACACGATGCTGACGTGTTCCGCGCCGAGCCTGAGCGCCATGCGTGCAGCGTCCATAGCGACGTTTCCGCCGCCCACGACGATGACGTTTTTCGCTTCGTAATACGGCGTATCGGCAGTACCCTTCATATACGCTTTCATCAGATTGGCACGCGAAAGGTATTCGTTTGCGCTGAATACGCCGATGAGATTTTCTCCCGGGATATTGAGGAATTTCGGAAGCCCCGCGCCCGTACCGATAAAGGCGGCGTCGAAACCCTTTTCCGTCAAAAGCTGATCGAGCGTGTCGGTGCGTCCGACGAGAAAGTTCATTTCGAATTTGACGCCCATCTTTTTCAGATTTTCGACTTCCTTTGCGACGATGTCTTTCGGAAGACGGAATTCGGGAATGCCGTAAAGCATGACGCCGCCGGCTTTGTGGAACGCGTCGAATACGGTAACGTCGTGACCCGCTCTCGCGCAGTCGGCCGCGACCGTAAGCCCCGCGGGACCCGATCCGACGACAGCGACTTTTTTGCCCGTCGCTTTTGCGACCGTCGGCAGCGTCGTTTTATTGTTCGTGCGTTCCCAATCCGCGACGAACCGTTCGAGCCGTCCGATCGAAACCGCTTTGTCGACCGT
Organism: Treponema socranskii subsp. socranskii VPI DR56BR1116 = ATCC 35536; assembly: GCF_000468115.1. GTDB lineage: Bacteria > Spirochaetota > Spirochaetia > Treponematales > Treponemataceae > Treponema_D > Treponema_D socranskii. The sequence goes on from NZ_AVQI01000077.1 coordinate 28,905, forward strand.
TTTATGAATCTTTCCGACCGTACATTCTTTTTGGCACTGCTTTTCCTGCGGGCACACGCGGCCGCAGATAGCCGGTAAAAGGTTCGTCAATTTAATCGTATCGACTGCAGATTTGAAATCTCCCTTTTGGATTTCCGCGATAAATTGCGGGATCGCGATGCCGACGGGGCAGCCTGCGACACAGGGTTCGTTTTTGCACTGGAGACAGCGATTCGCTTCGTTGATCGCCATCTCTTTCGTATAGCCGAGCGCTACTTCGCCCATTTCGCGCGCGCGTTTTTTCGGCTCCGCGACAGGCATTTCCTGAAGCGGAATCGCCATACGATCTTTCGGAGAAAGCGGAGCGGTTTTTATCTTTTGTTCGATTTCATCGAATTCCTTTTTCGCCTGCGCTTCCAATTCATTTGCTGAAATATATTCCGTCATGATTATCGTCCTCTATAAAAACTTTTGCAGGAAATTATTAGGTTCAATTTCGACCTATTGAAAATTATGCTTGAGCTTTTTGCTCGATCACGCTTTCCAATTTGCATTTATGGAAATCTTCCTGTTCCTGCGCTTTGAACGTGCCCATGCGCATCATCATATTGTCCCAATCGACTTTATGCGCGTCGAAATCAGGCCCGTCCACGCACACGAATTTCGTTTCATCGCCGACCGTAACGCGGCAGCCGCCGCACATACCGGTACCGTCGATCATAATCGTGTTGAGCGACACCACCGTCGGGATATTGTATTTTTCCGTCGTCTTTGCGGCGAACTTCATCATAATGGGAGGCCCGATCGCGATGACTTCCGCGGGCGGCGTTTCGGATTTGCAGAGCTCATCGAGCGGCACCGTGACAAGCCCCTGCCTGCCTGCGCTTCCGTCGTCGGTCATGACGATAACTTCGTCCGCAACCTTTTTCATCTCATCGACGAAAATGAGCAAATCCTTGTTTCTCGCGCCGATGACCATAATTACTTTATTGCCGACCGCTTTAAGCGCCTGCACGATCGGATAACACGGCGCAACTCCGAAACCGCCGCCTACGACGACGACCGGCCCGTCGCGCTTTTCGATAACCGACGGATTTCCGAGCGGCCCGAGCACCGCAGCGATGGAATCCCCCGTCTTTTTTTGCGCGAGTTTATACGTCGTCGCTCCGACCGCCTGAAAGACGAGCACGACCCAGCCTTCTTCCGCATTCGCATCCGCGATCGTCAGCGGAACGCGTTCTCCGTAATCCGTGTCGAGCTGCACGATGACGAATTGCCCCGCTTTGCGGTTGCGCGCAATTTCGGGAGCTTCGAATTTCATGTAGTAGACGCCGGCGGAAATTTCTCTCTTTTCAAGAATTTTGAACATAGCATACCTTCGATAGAATAGATATCCGTTATTGTATAGGAAAGGGGAAAAAAAGTAAATCGAATTAAAGTTTTTAAAAATTATTTATCGAGTAAGATCTTTTCGGGATTT
>NZ_AVQI01000078.1 GCF_000468115.1 Treponema socranskii subsp. socranskii VPI DR56BR1116 = ATCC 35536
TCCCCAAACCGGAGGTTTGGGCGGTGCTCAATTATTATCCTTTATTCCTGCGGTGCAACGCAAATGCCGAGCGTTTCGCCTTCGTCGATGCCGAGCTTGTGTTCGGTAAGGGTGCCGCCTGCTGCGATGTGCCACCACATGGGTTTCCGTTTGTAGTCGGTGTCTTGATAAAAACCTGCGGCATACAGGTCGCCTCCGGCAGCGCACAGCGCATATACATTACCGACGTTTGTTGAAAGCGTTGCATACAGCGAAGCGCTTGCACCTTCGATTTTCCATATAGCAGCTTTACCGTCCGTAGTCTGTCCTGCAGCATAGACTGTACCTTCCGAAGCGCACAATTTATAACCCTTTTTGCCGCCGGGAATAGTAATTGGAATAAAGGTTGTGCCGTCTACCTTCCAAAGGTGTCCCCCTGCAACATAGACCGAAGCTCCTGCCGTACACACGCCGTAAGAAGCGTCGGCGCCTTCAAGACCCAATTCCAGTTCGCTCACCTCGCCTACATCAGGCTTTGTCCATAAACAGACGGTATCGTTACTGCCTATCCGTTTAGTACCTGCTACGTACAACTCTCCCGTACCGGCGCACAGAGACCGGGCGATCGCAATGATTATCGAGGAATCCATTTCGCGCAAAAAGGATAGGACGGGATTTGCAGGATCGCTGATGTCGGTAAGGCTTGCACCTTTATTGTTGTAATTCTGATATGTATAGCCTACCGCAAATAGCTTTCCGTTATGAGAGGCGATATCAAGCGCATCACTGTCACGGATTGTACTGATCCAGTATAAGGTGCCGTCTTTTTTCCATGCGAGCGGACGGGGCGCACCATTGGTTTCGTAGCCTGCAACGTACACGTCTTTTCCCTGTGCGCATATTGCCTTCGGAAAGACTGCATTGGGCGCAGCTTCGTGTGCGTTCAGTTGAGTGGGCACGCCGTTTTTCCACACATAAGCTTTGCCGCCGCTTGTTCCGGTAACATACACGTCAACGGGGGCGGTTTTAAAATGTACGGCGATGTCGGCGTCCGCCGTTACCGTGTGATTGTATGTTGCGTTCGTTTCTCCTGCGATGTCGGTTCCGCCATCCGTCCATTTTTCTACCGCGTAGTATTCGTTTACTGGTGCTGCGGTAAAGACAATCACCTTATTCCGTTCCGCTTGATAGGGCGAATGGACTTCGGCGCCGTCAACTTCGGCTTTGAGCGTGCCGCCCGTGCCGCTTACGCCGAAAGTTACGTTGTACTTTGTCGGCGGCGTGCCTACAGGCTTAAACTTTACCGTTACGGTTACCGGCTGCGCTACTTTTATCTTTGCGCTCGTGCTGCCGCTTCCTCCCGTTCCCGTTTCAAAGGCACCGGTGCTTACCGTCCAAAAGTCAACGTTGTGCGTTGCGGGGTTGCCCGCCGTTGCGGTAAACTCGACGATTTTGCCCTGTTCCACCGTATCGCCCGAATTGATTTCGGTGCCGCCGACTGTCGCTTTGAGCGTACCGTTCCCGCCTTCCACGCCGAAGGTTATGGCGTGCTTGGGCAGGGGCGGCGTGCTGCCTCCCGAATCGCTGCCGTTCGAGCAGCCTGTAAAAACGAGCGCTGCGGCAAACAGCAAAACGCCGGCCGCTATCGGTA